>CAZHST010000020.1:0-63464 GCA_964535215.1 uncultured bacterium
CGCTTGTCAGCAATCCCCCTCTCCCCCCTCGCTCCAGTGCCCGATGCTGCTCGACGAAAAGTTAAGCATCTTCTTAACCACTGTAAAAGGGATGGTACGCCACCACTGTAAAAGGGATGGTACGCCTTGTCAAGGTCGAATGAGCGTTTTACCTTCCTCCAGCCTTCACGGCGGCCATGGCGACAAACCCCGTTCCAGACACCGAGCCGTCCACCGGCTCTTCCTCGCTGGTGAAGGCCGACTGGATCAGGTTCACCCCCTTTAGAAGCGGTCAACCATCGCCTCCCCCTGTTACACCTGATGACGCCTAAAAGCTATAGGTCAGGCGGAGGTAAAGATGGTCATTCGCCTCCAGTTGGCCGAAGGGGGTGCTCTTCCCTCCACTGAAGAGGTTGGCCCCCAGGACAACCGTGAGATGGTCCGTCACCTTGTAGGAGACCGACGGTCTCAAGTAGGAGTCACCGTCCGAGGGACTGTAGAAGACGAAGAGGGAAAGCTCGATCGTCTGATAGCGCAACAGTTGGGTCAGCCGCACCGTCAAGAGGTGGCGGAGCTCGTCCCGGGTCGGGGCCCCTGGCGGGAGGGAGGCCTGAAAGCGGTCGAATTTCAGCATCTGGTCCAGGAAGTATTGAACCCCCAGCGTGAAATCCGCCCAGGGCTGCCGCTCGTAGCCCACGAGGTACTTGATGGAGGGGTTCTCGACAAAAGGGTCGGTCCCGTCGTGATCCTCGCGGGAATCGTAGTAGCCCAGCTCCACATTGGCGATCCCCCCGAGGACAGGCCCTCGGGCGCTCGCCCCGTAGACGTTCAGCTTCGGATAGAAGAGGACCCGCTTCGCCGGATCCTTCACCCCTAACGGGGAATGGAAGAAGCCCTTGAACCCATAGAGGGCCACTTCGTAACTTTGGAGGTGCCCCAGCAACCTGAGGGCGACCTCGGTATTCCCGAAGGTCTCCTTCGGCTCCTCGAGGGTGAGGTCCGCGTCCTTCCCCACGATACGGCCTCTAAGCCCGTCGAAGAAGGAGAGCCGCTCCCCGGTGGGGACGCGATCGGGGGTGAAGAAGGGGATCGCCACCAGGTCCAGGGAAAACGGTTCGATGAAGAGGCTCGCCTTCAGGGCATCGGAGGCCACCTTCAGGTACTGGGATTGGCGGCCGACGAAGAACGAGAGGTAATCTTTGGGGAACAGGTCGTTGATGAAGAGAAAATCGCCCGTCCCCCAGGTAAGGACCTGCCGCCCGATCCGAAGATCCAAGCGGGGAATGGGAGGGGAGTCGAGGTAGGCTTCCCGGACCTCAATCTTCGTCGTCTCCAGGACAGCGTCCCCGATGAAATCGGTCCGCAGGAATACTTTGGGGCCCTTTTCCCACCGATGGGAAACCTCCAGTTGGACCCGGCCTTCTCCCAGGGTCGCATCCTCCGGCTGGGCCGGATCGTCTTGAAGCCTCACCCCCCCTGCCACCTCCAGGAATCCATGGAGGGGGACCTCCAGCGCAAAAGCGGCCGGGGTGGAGGCGAGGAAAAGGGTAAGGTAGAAGATGATCCAGATCGAGGCTCTCACCTTCATCGGACCGCCTCCGGCGGTGGGTTCTTCAGGTAGCGCTCCGTAAAGAGGGCGTCGGAGAGCTTGAGGTTATACTTCACCTCCTGGAAGGTCACCTCGGTGCGGTGGCCCGTCTGGACGTTCTTCATCGTCCGCTTCATGATCGTCCAGAACCCCTGGACCTCTTTGACCTCGTCGGCCGAGAAGACCTTGGAAAGATCCCCCCGCCTGTCGTAGTACTCCTCTTTCAGGGGGAGGAAGCTGACCTTGTCGATCCAGGAAAGCTTCTTGCTGAAGTCGGCGCTTGCAGGATCCTTCGGGACGCTCTCGATGACCAAGGCGTCTTTGCCATCGACCTTCTCCTCCCGGAGGAGCTTGTGGCTGTCCTCCTCCACATCCCGCCCCGAGACATCCTCGTAGCTAAAGTCGGAGCCCACAAAGCTCGATCGTTTGTCGTTGGCGGCGATCCGTTTCACGAGCTTCAGGGCCGGGATGAACAGCCAGCGGTCGTCGTCCTTCTTCGGGGACTTCCAGATCAGGAAGGTCATCTCCCGGACGTCGGCGGGCCGATGGAAGTAGATGAAGTACCGCTGCTCCCCTCCGTCCTGGAGGTCCTTCCTGAGCATTGTCAGCTCCCGGATCCTCTCACCCCCATCCTTGGTGATAAGGCGCATCAGGACCCTGGCCTTCATGTCGTCGCCGGGGTAGAACGCGGCCAGGGAGCTTCTTTTCACGATCTCCTCTCCGCTTAACGTTTGGGCCCCGGCAGGCGAGGAGTGGAAGACGAGGGCCAACGGAACGAGAAGGACAGTCAAGCGAGCCACGAACTTCCGCATGGGACACCTCCGCTCCTACCCCTTCTTCAGGAGGAAGGGGTGAAAGAGGTTGATAAGCGCCGTAAGGTAGATGAGGGTCAGGAGGGCGCTCACGAGCATTAGCGAAATGATGAACAGGCCCACGACGAGATAGGGGGTCAGGCTGGCGAAGACCATGACGGAAAAGGCGATGGCGAACAGGACAGCGTTCCGCATGATCCCCTTTCCTGGCCGGGCGGCCGTCCAGAGGAGGGCCTCTTTGACATCGGATGCGACCGCCAGCCTCTGGAGAAACCGCCGGATGAAGTGGATGGCGAAGTCAACGGCCATCCCCAGGGAGAGGGTGGAGAGGACGGAGATGGGCATGTCGAAGTCCTTGCCGATGAAGCCGACGACGCCGTAGATCAAGAGGATCGTGAAGAGGAGAGGGATGAAGCTGATGGCGCCCCACCGGAGGGACCGGAAGCTGGCCACCAGGACGAGGAAGACCAGGAGGAGGGCGATGATAAACATCCTGACCATGTCCTGGAGGACCTCGTCGTTCCAGACCAGGTTAAAGTAGGCGATCCCCGCCGGTTTGAACGTCACCCCCGGCAGGGGATGGGCGGCGGTATAAGCCCTTACCCGGTCCAAGACCTCCCGCATGCCCACCGCATCCCAGGTCTTGAGCTGGACCCAGAGGTTGGCCTTCTGGAAGGGGTAGTCCACCAGGGTGTCGAGGTCGCGGGGCTTCGCCGAGGAGGCAAAGAGGAAGAGGTACTGGCCGATGATCTCCTTTGCCTCGGGGATCGTCTCGTACCTGGGATCGTCGTCGTGCAGGACCCGGTTGATCCGCTTGACGACGTCCACCAGCGAGGTGGTCTTCCCCACGAAGGGGATCTTCTCCAGATCCCGCTGGAGGGCCTCGAGGGCTCGGAGCACCTCGGGCCGCTTCATGGTGTCTTCTTCTCCGGAGCTGGCCACGAGATAGGCGAGGGAGGTCCCGCCGAGCTTCTGATTCATCACAGCATCGGCCTGGCGGATCTCACTCCCTTTCTTAAACCAGCTCACCATGTTGTTGTTGATCCGGATCCTGGCGATCCCGATCAGGGCCAGGGCGAGGAGGAAAAGCCCGATCACCACCACAGTCCTGCTCCGTTCAAGGCTGATCCTCCCGATCATCCCCAGCCACCGGGAGGCCCCCCGCTCCAGGCCCTCCCGGCCGGCGATCTTCACCAGCCGCTCTTCCTTCAGGAGCACCATCACCGCCGGGATGACGCTAAAGCTCATCAGGCGAATGACGAGGGTGCCAAAGGCCACGAAGAGGCCAAAGACCCGGACGGGGATGATCCCCCCCAGGGCCAGGACGCCAAAGCCGATAGCGGTGGCGAGGGCGGTGTAGCGGACAGGAGGGCCGACGACCCTGATGGTATCCAGGATGGCGGCCCTCTTCTCCCCAACTTCTCGAAAGCGAAAGTAGAACTCGTTGAAGAGGTGGATGCTGTCGGTGGCGATGGCCATCAAGAAGACGGGGATCATGGAGCTCATGATGTGGACGGGATACCCCAGGCCGATCAGGGCCCCCATGCTCCAGATGATGCTCACCATGGCCACGACCATCATGGTGAGGGCCAGGGCGAGGTTCCTGAACATGAGGAAGAGGGTGATGAACATGATCATCCCGGCGATGGGGGCGAAGAGGCCCATCTGGATGAACATCTCGGCCCCGAAGGTGTCCCTGGCCACCGGGTCCCCGGCCACGTAAAATTTCTCTTCCCCCTTCTCCCGCTTCAGGATCTCCCGGATCCGGTCGGCGATCTCCTTCCCGTTGGCCCCTTCTTCCAGGGGGATGTAGATGGCCGTGGCGGTGCCATCCCTTGAGATGAAGCGGTCGAGGAAGAGGGGGTTTTCGAAGAGGGATCTTCTCAGGGCCTCCAGCTCCCCCGGGGTCTTGGGCACCTGGATCATCAGGGGGCGGACGGCGAGGGTGCCTCCCTCCACGATGACGTTATCCACCGTGGTCAAGCTCGCCACATCCCGAAGCACCACCCCCTTGAGCTTCAGGATCTCCTCGGTGATCCGGGCGATCCGTTCCAGGGTGGTCCGGTTCAGGATCCCCTTCTCGTTGACGATCCCTAGGACGATCATGTCCTTGTGAAGCCCGAACCACCCCTCCACCTGATCGTTGTAGACCCTCACGTCCGACGTGGCCGGGAGCATGTTCTTGGGGTCCGTATCGATCCTGACCTTGGGGAACTGGATGGCGAACCCGATGGTGATCAGGAAGGTGAGGAGGAGCACCGCCTTTGGATAGCTGACGGCAAACTCGGTGAGCCTGGAGACCTCAGTACCCCCTTTCTTCATCGCCCCCTCCCCTTTTAGAAAACCCCGATGACCCGATCGTGCCCGTCCATCATCAGGTCCACCAAAGCGGAGTAGTCGGCCAGCGAGATTTGAGGCAACAGCTCTTCCGCGCTGTACCCCCTCATGGTGAGGTCCTCGTCTAAGCAGAAGAACCGGAGGCCTTCGTCTATGGCTTTTGCCACAAGGTTCCCGGTCTGGGTGTCCTGGGCCGAGAGTGCACAAAGGACCGCGTCCTGGAGGAGGAAGACCGTGACCCCGTAGCCCTCCTGTTTCAGCAACCGGGCGAGCTGGAGGGCAGAGGCGGCGTGGCCGCTCCCTGGGGCGCTGGAGATCAGCATGAGGATCGTGTTCATCTCATCCCTTCAGAAGATCAAAACCACCTCAGCCTCCCCCACGATTCGGGCCAGCTCCTGGTCAGAGATCAGCTCGACTCCCGGAACCAGGGCGGTTTCCTGAAGGCCCCGGCGCTCCAAAGAGGGCCGGTGGGCGTAGACCTTGGCCCGGGTCTCAGGGTCTTCAGCGCGGGGTGCCCTGAAGGTCAGGGCCTGGTTGAGGGCCTGGGAGAGGGACGTCCATCCAGCCTCTTCGGCCCGCTGGCCATCCCTGGCCAGATACACCCCATCCCCCACCAGGACGGCCACGGCCTCCAGGCCGTTGGCGACCACGCCGTTCAAATGGCGCAGGGCCTCGGCGGCGTTCATCGTGCCGTAGGGCGCCCTTCTTAAGAGGATGCACACCGATCGGGCCATCGCCGTCCCCCTCTTAGAACCCCAGCGTGAGCACAACGTCGCTTGCCTGAATCGCCTCACAGAGCCTTGCCAGGGAACCCCGGCTGGCCCCGGGCATCAACCACTGCTCCTCCGCACCGCGGAAGATGAGGCAGGTCCCTCACAGCTCCACCTTCAACCCCTGGTCGAGGAGCCGCTGAAACCCCTCTTCCGCCTGGGGGACACCCTTGGCCCTCTGATGGGTGAGAAAGTTGTACACCCCGTCCCCGGTGGCATGGAGGAGCACCTGGTGACCTTTTGCCAGGGCCGCTTCGGCCAGCCGTAAGGCCGTGGCGGTGTTCTCAAAGCCATAGGGCGATGTGGTGAGAACAATCGTCAGTTGCTTCGGCATCTCCGGCCCCCGACTGTTAATGACAACAATAGTTAAGAATCTTCTTAACTAATAGACCATTGGCAGGGCGTTGTCAAGGGAAAAAGAAGGGAGGAAAGATCAGGGTTTCCCAGACAGATCGGTCGCGAACTTGCCTATGAGCGTTTCCCGGAAGTCGTGTGGAGTCCCAGTTGGGGGATTCGTTGAAAGTGGGGATCCGTGGAGTAAACAGAGAGATCATGCTCCATGGCGAGGGTGGCAATGAGAAGATCTGACAGCGGGATCGTCACGCCTCGGCTTCGGAGCGTTCTCGCTGTTTCCGCCGCCTTTCGCCAGGTGGCTTGGGTCACTTCCAGATAAGGGAGGGCGCCAAAGTGCTCGTCCACCATCTGTTGCTCTTCAAGAGACTTGATCCCTTGGAGGACCTCGGCCATCACCACGCCGACCAAGACAGCTTGGCTCGCTTTAATGAGGCGTCTTAGCTCGGCCCTGACCAGCTCGTTGCGGCCTCGGAAGAAATCGATCCAGATAGTGGTATCAACGACGACGCCGGAAGACACGTTCCTGCTCCTCTAACTCAAGCCGCTCCAGCTCCTTCCAGTTATCCTCGATCTGGATCTTGCCCTCTAAAGCGAGGAGCCCTTCTAGCTTCCTCGCCCGGACATAGGCAGCGAGTGCTTCGTTCACAGCAGCGGCCTTGGTCTTCTTCCCAGAATATTTCATGGCCTCTTTCAGAAGCTTCTCGTCCAGGTCCAATGTGGTGCGCATCAGAGACACCTCCTTTCGATGCCTCTATTATATGCCTCTTTCAGATGATGTCAAGGCCCTCTTCCACACCTCCTTGAACAGGATCCTGCTCCCTCATCTCGAAGAGGACCTCCCGCATCCGTTCACAGGCCTGGAGGAGCCGCTGAAACCCCTCCTCTGCCCGGGGGATACCTCTGGCTTGCTGAGAGCTGCAGAAGTTTTAAGGAAGGTTCTCAACCGTCGGTTACCGGTCCAGCAGGTGGGCCACGGTCTGGAGGAGCCCCCTGGTGTCCAGGGGCTTGGGGAAGTAGCCGTCGCAGCCGGCCTCCAGGGCCCGGGCCTGATCCTCCGGCAGGGCATAGGCGGTGACGGCAAGAATGGGAATGCCCCGGGTCGCCGGATCGGCCTTGAGCTGGCGGGCCAGGGTAAAGCCGTCCACACCGGGGAGCTGGAGGTCCAGCAGGATCAGCGCCGGCCGCTCCTGCTTCACCCACTCGAGGAGGCCCAGCCCGCTGGGGGCCTGGAGGACCCGGTATCCCTCCGCCGTCAGGAGGTCGGCTATCAGCTCCCGGCTCAACGGATCATCCTCGACGAGCAGGATCGTCTCCATGGGTTGGTCTCCCGCCTTCCTGCCTGTTTGGCAGACAGGCGCCCCCCGGCGGCGTCAAGGGGAGCCGGACCGTGAAGGTGCTCCCCCGGCCTTCGCCCTCGGACTCGGCCCAGATCTCGCCGCCGTGAAGCTCGACGAGCTGCTTCGTCAGGGCGAGGCCCAGGCCGGTCCCCTGGAACCGCTTTGCGTAGACGGGTTCCAGTTGGGTGAAGGGCTGGAAGAGCCTGGCGAGATCCTCCGCCTTGATCCCGATCCCCGTATCCGTTACGCTGACCTCCAAGCAGGGGAGGGGACCTGGGGGGTGGGGGCTGGGGATCGCCCCCTGACTCCTAACCCCTAACCCCTGAACCCGAGCGGTGATGGTAATGCGGCCCCCTTCGGGGGTGAACTTGACGGCGTTCGAGAGGAGGTTGAAGAGGATCTGCTTGAACCGGACCGGATCGGCGGTCACGGGGGGAAGGGCCTCGGCCCCGTGCAGCTCCAGCGTCAGGCCTTTGGCCTCGGCCTGGGGCCGGAGCTCCTCCAGGGTGGTGGCGACGGCCGTCCGGAGGTCGAAGGGCTCCGGGCGTAGCTCCAGCTTCCCCGCCTCCACCTTGGAAAGATCCAGGAGGTCATTGATCAGGGCCAGGAGGTGGTGGCCGCTCATCAGGATGTTCTGCACGTACCTGGCCTGCTTTCAGTTAACGGGCCGAAGGTCTGCTCCTGGAGGAGCTGGGAGAAGCCGATGATCGAGTTCAACGGTGTCCTGAGTTCATGGGACATGTTGGCCAGGAACTCCGACTTGTGGCGGGAAGCCTCCTCGACCCGGCGGAGTGCCTCCTCAAGCTGGGCATTCACTACCTGAAGTTCCCGGGTCCGGTCCTCGACCTTGGCCTCCAACTGGAGGGCTGAAAGCCGCAGCGCCTCGTAGAGCTGCGCCTTCTCGACCAACCCGGCGATGATCTCGCCGAAGCTGGTGAGGAGGGCCTCGTCCTCGGCGGTGAAGGGTCCCCCTTCCTTTTCCGTGAGATAGAGGCGGCCCAGGACCTTTCCCCTGACCGTGATCGGGACTCCCAGGAACGACTTCATCGGTGGGTGGTGGGGCGGGAAGCCGTGGGCCCTTGGGTCTTTCGTCAGGTCATCGAGACGTAACGGCAGTCCTTCCCGTAACAACGCCCCCAGGATGCCTCGTCCTTTGGGAGGATCCCCAATCCGGGTCGCCTCTTCAGGGCTCAACCCGGTGTGGATGAAGGTCTTCAGCCACCCTTCCTCGTCCAAGAGGCCAATGGCGCCATACCTTGCCCCCACCGTCCGGGCGGCCCCCTCCACCGCCTGCTGAAGCAGCTCGTCCAGGGACCGCTCGCTTGTCAGGAGCTTCGTCGCGTGGAGCAGGCCGATCGATTTCTGGATCGAAGCCTTGATTCGCCCCCGCATGTCCTCAAAGGCCTGGGCCAGCCGCCCCAGCTCGTTCTGCACCTGCACCCGGACGGGATAATTCAGGTCCCCCCCCTCCATCCGCTGAATGGCCGTCTCCAGGGCGCTGACCGGCCGGAGGACCTGGATCAGGATGAGTCCAAAACCCAGCGCCAGCACCCCTCCCCCGGCCAGCAGGAAGGCCAGTTGGAGCCATGCTAGGCGCACCACCCTGGCCTCGGCCGCCGCCTGGTAGAGGCGCACCGCCTCGTCTATTTGCCCCAGGATCACACCGGAGAGGCGCTCCAGATCGGCCACCCCCTGGGTGAAGGCCGGGTTTCCTGGTTCTTCCTCCAGCACGGCGTGGGCAGCCCGGTGCAACGACTCCCAGGTGGCCTGCACCCCTTCCAGGGCCACCCGGAAAGCCGGGTCGGTGGCCGGGGGCACAGAGACGGTCGTGCCCCCATAGGCGATCTGGCCGCCGTCCCTCAGGGCTTGCATCCCCGCCTCGAACTGGTGAGCGGTGGTACGCATCTCCTCCAGGGAGCGGGGGTCCTGCCCTTTGACCAGCCCCCGCCAGGCCTCTTTGGCCAGCCTCTGGCTGAGCATCCGCTGCCTCCCGGCCAGGTTCATGACCAGCGCGTCGTGCCGTTGCACCCGGATGGCCCAGAGGCTCATCCCCACCGACAGCCCCCCGACCACCATCAGGCTCCCGAAGACGAGCCCCATCGAGAGGCGAAGGGACCGCCGGGGAACCAGGGAGACCCGGCTGAAGGCAAAGACCGGAAGGGGGATGAGCCAGTCGGGGAGATTGGGAGGGTGGAGAGAAAGGGCGAGGAAGAATAAAAAGGCCCCAATGATCGTTGGGGTCCAGACCGTCAGCCACCGGAGCCGTTGGAGATGGGAGAATGGGGAAGCTACCCCCCCCGTAAATGGCTGACTTTAAAGGATTTTCTGACGATGCCCATGCCAGTCTTCACCCCTCCCCTATAGGGCCTGGGGTCCCACGGTTGACTCTGTTCCAAAGAACCCAGAAAACCGAGAGAACCCCCTGAATCCACCGCGGCCCTTGCAAAATGCGGACCATTGCCTAATACCACCTCTTGGTGACCCGTAAGACTTTTTTCGGAGGGCCTCAGGGACGTTAGGCGACGGCCACCTCAGGGTGCTCCAGGAGGTAAAGGTCGAACTCCGTGGAGAGCTTGAGGTTCTTCGTGAATAGCTCCTCGTCGGTCATCGCCGCCTCTCCTTCAGGGAGGTTAATCATACCAGATCTGGCTTGAAAGTCAAAGAGCGCACAGGTGGGGGAGGATGTGCTGGGCAAAAAGCGCCATCGAGTGGAGGGATTTCGCGTGGGGGAGGGTGTGGTAGTTGAAGGTGCAGATGAGATACCGGAGGCCGAGCCGCTGGTTCAGGACCTGGATCTTCCGCAGGCAGGTGTCAGGATCGCCGACGATCGCCACCTCCTCCAGGAGCTTCTCGTAGGTGATGGCCCGATCCGGCAGGAAGAGGTACTCCCGGATGTCCGTGTCCTTGAACATGAAGGCCATGAAAGGTTGCTCCAGCTCGGCCCGGGCTTGCTCGTTGGATTCGGCCACGTAGAGGAAGCGGTTGATGGGAATGAGGGTATCAGCCGGGAGACCTGCTTCTTCTCGCAAGCGGAAATAGAGTTCCAGCGTCCGCTCGATGTCCGACACCCGTTGGGCCGCCGGGATGATGAGGGAGAAGCCCTTGACGGCGGCGAGGGCAATGGTCTGGGGGCTCCGGCCTCCGACGAAGAGGGGTGGATGGGGAGACTGGACTGGCTTCGGGAAGACCGGGACTTCCGGGACCTGGTAGTATTTCCCTTGAAAGACGACGGTCGGTTGGGTCCAGGCCTGGAGGAGGATTTCAAGGCTCTCCTCGAACCGCCCCCTGGTCTCGTGGTCCGGGATGCCGAACCCGGCCCGGCAGAGGGCATGCTCCCCACCCCGGGCCACCCCGAGCTCCAGCCGCCCCCCGCTTAAGACATCTACCGTTGCTGCATCTTCGGCCACGTGGAGGGGATGATCTAAGGGCAGAACCTTGCAGCCGATGCCAAGCCGGAGCCGCTTGGAGGAGGCGGCCAGGAACGAGGCGACGACAAAGGGGGAGGGGAAGGGATGGCGGGCGAAGTCCTGGTGGAAGTGGCGGTCCCGGAGCCAGACGGCATCGAACCCTGCCTCTTCCCCGAGGCGGACCTGATGGAGGAGATCCTCGTAGGTGGCCTGAAGGGCCCCTGTCAGGAAGAACCCGATTTTCACCTTTCTTTCTCCTAATGGAGGGCGATGTCGGGGTAAAGCACCACCCACAGGATGAAGAAGATCACCAGAGGGACAATCGCCATCGCATAGATGAGCAGTTGCTCATATCTGAGGTGCATGTAGTTCAAGGCCACCATCACGGCCTTGACCCCAGCCATCGCAAAGATCAGAAACAGGGTGATCCCGGTCGGGATGGGAAGGTACGTAACCCCCACCGACGCCGCCAGGAGCCCGACCAGCCAAAACCACACAGCCACGTAGTTGGGATGAACCCGTTCATGAGCCATCATTACCCTCCGCTTCGCTCCGGTAAGCCATCAGCCATCAGTCCCCTGCCCTCAGCTTTCAGCCGTCAGGGGTCAGCCCCAAGCTGAAAGCTGACCGCCCTTTACCAGGACAGATAAAGGAGCGGGAAGAGAAAGATCCAGACAATATCAACGAAGTGCCAGTACAACCCGGCCAGCTCGACCCGATGTTCCTTCCCTTTGAGAAGGCCCATCTGCGCTGTGAGAAAGAGGATGAAATTGACAACGACCCCGCCCAGGACATGAAGGGCATGGAGGCCAGTCATCGTATAGTAGAAAGACCAAAAGCCACCCGCCGTTGGAGGGAACCCAGCCTTGATCTCGTGCCTCCATTCAAACCCTTTCGTGACCAGGAACATGAGCCCCAGGAGAACGGTCAAAAGTAGCCAGGTGCGGATTCCCTTCTCATCCCCCTCCTCCGCAGCTGCAAAGGCGAGCACCATGGTGAGACTGCTGGTGAGCAGGACAAAGGTGTTCCACGTCCCAGTAGGGACGCTGAGATGCGCCGCCATCGCCGACCAGCCGGTGCTTCCCAGGCGAAACATGAGGTAGGTGCCGATCAGCCCCCCAAACACAACGATCTCCGAGGCGAGAAACCACCAGACCCCAACCTTCCCGGTGGGGATGCCGGCCACCTCGAGGGTTTCCGGGCGAGTTTTTTCCATGACCTGGACCTGGTTCATCTCCGTCCTCCTTCTCTAGGCGGCCGTCGTCGGCACAGCCGGGCGATCCTGCGGGAGCCAGTCCTCGGTGATCCCCGGCAGGCTGTACTCGTAAGGGCCGCGGTAGACGACTGGAACGGTCTCGAAGTTCCCGTGGGGTGGTGGGGAGGGGGCGCTCCACTCTAAGGTGTTCGCTTTCCAGGGGTTCTGCTCTGCTTTCCTTCCCTTAAAGAGGCTCCAGAAGAAGTTGACCACGAAGGGGATCTGGCCGATGAAGAGGAAAAGGGCGCTGATGGTGACAAACACATTCAGCGGCTGGAGGGGCTGGAGGAAGTCGTACTGCAAAGGGTTCGCGATCCGTCGCATCATCCCCCCGGCGCCCAGGAAAAACATCGGGAAGAAGACGGCGTTGAAGAAGAGGAAGGTCATCCAGAAGTGGATCTTCCCCAGCGTCTCGTTCATCATCCTGCCAAACATCTTCGGGAACCAGAAGTAGAGGCCGGCGAACCCGGCGAAAAAGAGGGCGCTGAAGAGGGTGTAGTGAAAGTGGCCGACCACAAAGTAGGTGTCATGGAGGTAGATGTCCGCCGGCGCCGAGCCGTTGAAGATGCCGGTCAAGCCTCCGATCAGGAACACGGCCAGGGTTCCTAAGGCAAAGAGCATAGGCGTTTCAAAGCTGATGGACCCCCCCCACAGGGTGGCGATCATGGCAAAGACGATCAAGGCGAAGGGGACGGAGATCAAGATCGTGGTGATCGAGAAGGGCATGGCGAGCCTGGGGTCCATCCCGCTGATAAACTGATGATGCGCCCAGACGATGAAGCTCAAGATCCCCGCCGCGATTGTTGAGTAGATGATCGGACGGTATCCGAAGATCGGCTTCCGGCTAAAGACGGGAAAGATCTCGAGAAGGATCCCAAGGCCGGGCAGGAGGATGACGTACACCTCCGGGTGGCCGAAGAACCAGAAGAGGTGCTGCCAGAGGAGGGGGTCGCCTCCTCCTTCCGGGAGGTAGAAGCTGGTCCCCACCACCCGATCCAGAAGGAGCATCACCGCCCCAGCGATGAGGGGCCCGACGGAGAGCATGAAGAGGACGGCCGCGGTGATCTGCATCCAGACGATGAGGGGCAGGCGGAACATCGAAAGTCCCGGGGCCCTGAGGTTCACCACGGTGGTTAGGAAATTGATCCCACCCATCAGGAAGGAGGCAAACTCGATGGCCAGGGCCAGGATCCAGAGGTTCAGCCCCCACTCGACACCCGTGTAGATCGGCTTGGCGGAGAGGGGGGGGTACCCCGTCCAGCCGGCCGAGGCAGCCCCGCCGGGGACGAAGAACGAGATCAAAAGGACGAGCGATGCCAGGGCAAAGGTCCAGACGGAGAGCATGTTGAGCCGGGGAAAGGCCATGTCCCGCGCCCCGATCATCAGGGGGATCAGGAAGTTTCCGAAGGCCCCGAGGAGGATCGGCATGGCGACGAAGAAGACCATGATCGTCCCGTGCATGGTGACCAGCATGTTGTAGAACTCCGGCCCGATGAACCCCCACCCGGGGACTTCCGTATCAGGAAAAGCCAGTTGCCAGCGCATCAGGTACGCCAGGAACCCTCCCACGATGGCCCAGAACAGGCCCAGGGCCAGGTACTGCTTACCGATGGTCTTGTGATCGGTGGAGAAGACGTAGGTGCGCCAGAAGCTTCCCCGCTCTTCGGCCCCAACTCTTGCGCTCATTGATTCCCTCCTCATTCCAAACCCTAGACCCCAGACCCTAGAATCTAGGAGGATGGCCACTGCTCCTTCACCCATCTCTCATACTCGTCGGCCGGATGCACGATCAGGAGGCCTTTCATCCCCGAGTGGCCGAAGCCGCACAGCTCGGCGCACGGAAGCTCGTACTTTCCGGGTTTGGTGGCCTCGAACCAGGCCTCGATGGTTCGCCCCGGCACGGCGTCCTGCTTCAGGCGGAGGTTCGGCAGGAAGAAGCTATGGATCACATCCTTTGACTTCAAGGTAACCCGGACCACCCTGTTGACGGGAACGTGCAGCTCGTTGTCCATCTGGAGATCATCCGCCGTGCCGAACTGCCCATCGGGGCCAGGATACAGGATCTCCCAGTTGAACTGCTTGCCGGTGACCTGAACCCGGAGATCGCTCGGTGGCACATGGCCCTTGACCCTCGCCCAGACGTCTCCGCCGTGAAAATCAATCCACAGGTCAAGCACCAGGACGATCAGACCCGGGATGAGGATCCAGGCGCTTTGCGCCAAGCTGTTGCCGTGGACGTAGATCGCCCGGTGCCCTTCCCGGCGGCGATACCGGATCAGGAAGAAAAGAATCGTCGCGGAGGTCAGAACAAACCACCCCGCAACGATGTAATAGATAAGGGACAAGATGGAATCAATGTCCCCCCCATAGGTCGAGACGTTCTCTGGCAGCCAGCGTAACATGGGTCTTCCCCTCCTTATGGGTTGGTGGCGAGGGCCTTCTTTCGGGCGATGGCGGCCGCCATGTCAGCGACGGTGACGGCCTCCAGGTACTCGATGAGCCTCTGACGGACCTCCTGCCACTGGTCATGCAGGTGGCAGAGCATGTCGCCTGAGCATGTCTCGAGACCGATAGCACACTGGGACAGGCCGCTTAAGCTCCCCACCGCCTCCATGATCTGGGACAACGTAATTTGCGCCGCCGGGCGAGCGAGGCAGAACCCTCCCCCGGGACCCTTGTACGATTTCACCAAGCCACCCCGTACCAGATCCTGGAGCACCGCGGCCAGGAAGGGGCCGGGGATCTCCTCGGTCCTAGCGATCTCCTGGGCCCGGCAGAGCTGGCCTCCTTGGTGAGAGGCTAGGTGGGCCAGGGCCCGGATCGCATATTGACAGGGACGTGTGAACAGCATCGGTCACTCCCCCCTAATTTCAAATTTTTGCTTTTAATATTTTTATATCTTTTATTCTATCCTGGACTTTACTGTCAAGAAAAAAATTGCCGGCCTCTCAGGGGACGGGAGGAGACAAGGAGCCCCATTCCGTGGGAGGTTGCCTCGCGGTGACTCCTGTGGTAGACTGCCTTTACAGTTTGCGAAGAAAATGGAGAGCAGTCATGGAGTGGTTCTGCCGTTTTCCCTGGGGCTTTGCCCTCGGCCTCTCCTTCCTGGGGTTCATCGGGAGCGGTTCTGTTCAGGCGGCGACCGGTCCACGGACCGTGTTGATCGGCGTGGGGGATAGCTTGACGCACGGGACCATGGATGCCACAAACAATGCCATCAACACCTTGAACGCCTACCTCCAGAAGATAGCCGAGTCCCTTGGCCAAAGGACCCCATTGATCTTCTCCCAGCCCCTCTTCGATGAGGAAGAGCGTCGCCTCACGCCTTTCCTGGTGCCGACCAACCTGGGAGTGGACGGGGCCGACACGTTCTCCCTGGAAGGCATCGAGTACTACAAACGGGCCGGTACCGAGGAATCCTTCATCACCCCGGAGTACCTCTGTGACCGGCGGTTGCCATGGCGCCTGGAGGATAAGTATGACAAGGTCCTCTATCCGCTCAACCTGCTGACCCGCCGCCCGGTTTCCCAGATGGATTCGGCCCTCTACCTCCTCCACCAGCTTGTGGCGGATCAGAGCAAAGGGCTGATCATCTTCTGGGTGGGGAACAACGATTCAAGTACCGCCGCTCTGGGTACTGGCGGCAAGAACCCGACGTTCCTGCCCATCCCCCTGGAGCAGATCGAGCCGGAGATCACACCGGCCCTTAAGCTCCTGCTACGGTTCGGTGAGAGGCAGGGCGCGTTGTCCTTTGCCCCTTATACCATGACCAGCATCGAGCGCAACCTGACCGGGCTGCAGGACTTTGGAGACCAGTACGAGCACCTCTTGACCCGACTGGAAGCGGAGGGTGCCTTTTCCACAGGGCAGGTGGAGCTGTTCCTCCTGACCCTGCCCTATTACAGTGCGGTCGGCTACCTCTTTGACTCTGAAGACCTTGAATACTATCTTCGGAAGTTGAACCCCGCCTATACGGTGCCCCCGACCTTCCGGCGGGTGGCGCCACCGGGGGAGCCGATCACCGACCCTCTCAAGGGGGACCGGGTTTCCCTGCTCACGTTCGGCTTCATGTACGCCCTGCTCCACAGCGGCTACCCGGTGGAGTATGTCAACCGGATCCTGGAGATCGGTGGGGAGCAGCGGGACGAGCTGGTCCTTTCAGAAGAAGAGCAACAATACATCATGTCCCGGATTGACGGCTTCAACGCCGCCATCAAGGCTCTGGCCGCAGCCCGTGGCCCTCACGTCCATCTCATTGATATCGGCCAGTACCTGAACGATGCCCTGACCGGCAAAACGGTGATCAGCATCGGCGACCGGGTCTTCAGCCGCAAATGGGTGCGGGGGAGCAGCTTTACCCTGGATGGGGTTCACCCTGGGTATACGGGCCAGGCGCTGATCGCCAACATCGTGCTGGAGTACCTGAATGCGATCCTGGGGGTGGAAGCCCCTCTGTACGTCCTCTCCGACGTTCTGACGCGGGATCCCTACGTGGACCGGGATGGAGACGGCTGGGCCCCTGGCCCGGCGTATGAAGCGTTTGGCCTGACCGAGCTACTGTTTCTGTTCAAGGATCCGGACGATGGGGATCCGACGGTCCAGCCGGAGTTGCCACCGGACGTCTGGGACCGGATCTCGGATGTGCTCTTACGGGAAATCCTGGGGATCCCGTTAATCCGGATGGAAGCGGAGCGTTTAGGGATCTGGCCTGCGGAGGGAAAGGTTGACAAGCGGTCAGCTTGGGAAGTAAAACGGTCAAGATGATCACCCCTGAGATCCATCGTGAACTCTACCGCCTGATGATCTTGAGCCGGCTCGTGGATCGGACCTGCTGCGAGCTGTCCGCCCACTGGTTCCCCTCGGAGGGGGAGGAGGCGGTCATCGTCGGCTCCTTCTACGGCCTTCGGCCGGACGATGTAATCGCCCCCCATTACAGGGGCCCTTTCATCGCCTTCTACATGCGGGGGGCCGCCCTGGACCGCCTCCTGGCCTCCCCCCTCGGCAAAGCTACCAGTTTCACCCGGGGCCGGGCCCCTGCCCACTGTGGTCCTCCTGATTTAAATATCCTCCCCTGGGTCTCCGGTGACCTCGGCCCTCTGATCTCCATCGCCGCCGGTGCGGCCCTCGCCTGCCGGTACAGGAAGTCGGATCGGGTGACCGTTCACACCATCGGCGAGGGTACCACGAACCGGGGTGACTTTCATGAGGCCCTGACGCTGGCCGGGCTCTGGAAGCTCCCGATCGTGTATGTCGTCCAGAACAACCAGTACGCGATCTCGCTGCACATCTCCCAGTTTATGCCGTGTAAGGCGATCACCGATCGCGCCGCCGGCTACGGCATCCCGGGGGTTGCCGTGGACGGGAATGACGTGGCAGCCGTCTTTGAAACCGTGCAGGAAGCGGTCGCCCGCGCCCGCCAGGGCCTTGGCCCGACGTTGATCGAGGCGAGGACGTACCGGCTGAAAGGCCACTGGGCCGGTGATCCGGCCACCTACCGACCGCCGGAAGAGGTCGAGGCCTGGAGGACCCAGGACCCCATCGTCCGCTGCCAGCAGGCCCTGTTAGCCTCTGGGATCCTGACCCCTGAGGAGGATCAGGCCCTCTGGGCCGCTGCCCAGGCGGAGGTCGCCGACGCGCTTGCCAAGGCCAAGGCCGCCCCGGACCTGGGCGCGGTGGATGCGGGGCTTGACGAGGTGTACGCATGAGACGCCTGACCTATATTGACGCCATCATCGAGGGGATCGCCGAGGAGATGCGGCGGGACCCGGATGTCTTCTTGATCGGTCAGGATATCGGGCCGTTCGGCGGGGCGATGCAGGGCACCAAAGGGCTGTGGGAAGAGTTCGGACCCTCCCGGATCTACGATGCCCCCATCACCGAGTCGGCCATGGTCGGTTGCGGCATCGGCGCAGCCCTCATGGGGCTTCGGCCCGTGGTGGAGATCTCCTTCGGCGAGTTTCTGCCCACGGTGATGAGCCAGCTCGTCTGCCACGCCGCCGGCATCCACTACGGGACGGCCGGGGCGGCCAACGTCCCCCTGGTCATCCGGACCAGGGTCGGGGTTGGGCCGTACCGGGGCCACCCCCAGTGCTACGAGGCCTGGTTCCCCCATGTCCCGGGCTTGAAGGTCGTGATGCCTTACTGGCCGGCCGATGCCAAAGGCTTGATCAAGGCAGCCATCCGGGATGAGAACCCGGTCCTCTTCTTCGAGCACATGTTCCTCTACCGGGGCATCCGGGGTGAGGTACCGGATGGCGACCACCTGGTCCCGATCGGCCGGGCGGATATCAAGCGCCCCGGCCGTGACGTGACCATTGCCGCCACCGGTTGGATGGTGTTAAAGGCCCTCGTCGCCGCCGACACCCTCGCCAGGGAGGGGATCGAGGCCGAGGTCGTGGACCTTCGAACCCTGGCGCCCCTGGATGTGGAAACCCTGGGTGAGTCGGTCCGGCGGACCGGTCGTCTGGTCATCGTCCATGAGGCCTGGAAGGTCGGCGGCATCGGGGCCGAGATCGCCGCCACGGTAGCCGAGGAGGTGTTCGACGCCCTGAGGGCCCCCATTATCCGCGTCGGCACCCCCCATGTCCCAATCCCCTCCAGCGACACCCTCCGCCGGGTCGTCATCCCCGACACCCCGGGGATCATTGCCGCCGTTCATCAAACCCTGGGCCGTTTCTCCTAGGGGTTGGGGTGGGTTTAGATCTGCTAACAGGGGAGGGAGGCCGATGAAGGTTATCATCATCGTGCTGGGGCTTATGATCCTGGCCGCCTGCACCGGTCAGCTCCGACCCTATGGCTCGGTGACCATAGGGCCTCAGGGCGGCGCGGTCTCTGGCACCCTCTCAGGGCCTGGTGGCTCGGCCACCGTGACGGTGCCGGTGAAGTGAAGCGGGACCGGGCCGACCCCCTCACCGGCACGGTGGGGGATGCCACGGGTGAGAAGGGGCATGAAAAAAGGGAAGGCCAAAGCAATAGGGGCCACCCCGGCATCGGAGGCCCGACTGCTCGACCCCGCGGAGGTCCGCTTCCTCCTCGGTCCGAAGGGTCCTCTCGCCCGTCGCCTCCCCGGTTATGAGGTCCGGGAGGGCCAGCTCCAGCTCGCGGAGGCGGTGGCGACAGCTTTCGTGGATGGCGGGATCGCCTGTTTAGAAGGCGGGGTGGGGATCGGGAAGTCCTTCGCCTACCTGGTCCCAGCCCTCCTGTGGGCGGCCCGGACCGGCGAGCTGGTCGTGATCTCGACCCACACGATCCTCCTGCAGGAGCAGCTCCTCCACAAGGACGTCCCGTTCCTCCTCCAAACCTTAAGGCTTGATCTCCCCATCACCCTCCTCAAGGGCCGGGGCAACTACTTCTGCCTCTGGAAGGGGGAGCGGGGCCACCAGCTCGGTCTTGCCGGGGGGCTGGAAGAACCGGCGGTGTGGCTCAAGCTTGCCGCCTGGGCGGCCGAGACGAAGGATGGCAGCCGACAGACAGCTCCGGCGGTTCCCGAGGCCGCCTGGCAGGCCGTTGCCTGTGAATCGGACCTCTGTCTGCGCCAGCAATGCCGATACTACGAGCCCTGCTTCTACTACCAGGCACGGCGGAGGGCGCACCATGTGGGGGTCCTCCTGGTCAACCACCACCTGCTCCTAGCCGATCTGGCCGCCGAGGTCCTCCCGAAGGCGGAGCGCGTGATCATTGATGAAGCCCACGCCCTGGAGGACGCCGCCCGCTCCTCGGAGGAGACCAAGCTCTCCGCCCTTGGACTCCTCCAGGGTCTTGGACGCCTGGATCGGGAAGGGGGTGGCAGGACGTTTGATCTTCTGCAGGCCCTCGAAGGGGCGCTCCGGACCATCCGGGACCGGAAGGCCGTGAATCACCTCCGCCAGGCGATTCCCCGCCTCCGTCGGGCCTGCCGGGAGGCGCGGCCCCTTGTCCGGGCCTGGGAGGAGGCCCTGGCGGCCCTTCTCGGGGAACCCCTGAACGAGGAGCCCGTAGCCCGGCGCATCGAGCGTCTGAGGGAGCAGCCGTCCTGGTCGGCCGCCGTGCACGCATCCACCCTTCTCGCCCAGGCACTCGGGACCCTCCCGTTCCAGGACGTCCTAGAGCCCCTAGCCCGCCTTTCTGGCCAGCTCCGCCCCGAGGATCCCCTCATTGATCTCGCCTTCGAGGTGAAGGTCCTGGCCGAGCGGCTCCAGACCCAGGCTGCCCTCCTCCAGGCGGTGGCGGAGGGCGGACCGGGAGAGGTCTGGTGGGTCGAACGAGGAAGGGGCCAGCGGCCCACCTTGCACGTCGCCCCTCTGACGGTTGGCCCGACCCTGACCGAGCGGCTCTGGCCCCGGTTCAAGACGGCGGTCCTGACCTCCGCTACCCTTGCCCTCAGGGAGGATTTCAGACCCCTGCTCCGGTGGCTGGGCTTAGAAGCGGCTCAGCCAAAGACCCTTGTGCTCCCCTCTCCTTTCACTTACCAGGACCAGGTCCTGCTCGGGGTCCCGGTGGATCTCCCCGATCCCACCGATCCGGCCTTCGGCGAGGCCTCCATGGCTGTCATCCACGACGCCATCCGCACCTCCCGAGGAGGAGCCCTTGTCCTCTTCACCGCCCACCGGGCCCTTCGACAGGCGTCGGAGGCGTTACGGCAACCCCTCCAGCAGGCCGGCCTCCCCCTCCTTATCCAGGGGGAGGCACCCCGCCACACCCTCCTGGACACCTTCCGGCGAGACCGGGATACGACCCTGTTCGCCACGGCCTCCTTCTGGGAGGGGATTGATGTGCCGGGGGAGGCCCTCCGCTTGCTCATCCTGGTCAAGCTTCCCTTCGCCGTGCCGGAGGATCCCGTCGTCGAGGCCCGGGCTGACTGGCTCAAGGTGCAAGGCCGCGATCCGTTTCTCGAAGACTTGCTCCCCCGGGCGGCCCTCCGGCTCCGGCAGGGCTTTGGCCGGCTGATCCGAACGGCGACCGACCGGGGGGTCGTCCTCCTCCTGGATCGAAGGGTGGCGACCAAGGGCTATGGACGGGCGTTCCTGGAGGCGCTCCCTGAAACCCGGCGTGCCATCGGTCCCTGGCCGACGGTCCTCAAGACGATGCAGGCCTTCCTTCAGACGTAGGGCCCAGGAGGGAGGAGCAGGGATGGCCAGCGAGACAATCCTCATCGTGGATGACAATCCCCAGAACGTGGAGCTGCTGTCGGCCTGGATGACGGCCGAGGGTTACCGGGTGATCGTGGCAAGCGATGGTCAGGCGGCCCTGGCAAAGGTGGCTGCCTCACCTCCCGACCTGATCCTCTTGGATGTCATGATGCCGAAGGTGGACGGCTACACGGTCTGCCGCGAGCTGAAGGCCCACCCCGAGACCCGGCTGGTCCCTATCATCCTGATCACCGCTTTGGGGGCGGAGGAGCATAAGCTGAAAGGGATCGAGGCAGGGGCCGCGGACTTTTTGACCAAGCCGGTCAGCCCGGTGGAGCTGAAGGCCCGGGTCCGGTCGCTCCTCCAGCTCAAGGCCTTCACCGACGAGCTGGAGCATGCGGATGCTGTCTTCCGGGCCCTGGCCGTGACCATCGAGGAGCGGGATGGGTACACGGCGAAGCACTGCGAGCGGCTGGCCGGGTATGCCACCGCCCTGGCCACGCACCTGGGCCTTCCCGCGCCGGAGGTCCAGACCATTGCCCGGGGGGCCTTCCTGCATGACCTGGGCAAGGTGGGGGTGCCCGATGCGGTCCTCTTGAAGCCGGGGCCCTTGAGTCCGGAGGAGCGGGCGACCATAGCCCGGCATTCGGTGCTGGGGGCGGAGCTCTTGCAGTCCCTGAAGACCTTTCAAGCTGTGGTGCCAATCATCCGGCATCATCACGAGCGCTACGACGGGAGCGGCTATCCCGACGGCCTCGCAGGGGACGCCATCCCGCTGGGGGCGCAGATTGTGGCCATTGTGGACGGCTACGATGCCCTGACGACGGATCGGCCTTACCGGACGGCCCTCTCCCACGAAGAGGCGGCCCGGATCTTGAGAGAGGAGGCGGCGAAGGGCTGGCGGAACCCGGAGCTGGTCGAGGTATTCCTCCTCCTGGTGGAAAAGGCAGGCGAAGCCGTTAGCGGATGAAACGGATCGAGGGTCATCGGTGGCCGGCAAGCTCTGAGAGAAGCGCCTTCACCCGCTCCTCTTCGGGAGGGGAAAGGGGTTTCTCCCCGAAACGGACCCGGTAGTAGAACTCGAAGAGTTCCCCCACCGCTTGCAATCCCGGATCCTTTCGACAAAGCTCCTCGGCAAACTCCCAGGGGGTCAGGGAGGGGGTCTTGACAAAGCCTCTTTTCGCCAGAAGCTTCAGGGCCCGCTCATAGAAAGGCACCGACCGGCGGGAGCGGTGGGCTTTGAAGAGGCGAGCTCGGAAAAGGCCCGGCTGTTGCCTGAAGGGCCTGAAGAGGACCAGAAGGGCCAAGATGGTAAGGATTGCAAGGGCCAGGGGGGCTCTGACCCCCGGGAGGCTCTCTCTGAGCCCTGCCAGCCCACGCGTCAGCCACGAAAGCCCCTTCCCGATCTCCTCCCGGACGGCCTCGGAGCGCCGCTTCAAGGTGAGGGCCAGGAGGATCTGGTCTCCCAAGTTGTAGTCAATGACGTAGCGGTTCCAGCGCATCTTCAGGGCGTCTACGTACCGGGCGAGGAGCCCCGAGGGCGCTGAAAAGCCTGCTTCGAACTCGGTCCTGGGGGAGGGATCGAAGGTGGCCCACCCTTGGCCGTCCAGATAGACCTCCACCCATGAATGGGCATCTTTCTGCCTGACCGCGTAGTAGCCTCCAAACTCATTCCACTCCCCTTTCTGGAACCCGTTCACGACCCTGGCCGGGACCCCTACGCTCCGAAGCAGCACCGCCATGCTGGCGGCGAAGTACTCGCAGTTCCCCTGGCGGGTCTCGAAGAGGAAGCCCTCCAGGGGGGTCAACCCCTTGGCCGGGGGGAGCGTCAGGCTATACCGATAATTCTTTTGGAGATAGGCCTCCACCCGTTTTGCCTTTTCGAAGGCCGTCCTGGCCCCTTCGGTTAAGGAGCGGGCGAGGGCCCGGATTCTGGGGAGAAGGGGGGGGAGGGAGAGGTACCTTTCCCGCTCCTCCCGGTCAAGGGGTTCCCAAGAAACCTCCTCCATCGCTGAAAAGGCCAGATACCGGATCCTGGAGGATGGAGGGGCCGCTAAAGAGACCGAGCCGAGCTGATCCAGGAGGAGGGTGGGGAAAGGGGCGGCGAGGCTGACCAACGTCGGCACCGCAAACAGGGTCTCGGTGCCGATCGGGTCCAGGTAGATCTCCTGCTTGAGGAGGGGCTGCCCCCTGGCCCTCCTGATCTGAAAGATCCCCCCCTGTCGCCTCAAGAGGACCCGCTTCAACGAACCGCTTAAAGCCCAGGAGCGCCCGTCGAAGGTGTCAAAGGCGATCCCCCGCCACTTGAGGTCGAGGCCGGCGGCCGTTTTGCCGTCCAGGTCCGGGAGCTGGACCCGCATGATGATGGTCGGATCCGTCTGGATACTCCCAAAGGTCCCCAGCTCGACCCTGTCCGAGAACCCCGTCACCATGGTCCCCGGCCGCCAGCTCAAAGGAAGGTAGGCCCGGCCCACCCGGGGGAGGATGGCGAAGAAGGCGGCGGTGAGGAAGAAGGCCCCCAGCGAGACGCCAAAGCTCGTCAGGAGGAAAGAAGGGCCGAAGAGGTGGCTTGAGTGCAACCGGGCCTGGAGGTCGCTTCTGCCGGAGGCCTCTACCTCCCTCCTCAGATGGAGGAGCAGAAAGGTCCAGGTGCCCAGGATAAGGTAGGTGATGAAGGCGAGGAAGAAGGCTAGGTTGATGGTAAAAGCCGAGGCCGCCACGAGCTGGAAGAAGCTCAAGATGTAGAGGTCCAGGTAATCCCTGGTGCTCCTCCGGTTGAAGAGCTTGTAGAGGGTGACGAAGGTCAGGAGGTGGATCACCCCGGCGACGAAGGAAGGGGCCAGGAAGAGGAGGTCCAGGATCAAAAAGCCCAAAAAGAGAATGGTAAGAATATCCCAAAGCCGCTTGGAGGCCAGGGCCTGGAGTTTCTCAGTCCAGAAGCTTAACCCGAAGGCGAAAAGGAGCAGGGCGAAACTCACGGGGCTGAACAGGCGGGTGAGCGACAGGGCGTAGAGTCCGTCCAGCACCAAAAGATACGATGACAGCTTAAACGCTAGCTCAAAGGACATTCAGCTAAACCTTGACTTGACAGAGAATCATATTCTATGATAATCAAAAAATCTGCGAAGAAGGGGGAACAACATGCCCAAATTTCTTACCGTCACGGAAGCCGTTCGGAACTTTTCCGAGATTCTTGGGCGGGTCCGCTTCCACAGGGAACGCTTTGTCCTCACCAAGGGGGGGAAGCCGGTCGCCGAACTTGGTCCCACCGCCTTTGCTGCCCAGGTAGGCGCTGGCGAGCTGCCGGCCATCCTGGCAGAACTCCCCCATCTCGAGCCTGAGGAGGCCGAGCGCTTCGCCCAAGACCTCGAAACGATCAGACAGACCATCGGCCTGATCCCCCCATCTGGTCCATGGGCCTCCTGATCGATTCCAGCATCTTCATCGCCGCGGAACGAGGCCGCCTTGCTCTCGCTCCCCACCTCGCCGGCCAGGAGCAGGAGCCGGTTGCCCTGAGTGCCATTACGGCGAGCGAACTGCTCCATGGGATCTACCGGGCGGAAGAGCCCGCACGCCGGATGCAACGGGAGCGGTTTGTGGAGGCGATTCTGGCCCGATTCCCCGTCGTCGAATTCGATCTCGCAGCCGCCCGGGTGCATGCGCGCCTCTGGGCTGAGCTGGCAGGGCGTGGGGAGGTAGTAGGAGCCCACGACCTGCTCATTGCCGCCACCGCCATCGCCTTGGACTTCCAAGTGGTCACGGCCAACGCCCGGGATTTTCAGCGGATCCCGGGGTTGAGGGTTCAGGTCTGGAACGGGTCAGCAACCCGATCAAAGCCTGTTTCGAGACCAATCCCACCTTTTGGCGAATGATCCAGGAGCGTCGCAAACAGACCACCATCTCCCTCGAAGAACTCAAAGCCCGGCTGAAACGAAAGCGGTGAAGACGGTTTATCCCGGTTTCGGCTAAGGATCAAGGTAAAGCTGCCAGGGTCGAAGAGGCGGGTGAGCCAGAGGGCGAAGAGCCCATCCAACACCACCAGATACGATGACAGTTTAAACGCTAGCTCAAAGGACATCATCCCCCGCCTTGGATTCCAGCCCTGCCGACCTTCGCTCGAAGCTTCTCAATAAGCTCTTTGACCTGTTCCAGAGAGCTGCGAACATCCTCCTCCGTTATGCCGGTTTCTACAACAAAGGGATAACGCTCCACAAAGTAAAAGACGGTGATCTTCTGACACGCGCTGCGGAAGTCCTCTAAAGAGGCGTCGTAAGTTACCGCATCATCGAGGAGAGCATCCAGGTTGTGAATCCGCCGCAGTTGCCATCCTTGGGAAAGAAGAAAAGCTTTCAGAAACTTCTCCACCGCCTGCTGGAGGCAGAATCCAGCCAACCCAGCATCATGCCCATCAAGAAGCCGCCCCACCCGTCCCAGATCTTTCTCGGCGATGCGCAACCAGTCAGCAGGATAGAGCGACTCCTCAGGCAGCATAGAGAATTTTTCCTTTCTCCAAGATCTCTGCGATAAACTGGTCGCCAATCGCCAAACGCTTTTCAAGCTCCCGAGGTGTTAACACTAGAGTCTCGACAGGAAGCCCGCGATGGATACCGGTCAGGATGCGTTGAACCGTGACCCACCGATCGATGAAGCGCTCCGATGTCTCTTTGATGATGAGCAGGTCAATATCGCTGTCTGGTTCTGGAGCCCCATAAGCGTGCGAGCCAAACAAAATGACCTTCTGAGGGGCATACTCAGTGATCAGTTTCTCAAGAATGCTCTGGATGACCATCTTGATGTCCTGAGAACCTATCATGCATTAACTCCTATCCTAGGGTATTACGACTTCGGTACTTGCCACTTCGACACAGCTTCCTTTGGGTCATCGTGCCCCTGATGTCGCCCCTACATCCCCTCCCTTCGCTCCACCAGCTTAGGGCGAAGAGCCCATCCAGCACCAACAGATACGATGACAGCTTAAACGCTAGCTCAAAGGACATCGTTCTCCATTCCCCGTTGTCGGGATTTCTTCCGCTGCATTTGGCGCCGCTCCCGAATGTAACTGGCCAGCTCTCGTTCGTTCTTTAGTGGGGACTTCCCTCCAGCGATGTCTATGATGTGGCAGAGTAGTCGGTAAACGCGGGACGCCCGATCGCTATTCTCACCTCTCCCTGGGACGATAGCGTTACGCTTCAGTTTGCCTTTTGCAAAGGGATGCACGAGTGCGTTTCGGCTCTTGTTCAATTCTTTTAGCGCCTTTATGAGGCGGTGTTCCAGGATGCATTCATCCTCTTCCTCAATCACAACGGTTTCTGGTGCGAAATCCCCTTGACTGTCTTGCCCAACCAAGCCGATAACCTTTTCCCGTTCTGGCTGAGCTTTGCTTACCACAAAGAAACTTCGTGTAAACCTGGAATGAGGATTCTCAGCATCCTCTTTTGTCTGGTACTTGATCATAAATGCCATAGACCTAAATACCATAGGCCTATCCTCCTTCGCCTCACTATGAGGCTTTGTGCTGCTGGTTTACCGAATCTCGAGCACTTGTCGGCATGAGCCACACCTGTATTGACCATCCCTCTTTAGGGGATCGGGAATGCGGTTCTTTGCTCCACAACTGGGGTATTTGAGGATCAAAGCCTGCTAGGTTCCTCTTGCGGTATCTATAGCTTCGATGAGCTTATGGCGATCCCACAACTCAACACCATTGGCCTTTGCTAATTTAATCGCTTGCCGAGTGTAAAAGCGATTGGTAACCACGATGGCCTTTTTACACCGGTAAAAGCCTCTTGCCGCCACTGCTTCCTGAATCGCCTTGACACCGATATGCCCCTGGGCACGTTTTGCTTGAATGACTGTTTTGACTCCATCCTTCGAAGCAATGAGGTCAGCGCCATAATCGCCTGTAGTCCGAGTTCCTTCAACGTTGAAACCCAGTCTTGTAAACAGGGTTGCAAAGCTGCGCCACTCATCTGGTCGATTTCGTCTAGCCTATAACGGGCTACAATAAGCCGCTCTTGCTCAAGTCTGCGAGCTTCTTCCTCAGCCCTTTCCTTCCGTATCTCCTCCCAAAGACGGTTATAGAGAGCCCTGGAATAAAGGTTAAATGCAGCTAGGGTTGCATCATACCCGGGGAGCACAGGCTCTTTTAGGAATTCCCTGAGCATCTTCTTCTTACAATACTCGAAAAGCTCATTCACTGGGGTTTTTACCCGCTTCTTTGGCATAGAGATCCGATCCTCCTACTTGGTTCGTTAATCCGGCCAGCCTTTCAAGAGGCCTTCGCCCAGTTTGATGCGGATGATCCCACCCCCGTTGGAACCCTCGGGGTTGGGGGTTGGGGGTTGGGGGTTAGGGGTTCGACCAGGATGGTAGAGGGCCAGGTGCTCTAAGATCCGGTGGAGATGGGGGATCCCCCGGCCGAAGGGGATTGTCCCGTTGGTCGTGAGGAGTCGAACCTCCGCATCCTGCTTGATGAAGTGGGCCGCCAAGGAGGCGACCAGGCTGATGTCCTCCTCCACCTTCTCGGCCGAAGCCGTCGGCTCCGGATCCTTGATGAGAAGGGTGACCTTCCCTCCCTCCTCCCGCTCTAACTCTTTCAGCATCAGCTCCCCGGCCTTGGCCGACGTCTTCCAGTGGATCAGGCGAAAGTCGTCGCCCTCCCGAAAGGGGCGGAGGTCGTAGAGGCCCGATCCCCTCCCCTTCTGGTACCGGGCCTGGACCCCCCACGAGGTGAGAACCTTCAAGAGCGTAGGGGGAAGGGGCACGATCCGGGGATAGACCAGGACCTCGTCCCCCGGGCCGGGCCGGGAGGTCTTGAAGAAAAGGCCGAAGGGGTAGCGGGTCGAGACCTTCAGAGGAGGAAGCCTGTGAAGGCCCCGCCGCTCGAAGCGGCACTCATCCTTGAGCGTCGCGGCCTCCTTCGGGGCGAGCTTCAGGAGATAGTGGGGAGAACTCCCCTGGATGTGGAGGGAGAAGGAGGGGAGTCTTTTCTTCCGGTTCCTGACAACGATCCGGGCAGGGACGGGCTCCCCGGCGTGAATCCGTTTTGGAAAGAGATGCTTGACTTCCACACGCCGGAGGGACTGCTCGGAGAGGATGCCGGAGATGACGATAAAGGAGAGGAGCATGGCGAGGAGGAGGTAGAGGAGGTTGTTGCCCGTGTTGGTCGCGGCTAAACCCAGGCCGACCGTTGCCAGGAGGAACCACCACCCCTCCTTCGTCGGGCGGATGGCCCGGGGAGGTCGGAGCCTCTTAAGGAAACGCCAAAACCCCTGGCGGAGGGCCTTTGCAATGCTCATCTAGACCCCTAAGAGGGGACCGGGATCTCCTGGAGGATCTCCGTAAGGATCGTCTCAGCCTCCTCCCCGGCGCTTTCCCCCTGCCTCCACTGGACCGTCGGGATCACCCGGTGGGCAAGGGTGGGGATCGCCAGCCTCTTGATATCGTCAGGGATACAGTAGTCGCGGCCTTCGATCAGGGCGAGGGCTTGGGCGGCCCGGTAGAGGGCCAGGGATCCCCGGGGGCTCACCCCGAGAGCCAGGGCCTCGGAGCGCCGGGTGGCTCTCACGATGGCCAGGATGTAGTCCAGGAGGACCTCATCCACCTTCACCTGCTCCGCCTGCTTCTGGAGGGCGAGGACCTCCTCAACCGAGAGGACGGGCTGGAGCTGTTCCAGGACCTCCGCCGTTCGCTCCCCTTTGAGGATCCGCTTCTCGTCCATCTCCCGGGGGTAGCCGATCCTGATCCGTAGGAGGAAGCGGTCCATCTGGGACTCGGGCAGGGGATGGGTCCCGTGGTACTCGAGGGGGTTCTGGGTGGCCAGGACGATGAACGGCTGGGGGAGCTTGTAGGTCTGGTGATCCACGGACACCTGGAAGTCGTTCATCGCTTCCAGAAGGGCGCTTTGGGTCTTTGGCGTCGTGCGGTTGATCTCATCGGCCAGGATCACGTTGGCGAAGAGGGGGCCCGGTTTGAAGGTGAACTCCCCCTTCCTCTGATCGAACACCGAAACCCCGATGATGTCGGAGGGGAGGAGGTCGCTCGTGAACTGGATCCGCTGGAAGGTCCCGCCCAGGGATTTGGCCAAGGCGGCGGCCAGGGTCGTCTTCCCAACCCCGGGGACATCCTCGATCAGGAGATGGCCCCTGGCCAGGAGGGCCACCAGGGCCAGCTTGATCACCTCGGGTTTCCCGACCAGGGCCCGCTCGACGTTCCTCTGGAGGACGACGATCTGCTCCATCAGGTTCATGGGCACAACCTAGTTTCGGTGACAAAGGAGAGGAAAGGGACACAAAGCAAGTAAAAGCAATGATCGTGCCAACTCTTCTGCCGAAACCCCACCCCTTCAAAAGGGCTGGGAACTGCCTGCACTCTAGCATACTCCCAAGAGGGAAGGCAACTCTGGAATGGCCCTTCTAGCCTTGACGGGTCTAGGGGGCCATGTCATAATCCTTACCGGGCTAAGTGATGCTTGGATCTTCGCTTTCATGGAGGATTTACGATGACTGGTCTCAATCGGGTTTCCCATCTCCAGGCCATCTTCGCACCGCGATCCGTGGCCGTCGTCGGGGCCTCGACCCGCCCCGACAGCGTGGGAAGGGCGGTCTTTGCCAACATCCTCCTCCACGGTTACACAGGGGTCGTCTATCCGGTGAACCCCAAGGCGCGGAGCATCCTGGCCGTGAAGGCGTACCCTTCCGTCCTGGAGATCCCCGAGGAGGTGGACTTGGCCGTCATCGTCACCCCCGCCGAGACCATCCCTCAGGTCCTGGAAGAGTGCGGGCAGAAGGGGATCAAGGGGGCGGTCGTCATCTCCGCCGGCTTTAAAGAGCTGGGGGGGGAGGGGGTGAAGAGGGAGCAGGCCGTCATCCAGGCGGCCAGGAAATTCGGCATCCCGCTGATCGGGCCAAACTGCCTCGGGATCATCAACACCGATCCTACGGTTAAATTGAACGCGAGCTTTGCCCGGACGATGCCAAGGGCCGGGAACATCGCCCTGATCTCCCAGAGCGGGGCTGTCGGCGTTGCCGCCCTGGAGTATGCCCAGGCCGAGCGGATCGGTCTCTCGAAGTTCATCTCCGTCGGGAACAAGGCCGATCTGGATGAGAAGGACCTCCTCACCTACCTGAAGGACGATCCCCAGACCGATGTCATCCTCTTGTACCTGGAGGACCTGACCGATCCCAAGGGCTTCATCCAACTGGCCCGGGAGATCACCGGGGAGCTGAAAAAGACGAAGCCGATCCTGGCCGTCAAGGCAGGGCGGACGGTGGAGGGGGCCAAGGCCGCCTCCTCCCACACGGGGGCCCTGGCCGGTTCCGATGAGGCCTACGACTCCCTCTTTACCCAGTGCGGGGTCCTCCGGGTCGAATCGCTGGAGGAGCTGTTCGACTACGCCGTTGCCTTCGCCATGCAACCGCTGCCCCGAGGTAACCGGGTGGCCATTGTGACGAACGCGGGGGGGCCTGGCATCATGGCCACCGACGCCTGTGTCCACTACGGCCTAACCCTCGCCCCCCTCCAGGAGAAGACGAAGGCAAAGCTCCGGGAGAAGCTCCCTCCGGCGGCCAGCCTGCATAACCCCGTTGATCTGTTAGGGGATGCGGCGGAGGACCGCTACGCCCTGGCTTTGGAAAACGTCCTTCAGGATGAGACCGTGGATGGGGCCCTGGTGATCTGCACCCCCCAGCTCATGACAAACTTAACGTCCATTGCGGAGACGGTCGCCAAGGTGGCCCCGAGGTATCAGAAGCCGGTCCTGGTCTGTCTGATGGCGACAGGGGAGAGCATGGAGGAGGCCCTTGCCACCTTGAGCCAGGCCTCTCTCCCCCACTACAAGTTCCCGGAGGATGCGGCCAGGTCCTTAGCCGCCATGGCCCGCTACGCCTGGTGGATCCACCGCCCCAGGACAGGGGTGAAGGTGTTCGACGATGTGGATCGGGAGGCGGTCAAGAGGGTGCTGGATCGGGCAAAGGCGGAAGGGCGGCATTTCCTCCCGGAGCCCGAGGCCTACGAGCTCCTCCAGGCCTACCGCTTCCCGGTCTTGAACTTCCGCCTGGCCAAGGATCCAGACGAGGCGGTCCAGGGGGCGGAGGTGATCGGGTATCCTGTCGTCTTGAAGATCGTCTCGCCGGACATCATCCACAAGGTGGATGTCGGGGGGGTCAAGCTGAACCTGGTGAACAGGGAGCAGGTCCGACAGGCGTACGAAGACCTTTTCGCCGCTGTCCGGTCAGCCCGACCCCAGGCCAGAATCCAGGGGGTGCTGGTGCAGAAGATGGTCAAGGGGGGGAAGGAAACGATCCTGGGGATGAAGCGGGATCCCCACTTCGGACCCCTTCTCCTGTTCGGCCTGGGCGGAACCTATGTGGAGATCTTCAAAGATGTCACCTTCAGGATCGCGCCGATCACCGAGCTGGGGGCCCACCGGATGATCCAGCAGCTGAAGGGCTCTCAGATCCTCACGGGCTACCGGGGGGAACCTCCCTCGGACCTGGAGGCCATCGCCGAGTGTCTGGAGCGGCTCTCCCAACTGGCCCTGGATTTCCCCCAGCTCCAGGAGCTGGACATGAACCCCCTGATCGTCTTCGAAGAGGGAAAAGGGGCAGCGGTCATTGACGCCAGGATCTTTATCGCGGGGGAGTGATGCGGGGATTCCTCATCCGGTTGACCTTGAATGTCCTGGCGCTGATCCTGGTCGCCTCCATCCTCCCGGGGATCGAGGTGAAAGGCTTCATCCCGGCCATCGCCGCCGCGCTGCTGTTGGGGATCTTCAATGCTGTTCTCCGTCCCGTCCTGATCCTCCTGACCCTCCCCCTCAGCCTCCTCTCCTTTGGTCTTTTCATCCTGGTGATCAACGGCTTCCTCTTAAAGCTGGTCGCCTGGATGGTCTCGGGCTTCACCGTCCAGGGGTTCTGGCCGGCCGTGTTCGGGGCCCTTCTGATCAGTGGGACGAGCTGGCTTTTGAACCTCCTGATCAACGAGCAGGGGAGGGTGGAGATCGTCATCAAACGGTAGCCGGGCGCGGCAGCAATGCTCCACCTTTTCGGGCCGGGCAACGGTTCAGGAACGGTGTGAGGTTTCCCGGCCCTCTCGTTCCCCTCGATGGCTCACCACTGCTTCTTCTGCTGCCCGGGCGGGACCCACGGTTTCTTCGTCTGGCCCGGGGGACCTCCCTTCAAGCCGGGCGGGAGATCCTGATACGCGATGAAGACCCATGGACCTTGGGGGGTAGGGGCTGTGTACCACACCCCTTGGGAGTAGTAGTAATATACCCCGCTCACCACGTAGACGTTCTCCATACCGGAAACGGCATAGACGTTTGTCCCGGGGATGAGGATCAGGGTCGGCGACCCGGTCACAACGACGGTTGGCGGGGAGGCCATCTTCTTGGCCTGTCCCGGGGGGATGCCCCCTTGGCCGGGCGGGATCCCGCCCTGCCCTGGAGGGGTGCCGAGGGGCACCGGGGTGCAGCCCACAAAGAGCCCAATCAACGCCGCAAGGGCCAGTATTGACCGCATAAGCCTCTCCTTGGTAAGGGTGTCGGTGGAAAGGGGGGGCTTTAAGCCTTCCTCTTGCACGTCCAGGTTTTTGCAACAGGCGTGCCAAGATGAACGTAGGATTGAGGGGACCGTGGACCGGTGGGCTCTGAAATCAATCAAGAACACGCGATGTTCGGGGCACCGATGAGCAGAGGGAAGAGGTCGAACATGGCGAAAGGGATCCGATTCCTCCTCCTCATCGGCTTCACCTTTCTCCTGGTAACCGGCGCCACGCTCGTGATCCTCACGAGGATGTACCTCCCCCGTCCGGAGACGGCGGCCTGGCTGAGCGAGCGTGTCAGCCGTTCCTTCCCCGTCCAGGTGAAGATCGGAGGGATTGAGGTCCCCCTTCGTTGGACCGGGCTTGGGCCGATTGTCCTCCGGGACCTTTTGCTTTTAGCCCCTGGGATCAGGGGGAACATCGCGCGGGTCGAGGTCCCTTTGAGCGTGAAGGGCCTTGGGTCCGCCTTCCTCCACCAGGTCTCCTTCTCCCAGACCAGGCCCGATGGGAGCGTAATCAACCTCCGGGGTTTGAAGCTAAAACTCCAGTTCGCTTCCCTCCTGAAGCGAGGGGAGCTGAAGTTCCACCGGATCGAGCTGGAAGAACCGGAGATCCTCTTCCAGGGGGCTCCTCTCCGGACCTGTGGGGAGGTCTTCGCTTTGGGGGACTGGTTGACGGGTGGCTGGGTCGGCTTCCAGGAAGCCGTCCAGAAGGCCCCCATCCAGCATCTGACCCTGAAGAAGGGGGTGCTTCGCCTGACCAGCCTCCGCCTGGCCGACCTGACCCTCGCCGCCCAAAACCTGGGCTCGAAAGCCAATCACCTCCGCCTGAAAGGGGTGGTGGAGGCCTCAACGTTCTCGCTCCCCTTCCGCGCGGAGGCGAGGTGGGAGGAGGCCCCCTTCCCGTTACGCCTTCAGCTCCAGCTTGAGGAGATCCCCCTCTCTCCCTTCAGGGCAATGGCCCCCACCTTGGACCTCTCCGCCTCCCAGGCCAGCCTCCTCCTCACCCTCTTTGTCCCCTCGGCGAGGGAGGCAGGAGGCCTCCTGAAGGCCAGGGCCACCCACCTCCTCCTCCGAGGGGCCAGGGAGCCCCTTGAACCTGAGATGCGAGCCCTCTTCCGCCTCGACCTCGACCGGGGTGAGGTGAGGATCGAGGAGGCGAGGTTGGGCACCCGGGGGCTTGTGGTGGGAGGGATGGGAGGGGTAAGGTGTCAGGGGAGGCTCCAGTATGCCCTCCGGCTTCGCCCGCTCCAGGCGAGCCTCGCCCCCCTCCAAAAGAAGCTCCCCCAGCTTCCCGAGGGGGTTCAAGGCAAGGTGTTCGTCCGGAAGGTGGAAGTCCTAGGAACAGGGTCCGACCGGCCTCCCCGGATCACTGTCGTCGGGGGGTTCGAAGGTATTGGCCCGCTTCCCCCCGTCCAGGGGATCCGGCTGGCGGCGCTGAACGGTCGCTTTCACGTGAAAGGGGGCTTCCGCCGCCTCCTGGTTTCGACCACCTTCGAGGGAAAAGGGGGGGGAGAGCTCAAGGGCAAGCCGGTGAGGGTGGACCTGGCCGGGACGATCAGCGGGGATCTGAAAGGGGGAGACTTCACCCTTCAGGCCTTCCGTCTTCACACGGAGCCTGTCGGCGAGGTCACCCTCAAGGGGAGCGTGAAAGGATGGGGGGAGAGGACCGTCGAGCTCAAGACCGACCGGCTTGCCCTGAACGTCAACGCCCTGGAGTCCTTTGTCCCGCTGCCCAAAGGGACCCTCACCCTCAACGCCCTGGAGGGACCATCCCTCCAGATCAAGTTCCAGGGGAGGAAGGGACCGTGGGAGCTTCACCTGAATGTGAAGGGCCTTTCCTTGAAGGTCCAGGGGCATCCTCTTGTCTTGAAAGAAGGGATGATCTCCCTCACAGGGCGGAGGACCTCCGAGCTGGCAGCGAGAGGGACGGTGGTCGCCAAGACCCTCGAGGTGGACGGGCACCCGGTGAAAAACCCACGCCTTTCCTTCCAGGCCAATGCCGCAGGGGTCCAGCTCGAGGAGCTGGCGCTCTTTGCCTACGGCGCCAGCGTGGAGGGAAGCGGAGCCTTCGCCCTCTCGAAAGGGACCCCGGAAGGAGAGCTCCACCTGGCCGTGAAGCGCCTTCGTCCGGCCCCGCTGCTCTTGACCCTTCAGGAACGAAACGGCCTCCGTCTCCCCTTCTCCCTCCCCTCTTCTGAGAGGGCCTCTTCCCTCCAGGTTTCGACGGAGGCTGTGGTGAAGATGAACGGCCGGAAGCTTACGTTCCAGGTGAGGGTCGAGCCAATCCCGGTCGTCCCGGCGATGGCCCTGGCCGCGGGGCTTTTGAAGGATCTCCCGGTGGAGTTCACCGGCGGGGCCGTCTCCGGAGAGGTCGAGGGTGTAAGGAACAGTGATGGGACGCTCCTCGCCTCCGGCACCCTTACCGTCCACACCCTGGGGCTTCGGCCCAAGGGGAAGAACGGCCCCCCCTCAACCCTTTCCCTCCAGCTTCCTTTCACGTACAGCGACGGGACCCTTCGCCTCCGGGGAGACCGGCTCTCCTTCCCGGCGAAGGCGCTCCTTCCGCCGGGGGGTTCCCTCCCCGTCCAGGCCGGTGGGGGGCAGATCGTCCTCTCCTTCTCGGGGGAGGCTTCACCCCAAGAGGGGGTGCAGGTGGCCGGTCGGGTGGAGCTTGACAATCTCCTGCTTGAACGGTGGGCAGGGCGGCCCCTCCCCCCGGTCAACGGGAGGGTCAGGTTCGCCTTCAGGGACCGCGTGTTGCGCCTGCCGGAGGTGTCCTTCAGGATAGGGGGGACGGTGCAGGTCAAGGCGACGGCCACGCTCCCCTTTCCCCCGACGGAGGACCTCCCCCGCCGGTTCACCCTTCAGATCCCCTCGGTCAAGCTTGATGAGCTTCACCGGATTCTCTCCTCCTCCCTCCCCCTGACGCTCCAGGGCGCGGAGTTTTCGGGGGCGATCGGGGGAGGGGTAGAGGTGGTCGGGGAGGCTGTGAAAGGGGAAGTGACGCTTCAAAGGTTCGGCCTGAAGGCCGGCGCCGCCGGCGTTACAGGGATCAGCGGCCGGATCCCTTTGATCGGAACCCTCGGCCCTTCGCGGAAAGACCGGTTCGTCGAATGGCCGGAGGTTGCAGGGGAAGACCCGAAACAGACCCTCAGGGCCTTCGAGGCGCTCCTCCAGGCCTTCAGGGTGCCTCCCCCTTCTTCCCCGCCCTCGCTGACCATCACCTCCCTGAACTTCGCCGGGCTTGAGCTGAAAGACCTGGCCTTTCACTTGACCCCCCGCGAGGGGCGCCTCGTCATCGAACAGTTCACGTTTCGGGGCTTTGGGGGGAGAGGCTGGGGATCGGGGGTGATTGATCCCTTCGGGCGATCCCTTCGAATGGCCATTATGATGGAGGAGATAAGCCTCCGGGCCATCTGCGCCCAGTTCCCCCCCATCAGGGATTATCTCATGGGGAGGGTGAACGGAATGATCGAGCTGTCCCTTCCCCTCGCGGAGCCTGGAGAGGCCAGGGGCCAGGCCCGGTTCTGGGCCGTCCCGTCGAAGACGGAGCCCAGGAAGATCAGCCGTGAGTTGATCACGCGCTTAGGAGGCCAGTACCGGGGGTTCCTTTCCTTCCTCTGGTTTCGACGGGACAGGCCCTACGACTACGGCTTCCTGGATGTGAGGCTGGCTGATCAGCGGTTGACCTTTAAGCGGCTGGAGCTTTCCCACCGGAACCTCTTGGGGAAGAAAGACCTGGAGATCAAGGTTGTCCCTCCGTTCAACACGATCCCCCTGGCAGATCTCCTGGAGACGATCCAGGAGGTGGGGGAGCGGGTGCAGGGGGTCATGGGTTCGGGCGGCTAAGCTTTGTTTGGATCGTTCAGGGATCAAAGGAGGTTCGCGATGCGGCGGATCGTTTCGGGATGGTGTCTGGGGATTGCTGGCTTCGTTGGCTTCGTGGTCACATCCTGTGCCACGATCACCGTCAATGTCTACTTCCCGGCCAAGGAGGTCAAGGCCGCTGTGAAGTCCTTGGAGGAGGAGCTGCTTAAGCAGCCTCCTGCCCAGCCGCCTCAGCCGGAGAAGCCAAAGCCTGAAAGCCGGCTCCCGGGTGAACGGCGGCTCTTCACGGAAGGGGAGGACGCCCGGATCCTTGTGACCCGGACCGCGGTGGTCCCCTTCTGGGCCCTGGGGAGCTTCAAGCTCTCATTCGTGGAGGCCCTGGCCCAGGGGGACATCAACGAGGAACTGAAAAGGATGCCGGAGGTCATCGAGGCCTATCGCCGGATGGGAGGACGCCTGGCCGAGGTCAATCGTCTCAGGGATCAAGGGGTCATCGGGGAAGGTAACGATGGAAAGGTGGGCATCCGCGACGCCTCCAGGGTCACCCCGGCAATCCAGAAGATCATTGACCAGGAGAATGCGGATCGGGAGGTGGTGATTACAGGAATGGCCAAAGCTGTCTTGAAGTTGAACAAGCTGGAGCCGACAGAGGCGAACTTGAAGCAGGTCCGGCCTCAAGCGGAGAGGCTGTTTGCCGACATCCGCCGGGAGGCCGCAAAGCCAGGGTGGTGGATCCAGATGCCCGACGGCACCTGGAGGAAAAAGTAGTTACCGGTTCCAGGCCCGGCAGGTGGCGACAAAGTTCCTGGCGAAGGCGGGGTTTGAACCGAAGTGCTGGTGGACATAAGTCCCCAGGACGTTCCTGGTGACATAACCTTCCCGGCGGACCGGTCGGTCAGGGCCACTGTTCAGCTCAAACGCCCAGGGGAGACCCTCCAGGGAGCCGACCAGCCGGGAGGCGTGGAACTCGTGCCCCCGGCTCCTCTCCCCTGCTTTCCCCAAGAGACAGTCCTGGATCACCCGGATCTCCCGGTAGCCGATGGTGAGCCGCTTCTCCCTCAGGTCGGACGCCACTGGAAAGATCCCGACCATGGGATGCCTGTGCCCCTCGAAATCCACGATCTCGCGGCAGAGGTACATGAAACCGCCGCACTCGGCGTAGATGGGTCCTCCTGCCTCCACGAAGGCCCTGATCTCCCGGATGAGAGACTCGTTCCTGGAAAGGGAGGAAGCATAGAGCTCGGGATACCCTCCCCCCAGGTAGAGGCCGCTCACCCCCTCGGGAAGCTTGGGATCGGAGAGGGGGCTGAAGAACAAAAGTTCCGCGCCGAACCCTCGAAGAAGATCCAGGCTATCAGGATAGTAGAAAGAGAAGGCCCTGTCGTACGCGATCCCGACCCTCACCCCCCCTCCCCCTTGGAGGGGGAGGGGGTGGATGGAGGCAACGCTCCACCCAAAATCCCTGGGGTGACGTCCCGGGTGTTGACCGGTTTCAGCCGGGAGTAGGGGACCTTGAAGCTGGAACAGGTGTTGAATGTCCACGTGGGCCTCGATCAGCTCCACCAGCTGATCGAGATAGCCAGGGGGGAAGGGATCTTCCTGGGCGGTGATCAAGCCCAGGTGACGCTCGGGAAGCGTAAGCCGCGCATCCCAGGGGAGAGACCCCACTACCTTCGTCCGGCAGGAGCTTTCCACGGCCTCTTTCAGCGAGCGGAAGTGACCTTCCCCCCCAACCCGGTTGAAGACGACCCCGGCGATTCTCAGGGCAGGATCAAAGGTCTCGAACCCCTTGACCAGGGCAGCGATGGAACGGGCCATCCCTCCGACATCCACCACCAGGAGAACCGGCAAGTCGAGCCATTTGGCAATCTCGGCCGAAGAGCCCTCCTCCCCCCCGCCCCTGAGGCCGTCGAAGAGGCCCATGACCCCCTCGACGATGACATACTCCGCCTCGAGGCCATGACGGAGGAAGGAGTGGATCACATACTCCCGGGAGAGGAGCCAGCCATCCAGGTTGTAGGAGGGCCTTCCCGTGACCAGGGTGTGGAGACCCGGGTCAATGAAATCAGGCCCGACCTTAAAGGCCTGGACCGAGAACCCCTTCCGCTTAAGAAGGGCCATCAACCCGAGGGAGAAGGTGGTCTTCCCCACCCCGCTCCCCGTCCCGGCGATCAACAGACCCCTCATGACCATTCCCCCCTTTCCCAACCCCCATTGTGGTCTCACCCTGAAGGGATCGTCAAGAGGGTCTTGTCCCGGCCGCTCCGGGCTCCGTGAGAACCCTTGCCTTTCCTAAAAGGCTATGGCATAGTCAAGGTATCCTCCCCATGGGATTGGGGACGCTGGGCCCGGATGATTGGAGCGGTGGACCGCTGGGGAGCTGGGGCTAAACGGTGATGAGGTTTCCCTTAAGCCTTGTCCTCTCCACGGCCTTGTACGTCTTAAAAGGCAAGATCGTTGGGAAGGAGAGGTTCCCCCTCGTCCTCGCCCTGGAGCCCACCCATCGCTGTAACCTGTTCTGCCAGGGCTGTGGGAGGATCAGGGAATACCGGGACAGTTTCGGTCAGATCCTGACCCTTGAGCAAGCCTTGACCGCCGTTGATGAGGTCAGGGCCCCCGTCGTCGCCATCACCGGTGGGGAGCCCCTTTTGTATCCTGAGATTGATGTCCTGGTCAGGGAGATTCTGAAGAGGAGGCGTCATCTCTTCCTGGCCACCAACGGCATCCTCCTCCAAGGGTTCCTCGAGAGGGTTCACCCCCACCCCCGCCTGAACCTGGTCCTGCATCTGGACGGGCTGGCCGAAACCCACGACAGGCTGTGCGGCCGCCCGGGCACCTTCGAGAGGGTCATCGAGGGCATCAGGGAGGCCAAGAGGAGAAACTTCCGGGTAGTGACCAACACGGTCATCTACAAGGGGACGACCGTTGATGAGCTGGAGGTCCTCTTTGCCTACCTGGACGCTTTGCAGGTTGATGGGATGCTCGTGACACCTGCCTTCAGCCCCCCCGGATTGGAGGGTGACCTCTTCCCCACCAGGGATGAGGTCCATCGCCGGTCGAGGGCGATCCACGCCCTCGCCGACCGCTTTAAGCTCTTGGGCACGCCGCTCTACTTCAAGTGCTTAAAAGGGGAGAGGGCTCTCCCCTGCACCCCTTGGGGCTACGTGACCCTCGTCCCCCAAGGGTGGAAGAGCCCCTGCGTCTTCCTCACCGATCGGTACTACGGCACGTTCAAGGAGCTGATGGAGCAGACCCCCTGGGACCGATACGGGGCGGGCAAGGATCCCAGGTGTGAGCACTGCCTGTTCCACGGTGGCATCGAATCCACCATCACCTTGGGGGCGGGATTCGGATCCTTCAAGGACGTGCTGGAGATGGCCCGGTGGTATCTCTCCTGAACGATGAAGGCCGTTCGATTCCACTATAGCCTCCCCAGGTATCTTCTTAGCAAGGTTTTTGGGGTCATCACCGCCAAGGCCTACTATGGGAGGCTCTCTGCCCTCACCTACGACGAGGTGCCAGAGCCGGCCCTTCCCAACGAGAACTGGGTGAAGGTCAGGACGGTCCTGTGCGGGATCTGTAGCAGCGACCTCATGGCGATCTTTCTTCAGGGAAACCTCGATTCGCCCCTCTTCCCCTTTGTCTCCTTCCCGATGACCCTCGGCCATGAGATTGTCGGCGAGGTCGCCGAGGTCGGCCGGAACGTCAAGGACCTGGACCTGGGGGATCGGGTGGTGATTGATCCTCTCCTCCCCTGCAGGACTCGGGGCATCTCCCCTCCCTGCCCTTCCTGTCAGGAGGGGAAGTATTCCCGCTGCCAGAACTTCGCCGGCGGATCCCTTCCGCCCGGTTTTATGCTGGGGGCAAACACGAGGGCAGGGGGAGGGTGGGCCCCGTTCGTCATTGCCCACGAGACCCAGTGCTTCAAGCTCCCCCAAGGGATCCCCTTCGAGGAGGCGGTTCTCACCGAACCCTTCTCCGTGGCCCTCCATGCCATCCTCTCCCACCCACCCCGGGATGGCGACCTGGTGCTGGTCATCGGCTGTGGCACCTTGGGCTTAAGCGCGATCCAGGGCCTTAAGGCCCTCCACCCCGGCAGCCGAATCGTCGCCCTCGCCAAATACGACTTTCAAAGAGCGCTGGCCACCAAGTTCGGGGCCGAGGTTGCCCTTTCCCCAAGGGATCGGTCCTCTTATTATCAAGAGATCGCCCGGTTGACGCACGCCAAGGTTTACAAGCCCCTGATGGGGAAGCCCATCTTGATGGGTGGCGTGGACAGCGTTTACGATTTCGTGGGTTCGTCGGAGAGCCTGGAAGATGGCCTCCGGTTGACGAGAGGAGGCGGGAAGGTGATCGTCATCGGCGTCGAGAAGCCCAAGAGGTTCGAGTGGTCACCCCTTTGGTTTAAGGAGATCCACCTGGCCGGCTCCATGTCGGTGGGGGTGGAGGAGGACCGGGGCGAAAGGCGGCATACCTTCCAGGTGACCCTCGACCTGATCTCCCAACGGAAGGTTAATCTGAGACCCCTTCTCACCCATACCTTTCCGCTTTCCCAGTACCGTGAGGCCATCCGAACCTGTCTTGAGAAGCGGAGAACGAGGGCGATCAAGGTTGCCCTCTCTTTGCCATGACCGCTCGGCCCTGCTCCAGCCAGAGTCGGTGATCCTGGCCGCAGGGCTGGCCCTTGGGAACGCAGACTCGAATCCCCTTGAAGCCCGGAGGATTCCATGGTTGCTCCTGTGTACTCGGTCTCGTGGAACCTGACGAAGCGGTGCAACCTCTACTGCGCCCACTGCTACATGAGTGCCTTTCGAGGGGCCGATCCCTCCAGGGAGCTTTCCACCGGGGAGTGCCAAAGGATTATGGACGAGATCGCCGAGGTCAACCCCAACGTGTTGCTCATCCTAACGGGCGGGGAACCCCTTCTCCGGAAGGACCTCTTCGATCTGGCCTCCTACGCAGCCGACAAAGGGTTCACCGTCGTCCTGGGTACAAACGGCGTGCTCTTGAAGGAGAAGCAGGCCCGCCTCATGCGGCGTCACGGTATCCAGGGGGCCAGCCTGAGCCTGGATTCTACGGATCCCAAAAAGCATGACGCCTTCCGGCACCTCCCCGGTGCCTGGCAGGGGGCGATCCGGGCCACAAAGGCCTTGAAGGCTGAGGGGCTTGACTTCTCGATCCACACCAGCGTCACCTCCTGGAACGTGGAGGAGATCCCGGCCATGATTGATCTGGCCCGGGAGCTTGGGGCCAAGGTCCTGAACTTTTTCTTCCTGGTCCGGACCGGCCGGGGTCAGAACCTGACCGATATCACCCCCGATCAGTACGAGCGGATCCTCACCTATCTGGCCCGGGTGCAGGGGGTGGGCGCGGCCACCGACCGGCCGGAGGACCCCTGGAGCGTCCCTGTGGGCCGGTCGGAAGGGCTGATCATCCGGGCCAAATGCGCCCCCTTCTTCCGACGGATCCTGTACACCCTTGATCCTGAATCCCCCCTCCTCAGCAACTACGCCCACGGCAGTTGCCCGGCGGGAAAAGCCTACTGCCGGATCACCCCCGAAGGGGAAGTGACCCCCTGCCCGTACATGCCGGTGTCCGCCGGAAACCTAAGGGCCCAATCCTTCGCCTCAATCTGGCATGGGGCGCAGGCCCTAACCGACCTTCGGGACCCGCGGTTGGGCGGGCGCTGCGGGGCCTGCGAGTTTGCCAGGATCTGCGGAGGCTGCCGCTGCCGCGCCTATGCAACGTACGGGGATTACCTGGCGGAGGACCCGGCCTGCGCCTACCAGCCCGGGGCCTTTGGCGGGAAGCTGATCACCCTTCCCGAGGAGCGGACCTTCGGTCTTGAAGCCCGCTTTACCCTGGCGTGGACGGAGGCGGCCCGGGAGCGCCTGAAGCGCCTCCCCTCCTTCGCCCGGGGGATGGTCATCAAGGGGGTCGAACGTTATGCGAGGGAGCAGAACATCCATCTCATCACCCCCGACGTCCTCCAGGCTGTCCGCGAACGGGCCGAGGCCCGCTTCGGCCGAACCTTCAAGTTTAGCGAGTTCACCCGAAGGCCCCCTGATCAGGAGCAGTGACCGAAACCCTTGGCTCAGGCCCCCTGGCCGTTGACACCCCAGGGCCTCCCGTGCTATAACAAGCCATCGAATTTTCTCGCCCACCGTTGATGGGTGGGGGCAGAACCCGGAGTTTTGGCTGAAGGATGGAGCATGGCGCGGAAGATCAAGATCACGGCAGGTTCGGTGGAGGCCCTTGCCACCTTACGGGAGACCCCGACGGCTGACGCCCTCTGGAAAGCCCTCCCGATCGAGGGGCGGGCAAGCCTCTGGGGGGATGAGATCTACTTCTCCATCCCTGTGGAGGCGAAGCTGGAGCCGGACGCCAAGGAGGTGGTGGAGAAGGGAGACCTCGGGTACTGGCCCCCGGGGAATGCCTTCTGCATCTTCTTCGGCCCGACCCCGTCCAGCCGGGGGACCGAGATCCGGCCGGCCAGCCCCGTCAACGTCTTCGGTAAGATCCAGGGGGATCCCACGGTCTTCAAGCAGGTCACCTCCAGGATGAAGGTCAGGATTGAACGGGCGACCTAAAACGAGGTGAGGCCTTCAGCCGTCAAAGATTCGCCACCAGCCGTCGGTGATCAGCCATCAGCTTGAAGTTGACGGCTAGCGGCTGAACGCTGAACCTTGAGGAGAACGGTCTTCGGTGGTCGAGCCGTCCTTTTCGGAGATCCATCGGATCCTCGCCGAGCTTTTGCAGAGGGGGGAGCTCAAAGGGCAACGGCTGCACCTGGAGGTGATCCCGCCCAAGGAGGCCTGTTACGGTGAGCTCATCCCCCCTCTGGCCCCTCCCCTTCAGCATGTCCTCCAGAGGAAGGGGATCTTCAAGCTGTACCTCCACCAGGCCAAGGCCATCGAGGGGGCAAGGAGGGGTCGAAACGTCCTCGTCGTCACCGGGACCGCCTCGGGGAAAAGCCTCACCTACCAACTGCCGGTTCTGGAGAGGATCCTTGACGATCCGGAGGGACGGGTCCTCTTCCTGTTCCCCACCAAGGCGCTGGAACAGGACCAGCTGCAATCCCTCTACCAGCTCATCCCTCAAGGGGCGAAGATCCGGGCTGCCATCTTCGACGGCGATACCCCCTCCCACCGTCGCTTGCAGCTTAAGGAGAACCCCCCTCACATCCTCATCTCCAACCCCGACATCCTCCACCTCTCCCTTCTCCCCTCCCATGAGGCCTGGAAGGCCTTCTTCAACAACCTCCGGTACGTGGTCCTGGATGAACTGCACACGTACAAGGGGATCTTCGGCTCCCACGTCGCCCATGTCCTCCGCCGCCTCCGCCGCATCGCTTCCCATTATGGCTCCCTCCCCCAGTTTATCGCCACCTCGGCCACCATCGCCAACCCCCTGGAGCTGGCCCAGGCCCTGACCGGCCTGGACTTCACCCTCATCCGGGAGGACGGGGCCCCCCAACAGGGGAAACACTTCCTCCTGATCGGCCCCGAAGGGAGCCCCTACACGGCCGCGACCGACCTCCTCCTCTTCTGCCTGAGGAGGGGGTTAAAGACCATTGCCTTCACCAAGGCAAGGAAGATCGCCGAGCTGATCTACATGTGGGCGAAACAGACGGACCGGGAGTTGGCCAGGGGCCTTCGCCCGTACAGGGCCGGGTACCTGCCGGAGGAGCGGCGGGAGATCGAGGCAGGCCTCTTTACCGAGAAGCTCTGTGGGGTCGTGGCCACCTCGGCGCTGGAGCTGGGGATTGACGTCGGAGGCCTGGACGCTTGCATCCTGGTCGGCTATCCTGGGAGCATTACCTCGACCTGGCAGCGCTCCGGGAGGGTCGGACGAAGGGGGAGGGAGGCCGTCATCATGATGATCGCCCTCCCCGATGCCCTGGACCAGTACTTCCTCCGCCATCCCGAAGATTTCTTTTCGCGGACCTTCGAGATGGCGGTCATTGATCCTGAGAACCCGGTGATCCTGGCCGATCATCTGGCCGCGGCCGCCGATGAGCTTCCCCTACGGCCGAAGTCCGGCGACCTCTACGGTGAGCGGTACCTCCCCCTGATCGAGGGGCTGGTCCAGACGGGGAGGCTTGCCTTAAGCGCCGATGGGGAGGAGTGGTATTCGCTCAAGAGACGGCCCCAGCGTTTGGTAAACATCCGCTCCATCGGGGAGTCGTACACGATCTTGGACCTGAAGGGCCACTCCATCGGAACGGTGGATGGGGTCCGGACCCTCCACGAATGCCACCAGGGGGCCATCTACCTCCACCAGGGCCGTCAGTACGAGGTCCTGACCCTTGACCTGGAAAAGCGGAAGATCCAGGCCCGCCCTGTGGAGGTGGACTACTACACCTCCTCCCTCTCGGAGAAGGAGACGGAGATCCTGGCCCTGGAGCGGTCCAGGCCCTTGCCGCAGACTGGGGCCTCCTTCGGGAGGCTCAAGGTCACGGAGCGGGTGACCGGGTACGAGAAGCGGAGGATCCTGGGGCAGGAGAAGCTCGGCACCTACCCCCTGGACCTTCCCCCCCAGGTGTTCGAGACCAAGGGCCTCTGGTTCGAAATCCCCGAGGGCCTTCGGGAGCTTGTGGTCAAGAAAGGCCTCCACTTCATGGGGGGGATCCACGCCCTGGAGCACGCCATGATCTCCCTCTTCCCCCTCTTTGCCCTCTCCGACCGGGGGGATATCGGGGGGATCTCCTATCCCCTCCACCCCCAGCTCGGAAGATCCGCCATCTTCATCTACGACGGCTACCCGGGTGGGATCGGGATCGCCGCCCGCGGCTACGAGGTCTTGGAAACCCTCCTGGAAAAGACCGGGCAACTGCTGGAGGAATGCCCCTGTGAAGAGGGGTGCCCCTCGTGTGTCCAGTCACCCAGGTGCGGTTCGGGGAACAAGCCCCTGGACAAGGCTGCGGCCCTCCTTCTGGCCAACGGTCTCCTGGGGCGGATCAGGTGGCGGGAGGCCCCCCCTTTGAAACCCTCCCCGTCGGTGCTGGCGGGAGGGGGTTCCAACGGACCGACCGTTCAGGAGCGGGTGGGACCGAAGATCCTCGTCTTAGATGTGGAGACGAAGCGGAGCGCTGAAGAGGTGGGGGGGTGGGAGTACCGGGAGAAGATGGGCCTGGCGGCGGCGGTGACCTACGATCTCTCCGAAAAGGTGTTCAGGGTCTACACCGAGGAGGAGGTGGACGAGCTCCTCCGGGAGCTCTCCTCCGCCGACCTCATCGTCGGTTTCAACCTTCGCCGCTTTGACTTTGGCGTCCTGAGGGCCTATACCACCAAGGACCTCTCCTCCCTCCCCGCCCTGGATCTCCTTGAACGGATTGAGCAACGGTTGGGGTTTCGTCTGAGCTTAAATCACCTGGCCCAGGCGACGCTGGGGGAGTCCAAAACCGCCGACGGGCTTCAGAGCCTCCGCTGGTTCAAGGCAGGGGAGCTTCACAAGGTCATCGAGTACTGCAAACAGGATGTCCTGTTGACGACCAAGCTCTACGAGTTTGGGCGGGAGCACGGCTATCTCCTTTACCGGGACTATCACGGAAGGGTTGTTCGGCTCCCCGTGGATTTTGGTGAGAGGGTTTTCCCCAAAGAAAGAAGTTAGGCTATAATAAAAAATAATGAGGAGGCGGTGGGGTACGATGGATTATGAACAGGTGCAGCGGGCCTATGCGTTCCTTTCGCCGGTTTACGATGTGGTCTTCGACAAGATCTTTCATCCGGGACGGGTCAAGGCCATCGAGCTTCTGGAGAGCAAGCCGGGGGAGACGATCCTGGAAGTCGGGATCGGGACGGGTCTGAACCTTCCCCTCTATCCCAAGGGCCGTCGGGTGATTGGGATTGATCTCTCGGACAAGATGCTCCAGAAGGCCAAGGAGAAGGTGGCCAAGCTTTCGATGCAAAACGTGGCCCTGGGGTTGATGGATGCTGCCCGCATGTCCTTCCCTGATAATGTCTTTGACCATGCCCTGGCCACCTATGTCATCAGCGCCGTCCCCGATCCCCTCCAGGTCCTCCTGGAGATGAAGCGGGTCTGCAAACCGGGGGGCCATCTGGTCATCCTGAACCACTTCAAGAGCGAGCACCCGGTGGTCGGAGCCGTGGAAGAGCTCCTGGCTCCCCTGTGCGCCGGCATCGGGTTCAAGCCGGATCTCCCCTTGAGGCCGCTCCTCCAGGAGGCGAAGCTGGAGGTTGATCAGCTCCACCGGGTCAACCTGTTGAAGGGTTGGACCCTGATCCGGTGCATCAATCGGAAATGAGGTGTTGACCCATAGGACCGAGAGGAGATTACGCCGAAACGGCGCGAGGAGCACCCACGAGATGAAGGACCATCACCACGATGAAGCCCACGGGGCCGGGATGAAGCCCCTGAAGGCCCTCATCTCCCTGGAGGAGGGCCTGAAGATCCTTCTAGGGTTAGCCACACCCATCGAGCGGAAGGAGATCGTCCCCTTAAGGGAGGCCCACGGCCGGGTCCTGGCCCAGGATGTCCTGGCGGAGATGGACGTCCCCCCCTTCCCCCGGGCGGCCATGGACGGCTACGCCGTCTTGGCCGAGGACACGTTCCCGGCGGGGACCTTCACCCCCGTCACCCTGGAACTCGTTGAGGTCATCCACGCCGGCGAACTGGCCAGGGAAAAGGTGAGGAAAGGGGTCTGCATCCAGATCGCGACAGGCTGCCCCATCCCGGAAGGGGCCGATGCCGTGGTCATGGTCGAGGACACCGAGGCGGAGGGAAAGGCGATCAGGATCTACAAGCCGGTCTATCCCCGCCAGAACGTCTCCCCTCAGGGGCAGGACATCGCGAAGGGGACGGTGATCTTAAAAGCGGGGATGCCTCTCACCCCAGGGAGGATCGGGGTCCTGGCCGCCCTGGGGATGCAGAAGGTTGAGGTGTACGACAAACCGAGGGTCGCGGTCATCCCTTCGGGGAACGAGATCCTCCCTTTGGGCGAGCCCCTTTCCCCGGGCAAGATCTATGACGTCAACTCCTATACCCTCTCCGCCCTGATCGAGGAGCATGGGGGGATTCCCACCATCTTCCCCATCATGGAGGATACCCTCGAGGCGGTCCAGCGGACCGTGAAGGAGGCCCTGGCCTACGACCTGGTTGTCCTTTCAGGAGGAAGTTCCGTTGGGGAGCGGGACGTGATGGTCCAGGCCATCGAAGCGATGGGCGAGGTGAGGTTCCACGGCATCGCCGTTAAACCTGGGAAGCCGACCCTCTGCGGGGTTGTGGAAGGGCGGCTCATCATCGGCATGCCCGGGTATCCTACCTCCTGCCTGACGAACGGCTATGGCTTCCTGGTCCCGGTTCTGCGGAAGATCGCGAGGCTCCCTGAACGGCGACCCTCACCGGTCCGGCTTCCCCTGTCGAGGCGGGTTGTCTCCACCATCGGCCGACACCAGTACCTTCCGGTTCGGATCGAGAATGGCGAGGCGGTCCCCGCCTTTAAGGAGTCAGGGGCCATCACCTCCATGGCCCTAGCCGACGGGTGGGTGGAGATCCCTGCCAACGTGGACCTGGTGGAGAAAGGAGAGGTGGTCGAGGTCCACCTCTTCTAGTTGAAGAGAGCTGTTGACCGCAGAGAGACGCCGAGGCTGCCGAGAAAGCTCCTTAGGAAGGGGAACGAGAAGCTTGCCGACCATCACGCTTCGGAAGCCGACTCCCATCATTCCGTGCAGCGATCTCAGGGCTCTCGGCGGTACACAAATATGTCTGAAGAAAGGAGCTAAAACATGAGGACGATGCTTTCTCTCCTCCTCTTCCTCATCACCATCCCTCCCTGGGCTGGAGGGGGCTTGGCCGCCGAGCCTGTGAAGAGTCAAGAGATGGAGGTGCTCGGCGTCGCCGCCGACCCCAACTCGGGGCAGCCGATGGTCCTCTTGAGGGGGAAGGAGGACAGACGGGAACTCACGATGTTCATTGGACCCTTTGAGGCCCAAAGCATCATGGCCCCCCTTCAGCGGTTTCAGCCGCCGAGGCCTTTAACCCACGATCTCCTGTTAAACGTGATTGGGAAGCTGAAGGCGAAGGTTAAGAAGGTGGTGATCACCGACCTGAAGGAGAACACCTATTACGCCCTCCTCCACCTGGAAGCGGGAGGGAGTGAGGTGACCGTTGACTCCCGCCCCAGCGACGCCATTGCCTTGGCCCTCCGGGCGGGGGTCCCCATCTATGCCGAGGAGCGGGCCTTCCTCCGCCCCTTGAGGGAGTTCCACTAGAGATCGAAGCACCGGTTGGAGGGCTTGTGGAGAAGCTGTCCCGGGAGCAGCGACAGGTTGGTGTCCGCCATATGGTGACAGGCTCCCTCCTCCTCGTCCTGCTTCTCGTGCTTTTGAGCGTCTTGAGCCTTTGCGGTCTTCCCTTCTCCTTCTGACCGGGACGCGAACCATGCAAACGCTCTTCCCTTTCTCCGGCATCCCGACCTTTGCCAAGCTCCCCCTCTACGACGAGAGGGAGGAGGTCCCTCACGTGGTCGTCCTGGGCGTTCCCTACGATGAGGGAGCCACGAACCACCCAGGGGCCCGGATGGGCCCGAGGGCCATCCGGGAGGCCTCGACCTTGTACGCCTATTACAAGAGAGGGCGGGGCTACTTCGATGTTCAGGACCGGCGGAGGACCCTGGCCGCTGTGGAGATCCGGGATGGGGGCGATGTGGAGATCGTCCCGACCCTCCACGAGGAAAACTTCGAGCGGGTCACCAAGCAGGTGAAGGGGCTTCTCAACCGGGGGATCTTCCCGGTGGTGCTGGGGGGTGACCACAGCATCACCCCGGCGATCCTCAAGGCCTTCGAAGGGAGGGGCTTCCACCTGGTCCACTTTGATGCCCACCTGGACTTCATGCCCCACCTGGGCGGTGCGACCTGGACCCACGGAAGCCCGATGCGGCGGGCGACGGAGCTCCCCCAGGTGAAGGGCTTAACCCAGATCGGCCCCCGGACCATCGTCAGCGGTGAGGAGGATTTTCAGGCGGCGAACCGGTACGGAAGCCGGATCGTCACAACCGAGGAGATCCTCCAGGGGAGAGACCCTTCGTCCCTCTTTCAGGACGGGGAAGACATCTACCTCTCCTTCGACATTGATGTCTTTGATCCGGCCTTCGCCCCCGGGACCGGCTTCCCCGAGCCGGGGGGTCTCTCCCTCCATGAGGTGCGGCGGGTCCTGAAGGCCCTGGCCCGGCGGTGCCGGATCGTCGGGATGGACCTGGTGGAGGTGAACCCCTATCTGGACCCTTCGAGGATCACCGCCCTCCTGGCGGCCCGCCTGATCCTGGACACCCTGGGGTTGATCTTCGGGTAAGGAGGCATGACGACATCCCGTCCTCCCCCCTGAAGGGGTGAATCACCTCCTCCCCCGGTTGGAAGTTCCTTGACAGGACCCCTCGCCGATGGTACAGTCATCATAGATAACCTTTTCCCAGGGCTGTGGCGGACCCTCCCCGATGAAACCGCTTCCGCCCCTGACGATGGACCTCCCCACCGAAGCAAGGGAACGCAGGGAAAGCCGCTGTTTGAGGCGTGGGAGGTGTATGTCTTGGGCCGGGTTGGCCGTTGATCCCTCCTCATCGGGCCTGAAAGACCAAGCTTCATCCCTCCATGTCGTCCCGGGTCAATTCTCCCGCCACGATGCCCATGGCCCATCCCCTGCTCTTCTCCACCTGGAGCCGGCCATCAGGACCTACGCCGAACAGCTCCAGGTAGGCATCGTTCTCACCGCCCCTCCTTCCCACCATGTCAAGCCCAAGACGGATGCGCTCCTCTTTGTCCACCTCTTCGCCCTTCCGATCCGTCCCTTCTTCTTCAACCTCTGGCCCCGTGTCCCTACCATCAGGTTCCCCTTCGCCTTTGGGCATCCTCTGCCGGAAAGTGCCCAGAGGGCCTTCGCCCCTGGAGGTCAACTCGGCCGGGGCCGGATCCTGATGGACCAGGAGGGGAGGGCAGTCGCCGAGGTCGTTGGGCACAACCTGTACGTCCTCTTCGACCTCTTGGCCCAACCCGAGGAGCTTCAAAGCCTCCTCCTCCGCAAGACCCTGGACCTGGGCTTACACGCGATGATTGACACCCTTGCAAGGCTCAGCCCCTATAGCCAGGAGCGGGTGAGAATGATTCTAGAGCGCCTGAAAAAGGAGACGGAGGGGGAGGAGCTGAAGCTCAAGATCGAGCGGCAATCCCGGGCCAGGCAGCAATACCTGGCCGAATGCCGGGAGCGGGTGGAGGAGGAGATCCAGTTCCTGGAACGGGAGGTGGAGCTGATTGAGGCGACGCTGGAGGAATACTCCCGGCGGATCACCGCTGAGACGAGGAGGCTTGCCGAGCACCGGAGGAGGCTGGATGCCCTTAAAGGCCGTGAGGAGGAGAGCTTTTACCTCTCGGAGTTCGACCGTCTGGCGAGGCTCCCGGATGTCAAGGAGGTGAAGGTCCAGGACGGTCTCGTCAGTGTCTTCACCGAGGTGCTCTATGCCGACTACGGCAGGAAGCGTTTCCGCCTCGGGGCCTTCCAGATTGACATCCACTTCAACGGGGACCTCAAGATCAGGAACCTGACCGATCCCTTGGGGGCCTACGATCACCCCCACATCTACCGGGCTAGACCCTGCCTGGGGAACATCCGGGAGGGGATCGCCAAGCTCATCGGGGAGTTCCAGATCGTGACCGCAGCGATGGTCCTGATTGATTTCCTGAAGTCTGTCAACCCCTCCGACTGGCGGATCCCGATCCTCTACTGGCCGGAGGCCCCCGGGGACCCCGATGATCGGAGATGACCGGTGGACCTGAGGAGACAACTCGACCTGGTGACGGAGGAGGCGCTTTCGACCCCCATTGCCATCGTGGGGTGCGGCGGGATCGGGACCTTTGCCGCCCTGGCCCTAGCCAAGATGGGGTGCCGGGACCTCACCTTGTACGATGACGACCGGGTCGAAGGGCACAACATCCCGAACCAGCTCTACCGGGTCGAGGACGTAGGCAAGGCCAAGGTGGACGCCCTGGCCGAGATCCTCCAGGTCTTCGCCGGCCTCTCCCCGAGCATCCGGCGCGAGCGGGTGGACGGCCAGCGCCTGGTGGGGATCGTGGTCGCCGGGATCGACTCCATGAAGGCGAGAAAGACCCTCTGGCAAAGATCGATCCGGTACCGGGCCTCGGTCCCCCTCTACCTGGATGCCAGGATGGGGGCCGAGGTTGCCAGACTCTACACCGTCCGGCCGGCCGATCCCGACGACGTCCGGTTCTACGAACGGACCCTCTACGACGACACCGAGGCCTTCGAGCCCCCTTGCACGGCAGCGGCCATCATCTATAATGGGTTCTCCATCGCTGCCCTAATCGCAAGCCAGGTCAAGAAGTTCCTGATGGGTGAGGGGCCACGGCGGGAGATCCTCTTCGACCTGAAGACCCTCACCCTCACCACCACGTAAGGGTGAACAAGGAGAGCTGAGAAAGGAGGGCACAGGATGGTTCAGGAACTGCTGGAGCAGGAAAGGACCGTCACGGTGAAGGTCGTGATGATGGGGAAAAACGTCACCACCGTGGCCCGCCCGGAGCCCTTTGTCCTTGGAGACCTCTTGAAGGAGATGGGGATCAACGGCCAGATGGAGGTCAGGGTGAACGGGACGGCCGTGGACCGGGACCACCGCCTGGCTCCCGGGGACATGATCCTCATCGTCCCAAAGATCAAGGGAGGGCTTCCCGCATCAAGACGGTAGCCCTCCCCCGATAGCCCATTGCCCTTTCTCCCCCAAGCGCCCTGGTGCATGAACGCCCAGTCATCAGGGGAAGGGGTTTGTTTATTTCTTGCCCAGGGTTCTGAGGTAGGCAATGACGTTCCTGATGTCCTGCTCCTTCAAGGCCCCTCCCCAAGGGGGCATCATGGGCGATTTCCCAACGGCGGCTCCTCCCCCCTGGATGACCTTGAAGAGATAGTCATCGGTAAGGGCATCCATGATCTTCTTGTCGGCGAAGTTCCTGGGCTTGGGGTTCAGGGCGGCTGCCGCCGGTCCATCCCCCTTTCCCGTCGAACCGTGACAGCTCGCACAGAATTTGGCATAGATCTCCTTTCCCTTGGCAGCATCCCCTGCTCCGAAGGCCAGTCCAGGGATCACCATGGACACGAGGAGCATTGATGAGACGAGCCGCATCCTCCGCATCGCTTCCCTCCTTTCTCAGGATTTTTGGATTGACAAGCGGTGAAGAAGTGAGAGGCTTCCAGCCCCGCTTGTGAAATACGCTGCATTATGCTATATAGAAAAACGGCCAGTTGTCAAGCAAAGCGCTCGGAGCGAGCTGTCTGAAAAGGGAAAGATGGCGCCTGTCGAAACCCTCGCCCTCACGGTCAGCTTGATCTTGGGGCTTCCCTCCCAAGGGCCCCAGGGGTCCTATCCTCTCCCCGAGATCCAGATGGTGGAGGTGGTCACCGTCAGACAGGTCATCGGCCGTGGCCCCCAAGGGCTGGTAACGATCCAGATGCCCTCCCACGACTTCAGCGGGTGGTTTGACTCCGAGACGAACCGGATCCAGGTGAAGGCCACCTGCCTCCCGGATGAGTGCGATCCTATCCTGGTCCATGAGCTGGCCCACTGGCTGGCCCTCCATTATGGCATGAACAGCGAGGAGCTGGCCCGGTACACCGAGGAGTGCTATCGCCTGCAACACCACCTCCCCCAGGGCTGGCCACTCATGCGCCGGCGGATCCTGGAGCAGCGCTGGCGGCCTCCCGGGCTCCCCACCGGACGGTGCGGGGGATCGTGATCCTCCTGCTCCATCGGTTCAAGGATGGGAAAAGGCGCAACCATGACGATGCACTTTATCAGCGGGACCTTCCACCCCGGGCTGAACATCACGGTGCGGCGGGGCCTGGAGTGGTTCCAGAAGGGCCTTCTCCCCGGCGATACCTTTACCCTGTGCGTGTGCCCCAGGCGCGACGATCACACCCCCATCGGCACGGCGAAGGTGGCCTTCGTCATGGCTGCCACGATCGAGACCATCCCCGACGAGCTGATGGCCTACGAGCATGAACCTTCCTGCCGGACCAAAGAGGGGCTTCTCGTGGCCATGCGGAAGATCTTGGGCGAGGTCCGCCCCGACGAGATGGTGACCGTGATCGGCTTCGAGCGGGAGTAGCCCTAACGATGGATGCCGTCAACCTCTTCGACCGCAAAGGCCGCTTCTTCGAGGTCCTCCAAGAGACCTCCAGGGCCCAGACGGCCGTGATGACCATCATGCCCGGGGAGGATGCGGGACCCGAGGAGACACACGAGGGGGATCAGATCGTTTACATCATCGAAGGGGAAGCCCTTGTTCGGGTGAAAGAGGAGGAGCAGAAGGCCCCGGCAGGAACCCTCCTCCTGATCCCGGCCGGGACCCCGCACCATGTCCAGAACGCCGGGCGGGTCCCCCTCTTCCTCCTCACCATCTACGCCCCCCCTGTCTACTAAGCGGTCGGGAAGGGGAGCGTTCTTCTTAAGGAGCAGAGCCTTTGTCATTTAGCCTGATGGAGGAGATCATGAAAAATCCCTCCCTGGGGAGGCGATTCCTGTTGATGCTGATCGTCGGCTTGCTCCTGGCTGGGTGTGCCCAGATCCCCTTCCTCTCAAAACGTGAAGGGGGTCCAACGCTGGAAAAGGGCACGACGGCCAAGCGGCCTCCGACGCCGGAGGAACTCGCGCGCGGGCAGGAAGTCCTCCGGGCCGGCCTCGAGTCCGTGACAGCGGCCGTGAGCCAGCTGGAGACGGAGTTCGCGAAGACCAGGTCCCAAATTGATGAGCTGACCAAGAAGCTCGATCAGCTTGCCACAGACTTCACCCGGGCCAAGACCGGAACCGAAGCCGAGATCAAAAAGGTGCGCGAGGAGCTGGGGGCCCGGTTGGCTGAAGTGCGGGCCGGGGTCCAAACGCTCTTGGAGAGAAGCAAGCAACTGGAGACGGACATTGACCAGCTCAAGGCCGCCGAGGCGACCATCACGGGAGAGATCGAGAAGCTAAAGGTCAAAGGAACCCCCAGGCGGCGACGGTAAGGAAGGCTTCCCCTTACGGGCCAACGGCCCGGACGACGATCAGGCCGTCCTGCAGCCCATACTCGACCAGGCCTTCCCTCCGCAGGAGGTCCAGGTGCCCAAGGCAGTCAAAGAGGGCTAGGAGGAGCTGCCGGCCGTCGAGGTCAGGGAACAGGCGTTCGGTCACCTCGCGCAGGGTGTGTTCTCTTTCCCGGACGAGGGTCAAAAGCCTGGCCTTTCGGGCTTCGATGTGCTCCCTGATCCTTTTGAGACGGGTCCTGACCCTCCGGATCTCGGCCCGGTGACCGGGCAGGACCCGTCGAAGAGGGAGGTCCTCCAACCTCTTGAGAGAGGTCAAGTAGTGCACCAGGTTCTCAAACCGCTCGCCGAAGAAGTCCTCAAAGATCTGAAGGACCGGGTTAGGGGTAATCGTCTTCAACAGGGTGTCGCCCGACAGGAGGAGACCGGCCTGGCCCTCGAGGAGGACAAGGGAACCCGGCGTATGGCCTGGTGTGTGCATGACCTGGAAGGTGAAGGGGCCAACCGCCAACTCCTCCCCACCCCGGAGGACCTTAAGCCCCGGGACGGCCTCAGCATAGCTGCTGTGGCGGTGGGCGATCTGGTCTGCAAGGCCCTGTGCCCACCTTGGAGAGAAGCCGGCTTGGGGGAGGAAGCGGGCTAAAAAGGCCGTCCACCGGTAAAGGGGTTCGGGGTGCTCTCTGATAAAAGCTGCATCACCTTCGTGAGCCAGGACCTCGGCCCCGGAGACCCTGACGATCCGACCGGCGAGGCCGTAATGATCCACGTGGCCGTGGGTCAAGATGATGCGACGGATCTTCTCGGGGGCAGAGCCGGCCCGAGTCAGGCCTTCCCCCAGGACCCCCCAGGCTTCCTCGGTCTGGGGGCCAGTGTCGATTAGGGTTGGCTCCGGCCCGTCGAGGAAGTACACGTTGACGGGCCCCACTGGAAAGGGGGTGGGGAGGGGGAGACAGGTAATCCCTGCCCCTGTCTTGTTCCACTTCATGGAGGGCATAGCCTCTCGACGGGTGCCGGGGGCGGGAGTCGAACCCGCATGGACCCGAAGGTCCGCGGGATTTTGAGTCCCGTGCGTCTTCCAGTTCCGCCACCCCGGCTTCATGCACTATCCCATTTGTATCGGAAGCCTTCTCGGGTGTCAAGGGAAAATGCCAGCCTCCCTTCAGCCAGCCCTCACGCCTTAACGGGATGGAGCTCCTGATCAAGAGCGTGGATCCGCGACCACTTCGCAAGGAGCTGCTGGCCATGTACAAGCACGCTTACCAGGGGTGGGAAGAGTACGCCTACAGGACAGATCAGGAGATCCTGGGGTACTTGAAGTGGCTTCAGAAAAGGGCGGGGGGCGGCTTTCTGGTGGCTTTCTTGGAGGGAAGGCCTGTCGGGTTCGTTGTGGTTGATGACCGTTGGGTTGACTACACCGGGGAGCGGATCGGCGAGATCCACGAGCTGGTCGTTGATCCCCTCTTTCAGGAAAGGGGGATCGGAAAGCAGCTCTTCCTCGCCGGGCTGGAGGTCCTCCGGGCGAAAGGGCATAGGAAGTTTGGGCTCTGGGTGGGGGAGCGGAATATCAAAGCCCGGACGCTCTACAAGACCCTCGGCTTCCGGGAAGAGGGGCAATGGGGGATCTGGGTCAGGATGATCAAAGAAGGGTGCAGCCAGAACCGGCTGGCTCACCGGAGGGACCTGGAGGCTTCCTCGAGGGCGTAGTAGAGGACTCGGGCCGCCGCGACCACCTCACCCAGCTCCACGTGCTCCCAAGGGGTGTGGGCCACAGCAAGCTTCCCCGGCCCAAAGACCACACTGGGGATGCCGCCGTCAGAGAGGTGCCCGGCGTCGGTCCAGCTCTTCATGCCCCCGATCCGAGGGGCCTTGCCCAAAGCCTTGTGATAGGCCCGCTTCATGAGCTGGACGATCGGGGCATCCTCGGGAAGCTCAAAAGGCGGCGAGATGTCGGTAAACTCCCCGTTGACACCCTCCCGCTCAAAGAGCTGGATCAGCTCCCTTTTCACCGCTTCCAGATCCTGGCCGGGGAGGACCCGGAAGTCCACGAGAAGCTCGCACCGCTCAGGAACCAGGAGGGCCCGGAGGCCCCCTTTGATCTCCATGACGTTGAAGCCCCCTTCCCCGATCAAAGGATGGTACCCCCTCACGAAAGGAAGGGCTTGGAAGGCCCCGATCAGGGAGGCGGCCTGGTGGATGGGGTTCTTACCGGCTTCAAACTCGCTGCCGTGGGCCGGGACCCCGGCGATCTCCACATGAACCTCAAGGGAGCCAGCCTGGGCCGGACAGATCATGAGCCCTGTCGGTTCCAGGACGATGGCCCCCTCGGCCTTGACCATCTCGGCCAGGCCCTTCGATCCTAACCCCTCCCGCTCCTCATCCACGGTGAAGGCAACGGCCACGTCGGCCCCTTCTATCCCCGCTTCCTGGGCCAGCTCCAGGGCAAGGAGGATCGCCACAATCCCGGCCTTGGCATCGGCGCTTCCCCGACCGTACAGCCGTCCCCCTTCGAGCCGTGGACAGTATAGATCGAGGTGGCCAAGGGCGGGGACCGTGTCCACGTGGGCTGTCAGGAGGAGCTTGGGCCGAAGGCTCGGTGCCCAGATCAGGTTGAACCGGTCTCCGTCCACGGCTTGCCGGATCGGGGGAAGCCCGAGGGCCTCCAAGCGGGCTTCCAGATAGGACTGGATCCCCTGTTCCTGGCCACTCTCGCTCCGAATCACCACAAGCCGCGAAAGCTCCTTCTCAGCCTTCTCCTCCATAGAGTCCCCCGCTCACCCCTGGGGCCATGGGGTCGTCCCGATCCAGCCCGCCGCTCCAACCCCGCGATTTCTCTGGAGCCGGCGAGGGGACTCGAACCCCTGACCAGCTGATTATGAAAAGGCGCATAAAACCTGGTTTTTCAAGAATTTAGCATGCTTTGGGTGGCAGAGCAAGGCAAAAGAAGGCATCCTAGAAATGACTCAACCCTGAGATTGCCTCCTCCTGGGTGGGGGCCAAGAGAGAAGAGAAAATCCTTGCCGACAAAAAACCCTCCTGCTAGGCTGCTGGCCAGGGTTTTCTTCCTCTCTCTTCTTCTCTTGGGGCAGCCGTCTAGCCAAGAGGACTTCTCATGAGCGACGAGATCGGTGCGGCACAATTTCTCCGGTTTTGCAATGACGAATATAGCCGGCGCGTCCAGGTGCAGCGTCTGCAGGATACGCGCCAGGCTCCGCAGATCCCCTCCGATATCTGCATGGGCCTGATGGCGGGGGCGGCGCTAGGGATCGAAAGTTGGCGGCAGTTGGATCGGTTCTTGCGGCAGCCCGTCGCCCGCCGGCTGCTGGGCAATTCGCGGGCGCGGGTGGCCAGCGACTCGACCGTGACCCGGGTGGTGGGCACGCTGGAGGCGGGCGCGGTGCGCCGGATAGGGGGGCCATCACCCACGGCCTGCGCGGCCAGGGGTATGGGAAGCTGATGTTGCCCGAGCGTGGGCGGACCCGGGTGGGCGCGGTGGATGGATCGAGCTTTGGCCCGTTGAACGCCAGTGGGTTTGCCTTTCTGGAGACGCTGGAGCTGCTGGCAGACCTGGAACCGTGGGAGAAGCAGGGCAAGGAGCTGCCCGCCAGCTCCTGGCTGCTGCAGCGGGTGGTCGAGCGGGAGGGGAAGGGGTTCATCGAGCTGCTGGCCACGGATGGCCTCTATGCCACCCGGGACTTCTTCCGGTTCTGCCAGGAGGAGCTGGGGTGCCACGCTGTGGTCAAGACCGACGAGGAGAGTCTCACGGTCCGGCAGGATGCCGATGGGCTGTTTGAGGCCTATCCCCGACTGCGGGAGGTGGCTCATGCCCGGTGGCTGGAAGAAAACAACGGTTTTAAAGCCCTGAACGAGCAATGCCATGCCAAGCATGCCTTCGTGCGGGAGCCGGGAGCCCTGGCCCGGTTGGTGCTGCTCCTGTTTCTGGCCTTTACCTCGCTCCAAGCCTACCGCTTGGCGATTGAAGCTGTGAAGGAGCACCTGGGCCTGGCGGCGGCCTGGGAGCCGCTCGCGTTTCGGTTCCTGCGCCAGCTCCTCTAGATGTCGCTGGGCCGGATGCAGCCCGTCGGGGGTAGCTGAAGCAGGGGGCTCCCGGAGGGGCAGAGCGGGAGCCCTGCCTGTTGTTCTACTGATCCATAGCTGGAAGGGGTGAATGATGAGCGCCTCCAATGGGGGAAAGGGGGGAGTATGGGCGGCTCCTGTCCCGTCGTGGCCTCCTAACATATCCAATTGGTCATTCATCTGAGGTTGAGTCATTTCTAGTCAAGTGAGATTCTACTTGACAAGCTGGCAGAGTTGGTATAGTTATTCGGCAACCGAAGTGGAGGAGGTGGGAGAAGCGAGCTGGAAGAACAGAAAAGGAGCTGGGTGCTCATAAGAGCTGAAAAGGGAAAGTGGTGTAGCCGGCCAGTGATGTGCTGGCGATTCCGCTGCTGCCCCGCAACTGTAAGCGGCGTGAAGCTCTGCAGAAGCCACTGAGTGAGGGTGAAGCTGGCCCTGCTTGGGAAGGCGCAGAGAGACAAGGAAATGAAGCCGCGAGCCAGGAGACCTGCCCAGCGACTTCGGTGCTGGAACCTTCCGAGGGGAAGGGCAGCCCACTAACAGAAGCTAAGATCGCAGTCATGCTGTCTTGGTTCAGTTAGCAGGCCCCAACCCGGCTTGGAGGGTTGGGGTTTTGCTTTTCAGGAGCAAAAAGGAGAGCCCGCTGCTCCGTGACAGCAGCGGGCCCAGGAGCCCCTTGCAGCCTTGAGGCGTCCACGGCTTTCGAGAGCCCCTAGTTTGTTTATAACATAGCCCTATCTTTTAACGCAACCCCTTTGTCTTTGCAGGGGGCTCCGTTCCCGATGAAGGAACAGAGATGGGACGGGGCCCGGGATCCGACCAAAAGAAACCTCCACGCCAAAAAGGGGGAGGCTGCTTGTTCGCCTCCCTCGCCCCTTGGCTGACGGTACCTTCCTTTCCATTGAATGCCGCCCGACCTTCTGAAAGCGCCCGCCTCCATCTCCATGTGCTGATCGCAAATCAAGAGACTTGCTTCTGCCTGAACGAGCAGTCGGAGCGGCCGTCGTTAGAATCCCTTTCCTGCCTGGTGGATCTCATCGGAAGGTTAAGGCCTAATGATCCGATCAGGCGAGCGATCCTCTTCCACATCGTCGAGGGGCGGCTGAAGCTTTCAAGCCTCCCCCAGGCCACAAAGGCCTTAAGAGCCCGCCAGGACAGCCGCCGCCTCAGCCCTTCCCTCATCGCCGTGTTAGGGTACAAACTCAGCCGGATGCCGAACGGCCATATCGCAAAGCTTCTGGGGTTGAGTAAAAAGCGGGTGCAGAACCTGGTTTATGAGATCTACCAAGCCCTGCTCGGGGAAGAGGAGTGGGGGCTGAGCCCTGAGGAGAAGCAGATCCGGCTGCGGCAGATCGCCCAGGAGCAGGGCTTGATTTGACGAGAAAGCTCTCGCGGCTTATCCACCTCTCCCGTTGAGGAGGCCCAAAAAGGGAGAGTTCTCTCTTGTTCAGGGGATCTCTCTTAAGCATCCTAGCTTTGAGCGACAGAGAGCAGAAGATGAGAGCCTCGCAGAAATCTCAGGAGATCGAAGCCCAAAGCTTCGAGATCATCGACCGGGAGATCGGTCCTCATCTCTACTCCCCGCGGGAGTGGCCCATCGTGCGCCGGGCGATCCACGCGACGGCCGACTTTGAGTTCGCCTCGACCTGTGGACTCCTCTTCCATCCCGACGCCATCGATGCAGGGATCGCCGCCATCAGGAGAGGGGCTACCATCATCGCCGATGTCGATATGGTCCGGGTGGGGATCAACGAGAGAAAGGTGAAAGCCTTTGGCGGGTCGATCAGGTGTTTCATCTCTGATCCTGAGGTGATGCGGCGCGCCCAGGAGCTCAACACGACCAGAGCCGTCGTGTCCATGCGGGTGGCTGCGAAGGAGATGACAGGGGCCATCGTCGTCAACGGCAATGCCCCGACGGCCCTCCTCGAGGTGGTCAGGCTGGTGAGGGAAGGGGAGGCGAGGCCAGCCCTCATCGTCGGGGTTCCCGTCGGGTTTGTGTCGGCGGTGGAGGCCAAGGAGGCCCTTCTCACCCTGGAGATCCCCTACATCACGAACCGGGGGAGGAAAGGGGGGTCGAGCGTCGCCATCGCCATCGTCAATGCCCTTCTGGAGCTGGCCGGGAAAGCGTAACGCCCATGGAAGGTCAGGTGAAGCGGTGGGCTGGGATGCTCATGGTGGCCATGGGGATGCTGTCATCCCTTGAGGCGACGGCCCCGGAGCAATCAGAAGGCGGCTTAGAAAGGTCATTGGAGGAGCGGGTCAAGGCCCTGGAGGAGAGACTCGACAAGCTGGAGAAGGTGGAGGTGATCAAAAAGGTCATCGGGTACGTCTGCCCAGGTGGGGAGATTTATGATCAACCTCCTCCAGGCGGCCGCTGCCCGGATGGCTCCCCGCCAGAGGAGCGGGAGGCTTTACAAAAGCTGAAATTCTCCAGGTGGGAATCCCTGGCCGAGAAGATCGAGGCCGTGCTTCAAGAGGCCGAGGCCAAACGGGTTACTGGGGGCGTGTCGGCTCGGGGGATCCTGCAGCAGGTGCTCAACAGCCAAAAGGAGGACAGGCTCTTCGGGGAAGGGTCGGTAGATCTGTTCTTCCTCATCCGCCCCATGGCCTTCACGACCTTTTTTGTGGACCTCGAGGCGATCGGAGGGGCCGGCCCTGATGAGGTGATCGGGAGCCTCTCCCGCCTTAACACCGATGCAGAGACGCTTGGGGTGGGCGTGACCGATCAGGTGAAGGTGAGGGAGGCCTGGCTCTTGATCAGGCTCCTCCAGGAACGTCTGGAGGTTGTGGGGGGTAAGCTCGATCTGACCAACTATTTTGATCGCAACGCTGTGGCCAACGATGAGACAACAAGATTCCTGAACACATCCTTGGTCAAAACCCGATGCTGAAACAGCCGCCCAATGGGCCCGGGCTTGTGGTGGTGTTTGACCCAAAAAGGGATCTTGGGCTCAGGATGGGGGTGCAGTCCCCGAACAATTCAGGCTCGACCCTTGCCGAGAAGGTCTTTGCCATTCTCGAGCTGGACTACCACTCCCACCTCCTCTTTGCCCGTGAAGGGAACTACCGGCTGTGGGGGAGGATCGGGAGGAGTCCTGAGGCGCTTGACAGGGCGACGTGGGGAATCGGGGTCAGCCTGGACCAGCAACTGACCCCGACCTTGACCGCCTTTGCCCGGTATGGGCTCAGCAGAACCGAAGGTGAAGGCCGATCGGCCTATGCCTGGTCTGTCGGGTTTGAGGTGAGAGCGCCTTTCTCTACGCGGATCAAAGATCGCACAGGGATCGCCTTCAGCAGCCAGAAGGAGGCGGCCGGTTCGGAGAGGATCGGCGAATGGTACTATAACGTGTTCTTGACTGATCACCTCTCACTGACTCTGGACCTGCAGTGGCTCTTCTCTGGCCCTAATCAGGTAACAGGGGGAAAGAATAGGAACATTATGATTCCAGGATTGAGGGCCACCGTTGCTTTCTAAAGAATGGCTCTCACGGAGGAAAGGGGGCATACCATGTGGAGAAGAAACAGGTGGCTGATGATCAGTCTCGTCTTTTTGGGATCGGCGGCCCTTCCCATCGTGTGGGCTGCTGATCAGAAAGGGGTCTCGATCAATCTGGCCGCGTACGATCCGAAGGCCCTGGTCATCGTCACCAATCGGGATTCCAGCGATCTCGCCATCATCGACACCAGGACGGATACCGTCATTGGCCGAGTCTCCCTTGGGCCATCTGCCAACGGCCATATGGCGATGCTGACCAACGATGGGAAGAAGATCCTGGTCTCTGCCACAGGACGGGATCGCTTCCTGATCATCGACCTGGCGACCCTGACCATTGAGAGGGTCATCGAAACCGGCCAGTCCCCAGAGCACTTTGATATCACCCCGGATGACCGGCTAGCTTATGTAGGGAATATGGAGGATTCGACCGTCTCGGTGATCGATCTCAAAGAAGGTAGGGAGGTCACACGGCTCGCCGGGTTTTTTGAGCCCCATGGGTTTAGCGTCCTGCCCAATGGTTCCAAGATCTACATTTCGAATTTTGGTGCCCATGAGGTCGGGGTGGTCAACGTCACCACGCACCAATTGGCCAAGCGGTTGGCGGTTGGTGGCGCCCATCGGTTTGCGGCTCGAAATCCTGATCGGTTCCTGACCGAGATCAAAGGCATTGCCAACCCTACCCTGACCATCGATGGACGATTTGCCTACGCAGCGGATGGCGATGCTGGCGAGGTGGGGGTCATCGACACCAGCATCGATCGAGTGATCGCCACCATTCCGGTGGGGGCGGAGCCCTGGCGGGCCTATGCCTCGCCCGATGGTCGGTGGATGCTAGTCCCGAACAACGGGGAGGAGACGGTCTCGGTGATCAGCACCAAGACGCGCAAAGTGGTGACCACCCTCAAAGGTGGCCCGGAGATGACCGGGATCAACTTCGTCCACGGTGGGAAGAAGGCCTATGTCATCAGCCGGGGGGAATCGGCCGTTTATGTCTACGATATGCGGACCTTCAAGCTGATCAATCGGCTGAAGATCGGTCCATCTCTGGCCCTTGAGACGGCCTCTACCACGGCCGATGGGACGAAGATCTATCTGGCCTCTTCGACAGACGATTCCATCTACGTCATCGATGCTTCAACCGATCAGGTGAAGCGGATCCCCAACGTGGGGCGCTACCCGTGGGGGGTGACCATCTTAGGGGCTGCCAGTCCTAACTACTGTCACTAATATGGGTGATGTTTTCCATCTTCATCGCGAGCCTTCTCTTCTTGATGGGCTGCCAAGAAGCGACGTTTCCCTCGCAGGAGGTGGAACTGGATTCCCTCAGACAGGAGCTGATCCGGCGTATTAAGGAACAGTATGCCTATGATGTGGATCTGGAGAAGCTGAACACCTTATCGATCGATGAGATCCTGGCTGCATTAGATCAGGATAGTGTGCTCAAAAAAGTAGAGCCTCCTTCCCTTGACTTTATCCGGGGATTTCAGCAAGAAGGTTCTGTCTCCGAACCGGAGGTGATGGCGAATGACATTGGATATCTC
>CAZHST010000021.1:0-61892 GCA_964535215.1 uncultured bacterium
GGTGGAGGAGCAGGCGAAGGGGTTAGAGGAGCGGGGGCAGGCGTTTCAGGCGCAGCTCCAGGGGGTGGAGGAGCGGGTGGGGGGGGTGGCCCGGCAGGTGGCGGAGCAGGGGCAGGTCCTTGAGAAGCAGGTTCGGAACGTCGAGGGTCAGGTCAAGACGGCAGAACAGAAGATGACCCTTTTGGGGCGCCAGGTTGAAGCTTTGGAAGGGGTCGTCCGGGCGGTGGAAGGGCAAGGAAACAGCCTGGAGGGCCGCCTTTTGGCGATGGATCAGAAGGTTGCCCGGCTCACCCAGGTGGATCAACAGGTGGCCTTGTTGACCGGGAAAGTCGAGGCCCAGACGAAGCTGGTCGAAAGCCAGGGCCGAACCCTCCAGGATCGAGTTCAAGGGGTTGAACAAAAGGTTCTCACCCTTGAAAAGAAGACAGAGGCCCTGGAGCAGCAGGTGAAGGCGGTTGGGGCTTTGGTCGAAGCCAGCCTTCCTTCGCCTCCTTCCGGGTCTTCTCCTCCCGCCACTTCACCAGCCGCTGGGAAGACCGCCGACAGCCCAATCCCTGGTCCTACCCCACCTTTGGTTTCCCCGGAAGAGCTGTACAAGACGGCGTTAAGCGACTACACGAAAGGGAACTATGACCTCGCCATTGATGGGTTCCGTTCCTTTCTCAGCCTCTTTCCCAAGACGAGCTTAGCTCCGAATGCCCGGTATTGGATGGGGGAATCCTACTACAGCCAGGGGAACTTCCGGCAGGCCATTCAGGAATTTGAGACCCTCGTCAGAGAATATCCAAAGAGCCCGAAGGCTCCCAGTGCTTTGCTCAAGCAGGCTTACGCTTATCTGAAGGTGGGAGAGGATGCCCAGGCCGAAAAGGTCCTTCGTCAAATTACGCAACACTACGATAAATACCGGGAGGCCCTGAGGGCAAAGGAGTGTATGGCTGATCTCCGGAAATGCAAAGAGCGTCTCTAGGCACTGTCAGGCCCCTATTTCATCCTGGCCAAGCTCCTGGATCCAGCGCCTTGTAAGAAGAGATGGGAATGCAGCGATCTATGCGGATAGGGCTCTTCGTGGCGGCATCGGTTGCCCTCGTTCTCGTCGTCGGCTTCTTCTTGACCCGATCACGGCCGTGGCCTGACCGTCTTCCGACCTCTCGGGAAGGACCAGCGGCCAATAGGCTGGAGCAGCGACCGTCCGAGGCCTCCCCTGCTAGGGGTGGACAGCCGACTGATGCCCCGGGAGAGTCTCGTGGATCCGGTGAATCAGGTGTGAGGATTCCGGTGTACGCCAGGGCCTCAAAGGTTGTCTCGCGATCCGGGCAGGGAGAGGGGGCCCGTTGGTACGAGGTCTCCTTCGTCACCCCTGATCCCTTCGATCGGGTTGTCAAGTTCTACCAGGATCAGGCCGGGAAAAAGGCCACCACATATCTGAGCGAGTCGGCCAAGGTCAAGAGTGCCCTCATTGCCATCGCCCCCACGTTCCAAGATCAGACGACGGTGAACATTAGCCGGGATGCCGGAAGCCGTGAAACCAAGGTGGTGATCTTAAGAAACCTGCTTCTCCTTCCAAACCAGCCAGCCCAGGGGAAAGGTCGGGGTGGAGGAGGGGAGGGTGCTCCATCGGCCCGACCTGACGGCAGGAAGTGAAATTCTCCTTGACACTCCTCTCATTTTCGTTTAAAAGCTAGACAGGGCCGATGGGGGTCATTCAAGTAGCTTGTCGTAGGCACGTAGCTCAGCGGGAGAGCGCCTCTCTGACGCAGAGGAGGTCGGCGGTTCGAAACCGCCCGTGCCTACCATCAACTCTTTTCGATCCTTCCCGCGATTGATGGGGGCATCACGGCGAAAAACGGCCACGTGATGCTTTTTTATTGAGAGGGACCTGTGGGAACCGTTGAACTGATCCTTCCGGATGGACGGCGAACAAACCGGCTCTCTGGGAGATCGGCAGGGGAACTCCTGATGGAGACCGATGGTCACTGGGCGACCTCGGTGATCGCCGCGAAGATCAACGGCCATCTCGTGGATCTCTCCAGCGTGCCCCAGGCAGGGGCGACGGTAGAGTTCGTCGAGGCCGATTCCCCCGAGGGGCTGAAGATCCTCCGCCACAGTACCGCGCACCTGATGGCCGCCGCTGTTCAGGTCCTCTTCCCGGAGGCGAAGTTCGCCATCGGACCAGCCATCGAGGAAGGTTTCTACTATGATATCCAGCTTCCCCGGGCCCTCACGCCCGAGGACCTCCCTGTCATCGAGGCGAAGATGCGGGAGCTGGCCGAGCGGGACCTCCCCTTCGTCAGGCTTGAGGTGCCTTTGGAAGAGGCCATGAGAATGGCCAGGGAGATGGATCAGACGTACAAGCTCGAGATCCTGGAGACGATCCGGGCAGAGGGCCCGAGCCAGGAGCTGGCCGAGGAGGCGGACCTGACAAGCGGTCGTGTGAGCTTCTACCGGACGGGGGAGTTCCTTGACCTGTGCCGCGGTCCCCATGTGCCCTCGACCCTCTACCTTCGGGCCTTCAAGCTCACCCACGTGGCCGGTGCCTACTGGCGTGGGGATCAAAGGCGGCCGATGCTCCAACGGATCTACGGGACGGCTTTCCCGACCGAGGAAGCCCTGGCAAAGTATCTCTTTCGGCTGGAGGAGGCGAAGAGGCGGGATCACCGGAGGCTGGGCAAAGAGCTGGATCTTTTTACCGTTAGTGAGGAGATCGGCCCCGGCCTGATCCTCTGGCACCCGAAAGGGGCCCTGGTCCGCCAGAAGATCGAAGGGTTCATCCGGGAGGAGCTCGAGCAGCGGGGCTATGACCTGGTCTATACCCCCCACGTCGCCCGGTCCCATTTGTGGGAGCAAAGCGGCCACATGAGCTGGTATCGGGAGAACATGTTCTCAGGGATCGAGGTGGAAGGGCAAGAGTACCTTGTCAAGCCCATGAATTGCCCTTTTCATATCATGATCTACAAGTCTCAGACCAGGAGCTATCGCGACCTCCCGCTCCGCCTTGCCGAGTTTGGAACGGTCTACCGGTACGAGCGCTCGGGAGTGCTCCATGGCCTCCTCCGGGTCCGGGGCCTGACCCAGGACGATGCCCACCTTTTCTGCCGTCCTGATCAGGTCGAGCAGGAGGTGGCTTCTTTGATTGACCTCACGTTCCGGGTCATGCGTGCCTTCGGCTTCAAGGAGCTGGAGATCATGCTGTCCGTGCGGGATCCCGGTGATATGGGCAAGTTCGCCGGACGGTCGGAGGTGTGGGACCAAGCGGAGGCTGGCTTGGCCAAGACCCTTGAGAAGCTTGGCCTTGCCTATCAGCGGGTCCAGGGTGAGGCCAACTTCTATGGTCCAAAGATCGACTTCCATCTGTTCGACGCGATTGGACGGAAGTGGCAGGTGACAACCATTCAGCTCGATTATACGCTCCCGGAGCGCTTTGATCTCACCTACATGGCCGAGGACGGCCGCTTCCACCGCCCGGTCATGATCCACCGGGCCATCCTCGGCTCGCTGGAGCGGTTTTTCGGCATTCTGATCGAGCACTACGCCGGGGCCTTTCCGACTTGGCTTGCCCCGGTCCAGGTTGTGGTTATTCCCGTCGCCTTGCGCCATCATGTCTTTGCCCGAGAGCTCCACCAGCGGCTCCGGGAGGCCGGTGTTAGGGCGGAGTGGGATGCGCGGAACGAGAAGGTGGGCTACAAGATCAGGGATGCCGAGGTGAAGAAGGTTCCGTATGTTCTGGTAGTAGGGGATCGGGAGCTGCAGAATCGTTCTGTCTCCGTGAGGGCCAGGGGAGGCCAGGATCGGGGCTCCATGAGCCTGGAGGAGTTCCTGGCCGCCATCCGGGGTGAGCTCTCCCCCCCTGCTGCCTAAGGCCGTTTTCGGCCCTCTCTTTAAGGAGGTGACGCCGATCAGTAAGCCGCTTCGAGTGAATGAGAGGATCCGGGTCAAAGAGGTTCGGGTCATCAGCCCCGACGGGACCCAACTGGGGATCATGCCGGTCCAGGAAGCCCTCCAGACAGCCTACAGTATGGGCCTCGATCTGGTGGAGGTGGCCCCCGACGCGAAGCCTCCGGTCTGCCGGATCATTGACTATGGGAAATACCGCTACGAGCAGTCAAAGAAGGCGCGGGAGGCGAGGAAAAAACAGGCGACCATCGAGATCAAGGAAATCAAGCTCCGGCCCAAGACCGACGAGCACGATTTCGCCTTTAAGGCCAGGCACGCCGAGGAGTTTCTTAAAGACGGGGACAAGGTGAAGGTCACCATGGTGTTCCGAGGCCGGGAGCTTGCCCATATGGACTTGGGGAAGGGGCTGTTGGACAAGTTCGCCAATATCTTAAAGGAGGTTGGCGTGGTCGAGCAGCCGCCAAAGACCGAAGGAAGAACCATGGTGATGCTCCTGGCGCCCAAGCGCTGAGAGCGGCAGGGAGCAGGTGGAGGGGGGTTGCTCTGAGGGCTTTTGGGGGTTCTCCACGGGTTACCTGCTCCGAGCTATGGACCGTTCTCGAGGTGGAGGATGCCAAAGCTCAAGACATTAAGAGGCGCAGCCAAACGGTTCAAGGTGACAGGGACGGGGAAGATCCGCCGGTTTCATGCGACGAAAAGCCATCTGTTGACCAAGAAATCGGCGAAGCGGAAACGGGCCCTTCGAAAACCGGGTCTCATCCATCCGGTTGATGAGAAACGGATGAAACGCCTCATCCCCTACGCCTTTTAGGAAAAAGCGTTCAGCCATCAGCGCTCAGCCGTCAGCTAAAAACCTGCAACGTTCAGCATGTAAGGTTCAACGTTGGACTCTGGACTTAAACGCTCTTGAAAACGCGAGGGAGAGATGCCAAGGGCGAAAGGCGGGCCAAAGACACGACATCGGAGGAAAAGGGTCCTCAAGCAAGCGGAAGGGTTTTGGGGAAAGCGGAAGTCCTGCTTCCGGATCGCCCAGGAGGCAGTAGACCGGGCACTCCGGTATGCCTACCGGGACCGGCGGACAAGGAAGCGGGAATTCAGAAGTCTCTGGATCACCAGGATCAACGCGGCAGCCCGCCAGAATGGCCTTTCCTACAGCCAACTGATGGGAGGCCTTCGCAAAGCGGGAATGGTGGTGGATCGGAAGATCCTCGCGGATCTCGCCGTGAGAGATGCCCGGGCCTTTACCGAGCTGGCCCAGGTGGCCAGGACGCACCTGACCGCTATAGCGTGAAGGAAATCCTCACGGGATGGAAGGGGAAAAGGTCGAACAGGCTTCTGTGCTTGCTCAACTCCGGGCGATCGAGACCGAGACGCTTCAGGCCGTTGAGGCGGCGGACTCCCTGGAGGTCCTAGAAAATATCAGGATCAAAACCCTGGGAAGGAAGGGAGCCCTTACCGTCCTCCTCAGAAACCTTGGGAACTTCCCTCCTGAAGCCCGCCCCGAGATCGGGAGGCTTGCCAACCTCGTCAAAGGAACGTTGGAACAGGCCTTAGCCTCCCGCCGCAAGGTCCTGGAGGGGCGTCTCGCCCAGGCGCTCCTCGTCAAGGAACGGTTAGATCCAACCCTCCCCGGGCGTCCCCCCACCTTTGGAAGCCTCCATCCACTGACCCAGGTCCTGGATGAGATCCTGGAGATCTTCCAGCACCTGGGCTTCGAGGTGGCGGAGGGACCGGAGGTGGAATTGGATTATTACAACTTTGAGGCCTTGAACATCCCGAAGGACCACCCGGCCCGGGACATGCAGGATACCTTCTACGTGACCGACGAGGTCCTTTTAAGGACCCACACCTCCCCGGTCCAGATCCGGGTCATGGAGCGTCAACCTCCTCCTGTCCAAGTTGTCGTCCCAGGAAAGGTCTACCGGCGGGATGCGGACATCTCCCATTCCCCGATGTTTCACCAGGTGGAGGGCTTGCTGGTAGACGAAGGGGTGACCTTCGCCGACCTGAAAGGAACCCTTCAGCTCTTTGCCGAGCGCCTCTTCGGGAAACAGACCCGCTTGCGCTTTAGGCCGAGCTTTTTCCCCTTCACGGAGCCTTCGGCTGAAGTGGATGTGGCCTGCATCATCTGCGGGGGGACAGGCTGCCGGCTCTGCAAGGGGACGGGGTGGCTGGAGATCCTGGGGGCCGGGATGGTGGACCCAGAGCTCTTCAAGCGGGTCAGCTACGATCCCGAGCGCTACACCGGCTTCGCCTTCGGTCTGGGCGTCGAACGGATCGCCATGTTGAAGTTCGGCATTGACGACATCCGTCTCTTCTTCGAGAACGATCTCCGCTTCCTGAAGCAGTTCCAGGCCCTTTAATTCAGGACCGCCTAGAAGAGACTGCACACGCACTCAGTCCCTTTGAGGAATAACCTCCCCTTCCTTCGAATGGCTCCCCTAGGAATAACCTTGAGGAAAGGCCTTCACCACTCTATAAGCGCTCTTTGTGTCGATGACATGAAAGGCTTGTCTCGCCCCTGCCTTTTACGGTATGATCCTTCGGGAATTCATGACCTGTCAAAGGAGGAATCTTTTCGTGCGAGTCAGTTGGAAGTGGCTGCAGGAGTTCGTCGAGATCCCGATCACCCCGGAGGAGCTTCGGGAACGCCTCACCATGGCCGGGCTGGAGGTCGAGGCCCTGGAAAAGATCACCGCGGATTTTCACAGGGTTGTGGTGGGGAGGATCCGTCGGATCCAGGAGCATCCCCAGGATCCGAGGCTTCTCCTGTGCGATGTCGATGTCGGCAAGGACTGTCTCTCCATCGTCTGTGGCGCCCACAATATTAAGGAAGGAGATACAGTCCCCGTCGCCCTCCCAGGGGCCACCCTTCCGGGAGGGAGACGGATTGAGACCTCCGTCATCAAAGGGGTCCAATCCCAAGGGATGCTCTGCTCGGAGGCAGAGCTGGCCCTCGGACCAGACGCCTCGGGGATCATGACCCTCCCGGGGACGCTTGTTCTTGGGCAGAACCTTCAGAAGGCCCTGGACCTGGAGGATGTGATCCTGGAGGTGGCGGTCACGCCGAATCGGGGCGATTGCCTTTCCCATCTCGGGATCGCCCGGGAAATCGCTGCCCTCCTTCGAAAACCCCTACGCCTCCCGAGGATCAGGGTAAAAGAGCGGGGGCCTTCTATCGAGACCTTGACCTCTGTCGAGATCCTGAATCCCGAGCTCTGCCCGAGGTATGCCGCCCGGGTGATCCTGAACGTCCAGATCAACCCTTCCCCGTTCTGGCTGAGGAGGAGGCTCCAGACCCTCGGGTTCAGGGCCATTAACAACGTTGTGGATGCGACAAACTATTGTATGCTGGAGCTAGGGCAACCCCTCCACGCCTTCGACTTTGAAAAGCTGGGCGGGAGAAAGATTGTCGTCCGAACGGCGAGGGAGGGGGAGCGAATCGTCACCTTGGACGGCGTAGAGCGGACCTTGGCCCCGGGGATGCTGACCATCGCTGACGCCACCGTCCCGGTGGCCGTTGCCGGGGTCATGGGGGGGCTAGAGAGCGAGGTGACCGATTTCACCCGCCACCTCCTCTTAGAGAGCGCCTTCTTCGATCCGGTGAGTATCCGCCGGACCTCGAAGGCCCTTGGCCTCTCGACCGAAGCCTCCTACCGCTTCGAGCGGTGGGTCGATCCGGAGGGATGCATCCGGGCCTTGGACCGGGTGGCCGCCTTGATCGCCGACCTTGCCGGTGGGGAGGTGGCAAGAGGGGTGGTGGATCAGGACCTTAGGGCGATGCCTCCCCGGACCATCCCCTTACGGCTGAAGCGGGTCGAGGGGATCCTCGGAACACCGGTCGAACCCCGGGAGGTCAGGAGGATCCTCCGGGCCTTGGGCCTTAGGGTCCGTGGCCGGGGGAGGACCCTGGAGGTGCTGGTTCCAACCTTTCGAAGGGACCTGGAGCGGGAGATTGATCTGATCGAAGAGATCTCTCGGATCTGGGGCTTCGACCGGATCCCGGTGAGCATCCCGGCGATCCGTCCCAAGCCCGCGGCGGCATCTTCTTCATTAAAGGTTGAGAGAAAGGCCAAGCGGCTCATGGCTGCCGCCGGCTTCTACGAGGCCGTGAATTTCAGCTTTACAGGTGAAGAAGTCTTTGATACCTTGAAACTGGTCCCTGAAGATCCGCTACGCCAGGCGGTAAGGATTAGGAACCCCCTGAGCGGGGAAGGGGCCGTTCTCCGAACGAGCCTTCTTCCCGGTTTGCTGAGGAACGTGGCCTTGGACGAAAGCCGACGCATGCGGGCGACCCGAATGACCAGGCTCTTCGAGGTGGGGAGGACCTTTCATCCGGAGGGGGAAAGGACCCTTCCGAAGGAGGGCCTCCACTTGGCCGCCGTGGCCGTGGGGTTCCGGGAGGAACCCTCTTGGAAAGGGTCAAAGGAGCAGGTGGATTTTTACGATCTCAAAGGGGTTTTAGAAGCCATCGCCCGGGAGTTCGGGATCACCCTCATGTTCCAGAAAGGGGAACCGGTCCCCTACTTCCATCCAACCCGCCAGGCCTTTGTCTCTTTTGAGGGGATCCCGTTGGGGGTCATCGGGCAGGTGAGGCGGGAAGTGGCCCAGGGGTTTGGCCTTGAATCCCTCCCCTTTGCCTTCGAGATTGATCTGGGCCTCTTGGCCTCTCTCGGGAAGGAAGAGCGGACATTTACGCCCCTCCCCAAGTTCCCGGCGGTCGTCAGGGATGTGGCCCTCCTGGTTCCGGAAGAGGCCGAGGCCCTTGCGATTCAACGATTCATCGAAGAGGCTGGTGGGGAGCTCGTCGAGGAGGTGAAGATCTTTGATGTCTATCGGGGGGAGGGGATCCCGGAAGGAAAGAAAAGCCTGGCCTTCTCGATCGCCTTTCGGGCCGTTGATCGGACCCTGACCGATGAAGAGGTGAACACGCTCCACAGCCAGGTGTTGAACCGGCTACGGGAGGAATTGGGGGCGACGATCCGATGATTGTCGAGCGACTCAAGGAGCTGGAGGCTAAGGTCAAGGCTGCTGTCATGCTGATCGCTGAACTCAGGGAGGAACGAGCAGCCCTTCAAACGAAGGTTCAGGAGTTGGAGCGGGAGCTCCACTCCAAGGGAGAGATGCTCCAGGCGGTGCAGGCCGAACGGGATCAGACCTTTGCCCAGGTTCAACGACTTCAGGAAGAGCGGGAGGAGGTCCGATCCAAGGTGGAGGCGCTCCTCGAGGAGATCTCGAAGATCGAGGCCTCCATCGAGGGGCAGGCGTAAGAAGAATAGAGATGGCGGCTTCTGAACATCTCGTTCAGGTGGAGATCTTCGGGGAACGTTACACTGTCCGGTCAGAGGAGGATCCTGGCCATATCCATCGTGTGGCCCAATACGTGGACGCGAAGTTTTACGAGATCGCCAAACGGTCCCCTTCCCTCCCTTCCCCCAAGATGGCCATCCTGGCCTCGTTGGAGATTGCCGATGAGCTACTGAAGCTCGAGGAGGAAAGGGGAAGAATCGAAGCAGAGGTCGTCGCCAGGATCGGAGAGCTGGTCCGTCTCCTGGACGCGGAGCTCCAGCGTTGATGGAGCCGAAGTCCACCGTCCGGCAGAGGATCCTCCAGGCGCGCGACGCCCTCCCTGGAGAGGAGCGGCGGTGGCGGAGCCGGGTCATCCATGACCGGCTGAAAGCGTTTCCCCCATTCCGGGAAGGGAAGGCAGCGCTCTTCTATGCCTCCTTCCGGGGCGAGGTGGAGACGGAGGAGCTGATCAAGGCATGGCTGGCTTCAGGGAAGGTGGCCTTCCTGCCGGTTGTGATCTCCGATGAAAAGGCGCTTTTGATTTCCCGGATCTTGAGCCTCGATGAGCTTCACCCCGGTTTTCACGGCATCCCCGAGCCCAAGGAGGAATTTCTTCGGCCCGTCAATATCGAGGCGGTGGAACTGGCCGTGGTCCCGGGTGTGGCCTTTGACCTTCGGGGTCACCGGCTTGGTTATGGGGGCGGCTATTACGACCGACTCTTGGGTCTCCTCCCCCGTTCAGCTTGGAAGATCGGGCTTGCCTTCGAGCTTCAGATCCTCCCCTCCCTTCCTACCTCCACCCATGATATCGCTGTCGATGCCATCGTCACCGAGGAGCGGATCATCCTCCCGGAGCGATCGCCAAGGGCGGTCCTGCCCTTCCCGATCTGAAAGGGGTGAGTCCATTGTCCATACAGAACGTGATTCCGTTGATCCTCCTGTTGATCCTCGTCGGGTTCGTGGCAGGGGGTTTGTGGGTTCAACGATTCCTCCAGCGGAAGAGGGGGGAGATCGAAACCGAAAGGAAGCGGATCCTGGAGGAGGCAGAGCGAGCGGCGGAGGTTAGGCGGAAAGAGCTGGAGCTTAGGGCCAAGGAGGCAGCCCTCCGGACCAGGGCGGAGCTCGAACGCGAGGGCCGGGAGCGGCGTCAGGAGTTCTCCCGGTGGGAACGGAAGCTGGCCCAGCGGGAGGAGGCGTTGGACCGACGGGAGCGGGAGCTGGAGGCCAGGCTGAGGAGTGTCGCCGAGGCCGAGGCCCGGTACAGGGCTCTCTTGGAGGAGGAGCGACTGAAGCTCGAACAGATGGCCGGCATGACTGTTGAGGAGGCGAAGAGGAGCCTGCTCCAGCGGGTCGAGGAGGAGGCCAGGCTTGAAGCGATCGCCTTGGTGAAACGGCTCGAGGAGGAGGCCAAGCTTGAGGCCGAGTGGAAGAGTCGGGAGATCCTTGCCATGGCCATCGAGCGGTGTGCTGCCGAGTTCGTGGCCGAGGCGACCGTGTCCGTTGTCAACCTCCCAAATGACGAGATCAAGGGGAGGATCATCGGGCGGGAAGGACGGAACATCCGCGCCTTTCAGAGGGCCACGGGGGTGGATCTGATCGTGGATGACACCCCTGAAGCGGTGATCCTTTCTGCCTTTGACCCCGTGAGACGGGAGATTGCCAGGATTGCCTTGGAGAGACTCGTCGCGGACGGGAGGATCCATCCCGCCCGGATCGAAGAGACTGTGGAAAAGGCCAAGATGGAGGTTGAGCGGAGCATCCAGGAGGCGGGGGAGCAGGCCTGTGTCGAGCTGGGGATCGTAGGGATGCACCCCGAGCTGGTGAAGATGGTGGGGCGCTTGAAGTACCGGTATAGCTATGGCCAGAACCAGCTCCACCATGCCAAAGAGGTTGCCCGTCTCGCCGGGATCATGGCCGCCGAGTTGGCCCTTGACCCGGATGTGGCGAAGCGGGCTGGGCTCCTCCATGACATTGGCAAGGCTGCCGATGGAACCCATGAGGGGAACCACACCCAGATTGCCGTTGACCTCTGCAAGCGGTACAAGGAACCGGCCAAGGTGGTGAGTGCCATTGCTTCCCACCATGAGGATACGGAGGTCGAGTGTCTGGAGGCCGTCCTCCTCCAGGCAGCCGATACCCTCTCCGCGGCCAGGCCGGGGGCCCGCCGGGAGTTGCTGGAGGCCTACGTCAAGCGGATGGAGAAGCTGGAAGAACTTGCCTCTTCCTTTCCAGGGGTGAAGCAGGCCTACGCCATCCAAGCCGGGCGGGAGGTCCGGATCATCGTTGAGGGTGAGGAGGTTTCCGACCTGATGGTCTACCAGCTCGCCAAGGACATCTCCAAGAGGATCGAGGAGGAGTTGGAGTATCCGGGGCAGATCAAGGTCACCGTCATCCGGGAGACCCGGGCTGTCGAATTTGCCAGATAAGGGAGGAGAGCCGTGCCGGCCAAGCTGATTGACGGACGGGCCATCGCCCAGCGGATCCGCTACCAGGTGAAGGAAGAGGTCCTCACGCTTCGAAAGGAGTTCCAGGTGGTTCCCACGCTGGCAGTGATCCTGGTCGGGGATGATCCCGCCTCAGCCATCTACGTGCGGAACAAGGCCAAGGCTTGTGGAGAGGTGGGGATCCGGTCTGACCAGTACCTCCTCCCAGCCGATGTTTCTCCTGAAGACCTCTTGAACCTCATCGAATCCTTGAACAACGATGATACCGTGCATGGGATCCTGGTCCAGCTCCCGCTCCCACCCCATATCAGCGAGCGGAGGGTCCTGGAGGCGGTCCACCCGATGAAGGACGTGGACGGTTTTCACCCCAAGAATTTGGGCGGGTTGTTGATCGGTAATCCTCTGTTCATCGCCTCCACCCCGTTGGGCATCTTGGAGCTTTTAGATCAGACGGGGATTGAGATCGAAGGGAAGCATGCGGTGGTAGTCGGGTGGAGCGTCATTGTGGGGAAACCTACCGCCTTTTTGCTCCTGCAGCGAAACGCCACCGTCACCATCTGTCACGTGAAGACGGCCGATCTGGCTCACCACACCAGGCAGGCTGACATCCTCATCGTCGCCGCCGGGAAGCCAGCCCTGATCCAGGGCTCCATGGTCAAGGAGGGGGTGGTGGTGGTGGACGTGGGGATCAACCGGGTGGGGGAGAAACTGGTGGGGGATGTGGACTTTGAGTCGGTTAAAGAGCGGGCTTCCTTCATTACCCCTGTCCCGGGAGGGGTGGGGCCTGTGACGGTTGCCATGCTCCTCCGGAACACCCTGGAGGCTTACAAACGGGCCTGTAAGCGGTGAGGGGACGTGAGGTCTTCTCCGGGTGATGGGAAGGTCGCCCTGAGGATGCAACGATGCCGGCCAACCTGCCACCCCAGTACTTTGAAGCCGAGCGATGGTTCCGGGAGGCGAGGACACCTGCTGAGAAGATCCGGGCTATTGAGGCGATGCTTGCCGTCATCCCGAAGCATAAAGGGACGGAGAAACTGATCGGGGATCTCCGACGGAGGATCTCGAAGCTCAGAGAGGAGGCATCAAAAAAGGGCGGTCCGAAGAGGGGGGCCCTCTTTTCCGTCGAAAGGGAGGGGGCTGGCCAGGTGGCCCTGGTCGGTCCCCCTAACGTGGGGAAATCCACGCTCCTTTCCTGTCTCACCCATGCCACCCCGGAGGTGGCCGATTATCCCTTCACGACCCGAGCCCCTCTCCCCGGCATGATGCCTTTCGAGAATATCCAGATCCAACTGGTAGACCTCCCGCCTCTCTTCCCCGGTCACACCGAACCCTGGATCGGAGGGATCGTCCGAAACGCGGACCTGCTTCTCATGGTTGTTGATCTTCTCGAGGATCCCCTGGAGCAGGTCGAGATGGTCCTTGGGGAGCTGGAGCGGATGAAGATCCGGCCGGTGGGCCAGAAGGGGGAGGAGCTTCCTGGGGAGTCCGGGGTGATCCTGAAAAAGGCCATCCTTGTCGGGAATAAAGGGGATGGCAAAGGGGCTACGGATCGTAGGGCCTTCCTGGTCGAAGGGTACCGGGACCGCTTTCCCATTTTTGTCCTCTCCGCGAAGGAACGGGCAAATCTGGAGGCCTTGAAAGAGGGGATCTACCAGGGGCTGGGGATTCTTCGCGTGTATACCAAGGTGCCCGGGAAACCCCCAGATCTGTCGGCCCCTTTCGTCCTCCCTCTTGGGAGCACGATCCTCGATGTGGCTTCCTCGATCCACAAGGATTTTGTCAAGAAGCTCAAATTCGCCAGGCTCTGGCGCCGGGGGATGTTGGAGGGCATGCGGGTGCCGCGGGAATTCCTCGTCCGGGACGGCGATGTTGTCGAACTTCATCTCTGAAAAGGCCTGAGTCTCTAGGGTCCTTCTCACGGGATGGCTGCGATCTTTCACGCCAGGCTGATTCACGATCCGTTCAATGACCCAGGCGTCTTCATAAGGCTCCAGTGGGAGAGAAGGGCTTTTCTGTTCGACCTGGGAGACCTCTCGCCCATTCCAGCAGGGGAGCTTCTCAAGGTGACTGATGTCTTTGTCTCCCATGCTCATATGGACCACTTTATCGGCTTCGATCCGCTCCTCCGGGTCCTCCTTGGTCGGGAAAAGGCCTTAAGACTCTTTGGACCCCCTGGATTCCTTGGCCATGTGGAGGGAAAGCTCAAAGGCTTTACCTGGAACCTGGTGGATGCTTACCCCCTGGTCCTGGAGGTCCACGAGATCCATCCGGGGGAGATCCACTCCGCCTTCTTCCCGTGTCGGGAGCGGTTCGAGCGTCGGGATCTGGGGAGACGGCCTTTTAAGGGCCTCCTCCTGGACGAGCCCCTCTTCGTGGTCAAGGCGGTCCACCTGGACCACCGGATTCCCTGCTTGGGCTTTGCGTTGGAGGAGAAGGTTCATCTCAACATTGACAGGGACCGTCTTCAGCGCTTGGGCTGGCCGGTGGGGCCGTGGCTTTCGGAGCTCAAGCGACAGATCCGGGAGGGGAGGCCTGACGAATCCCTTTTTGTCGCCCGATGGCGGTGGGACGGGGAGGTCGTGGAACGAACGGCCAGGTTGGGGGAGCTAAAGGCCCAGATTGTCAGGGTGGGCAAGGGCCAGAAGATTGCCTATGTCACCGACATCCTGTACAGCGAGGAGAACCGCGCGAAGGTGGTGGAGCTGGCCCGGGATGCCGACCTCTTCTTCTGCGAGGCCGCGTATTTAGAGCGCGATCGGGACAAGGCTCAGGAACGGTATCACCTGACGGCGAGGCAGGCCGGCTCCCTGGCCCGGGAAGCAGGGATTCGGAAGCTGGTCCTCTTCCACTTCTCACCCAGGTACCGGGACGAGGTCAGCGAATTGTATCGGGAGGCGGAGGAGGCCTTCGGAGGGGCCGTGGTCATCCCTTCGGGACTGGCCGATGAAGGCTAGAAGATGGGGATTCGTCCGATCTTCGGGGGGTTCTTCCTCATCACGACTAACCAAGACGTTACCTTCAGGAGAGCTGTTGTGAGGATCGAGAGGGATATTTCCAAGGTGCAGGTGATCAAGCCGGCGGTGTCGGCGGTGATCTTCGACGGGAACGGGAGGGTCCTCCTCCACCGTCGTTCAGACAACGGCCAATGGGGCCTCCCCGGGGGATCGGTGGAGATCGGGGAAACGGTCTCCCAGGCGCTGGTCCGGGAGGTCAAGGAGGAAACGGGGCTTGATGTCCAGATCATCAGGTGCGTGGGCATCTACTCGGACCCCCGCTTTCAGATGGTCCGCTACCCTGATGGTAGAGGGGTCCATTACATCTCCACGGTCTTTGAGTGTCAGATCACAGGCGGCACCTTGACACTCTCACCGGAGACGCTGGAACTGGGTTTCTTCGATCCCTCCGATCTGCCTCCTGACATTGTTCCGCTCCACGTCATCAGGATCCAGGACGCGGTGAAGAGGCAGGAGGCTGCGTTCATCCGTTAGGGAGGAGGACGCTATGAGGCTCAAAGGGTTGACGGCCCTCATCACGGGAGGAGGAACGGGGATTGGGCGGGCAACAGCCCTTCTGTTCGCGAAGGAGGGGGCAGGGGTTGCCGTGAACTACTCGAAGTCCCAGGACAAAGCGGAGGAAGTGGCCAGGCTGGCCCGTGAGATGGGGGTCAAGGCGATGGCCATCAGGGCTGATGTTTCGAAGGATAGCGAGGCGCGGGCGCTGGTGGAGAAGGTCGTGGCTGAATTCGGGCGGCTTGACATCCTGGTGAACAATGCCGGTTTCACCAGAAGGGTTGACCACCGAGACCTGGAGGCACTGACCGAGGAGATCTGGGACCGGACCTTCGACGTGAACCTGAAGGGGGCCTTCTATTGCGCCAGGGCGGCTATCCCGGTGATGAAAAGACAGGGAGGCGGGAGCATCATCAACGTGGCTTCGGTAGCAGGGCTCACCGGGTTTGGAAGCTCCATCGCCTATTGTGCGTCCAAAGCGGGGATGATCTCCCTCACAAAATCCTTGGCCAGGGCCTTTTCCCCCGAGATCCGGGTGAATGCCATCGCCCCAGGCTTCATTGAGACAGGCTTTGTCAACTGGGAACCGGAGATCGTTGAGCGGTCGCGTCGGACGAACCCCTTGGGCCGGAACTTCCAGCCTGAAGAGGTGGCCGAGGCAGCCCTGTTTCTCGCGGTGACCTCTGCCCTGACTGGCCAGACCATCATGGTGGATGGTGGCCTCACCGTTCTGGGACCTAAGTTTTAACGGATAGTGGTACCCGTCCAGCCTTCCCAGAGGGTGATCAGGACCGGCTGGGCCAGGGGTCCCTTACCCATAGCCTTGGCCATCCTGAAGATCTCGTGAACCAGGGCCGTCATGGGGAGGGGGACATTGAGGTCCCGACCGAGGGATAAGGCGTAGCTCAAGTCTTTACAGACGATATCCACGGTCCCTCCGGGCTGGAAGTTCCGGGCCAAGATGGCCGGTGCGGCCACCTCCAAGACCTTGGAGCCGGCCCATCCCCCTTTAATGGCCTCGTAGAGCTTTGCCGGATCGAGGCCGGCTTTGGCCCCAAGGGCGAACCCTTCGGCAACGGCGGTGAACGTGGCGTTCACGATCATGTTATTCACCAGCTTTGCCACTTGCCCAGCGCCGGAGGGACCCATGTGGACAATGGAGCGCCCGAGACATTGAAGGACCGGGAGGGCGTCCTGGAGGGTTTCGACATCCCCGCCGACCATAATGGCCAAGGTCTGCTCCTTCGCGGCGGCCTCCCCGCCGCTGACCGGGGCGTCCAAAAAGCGGATCCCTTTTTCTCGAAGGGTGTTGGCGATCTCTTTGGTAGCGGTAGGGTCAGTGGTCCCCATGTCCACGATGATCCCAGCGGTCCTGAGCCCCTCGACCAGCCCCCCCTTCCCAAGGATGACCTCTCTGACGGCTTGGGTGCTGGGGAGGGAGAGGAGGACGATTTCGGCCTGGCAGCCAACCTCGGCCGGCGAGGAGGTCCCCTTTGCCCCTTCGTGGACCAATGAGGCCATTTTGTGATGATCGGTATCGAAGACGAAAACCGGGTAACCGGCTTTTAAGAGGTTCCGGGCCATCGGTCCTCCCATGACCCCGAGCCCGATGAATCCAAGCGGTCGAGTCGTCATCATTGATCTCTCCTCCTTCTCAACACTCCTGGGGGAAGATCGGTCGAATGACAAAACTCTAACACCCAGCCTCCTCAACGTCAAGACCGATGCGGTTCTTGGATGTCACCGACTGGGATCGGTTACGGTCTTTCGGCCTCTTGTGTTGAGGCTTTTGGAGATGTAGGATAGGGTGATCCTATGAACGTATAGGCCTGGTCCGGGGTATGAGTGGGAGGAAGATGCGGTTTCATCACTATCGGGCAATTTACTGGATCCTGCCTCATGGCCTCCTGAGCGAAGCCTACGTCCCCGTCGTCGTCCACGACGACTGCAAAGGGTGTGTGGTGTGTGAGCGGACAGCCGACTGGTTCATGGAGTTCGCACGCCTGGCCCGGGATCTGATCGGTGTTAACTTGAGAGACTGCCTCCACTGGGGGAACCTCTTCGACAACCCCCAGCCTTTAATCGTTCCCACCTCCAATCTTGAACGGGTGAACGAGGAGGTCATTAAGAAGCTGCGGGAGGCCTACTATGCCCTTCCCGAACACGCCCGTCCCCATCTGAGGAAGATCTGGCCCCACGACCGGAACCTGTCCCAGACCGAGCGGTTCGAGGACCGCCTCAAGATCGTCGAGCGGATGATCGATCTCTGGAAGGATGGTCAGTACATTGGATGGCCCAGCTAGGAACAGGAGCACGGAGGGATCCTGCATGGTCGAGGTGAACCCAAGGGAGCTTCTCAAGGCCGACAGGGAATACCTGATCCACCCTCTGTACCACCCTCAAGACCACGGGGAGCCTTTAATCTTTGTCAAAGGCGAGGGGGCTATCCTTACCGATGTGAACGGTCGGCAGTACATCGATGGGCTCTCGGGCCTTTGGAACGTGAACGTTGGCCATGGCCGGAAGGAACTGGCTAAGGTGGCGGAGGAGCAGATGGGGACCCTCGCCTACTGTTCAAGCTACGCGGGCTCCTCTAACATCCCGGCCATCCAATTGGCCGCCCGCTTAAGGGAGCTGTCGTATCCGGGTTTAAATACCGTTTTCTTCACCTGCGGCGGGGGAGAGGCGAATGAATCGGCCTTTAAGACGGCCCGCTTTTACTGGAAGGTTATGGGAAAGCCGGGGAAGGTCAAGATCATCGCCAGAGAGTTTGCATACCACGGTGTCACACTGGCGACCATGAGTGCTACCGGGATGCCGGCCTACTGGAAGATGTTTGAGCCCAGGGTTCCGGGGTTCGTCCACATCCCGTCCCCTTATCCCTACCGGTTCAAGGGAGCCCGGGCAGGGGAAAGTATTGGGGCTGCGGCCGCGAGGGCCCTGGAGGAGGCGATCCTCCGGGAGGGGCCGGAGACGGTGGCTGCCTTCATCGCCGAGCCGGTCCAGGGGGCTGGGGGAGTTATTGTCCCGCCCGATGATTATTTCCCCCGGGTCCGGGAGATCTGTTCAAAGTACGACGTCCTTTTCATCGCCGACGAGGTCATCACCGGCTTCGGCCGGACCGGACGCTGGTTCGCCCTCATGCGGTGGGGGGTGGAGCCGGACATCCTCTCCTTCGCCAAAGGGATCACCAGCGGCTACCTGCCGCTGGGAGGGATCATGGTCTCCGACGCCATCCGGGATGCGATCCTCTCGGTTCCCTACGAGGATCGCTGGATGCATGCCTATACCTACTCAGGGCACCCCACCTGCTGCGCCGTGGCCTTAAAGAACCTGGAGATCCTCGAAAGAGAGGGCCTGGTAGAACGGGCCGAACAGATGGGGAAGCGGCTGCTTGCAGGTTTACAGACCCTCTATGAGTTTCCGGCCGTCGGAGACGTCAGGGGGCTGGGACTGATGGCCGCCGTAGAGCTGGTGGCCGATCGAGGGACAAAGACCCCCTTCGATCCAGCCCTGAAGGTGGGGAGGAGAATCCGGAGGGAGGCGCAGGAGCGGGGCCTCTTCACCCGCTTCATCCGGGATGTCCTCGTCTTGGCTCCACCTCTGGTTGTGACCGAGGAACAGGTGGACCGGATCGTGGAGATCCTTCGGGAGGCGATCCGGGCAAAGGTTCCGGGGGGAGGGTCGGGCCCGGGTGGGGTTCCGTCCCCTGGATGAAGAACTCGATGATAGCCGTCTTGTCGTCGGGCGAGGCCGGACGGCCGGTTTGATAGTCAACGGGGATGGCGATGACGTTGGAAGGGACTGGGAACTCCTCCTGGGGGAGGGAGGGAAGAATCTTCTGCATGAAGTTTGCCCAGATGGGAACCGCCAGGCGGGAGCTCGATTCGTGGGGGCCGAGGGACCGTTTGGTATCGTAGCCGAGCCAGACCCCGGCGACCAAAGAGGGGGTGTAGCCGATGAACCAGACGTCGGTGGCCTCCTGGGTGGTTCCCGTTTTGCCGGCCAGGGGACCCTGTAAGAACGCGGCCCCCTTTCCGGTCCCTCGTTGGATGACCCCTTTTAAGATCTGGGTCAGGATGAAGGCGACTTCCTCCCGCATGACCTGCTCTCCCTCCGGGAGCTGTTCCTCCAGGATGTTTCCTCTTCCATCCACGACCTTCCTGATCATATACGGCTTCATCCTGATCCCCCGGTTTGCGAAGGCTCCATAGGCGGAGACCATCTCTAAGAGGGTGACCTCCGAGACCCCCAGGGCCAGGGCATATTCGGGGCGGAGAGGGCCCTGGATCCCCAGGGCGCTGGCCAGCTCGATCACCGGTTGGACCCCGACCCTCTCGATGAGCTTGACGGCCATGACATTGATGGAATGTTCCAGGCCCTGGCGAAGCGTGGTGGGACCTCGGAACTTCCGGTCGTAGTTCTCGGGGGTCCATACCCCTCCAGCGACCGGGTAGCTCACCGGGGAGTCATCGAGGATCGTGGCAGGGGTGTAGCCTCGGTCGAAGGCAACCGCGTAGACAAAGGGTTTAAAGGCCGAGCCGGGTTGCCTCTTCGCCTGAACGGCCCGATTGAACTGGCTCCGTTTGAAGTCGTAGCCACCGATCATGGCCTTGATTTGTCCTGTCTTTGGATCAATGGCCAGGAAGGCCCCTTCAATTTCGGGGTCCTGCTCCAGGGTAAGCTCCAGCTTCTTTTTCCCTTCGTCCACGGCCAGGATCCGGACCTTGATTGACTCCCCGGGGTTAAAGGCCTTCCAAGGCTTCTCAAGGCCTGCCCACCCAAGCGTTTCAAAGGCCAGCTCCCCATAATAGGGGCCAACCCTGACCGTCAAGCCTTTCTGGCTGACACTGATCACCTGGGCGGTAAGAATCTCCCCAACCCTGGGAGGGAGATAGGAGGGGCGCTCTCCGGTGATCGCTCTCACCTGAGGTCTGTACCCTTTCGCTTTATCAAGGGCCCGGAGTCCATTGAGGAGGGCCTCTTCAGCCGCCTTCTGCATGGCGAGGTTTAAGGTGGTGTAAACCTGGAGGCCGCCGTGGTAGAGGGCGTAGGTCCCGTAGCGGTCCTCGAGCGTTTGGCGGATCTCCTCGACGAAGTACGGGGCGATGTTCCTGGTGGGGTTAAAGCGGCTCTCGTCAAAAGGGACTTTGGAGGCGGCCAGGGCTTGTTCCTTCGTGATAAACCCTAGAGCCACCATCCGGCTCAGGACGTGTTCCCGGCGCCGTCGAGCCCGTTCCCTGTCCACGATGGGGGAATAATACGTGGGGGCTCTGGGGAGGCCGGCCAATGTGGCTGCCTCGGCAAGGGTGAGTTGGTCCACCGATTTGGAGAAATAGGTCTGGGCGGCTGCCTCGACCCCGTAGGCGCCGTGACCGAAATAGATCTGGTTGAAGTAGAGCTCCAGGATCTTGTCCTTACTATAGCGTTTCTCGATTTCCAGGGCGAGGAGGATCTCCTTCACCTTCCTTGCCAGGCTCTTCTCGGGTGTCAGGAAAAGGACCTTGGCCAGTTGTTGGGTGATCGAGCTTCCCCCTTCGGCCAGACAGAGGCATGTTAGATTCCTCCATATCGCCCTGACGATCCCGCGAAGGTTGATCCCACTATGCTCGTAGAACTGGGCATCCTCTACGGCGATGAGGGCCTGGATCAAGGGTTTGGGGATCCTGCTTAAAGGAACAAAGATGCGGTTCTGCTTGAAGAGGGAGGCGAAGGGTTGATCCTGGTCAGAGTAGAGGATGGTGGCGACCGAGGGTTCGTACACCTCCAGGGGGTCAAGGGGGGGCAGGTCTTTGACATAGGCGGCGACCAGTCCAGAGGCGGCCCCCACGGTGATGGCCAAGCCGATTAAAAAGAACCAGAGGAAAAACCTCAACGGCGATCCTCGCATAGCTGGTTCCACCGAGTCTGGGTTAGGTTTATCATACCACATGGAGCTTGTTCCGAGAACCCTTATGGGGCTAGGTTCGGAGCGTCGAGCGAGCCCGAGCGGCAGCGGCTCATCTCTGGGCTGAAGTTGGTGGGGGACTTTCCGGGCCCTTTTTGCTTGCACCTCACCCCTTTTCATGCTAGAAGTTAGTACCTTGGAGGATTGGCGGATCGAGCTATGGATATCAAGAAAGAGGCCAGGAAGCAGTTCGAGATCCTCAAGAGGCGGACGGTCGAGGTCGTGACGGAGGAAGAGTTTTTGAGGAAACTCGAGCGGTCCCTCGCGACCCAGGTGCCCCTCCGGGTGAAGCTCGGCGTTGATCCTACTGCCCCTGACCTCCACCTGGGCCATACGGTGGTGATCCACAAGCTCCGGGAGTTTCAGGAGCTTGGCCATCAAGTGATCTTTTTGATCGGCGATTTTACCGGGATGATCGGCGATCCCAGCGGTCGCTCGGAGACCAGGAAGCCCCTAACCAAGGAAGAGGTTCTGCGTAACGCTGAGACCTATAAACGTCAGATCTTCAAGCTCCTCGACCCAGAAAAGACCGTCATCGAATTCAACAGCCGGTGGGCCTCTAGGATGAGTGCCGAGGAGTTGATCCATTTGGCCGGCAGGTATACGGTTGCCAGGATGCTCGAGCGGGACGACTTCCAGAAGCGTACGGCTTCGGGGCAGCCGATTGGTATTCATGAATTTCTCTACCCCTTGCTTCAAGGGTACGACTCGGTCATGCTTAAAGCCGACGTTGAGCTGGGGGGGACGGATCAGACGTTCAACTTGCTTGTGGGACGGGAATTGCAGCGGGACTTCGGTCAGGAGCCCCAGGTCATCATGACCATGCCGATCCTTGAGGGCTTAGATGGGGTCCAGAAGATGTCCAAAAGCCTTGGGAACTATATTGGCATTGATGAACCGGCCAAAGAGATCTATGGGAAGGTGATGTCTATCCCGGATGCCCTTATGCTGCGCTACTACGAGTTGGTTACCCATCTCCCTTCCGAGGAGGTGGAAAGAATCCGCCAGCGCCTCCAGGAGGGATTGCTCCATCCACGAGAGGCTAAGGCCAATCTGGCCAAGCTCCTCGTGTCTCTGTACCATGGGGCCGAGGCTGCCGAAAAGGCTCAGGAGGAGTTCAATCGGGTCTTCAGAGATAAGCAAGCTCCAGAGGATCTGGAGACAGTCCACATCATGGCGACTGGACAACGCCTTTGGCTTCCCTTGGTCTTGACCCGGGCTGGCCTGACACCTTCAAGCTCTGAGGCCCGCCGGCTGATTCAGCAGGGGGCTGTGGAGGTGGATGGGAAGCGGATCACCGATGTGAACTGTGAATTGGCGACGGACCGGGAGTACCTGGTCCGGGTGGGGAAGAGGAAATTTAAGAGGGTCAGGTTCCACGGCTTCCGGACCTTGGATCTGGACTAGGAGGAGGATGACGGCCGGCCGTGGTGCAGCCAAGGGTTGGCGGTGGACGGGTTGGGTTCTTTGCAGTTGTTGGCGTCCAAATGCTCCAGCTACCCCCGTCTATCTTCGCAACTCTTTGGGAACGTCTGCCTAGATGACAAAACTATTGACAAATTTAAGAAAAAGATGCATCCTAGATGTTCTAGGGTTAATTATATTTTCAACGTAAAGAGATAAGGGGGTGGGATAAGGATGCCAACCGTTGTTGTTAGGGAGGATGAATCCTTTGAGAGCGCTTTAAGACGTTTTAAGAAACAGTGCGAGAAGGCAGGGGTCCTCTCCGAGCTTAGGAAGCGGGAGCACTACGAGAAGCCCAGCGTCCGCCGCAAGAAAAAGGCGATGGCTGCTCGCAAGAAGCTGCTCAAGCGCCTGAAGCTGTTCCAGCAGGAGTAGGAAGGGTGGGGTTGAAGGCCCGACTTCAGCAGGATCTTAAAGAAGCCATGAGGGCAAAGGACGGGCTTCGAGTTTCGGTCATCCGTCTTTTAAATGCCCTCATTAAGAACCGCGAGGTTGACAAACGGCGGGAGCTTACCGAGGCCGAGCTGCTGGAGGCTGTGGCCTTTTCTGTCAAGCTCCGAAGAGAGGCCATCGAGGAGTACCGGCGGGCAGGCCGGGAGGATTTGGCAGGGAAGGAAGAAGCCGAGCTCAACATCCTGGCGTCGTACCTTCCACCGCCTCTCTCAAGGGAGGAGCTTTTGCGAAAGATAGAGGAGGTCATCGCCGAGGTCGGGGCTTCCTCCCCAAAGGATATGGGCAAGGTGATGGCCCGTCTCATGCCGGAGATCCTGGGAAGGGTGGACGGACGTTTCGCCAGCGAGATGGTCAAGGAAGCGCTGTCGCGGGCTTCTTAAAGAGCCGGTCCGTTGAGGGATGGGTGAGGAGCGAGGGACTCTGCGACGAGTCCCTTGTTTTTTCCTCTCTTCATAAGCGATGTGAGGGACGTGGACGCTCACTCGCTAGAGCTGTTGGAGTTTCCTAGGGTAAGGGAGATCTTGGCCGGGGAAGCTGCCTCGCCTTACGGGGTTAGGGCGGCCCTCGTCCTTCACCCGCTTCCAAGCCTTGAGGCCGCTACGGCGGCGCTGGAAGAGACCAGTGAGGCCAGGTCCCTCCTGGCCCAGGAGAAGCTCTCGTTTCAGGGGGTTTTTGATTTAAGCCGCCCCTTGAAAAGGGTACGGCTGGAGGGGTCTCATCTGACTCCTCAGGAGCTTTGGGAGGTCGCCTCGACCCTTTCTGCCGCTCTTCAGCTGAAGGCGGTTATCCAACGCTGCTCTCCGGCCTACCCGTTCCTTCAACAAAAGGTCCGGCGGATCGTTGCCCTTGATGGGTTGATCGAGGAGATCCACTCGTCCATCGCAGAGGGGGGCTACGTTGTCGATACGGCCACCAAGTCCCTTCAGACCCTTCGTCAGGAGATCCTTCACCTCCGTGCCAAGATCCAGGCCCGGCTTCAGGCGATCCTTACCACGCCATCCCTTCAACCGGTCATCGCTGAACCTCTCATCACCTTACGGAACGACCGATACGTGATCCCTGTGAAGTCCGGTTACCGCCCGTTCCTGAGGGGTATTGTGCAGGATGCCTCCCAGAGCGGTCAGACGCTCTTTCTGGAACCGGAAGGTGTTGTCGAGCTGAACAACCAGCTTGTCGGGGTTCGCCGGAGGGAGGAGGAGGAGGTTAAGAGGATCCTTAAGCGTCTGACGGCTAAGATCAGGCAGCATCTCCAGGAGGTCGAGGAAACGCTTGGGGCCTTAGCCGAGCTGGACCTAGCTCTCGCCAAGGCCAGATTGGCCGATCGGTGGCGGGCCTCCAAGCCGAAGCTCGTTAAGGAGGGGAAGCTCTCCCTCTTGAAGGCGCGTCACCCCCTCCTGCTGGAACAAGCCGCTGCACCCCGTACCCCGTACCCTTCGCCTTTGGAAGTGGTACCCATTGATCTATGGGTGGGAGGGGAGTTCAGGGCCTTGATCCTTACCGGACCAAACACCGGGGGGAAGACCGTTGCCCTGAAGACGGCAGGGCTCCTCTCAGCCATGGCCCTCTCGGGGCTTCACATCCCTGCGTCCCCTGATAGCCAGGTCCCTTTCTTCCAAGGGATCTATGCCGACATCGGGGATGAGCAGAGCATCGAACAAAACCTCAGCACCTTCTCCTCTCATCTCTCCCGGGTCTTACGGATGCTGGAGGTTGCCGACAAGGGATGCCTGCTCTTACTGGACGAGTTGGGGGCGGGGACGGACCCGGCGGAGGGGGCAGCTCTCGGGATCGCCCTTTTGGAAGGCCTGCTGTCCAAAGGGGCCTTGATCTTGGCCGCCACGCATCTGGATACCATCAAGGCTTACGCCTTCACGCACCCTGAGATGGAGAACGCCTGCACGGAGTTTGACCTTGACAGTTTGAGGCCCCTGTATAAATTATCTATAGGGTTTACCGGCCGAAGCTATGCCATTGAGGTGGCCGAGCGGTTAGGGCTTCCAGCCCCTCTAGTCCAGCGGGCCAGAGAGCTTTTGGGGAAACGGGAGGAAGGGATCCCTGCCCTTCTTGATCGGCTTCGGGAGGAACAGGATCGGCTCACGGCCGAACGGGAGGCTTTGAAGCGGGCCCATGAAGAGGCCGAGGGCCTGAAGGCCCGTTATACGATGCTCCTGGCCGAACTCCAGGCCAAGGAATCCCATCTCCACCAGGAGATTAAGCGCCGTCTCCAGGAGCTGGTAGCCTCGGCCAGGAGGGAGGTCGAGCGGCTGGTTGCGGAGATTCGGCGTCGAGAGGGAAGTCGCGAGGCTGTTAAGCAAGCCAGGGAAACGCTGGAAGGCCTTGAGTCGGTGAACCTTCCTTCCTCCCTGGGGGGGGAGTGGGAAGAGATCCCGGGGTCTTCCGTAGCAAGTCCTTCCCCCGGGCAGCGGGTCTGGATTAGATCCTTGAAGCGGGAGGGGATTGTGGTAGGCCCCGGTCCCCGGGGGATGGTAGAGGTGCAGCTTCCCCTTGGGAGAGTCAAGGTTCCCCGTGAAACCCTTGTCTCCATCGAGGAACCCCCTCAACCTTCACCCTTCCCGTCTTCCTCCCTCATCCGCCCTGAGGAAGTAGAGCTTTCCCCGGAGCTGACCCTCCTCGGGATGACCACCGAGGAGGCGGTGAAGGTTACGGAACGCTATCTGGATGATGCCTTTTTGGCCGGTTTGAAGCGGGTCAGGATCGTCCATGGAAAAGGGACAGGGGCCTTACGACGGGCCGTGGAGGAGCTGCTGAAGGTCCATCCCCTGGTGGAGGCCTTCCGGTTGGCCGATTTCAATGAGGGTGGGGCAGGGGCCACGGTCGTCGAGCTCCAGTCGAAGACCGGATGAGCGACTTTATCCCAGGGGATGTGGTAACTCGGGTGATCGCCGCGAACGACATCGTGGAGGTCATCCAGGGCTATCTGCCGTTGAAGCCGGCAGGCCGTCACTACAAAGCGCTTTGCCCTTTCCACGCGGAGAAGACCCCTTCCTTCGTTGTCAACCCGGAGAAGCAGATCTTCAAGTGTTTTGGCTGCGGGGAGGGAGGAGACGTCGTTACCTTCTTGATGAAGCAGGAGCGCTTCACGTTTCCTGAGGCGATTCGGCACCTGGCGGGTCGCGCCGGCATCCCCCTCCCCCTTAGGAAAGGGACCCGGGGCGGTGAAGGGCGCCTGGCCCTTTATGACGTTCATCATCTGGCGTGTGACTATTTCAGGCGGAATCTCAGGCAACCGGAGGGGGCCCGGGCCCGGGGGTATCTGGAGAGCCGGGGGGTCACGGAGGAGGTGGCCGAGCGGTTCCTGTTGGGCTACGCTCCCCCTGCGTGGGATGGCCTCCTCCGGTATCTCGGCCAGCGGGGTTTTTCGCCGTCCCTTTTAGAACAAGCTGGCCTGGTCATCCCCCGGGCGGGAAGGGAAGGATACTATGACCGTTTCCGGGATCGCCTGATGATCCCAATCCAGGATGGAAGCGGTCGGGTGATCGGCTTCGGAGGGCGGAGTCTGGACGGCTCCGAACCCAAATACCTGAACTCGCCGGAGACACCCCTCTACCGGAAGGGGAGTTCCCTCTACGGCCTGAACCTGGCCGCTCCCCATATCCGGGAGCGGAGGGCCGCTATCGTCGTCGAGGGGTACTTTGACCTGATCACCCTCCACGTCCATGGGTTTGTGAATAGCGTGGCGGTCCTGGGCACGGCCCTGACGGGGGAGCAGGCGAGGCTCCTGGCTCGATACGCCGACCGGATTCTCCTCACCTTCGATCCCGATACAGCCGGGTTAGCGGCAACAAGACGTTTGGTGAGGATCGTTGTTGGGGAGGGTCTCGAATGCCTGGTTGTTGATGACCTTCCTGAGGGCAAGGATCCCGATCTGTTCATCCGGGAGCAGGGGGCCCAGGCCTTTGGTGAGGCCGTTTCCCGGGCGAAGGATCTGGTCACGTTCCTGCTGGACCGGCGGGTTTCGGGCTTCGATCTGGGGACGATTGAGGGGCAGGAGAAAGCGGTGAACGCTGCCTTGCCCCTTTTGGCCATCATCGAAAACCCGGTGATGCGATCCCGCTATGTCCAGGAATTGGCTCAGAAGGTTGGGATCTCCAATCTCGCGATTGTCGAGGGGTTGAACCGGTTGCTCGCTCAGGGGGAGAGGGGGTCTGAGAAACCGCTAGTCCCCCTGAAACCCAAGGTACCGGCCTCGGCTGAATGGATCCTCCTCCACATTGCCCTCCACGACCAGGGGTTTCGGGAGCGGATCTTCGGGGTCCTCGAGCCGGAGGATTTCGAAGATCCGGTCTTGAAAAGGGTCTTCCTCCTTCAGAGACAGGCGGGAGGAGGGACAGAGGAGATCCCCATCAGTCAGCAGGATCACGACGTCAGGGAGGTGCTTGCCGAGTTTTTGGCCACGGATCTCTCAGCGTACGAGGGGGTGTTAGAGAAGGTCGTGGCCGATTGCCTCGACCGCGTGAAGGAGAGGCGGGGGAGAAGGGAGCGGGAATGGCTTCGGAAGCGCCTGGCGGAGGCCGAACGCTCCGGAGATCGAGCGGCGGTCGAGGAGATCCTAAAAGGATTTCAGCGGGGCCGGTAGGTCTCCTGACGGGTGTGTCATCCGGGGAGAAGGTTTTCGGTAAGGGTCTGGTCCGCGAGGCCCAACAGACTTTTTGAGGGCTTTCTTGCCAGAAGGATGGCGGTGGGGGATGGGGCTTGCCGGAGGCGGTGGCCCTCGTTCTCCGGATCGGGGGAGCATGAAGGATGGCCGAACAAGGGCTTAGGGGAAGGTCGGGGCCCTAATCTTTGAAGGAAAGAAGGGATCTTTCGAGATGAGCGATATCCTGCCAGAGGAGATGACGTCGGAACGGATCGACGACATCCTGGACCTCTTCGACGAGATGGATCTCACGGTCCAGATGGCCCAGGAAGAGAAGGCCGAGGAGGTCCTCTCGGAAGCCGAACCTCTTCCTGATGAGGAAACCCCAGAGGTGGAGACGGACTTTGAACCCTCAGGGGGGCGGACCGATGATCCGGTCAGGATGTACCTCCGGGAGATGGGGAAGACCCCTCTCTTGACCCGGGAAGGGGAGATTGCCATTGCCAAGAGGATCGAGGAGGGGCGGAGGCAAGTAGCCGAGGCGGTTTGCCGGGCCGGTGTCGCTGTTCGGGAGATTATCGCCTTGGGGGATCGGATCCTCCAGAATCCTCCCCAGATGCGGATCGGTGACCTCTTAGCCCTCTCGGACTTTGACGAGATCTCGGAGCAGAAAGAGCGGGAACTGATCGCTGAGGTTGCCCCTATTATCGAGGGTCTCCGGGCCGAGCAGGCAAAGCTTGACGAGCTTCGAAAGCAGCTTCAGCGGGGGATCGGTCGGTTCGGCCAGGCGAAAATCGAGAGGCTCAAGGCGGAGATCGCCGAGCGCCGGGAGAACCAGGCCAAACTGATGCAGAAGCTGAGCCTCAACCCGAAGGTCATCGAGCGGATCGTGACCCGGATGAGGCACTTCCTGGAGCGGATCGAGCAGGGGGAACGGGAGATCAAGGAGATTGCCCGGGCGAACAAGCTTACCCTGAACGACCTGAAGGTCCTCACCGGCCAGGGGAAGGGACGGTCCAAGGCCATCCAGGCGATTCTCCAGCGGACCAAGCTCACCCGAAAGGAGCTGGCCGCGGTTGTGGAGGCCGTTGAGAACGTCAAGCGCAAGATCCGCCGGGTAGAGCTGGAGGCGGATGCCTCGGCCAAGGAGCTGAAGGAACTCCTCGTGGCCATCACGGAGGGGGAACAGAAGGCCCTTCAGGCCAAGAGGGAGATGATCGAGGCGAACCTCCGGCTTGTCATCTCCATCGCGAAGAAGTATACCAACCGGGGCCTCCAGTTTTTGGACCTGATCCAGGAGGGGAACATCGGCCTGATGCGGGCCGTGGACAAGTTCGAGTACCACCGGGGGTACAAGTTCTCGACCTACGCCACCTGGTGGATCCGCCAGGCCATCACCAGGGCCATTGCTGACCAGGCCCGGACCATCCGGATCCCGGTCCACATGATCGAGACCATCAACAAGCTTATTCGCGCATCCCGACAGCTTGTCCAGGAGTACGGCCGTGAACCCAATCCTGAAGAGATTGCTCAGAAGATTGACCTCCCCGTGGAGAAGGTGAGGAAGGTGCTGAAGATCGCCCAGGAGCCGATCTCCCTGGAAACCCCCATTGGCGAGGAGGAGGACTCGCACCTGGGGGACTTCATCGAGGATAAGACGGCCATCTCCCCCATTGATGCGGTCATCGGGGCGAACCTGTCCCAGCAGACAAAGGAGGTGTTGGAGACCCTGACACCTCGGGAGAAACGGGTCCTCGAACTTCGGTTCGGGATCGGGACGGGATCCGACCATACCCTGGAGGAGGTCGGGCAGCAGTTCGACGTGACCAGGGAACGCATCCGTCAGATCGAGGCCAAGGCGCTTCGAAAGCTGCGGCACCCAACCCGCTCCAAGAAACTCCGGAGCTTTGTCGAGGCATGAGGGCTGGCAGGTAGAGGGCTGGGGATGGAGGCCTGCCCCCTTCCGGGCAGGTTGGGGCCCATAGCTCAGCGGCAGAGCGACTGACTCATAATCAGTTGGTCGGAGGTTCGAATCCTCCTGGGCCCACCATTGGCCTTGTCTTGCATGGTGGAATGTGCTAGGTTTCTGATGCGGTGGGCTCTCACGCCCTCTTCTCATCCAGGGCTCTTTCAGCGAACATCCCATGTGGCAAGGGCTCAAACAGCTCATCCAGCTCCAGCAGCTTGATCTCGCCATTGGCAGGAAGGATGTGGCGGTGAAGGCGATTCCTGCCCAGATTCAATCGCTGGAGGAGAACGTCAAGCGGGCAAAGGCTGCTTTGGACAAGGCCAAGGTCCAGGCCGATCTGTTGCAGAAGCAGCGGCGGGACAAGGAACGGGAGCTGGAGGATCTTACCCATGAGCTGAAGAGGCGACAGGCCCGCCTCTTCGAGGTGAGGAAGAACGAGGAGTACACCGCTGTCCTCAAAGAGATCGAGATCTACAAGGAGAAGATTTCTACCGTGGAGGAGGAGATCCTGATCCTCTTCGACAAGATTGAGGAAGCGGGCAGGGCCCTGAAGGCGGCTGAAGCAGCGTTCAAGCGCGAGGAAGAGGAGTTCCAACGGGCCAAGGCTATCAAAGAGGCCGAGCTGACGACCCTGACAGGTGACCTGGCGGCCCTCCAACGGATCCGGCAGGCCCAGGCCCAGGCCGTTGATGCCTCCCTCTACCAAACCTATACCCGCCTTCTGAAGAGCCGGGATGGCCTCGCCGTGGCGGAGGTCAAGGTCGAACGGCGGAAGGTGAAGGCCTTGGGCAGCTCCGAGGACCGGGAGGAGACGGTGGCTTCCTGCAGCGGTTGCTATGTGGCCCTGACCCCCCAGGCCTATAATGAGGTCCGCCGGAACGAGAGACTCATCACCTGCGAGAACTGTCAACGGATCCTCTACTACAAAGGCTGATGGCGGGTGCGAAAGGTGAGGGGCTGGATGTCGGAAACCTAAGAGAAGTTAGGGTGCCGGGCCTCGAAGGTCGAAGATCTCAAGGCGGGCCAAGAAGGAGATCCAGCATCAAGGCTCCAACATCCCATGTCCGCTCGTTGATCATCTATGTGGATGGTGCCTCCCGGGGCAACCCCGGCCCAGCAGGGGTGGGTGTCCTCCTCCAGGGGACTGATGGGGTTTTTAGGAGGGAGCTCTTCGAGTACATCGGGGAGGCGACGAACAATGTGGCAGAGTACCGGGCCCTCCTCCTCGCCCTCCGAAAAGCCAGGGCCCTCGGTGTAAAAGCTGTAACCGTCTTCTCCGACTCGGAGCTGCTGGTCAAGCAGCTTAAAGGGGAATACCGGGTAAGGGACCCGAAGCTCCTGGCCCTTCACCAAAAGGTCCTCACATACCTCCCCTTTATTCCCTCCTTCCGGGTCGAACACGTGACCCGTGAGCTGAATCAGAAGGCCGATGAGTTGGCCAATCGGGCCATTGACCAGGCCCTGAAGAAAGGTGGGCCAGGGAGGTCACGGTGATGACCGGAATCTTCTGGGGCGGACGGATCGGTCCACGGTCCAAGGTTGAGGGGGAGCGGTTTCCATGGGGAGAAAACGCTTTGGCGGCCGGGAGGGTTTAAAGGCCCCTGTCCCCGTTCAAGAAGCGATCGAACGTTTGCTAGAGAAGGCGGGGTTGCGCGGGGGGGTCGAAGAGCTCCGCATCCTCGGCTGCTGGAACGAGGTCGTGGGGGAGCAGGTCAGCCGGAGGGCCAAACCCGATGGCCTGAAAGGGGGTCGCCTCTACGTCATCGTCGAAGACCCCATCTGGCTCCATCAGTTGAGCCTTTTGAAGCCAGCGCTTATTGCCTCCTTAAACGAGCGCCTCGGCCGCCCCGTGGTCAAGGAACTGTACCTGAAGGTTGGGAAACTGCCATCAGCCTCGACAGCGGAATCCCCCACCCGCTCTCCCGATCCCTCCATCAGGGTGGAAGCTTTGGATGCGCTCTTGGCCCCGGTTCGGGACCTCCCCTGTGAAGCGGTTCTCCGTCGGCTCCTTACCCGGTTGCTCACTGATGAGAAAAAGAGACACCCTGTTGCATCCCGGTCACACCTTGGGGCTTCCTGATCGGTTCCCCTGATGGTCCCTGGCCCTCCTCTCCACGAAACCCTTTGATTTCTTTGAAGGATTTTGAGAGTCACCCCATGCCTTTTCTTGGTATAGAACTTGCTTGATTTCTTATTGCAGTTTCACCTGTAGGAATGGTGGCTCTTTTTATCTTCGGAAAGGAGTGGTTCTTTGGGTGTCCAACAGACGATCCAGGAGTCGGTCAGTTGCGAGGGGATTGGTCTTCATACCGGCAAGTTGGCAAAGCTCACCTTAAACCCTGCCCCTGAGGGGTTCGGGATTGTCTTCTGGCGGAGCGATCTCGGTCGGGAAGCCCTGGTCCCGGCGACGCCGGACAACATCGCCGACGTGAACTACTCAACGACCCTGGCAAAAGATGGGGTCGAGGTTCGGACGGTTGAGCACCTGATGGCTGCCCTCTCCGGGCTGGGGGTGGATAATCTCTTGATAGAGCTGGAGGGGGTGGAGGTCCCCGCCATGGACGGCTCGGCCGCCCCCTTTGTCGAGCTCATCCTGAAGGCCGGCCTGAAGAAACAGCGGGCTTCCAGGACCCCTCTCTGGATCAAAAAGCCAATCACGATCAACCTGGAGAACCGGGGCCTCCAGTTGGTCCCTTCGAGGACCTTCAAGGTGATTTACACGATGGCCTTTGAGCATCCCCTCCTGGGCGAGCAGACGGTGGCCCTGTCGGTAACCCCCGAGACCTTTGTCAAGGAGATCGCTCCAGCCAGGACCTACGGGTTCCTAAAGGATGTGGAACGCTTGAGGAAGCTCGGCCTAGCCAGGGGAGGCTCCCTCCGGAACGCCGTTATTATCGGCGAGGTGGGTCCCCTCAACGGGCCCCTCCGGTACCGGGACGAGCTGGTCCGGCATAAGATCCTGGACCTGGTAGGGGATCTGTATCTTTTAGGACGACCCGTTGTCGGGACCGTCATCGCTTACGGTGCTGGTCACCTCCTCCACGCCAAGCTGGTGAAGGAGCTCCAGCGACAGCTTCGGGAGGAGCAGGTCAGCGCCGTTGTTGACCGTCGGGCGGCCTCTTTCCTCCCACCCTCTGAATCGCTCCGGCCTCTCCCCGCTCCCCGCTAAGGGGACTATGCCTGCCTTTCCGCCCCTCTGAAATTGTCCTTGCAATCGCTGGCTGTTTTCGCTATAGTAACTCCGATATTTTTCGCCCACCTTTCCGTTCACCCTCCGTATAGCGCCCCTTCGGAACCTAAAATGGGTTCAGGCGCCTCGGCAGGGTCTTCAGCTGATGGACGGGCGATGAGAAGGAAAAGGATCCTTCGAGGCTCGGCAGCCCTCCTCGTGTTCCTTACCCTGGCGACGATCGCTTCATCAACCTTTGCGGCTAATGCTAGGATCACCGATGTGATCGTCACCCAGGGTTCGGACGATCTTCTGGTCTATGCCACCCTGGAGAACGCCTTCACCAAAGAGGTCGAGGAGTCTATCGTGAACGGCGTTCCGACCACCTTCACGTATCATGTGCGGCTCATGCGGTACCGTTCCCTGGTCCCCGATGCAGAGGTGGCTTCCTTCTTAGTCCACCAGGGGGTTTCCTACGATCTCCTGAAGGACGAATTCACCTTCATCCAAGAGAACGGGTCGGAAAAAATCACGCGGGTCACGAAATCTTACGCCCAGGTGAAACGGTGGATGGGGCAGATCCGCGGGATCAAGGTGGGCTCCCGACGGGGTCTCGAGAAGGATCAGATCTACTACGTTCTGGTGAAGGCCGAGATCCGGTCGCTCAAGCTGATCTTTCCCTTAAACTACCTTTTGTTTTTCCTGTCCTTCTTCAATTTCGACACCCCCTGGGCCCGTTCCGCTTACTTTAAGGTGAGCCGATAGAGGCGGGGATATGGCCAAGCCATCCATGACATCCCGGGAGTCGGAAAGGAGGCGACGGACCCGTTTGATCCTCTTCAGCGTCCTCACCTTCGTGGTGCTGATGACGACAGCCCAGGTCCTTGTCCACCAGCTCCGGGCCCCGAGTCCCCTCCCTAGCAACATCCTCATCTTCGCCTTGGTCAACATCAACGTGGTCCTCCTGCTAACCCTCATCCTCCTTGTCTTCCGGAACCTGTTCAAGATCTATCTCGAGCGCCGGAGCAACATCTTGGGGTCCCGGTTCCTGGTGAAGCTGGTGGTGGCCTTCGTTGGGCTGACCCTTCTCCCCTCCCTCATCCTGTTCGTGGTGGCCTCGAACTTCATCATCACCAGCATCGAGAGCTGGTTCAACATCCAGGTCGAGGAATCGTTGCAGCGATCCTTAGAGATCGCCCAGACCTACTACAGGAACTCCCAAGAGGGAACCCTCGCCTTTGCCCGGCAGATCTCCCAACAGATCATCGCGGAGGACCTCCTCAGCCAGGACGACCTCGGGATGCTCCAGCGGTTCTTGTCGGACAAACTGAAGGAATACCACCTGAGCACCCTTCAGGTTTTCTCCCGGGAGGGGAGGGAACTGGCCTCGGCCCGGGCCAGGAAGGCTCCCAGCCGGGGAGGAGCGGCTTTGGTCAGGGTCGTCCAGCAAGCCATGAAAGGGGAGGCCTTTGCTCTGGTTCAATCCATCCCCGAAGGGGATCTCATCCTGGGGATTGCTCCCATTGCCCCCCGATGGCGGGCAGGCAGCGTTTTGGGTGTGGTGGTGGCGACCAGTTTCGTCCCCGAAGGGCTCTTGGCCAAGGCCCATGACATCACGACGGGCTTCAAGGATTATAAGGTCCTAAAGATGCTGAAAGGCCCTCTTAAGGGGCAGGCCCTCCTCCTCTTCTTGATCATGACCCTGGTGATCATCTTCGCCGCCATCTGGGTGGGGGTCCACCTGGCCCGCGGGATCACGGTCCCGATCCAGCAACTGGCTGAGGGAACGCGGGCGGTGGCGGCCGGGAACCTGAACTTCAAGGTGGAGGTGAAGGCCGACGATGAAATCGGCATCCTCGTGGATTCCTTCAACACGATGACCGAGGATCTCTTGAAAAGCCAGGCGAAGCTGGAGGCGGCCAATCGGGAGCTTCAACAATCCAATGAGGAACTCCAGCGTCGCCGTGCCTATATGGAAACCGTCCTGCAAAACATCGCCGCGGGTGTCCTCTCCCTTGACCAGCGCGGGGTGATCAACACGGTCAACCAGGCCGCTCTCCGGATCCTGGATCTTCAGCCGGAGGAGGTCCTTGACCGGCCCTACCCGTTCCTCTTCCAGGAGGAGGCCTTCGCCCCTATAAAGCTCCTTTTAGATCGGATCAGCTCCGAAGGGCGGGGGGTCATTGACGAACAGGTCCTGCTTCGTCGGAACGGTCGGGTGATGACGCTGGCGGTAAGCGCCAGCAACCTTAGAGATGGGGAAGGGAACCATCTGGGGATGGTTGTGGTCCTCGAGGACATTACCCAGCTTATCCGGGCCCAGCAGGCCCTGGCCTGGCGGGAGGTGGCCCGGAGGATTGCTCACGAGATCAAGAACCCCCTAACCCCCATCAAGCTCTCGGCCCAGCGCCTCCGGAAGAAGTTCTTCGATCGCTCCCCGGATTATGAAAAGGTCTTCGATGAATCCACCCGGACCATCATCCAGGAGGTGGACGGCTTAAAGGCCTTGGTCGACGAGTTCTCCCGGTACGCCCGGATGCCCTCTTCCGATCCTAGGCCTGGGGACCTCCATGGGGTGGTGGGCCAGGTGGTCACCCTCTACTCGGGACTCTCCCGGCAGGTCAAGATTACCACCGACCTCGACCCTTCCCTTCCCCTGGTAGATCTGGATCCGGAGCAGATGAAGCGGGCCCTCATCAACCTGGTGGACAACGCCGTGGCTGCCATCGAAGGGGAGGGGGAGATTGTCATCAGGACCCGATTCCTGCCCGATCACACCCGCGTCCTTTTAGAGGTGACAGACACCGGGTGTGGTATCCCTCCCCAGGACAAAGAGCGGTTGTTTCTCCCTTACTTCTCGACCAAACGCTCGGGGACCGGCCTGGGGCTGGCGATCGTCTACCGGATCGTGACGGAACATGGAGGGAGCATCCGGGTCGAGGACAACGTGCCAAGGGGAACAAGGATGATTGTGGAACTTCCAGCCCTCCCCCGGGAGGGGGGATCGGGTCTCCCCTCGAAGGGTCAAGAGGGCTGAGCGCTGAAGGCTTGTTCGGGGCGGACGATGGCACAGGAGGAGATCTTGGTTGTTGACGACGAGGAGAAGGTGCTGGATGTCCTGGTGAGTATCTTGGTCGATGGGGGGTATCGGGTGACGACGGCCAAAAGTGGCGAGGAGGCCTTGCGGCAGGTGCAGCGGGTCCCCCCTGATCTGGCGATCCTCGACATCTGGTTGCCGGGGATGGATGGGCTCCAGGTTCTGGAGGTCCTGAAGCGGCTCCACCCCGATCTCCCTGTCATCATGATCTCCGGCCATGGGACGATCGAGACGGCGGTGAAGGCCATCAAGATGGGGGCCTACGACTTTATCGAAAAACCCCCGGACATGGATCGGACCCTGTTGACGATCCGCCATGCCCTCGACCAGCACCGGTTAGAACGGGAAAATCGAGCCCTCAGGGAACACCTGGAGCGTCGTTACGAGATTGTGGGGGTGAGCGAGGCCATTAGGCAGCTGAAGGCTCAAATCCTGGCCGCCGCTCCGACCAACGGGAGGGTTCTGATCCTTGGGGAGAGTGGGACGGGCAAGGAGCTGATCGCCCGGGCCATCCACCAGGCGAGTCTCCGGCGGGACAAGCCTTTCGTTGAGGTGAACTGCGCCGCCATCCCCGAGGATCTCATCGAGAGTGAGCTCTTCGGTCACGAGAGGGGAGCCTTCACCGGGGCCTTGACGAGGCGACGGGGGAAGTTTGAGCTGGCCGATGGGGGGACCTTGTTCCTGGACGAGGTGGGTGACATGAGCCTGAAGACTCAGGCCAAGGTCCTCCGGGTGCTCCAGGAGCAGACCTTTGAGCGGGTGGGAGGGGCCGAGACGATCCATGTTGACGTCCGGGTCATTGCCGCCTCCAACAAGGATCTGGAGGAAGAGATCTGGAAGGGGGCGTTCCGGGAGGATCTCTACTACCGGTTGAACGTCATCCTCTTCAAGGTCCCTCCCTTAAGGGAGCGCAAGCAGGACATCCCTGTCCTCGCCGAGCACTTTTTAAGGCTGTTCTGCCAGGAGTATGGGAAGCGGGACAAGTCCCTTTCTCCCGAGGCGATGGATCTGCTGGTCCAGTACGCCTGGCCGGGGAATGTCCGGGAACTCAAAAACGTCATGGAGCGGATGGTCATCATGGTCCCTGGGCCGGTGATCCACGCTGACGATCTCCTTCCCTCCCTCCGCCCGAAGGTTGGAAGGGGGGCGGAACCTTTCGAGGGGGGAAGCCTCCGGGAGGCGAGGGAGCGCTTCGAGCGGGAGTATATCCTCAAGCGCCTGGAAGAGCACCACTGGAACATCACGAAGACCGCCGAGCGGCTTGGAATCGAGCGGAGCCATCTTCATCGAAAGCTGAAGGCCTATGGGATTACCTTGAGGGGGGATTGATATTCCCCCTTAACGCTGGGGCGGGCAAAGCCCATCCGAGCTAGGGCTCGGACCAACCCTGGCCGCGCTCTCATTAAAGGGCCTGGGTGATGTGGAAGGGCTTCAAGCGAAAGGTGGTGTTCCCTAATCGGCACGAGGCGGGGGAGGCCCTGGCGGAGGAGTTGGCCCGCCGTCCTCTTCACGACCCCATCGTTTTAGGAATCCCCAGGGGAGGGGTGGCTGTCGCCTTCCCGATCGCCAAGCGCCTCACCTGTCCCCTGGAGGTCCTGGTCCTGAAGAAGGTTCCCGTTCCCTGGAGCCCGGAGGCAGGAATCGGAGCCATCGCCCCGGACAAGACGCTGATCCTGAATGAACCCATGGTGGCAAGCCTCCGGCTCAGGCCGTCGGAGATCGAGCCTATCGTCCAGAGGGTCTATCAGGAGGTCCTCCGGCGAGACCAGCTCTATCGGGGGAGGAGGCCCTTTCCGGATCTTTCGAACCGCTCGGCCATCCTGGTAGATGATGGCCTGGCGACCGGCTATACCATGCTGGTGGCGGTAGAGTTCGTGAGGAGGCGGGGGGCGGGGAAGGTCGTCGTGGCCGCCCCGGTCGCCTCGGACTCGTCGGTTGCGGTCCTCGCCCCCAAGGTGGACGAACAGGTGATCCTTCATGTGAGCGATGCCTTGACCTTTGCCGTGGCGGATTTCTACGAAGACTTCTCTGAGATGATGGACGAGGAGGTCCTGGAGCTTCTCAAACGGGCAGCCTCTCTTGGGGCCGAGCCACCTCCTCAAGGGTGATCGTCCGATGACCCAGGAAGCCGAAGGATCTGGGGCAACTGGGAGCCCTTTGGGAAGGAGGTCACGAATGGCGGAGCGACCCTGGAAGCGGACACGATTCTACGTCCATGGCATTCAACGGAAGTATCTTCTCCTCTCGCTGGTCCCCCTGATCATCTCCTCTTTTCTCATCATCTTTTTCCTCTTCATTCCCCTGGACCTGATTGTCCTCTTCCGGGAATCACCGGCCGAGCGGGATGCGGCCCTCGACCAGCTCCGGGCCTTGGGGGTGAGGGTGTGGCCGGCCATCTTCCTGGCCATGGTCATCTCTGCCATCTTAAGCCTCTTCGTCACCCACAGGTTCGCCGGACCGATCTACCGCTTCCAGGAGACGGTGAGACGGATGGCCGATGGTGACTTCTCGGTGAAGGTGACCCTCCGGAGAGGGGATGACCTCAGGGAGCTGGAGGGCCTGATGAATCAGGTGTTGACGAATGTGGGCTCTACCGTCACCGCCCTGCGGGAGCGGGAAGAGGCCCTGACCGGAAAACTCGAAACCCTCTTGAACATGCTGAAGGGCGGCCAGATGAGTCAGGGAGAACTCCTCAACGCCCTGGGCGAGATCGTAGAGCACCAGAAAGGGACCAGGGAGATCCTGGCGAAGTTTCAGACCGGTGAGGGACGCTAGATGCCTCAGGCGCTCATCTTCGACCTGGACGGGGTGATCGTGGACTCGGAACCCCTCCATCTGCTGGCCACTCAACGGACCCTTCAGGTGATCGGCCGGGACCTCTCGGAGGAGGAGTACTACCGCCGCTACGTCGCCCTGACCGACCGGGAGCTCTTTGAGGCCCTCCTGGGGAGGGGAGATCCTCGGGTTGAGCACCTGGTGGCCGAGAAACAGCGCCTTTACCGGGAGCTGACCGCCTCGGGGGTGAAGCCGTATCCCGCGACGGTGGCCTTCATTGAGCGGGCCCAAAAGGTCTTTCCCTTAGCCCTGGCCACAGGGGCGACCCGGGAGGAGGCGGAGGAGGTGCTCCGACGGTTGGGCATCCGTGAGGCCTTTCAGGTTGTCGTCACGGCAGAGGATTACCCGAGAGGGAAGCCGGATCCAGCCCCCTTTCTCCTGGCGGCTCACCATCTTGGGGTGCCTCCTCACCGGTGTGTGGTCATTGAGGACTCGAAGGAGGGGATCAAGGCGGCCAAGGCGGCCGGGATGGTCTGTCTCGCGTTGACCCACACCCATCCGGGGAGTGAGCTCACCCACGCGGATCTCGTCCTTGAGACGTTGGACGGCCATGACCCGAAGGAGCTCTACCTTCGCTTCAACCAGGTAGATTGTTGACCATCGTGGAGGTCAAGGCGATCCAGGTCCCCGAAGGCTGGCACCAGGCAGCTGACGTCATCGCCCGCGAAAGGGGGCTTGTTCTCCTGGTGGGGGCCTCCGATGCGGGGAAGACCACCCTCGCCCGGTATCTGATCGGGGAATGGAACCGGAAAGGGATCAGGGTGGCCCTGGTGGATGGCGACATCGGGCAATCGACCCTTGGACCTCCTACCACGATCAGCCTGGCCTTCTTCCCTCCCGGCTCCCTTGAGAACTTCCCCCCTCCTGTGATCCTCCGTTTCATCGGTGCGACCTCCCCCCACGGCCACTTCCTCCCCTTGATCGTTGGCTTGAAAAGGCTGGTGGATCGAGCAGCTGCCGAAAAGGTCGGGATCATCCTGGTGGACACCACCGGGTTGATCCACGGCCCGGCCGGGAGGGAACTGAAGTTTCGGAAGATCGATCTCCTCCGCCCCCAGCACCTCATCGCCTTGGAGCGCCAGGGAGAGGTTGAACCGCTTCTCCTGCCGTATGAGGGCCGGAGGGATCTCAGGGTTCATCGTCTCCCGGTGGCCGAGGCGGCGGCAAACAAATCCCGGGAGGGGAGACGAGCCCATCGGGAGCGGAAATTTCGGGAGTACTTTGCCAGGGCCCATCCTCTAGAGCTTTCCCTCAAGAGGGTTAGGCTCCACGGGTTCTGGTTCCAAGGGGGGAGAACGCTTCAAGCTGACGAGGTGGCCTTCCTCGAGAAAACCCTTGAGGCGGTCATCCTCTACGGTGAGCAGGGTCCCGAAGGGCTGGAGTTATTGCTCGATGGTGGTTTCACACCCGGGGAGTTTTCCCGGATCAAACACATGTTTGGGGTTCCCGGGGTAAGGATCATTGATGTGGCAAACCTGAGAGGGCTCCTCCTCGGCTTAAACGATGCCGAGAACGACACCCTAGCGTTAGGCATCCTCCAGCACCTCGATTTCAGGAAGGGGACCCTTTCCTGCCTGACCCCCCTTCCGGATCCCGGGGCTGTAACCCTCGTCCAATTGGGCTCCCTTCGGATTGATCCGATGGGGAGGGAGCTGGGAAGCGTTTCCCGGAGGTACCAGGTCGAGACCGGTTGAGGGGGACCATAGAGAACTCCCCAAAAAATATGTCTTGACAAGCTTTCCTCCTTCCCCTGATAATCAGACCTATTCTTCCCAAAATGGGGCCCCCTTATATCTCTCCCGTCTCCCTCTAGGTTCTCAGATGCTGACATGGAAGGTTCATATCCTTTGCATCGCCGACGAAGAAGGGCTGCTGAAAACCCTGCGGGCTGAGCTGCGTCCGGCATTCCAAGGATCCCACTCCCTCGACGTGGCGGAGGGAACCTCCGAGGTGGTTGCCTTTGTGAAGACCTTGCTTCGAAGCCGGGATGATCTGGAGGTGGCCGTGACCACGACGGGGAGTCTCCTCAGGCATCGGGCAGGGATCGAGCTTCTGGTGGGGCGTTTCCCGTCAACGAAGTGGGTAATCATCGGCGACCCGAAGCTTTTGCCGAGTGAGGGTGCCTATCTCCCAGCGCCCTATCGGGTAGTGCCGTTCCCCTGGCGGGGGACAGCCCTCGTGGATGCGGTCGGAGCTGCCATCGAGGGGTACCGCCGGGCCAAACGGGAGGAGTTGGCCCAGGCCCTCAGGCAAAGCAATCTCTTGAAGGCCCTCTCCCCTGCCCAGATTCGGTGGCTGGCCGGCAAGGTGGAGGTGCGCCGGTACGAGTCCGGCCAGGTGGTGGTGGAGGAGGGGGAGCGGGGGGATGGTCTCTACATCATCCGGTTCGGCGAGGTGCAGGTCCTGGGGTCCTTGAGGGGGGAGGAGGTGGAGCTGGGACGCCTCGGCCGGCATGAGCAGTTCGGGGAGATCTCCCTGTTGACCGGCCAACCCCGTTCCGCCACGGTGATCACGACCCTTGACTCGGAGCTGTTCTTCGTCCCGCAGGAGGACTTCGACGAGCTGCTCCGCATCAGGCCGGAGCTGGCCATCCGCTTAAGCCAATCCTTAAGCGAGAGCTTACGGAAGGTCGGGAAGGGGTATAAGAAGACCCATCGGGTCATCGGCTGCATGAGCACGCTTGCAGACCACCACGGCTTTCACATGGCCTTGGGGCTGTCCCGGGCCATCGCGACGGAGACGGGGAAACGGACCGTCCTCCTCGATCTGAACAGGACCCATCCGTTCCCTTTGAAGCCGGGGCTGGGGATCGTGTTGGAGCAGTTGGAGGGGATGGGCGGCAAGATTCCCGAGGGTCACCTCATCCCTCTTGGCCAGGATCTCTGGGGGTTGGCCGCCGATCAGGGCACGTTAGGCGGGGAGCTTCTCCCTCACCGACTGGCCCTTCTCTTCGAGGCCCTGAAAGGGACCTTCGAGTTCGTCGTTATCGCCGCCGGTGGGCTGGTGGGCCCTGGTCTCTTCTTGAAACTCATCACGCAATCCGACCTCTTCTTGCTGGTCGTCACGCGAACGGAGGAGAGCCTGAAGAGGGGACTTCTGGTCCTCGACCAGATCCGCCACGAAGCGCCAGCGGCCGAGCATAAGATGGCTTTGGTCCTGGACACCGCCAGGCGACCGGCGACGCTTTCGGTGAACGACCTGGTCCAGGGGCTGAAACATCCGATCACTTACAAGATCACCCTGGGGGATGGCGAGGAGGGGGGCTTCTCCCGGATGGCCAGGCAGGTGGTCGGGATCGGCATTGGGCTGGCGTTGGGAGGCGGAGGGGCCAGGGGTTTTGCCCACATCGGGGTGCTGGAGGTCTTTCGGGGGGAGGGGATCCCGATTGACCTGATCGGTGGGACCAGCATGGGGGCCTTCATTGGTGCTCTCTATGCCATGGGGAAGAGCATCCCGGAGATGATCGAGATCTGCCGACGGGAGTGGGTTGAAACCAATCCCCTCTCGCCCTCCGATTACACGATCCCCAAGACAGCCATCTACAAGGGGAGGAAGATTGAGGCCATGGTCCGTCGGGTCTTTGGCGACCTCCTGATCGAAGACCTCCCGATGAGCTTTTGCGCCGTCGCTGCTGATCTGGTGACCGGGATGGAGGTCGTCCTGGACAGCGGGGGCCTGGGGCTGGCATGCCGGGCCAGTGCCTCGCTTCCCGGAATCGTCAAGCCCGTGAGGCTTGGGAAGATGTATCTGGTTGATGGGGCCATCGTGAACAACGTCCCGGGGGATGTCCTGAAGAAGCGGGGTGCCCGACTGGTGATCGCGGTGAATGTGACCCCTCAGCGGGAGGTGGCCTTCCCCCCGTTGCTTAGGGGGGAGACAAAGGGGGGTTGGTTCAGGCAGGTGTTACGGCGAAGCCCGGTGCTGCGGGAGTTTCTGGAGGCCCCCAGCATCCTCCAGATCATCACGCGGGCGATCAACATCGAGGGGATGGAGATCGTCAGGAACCGATCCAGGTATTTCGACGTCCACCTCCAACCGGAGCTGGGTGAGTTCGATCTGTTCGATTTCAGGCGCCTTGAGGCCATCGTCGAGAAAGGCCGTGAGGCGGCACGGGTGAGGGTGTCCGAGATCAAGGAGAGGGTTCGGTCGCTGGCCGAGCAGGTTTGAACCGGTGGCGGTCGGTCAGGGAGTGGCACTGACGAAAGGAGCGACTGATGCAACGGAGCCTGATTCTTTGGGGATTGGTTCTGCTCACCGGAGGAGGGCCGTTCGGGCCCATAGGGGCGTGGGCGCAGCCCAAACCGCCGGTAAGGATCGTGGTGGTCGAGAGGCTTAGCGGGAGCGGCTCTCAGGTAGGGGTCATGTGGCGGGATGGGGCCTTATTGGCCATTGACGAGATCAACGCCTCGGGGGGCCTCCTGGGGAGTCCCGTTCTCCCCGTGCCCTCCAACCTCCCCTGGGACAGGAAGGCCGCGGCGGCCTCCATGCGGGCCCTGGTGGCAGAGAAGCCATTGGCCATCATCGGCCCTGTCCACACCGGGTTGACCCTGGCCGTCATGGACATTGCTAAAGAAGCCGGACTCCCTCTCTTCACCGCCTCCCCTTCCCTGGCCATTACCCAGAAGGGGTATCAGAACATCTTCCGGGTCCACCTGACCGATGCGGTCACCATCTTCAAAGGGCTCCGCTACGTCCTGGATGAGCTCAGGAAGGATCGGATTGCCCTGATCTATGTGAACGATATCTATGGCCAGAGCGCCCGTCAGGGCATCATCCAGTATCTCAAAAGTCGGGGCAAAACCCTGGTCGCCGAGGTCCCGGCCAGGCCCCAGCAGTTGGACTACAAAAAGGGCCTCAACCAGGTCAAGCAGGCGAAAGCCCAAGTTTTAGTCCTGGTCTTGGAGGAGCTGGAGGCCTCCTTCGCGGTGCGGCAGGCCCGGGAGATGAAGTTGGCCGTGGAGATTGTGGGGGGGGAACCCCTCTGCTCGCCGACGACCATCGCCTTGGCCGGTCAGGCGATGGAGGGGGTCAAGTGTCATGTGAGCCTGACGCGGGATGCCCCTTTAGAGACGATCCAGCAGGTTGTCAAGCGGTTTGAGGCCCGCTATGGGGTTCCGCCGGATCACAATGCCCTGAGGGCGTATATGGCTGTCTATGCCTTGAAGGCGGCCGTCGAGGAGACCAAGGTCTTGGACCCCGAGAAGATCATCTCCTGTCTTCACGGGCTGACCATCTCATCCAGGAAGGAACCGGGGGTCCTGCTGGATGTCTACTTCGATGAGAAGGGAGACATGGAACGGGAGAGCTTCTTTGTGGAGATCAAGGAAGGAAAGCAGCGTGTCTTCCGGATCGTTCCCCCTTTAAAGGGGCCTTTTCCGCCCAAGTCCTGCTCCTAGGAGGGTCGTTATGAGAGCCATAGGCTGGTATGTCCTCATCGGGTCAATGGTGGCCCTCCTGGCTTGGCCGGGGAGGCTCCTGGGCCATGGCGCGGTGGAGCACCGGAAGCACCTCCCGGACATCAAGAAGACCCGCGCTGGGTCCTACGAGGTCTCGATCTCCGTCCAGGGCGGGGTCCTGAGAAAGGATGTGGAGGGGTGGATCACCGCGAAGATCGAGGAGGTCGTCCTCGATCGGGAGACAAAGAAACGGGTGAAGAAGCCCTTAACGAACGCCACGGTATTCATCATCATCCCCCATGAACACGCGAGCACGGAGGAGGAATTTCAGGAGTACAATGCCAAGTACGGGCCTTTCGACAGCCCGGAGCACAACCGGGAGCTCCTGGACGCCAACATCGCCGAGACGGGGAATGCCATGGCGGAGGAGGGTGAACCTGGCCACTACTCTATCCGCTTTACGCCGACCTTCGCCACGACGTACGAGGTCCATGTCCTCATCCTCGTCGTGGGCGGAAAGCCCCTCCCCAAGCCCCTCGAGGCGTTTCTGACAATCCCCGTCCAGGCGTAGAGAGCCGGCCGATATGTGCCAAATCGGCTATCAGACCAACGATTCAGCCTCAGCTCACCGGGGGGAGCGTTCGGCGACCGCCTCCCCCGCCGGGAACTTCTGGGTGGCCGGGGAGGTATGGATCACGACCCCGTCTCTTGTCCCAACGATGACCCCATGGGCGAGGCCCAAAAAGAGACCGTGCTCAACGACGCCGACCACGGCCTTTAGGTTCTCCGCAAGTCGGTGGGGATCCGAAATAGGGCCGAACCAGCAGTCGAGGATGAAGTGGCCGTTGTCGGTGACAAAGGGCCTTCCCTCCCGTCGTCTGAGCTCTGCCCGGCACCCGAGCGTTTCCAGCTCCCGCTGGCAGAGCTTCCAGCCAAAGGGGATGACCTCCACCGGGACGGGGGTTTTCGTCCCAAGGGCCTTTACGCACTTCGACTCATCCACCACGATGACCTGCCGTTTCGAGGCCTTGGCGACGAGCTTTTCCCTTAAAGTTGAAGTGGGGGTCCACCTCGTCGGCCCCGTCAATGGTGAGATCAAGCTCTGGGCGCGCGTCCAGGGTCGTCAAGGGGATCCCCAGCCGCCTGGCCAGCGCCTCCGTCTCCCAGGAGGTTGGAACGCCTACGATGCGGTACCCCTCCCGGACTTTCCGGGCGATGGCCTCTACCGCCAGGGCAGCCGTCGAGCCTGTCCCGAGTCCCACGACCATTCCATCTTTCACGTCCTCCACCGCCCGAAGGGCGGCGATGCGCTTTAAGTGCCCTTGATCGGTCATGGTCGCGCCTTCACGCTAGGCGTGGATCCCCGCCGCCGTGACGGTTTCGATCCCCCGAGTCTTCTGGTAGCGTTCCCAGTCCCTTAAGAACCGCTCCAGGCCGATGTCCGTCAACGGGTGCTTTAATGCCTGCATCAGAACCTGGTAGGGGACGGTGGCGATGTGGGCCCCTGCCCTTGCCGCCTGGAGGAGGTGCAGGGGGTGGCGGATGCTGGCGGCCAGGACCTGGGTGGGGAACCCGTAGTGGCGAAAGACCTCCACGGTCTCCCGCACAAGCCCCATCCCCTCCTCGGAGATATCATCCAAGCGTCCGACAAAGGGGCTCACGTAGGTGGCCCCGGCCAGCGCGGCGAGGAGGGCTTGGTTGACGGAGAAGATGAGGGTGGTGTTCACCCTAACCCCTTCCGAGGAGAGGACCTTGATGGCCTGAAGCCCGTCTACCGTGATAGGGACCTTCACCACCACGTTGGGATGCCACCGGCTGAGGTATCGCCCCTCCGCGATCATCTCCTCCACCTTCACCGAGACCACCTCGACGCTCACGGGACCGTCAATGAGGGTGCAGATGGTCCTGATGGTCTCTTCAAAATCGCCTCCTTCCTTCGCCATCAAGGTGGGGTTCGTGGTGATCCCGCTGATAACCCCTAGCTTCGCAGCCTCTCGGATCTCGTCGAGGTTGGCGGTATCCAGGAAGATCTTCATGTCCTTTTCTCCTCCTTGAAAATCCCATGATGCTCATGATCAGGACGAGGGAGGTTGGGGGAGTTCCTCACCGCCTTCAGCGAACGCAGGGCGGCGGCGACCACGGCCTCAACCGTGAGTCCCAGGTGCTGGTAGAGGATCGGATAGGGGGCGGAGGCCCCGAACCGATCCAGCCCGACCACCTCCCCTAAAGGCCCCACGTAGCGCTCCCAGCCGAAGGAACTCCCAGCCTCCACCACCACCCGGGCCTTCACCTGGGGGGGCAGAACCGTCTCCCGGTACTCAGGGGGTTGCCGCTCGAAGAGGTCGGTGGAGGGCATGCTGACCACCCGGACGGCCACCCCTTGTTCCGTGAGGGGCTTCGCGGCGGCCAGGGCCAGGTGGACCTCTGATCCGGTTCCGATCAGGATCACGTCGGGATCCCGGGGTGGAACCGGATCGGCCAGGACGTAGCCCCCCCTGGCCAGATCGGATGCTGGAGCCAGGACGCTTCGGTCCAGGACCGGGACGGCCTGACGGGTAAGGATCAAGGCCGTCGGCCCGTCCCGCCGGCTCAGGGCTACCTGCCACGCCTCGGCCGTCTCGGTCGCATCGGCCGGGCGGAGGACCACCAGGTTGGGCATGGCCCTGAGGGAGGCCAGGTGCTCCACCGGTTGGTGGGTTGGCCCATCCTCCCCCAGGCCGATGCTGTCGTGGGTGAAGACGTAGATCACCGGGAGATGCATCAGCGCCGCCAACCGGATGGAGGGCCGCATGTAATCGCTAAAGACCAGGAACGTCCCGCCGTAGGGAAAGAGGCCACCGTGCAGCGCTAGGCCGTTCAGGATACCCCCCATAGCGTGCTCCCGAACCCCGAAGTGGAGAAAGCGTCCGGTGTAGTCCCCTGCCGTCAAGGCCCGTTCCCCCTTGGGGAGGGTTTGGGTCGAGGTGGTGAGATCAGCCGAGCCGCCGATCAGGGTGGGGATCCGGGGGGCCAGCGTGTCGAGGGCCCGGCCTGAGGCCCTGCGGGTCGCCATGGCCTTCTCCCCCTGGAAGGTCGGGAGATTGGCATCCCACCTGGGGGGCAGCCTCCCCGCCAGGGCCTGATCAAACTGGGCGGCCAGCTCGGGGTATGCCTCCCTGTAGGCCTCCAGGCGTTTCTGCCAGGCGACCTCCCATGCCGTGCCCCGAGGCACCGCCTCCAGAAAGCGGGCCTGGACCTCCTCGGGGATGTGGAACCGGGCCTCCGGGGGCCAGCCCAGGCGCACTTTGGTGAGTTGCACCTCCTCCGCTCCTAAGGGCTCACCATGGGCTTTTGCGGTGTCCTGGCGGTTCGGGCTCCCGTAGCCAATATGGGTATGGGCGATGATCAGCGACGGCCGAACCTGCTCAGTCCGGGCTGCAGAAATCGCCCCTTCGATAACGACCAGGTCGTGGCCATCAATCGTTTGGACATGCCAGCCGTAGGCCCTGAAGCGGGCTGCGACGTTTTCGGTGAAGGCAAGGGAGGTGGACCCGTCAATGGAGATCCCGTTCGCATCATACAGGACGATCAGCTTCCCCAGCTTGAGGTGGCCGGCGAGGGAAGCCACCTCGTGGGAGATGCCCTCCATCAGATCCCCATCGCTGACAAGCACGTACGTGTGGTGATCCACGATGGGGTAGCCGGGTCGGTTAAAGCGGGCTGCCAGATGGGCCTCGGCGATGGCCATCCCGACACCGTTGGCAAGACCCTGGCCCAGCGGCCCCGTCGTCGTTTCCACGCCGGGGGTCAGGCCATACTCGGGGTGGCCGGGTGTCTTCGAGCCCCACTGCCGGAAGCGTTTGAGCTCCTCCAGGGAGAGATCATAGCCGGTCAGGTGGAGCAGGGCGTAGAGGAGCATCGAGCCATGTCCGGCCGACAGGATGAAGCGGTCCCGGTCCGGCCAGGCGGGGTTGGCGGGGTTATGCTTCAGAAAGCGCGTCCACAGGACGTAGGCCATGTCGGCCGCCCCCATGGGCAAACCGGGGTGACCGGAGCTGGCCTGCTCAACGGCCTCCATCGCCAGGATGCGGAGGGCGTTGACACAGCGCTGGTCCAGGTTGTCGAACTCCCCTTGAGGCCGTGGTTCCAGCCCTTGAAACCGGGGTTGAAGGTCAAAGGTCACCGTTCCTCCCCTCCTCAGTCTTCGGCCTGCTCGGCCCGGATCATATGGATGGCTCCACCCTCTCCCCATGGCTTCCTCTGGCCGATCCCCCTAGGGGGCCTCCTGATCCGGACGGGACACCACGAAGCTTAAGACCTGCCCCTGCTTCACCGGATCGTAGCCGTTTAGCTTCACATAGCACCCAGGGTTGGCGGCCTTACAGGCCTCAATCTCGGCGATCACGTCCTCCACCCCTTTGACCTTGAAGAGGGGCAATTTCCACAGGCTCCAGTAGACCTGATGGGAGCCCGGTCTGTTGGTGTATTCAATGGCCGGGATCAGCCCCTTCTTGATGAGGTACTGGATCTGCTTCACCACCTGCTCCGGTGTCAGTGGAGGCAGGTAAGAAAAGGTTTCAAGCTTCAGGGTGGTTTCCTCCCTCATCGCCGGTCACCTCCTCCATCAAGGGTGTCAACGCCGGCAAATTCAAACCGAACCTCCTTCCAGACCTCCATGGCAGCCCGGAGTTCTGGCGAGGACCGGGCCGCTTTTCTCAGGATGTCTTGGCCCTCGGCGAGGATGTCATGACCCTCGTTCCTGGCCTGGACCACTGTCTCCAACGCTGCCCGGTTGGCGGTGGCCCCGGCGGAGTTCCCCCAGGGGTGGCCTTGGGTGCCACCCCCGAACTGGAAGACCGCATCGTCACCGAAGATCGCCACCAGGTCGGGGATGTGCCAGACGTGGATGCCGCCGGAGGCCACAGGGAAGACCCCGGGCAGCGAGGCCCGGGCCTGATCGAAGTAGATCCCCCGGCTCTGGTCGGCCGGGATGAAGTCTTCCCGGAGGAGGTCGTTTACCGCCATCGTTGCTATCCGATCCCCTTCCAGCTTCCCCACGACGGTTCCCACGTGGAGATGATCGCCGCCGGTCATCCTGAGCCACTTGGCCACGACCCGGAAGTGGATGCCGTGGTGCTTCTGACGCGTAAAGACGGCATGCATGGCCCGGTGGCAGTGGAGGAGGATCCCGTTCTCCCGGCACCAGCGGGAGAGGGAGGTGTGGGCGGTAAAGTCCACCGTGAGGGAATCCACCATGATGATGGGTGAGCCCAGCTTCTTGGCCAACTCCGCCCGCCGGTACACCTCCTCCAGCGCATCGGCAGCCGCTCGATCCTTCACCGCCAGGGTCTGGAGAGACCAAGAAGGGGCTCCCCTACAGCCGATAGAGATCGCGCCGCCTTTCCTCTTCCTCCAGGAGCCTCGCTGGGGGCATCCGGTTCGTATGGGTTTCCTCTCCTTCCTCCCGCCTGGCTTCGAGGCCCTCCGAGGGCCGAAGTCGAGCGGCCTCTTGAATCTGGGCGCCGCAGTCACATGTCTTAGCCATGCTGGGCCCTCCTCCCTCCCACCTGTCGAGCGTGGGAACGACTACCCCCCCTTGGTCCCGATTTCGGTCTCACACAACCTTGTCCTCTGGAAGATCTTCAACAAACTCTAGTCCCAAACGCGCGGCGTCGTACAGCTTCCCAACCAGGTGGTGATACGGGACACCCGAAAAGAAATGATGGCTCCGGGTCGGGTAATCTGCCCCTTCTGCCCATTCTAGACGTTGCAGCTCGATATACCCTTGCTCCTGTCGTTCGGACAGCGCTTGCAGCAGAGTCCCCAGTCCATGGCCATTGGCGTGGATCGCGCCAAGGGTGATGAAAATAAACTTGAAGCCCATCTCTGCTAATTCCGCAAAGGTAAGCGGCTTTGGGTCGTTGAACCACTTAAAGGAGGACGACCAGTTAAAGGCAAAACGGGCCTCAGGGAACCGTTTGCGGATCGCAGTCGCAAAGATCTCGACCGGGCCTCTGTCTGAAGTCGGGAATTCACACCAGAGAAGATCCGGTATACCGGTGTCCAAGTAACGCAACCCCCTCTCCACAGCCAATTCCATCCCTCGCCGCGGTTCCGGGGCATCGACCGCGCTCAACCCATCAGTCCTGGCAATGATCACAAACTCAGGGTTGCCCAGATCTTCGGCGACGTTTCTCATCATGCGGAGCTTCCCGAGCATTTCATTGACCGGAATCAAGGCTTTGCCCCCGATGTGGCCGCAGCGTTTCGGGAACACCTGATCTTCGATATGAGCGGCAGCCACACCGGCCGTTACATAAAGTTCTGTTGTTCTCTGAACGTTGAAAACGTTCCCGTAGCCGGTATCCATATCAACGATCAGAGGCGGGATATCAAGGTATTTCGGCGGGATCCCCTTCTCCGGATCCCCCATGGCCATGGTGAGTTGAAACTTTCGTAGAGCACTGATGGTGCGGCGCGCCGCATCCGCGATTTCGACGCTGGCGTACAGATCCATATCAGTGGTGCCAACGTGCCCCATGGCGAAGGAATAGCCGCTGAGATAAATGGCCTTAAACCCGTAATACATGACGAGCTGCGCGCCAAACGGGTCGTACACGCCGGGGCCAAGCAGAAAGGGCTCCGTCTCCAGCAGCTCTCGCATGCGGACGCTAGGATGAGTAAATCTGGATTTTGGGACATAGTAACCCTTTGGCAGGAGGGGCGTTTCCACCAGCTCCACTTTGGGTTTCTGATGGGCCATCATCCTGTTAACCTCCATTTCCTTCAGAGAGGTGCCCTATTCCTTCTCCTTTCATCTCTTTTGGCCATCTTAAAGTCTGCGGGATGCCCTGTTGAAAGATCGCCCGGTACACATCGCCCTGGCTGACGATGCCGACCAGCTTCTTCCCCTCCACAATGGGGATCCGGCGGATCTTCCGGGTGGCCATGATTGAAGCTAGGCGGAGGGGATCGGCATCCGGGGGGGCCGTGATCACCTCCCGGACCATAATGTCCTTTGCCTGAAGGGTGCCCAGCTCCCGGACCCCCTTCTCCAGGGCCTTCAACGGCTTCCCCCGCCTCTTCTGCCGGAGCTCAGGCCGGTTCGGATACATGGCCTGGAGGACATCCCGCTCGGAGATCAGACCCACCAGGTGCCCCTTGCCGTCCACAACGGGGACGCCACTGATATGGTGCATGCAGAGCAGGGCCACAACCCGCTTCAGGGGATCGGTCGGGCGGACGGTGTAGACTGGGGTTGTCATGATCTCCTTTGCGGTGAGGTCCTTCGGAAACATGGTTTTGCTCCTTAGCTCGGCGACCTTGACACGGACAATACCCGATGCTAGGATATGAGTCAAATTCATTTTTTTCATGAAAATGATGAAATCTGGTTATGATCCTTCCACGTCCGCGAGAAGCGCTCCCGTGCTAAATCTTTACCAGCTCAAAGCCTTCCTTGCCGTGGCAAAGCATCGGAGCTTCTCCCGAGCCTCCGCGGAGCTGTACCTGACCCAGCCGGCGGTCTCAAAGCAGATCAAGGCCTTGGAGGAACTGCTGGGGGTCGAGCTGTTCTACCGGGTCGGGAGGGCAGTCCACCTGACCGAGGCCGGCGAGGCCCTCCGCCTCTACACCCAGCGGGCCTTCCAGTCCCTCGAGGAGGCGGTGGAGGCCATCGCCCAGCTGAAAGGCTTGGAAAGCGGGCATCTCAAGATCAGCGCCGCCAGCACCATTGGGATCTACCTGCTTCCCCAGCTCCTCGGCTTCTTCAAGCGCCAGTACCCAGGGGTTGAGATCAGCCTGGCCATCACCAACAAAGAATCTGTCCTCCGGGGCCTTTTAAACTTTGAGGCGGAGCTGGGGTTCGTCGGCCCCCCTGTGAACCCCCCTGAGCTGGTAAGCGAGGAGTATTTGGTTGACGAGCTGGTGTTGATTATGGCCCCTGGCCATCGGTTGGCTTTTCGAGAGTCGGTTTCGGTGAAGGAGCTTCAGGATGAGATCTTCATCCTGCGGGAGAGGGGGTCGGGCACCCGGGAGATCATGGAGGAGGAACTCGCCCGGCTCGGCATCAACCTGAAGAAGGCGATGGAGCTGGGCAGCACCGAGGCGATCAAGCAGGCGGTGGCCGCCGACCTGGGGGTCTCGATCATCTCCAAGTATGCCATCACCATGGAGGTGCTCTTAGGGCGTCTCTGCTCGGCCACGATCCCCGAGTTGAACCTGAAGCGTCAGCTCTACCTGGTCTATCACAGGCAAAGGCCTCTGAGCCGGGCCGCCCAGGCATTCCGCGACCTTCTCAGGAAGGCTACCCATGGAGAGGCATCCCCCTTGCCAGGATGATCTGGGCGATGGAAACCCGGCCGAAAAGGGTTCCGTTCAGACAAGTCTTGTTGCTCTTTGCGAGGAGGCTCTGGTTCCCCCTGTTCCTGTTCCTCCTTTTCAACGTGTTGAGCGTCGGCGTCTACATGGCCCTGGAAGGCCTTTCCTTCACCGATGCCCTCTTCTGGATCACCCATCCCCATGCGGTGCACCCCGAGAAGGTCAGGACGGCGACCAAGCTCTTCGCCCTTTTCGTCTACACCGGCGTCTTCTTCTTTCAGGTCTGGCTGGCCGAGCGGGTCCTGGTGACGATCTTCGCCAGGGATGGCCTGGGGGCATGGGGGAGGATGATGAACGAACTGAACGTGGCGAATCTCAAGGACCACTTCGTCATTTGCGGCTACGGCCAGGTGGGAAGGACGGTGGTGGACCAGTTGGAGAAGGCCGGCATCCCTTTCGTCCTGGTTGAGATTGACGAGGGGCTCTGTAACGAGCTTTTGAAGGAGGGGGTGCCGGTGGTCCGGGGGGATGCGAAGCGACGGGATGTCCTGACCCAGGCCGGGATCGAGCGGGCGAAGGGGATCTGTGTCCTGATTGACAATGACGCCGACAATCTCTACATCACCATCACCGCCAGGTCCTTAAACCCCCAGGCGAAGATCGTCATGCGGGCTGGCCAGCGCCGGTATGCGGAGGCCATGAAGAGCGCTGGCGCCGATGAGGTGATCATCCCGGAGTACGAAGGGGGCCTCATGGTGGCCAGGCTCGTAGAGCAGTACGCGGGGAGGGGTGGGAAGCTGGAGTAGCGGATTGACTTTTCTCGGAAGAGGCCGTAAGCTTTCCACCAGGCAGGGGAAACAGGCATGAGGAATTTCGAGATCGCCAGGGCCTTCAACGAGATGGCCGATCTCCTGGAGCTGAAGGACGAGAACATCTTCCGGATCAGGGCCTACCGGCGGGCGGCCCAGAACGTCGAGAGCCTGGCCGAGGACATCACCGCGGTCGCCGAACGGGGGGACCTGGAGCAGATCCCTGGGATCGGGAAGGACCTCGCCTTGAAGATCCAGGAGTATCTAAAGACCGGGAGGATCGCCGATCTGGAGCAGCTCCGCCAGGAGATCCCGGCAGGGGTCGTCACGCTCATGAACCTCCCAAGCGTTGGCCCCAAGACGGCCAAGCTCCTCTACGAGAAACTCGGGGTGGATTCGGTCGAGAAGCTGGAGGTCCTGGCAAGGGCTGGGGCCCTCGTCGGCCTCCCGGGCATCCGGGAGAAGAAGCAGGAGGACATCCTGAAAGGGATCGAGCTCTGGAAGAAGGGGCAGGAGCGGATGCCGCTGGGGAAGGCCCTTCCCCTGGCCAGGGCCATCGTTGCCATCTTGAAGGAGGTTGAGGCGGTGCAGGCGATCGAGGTGGCGGGGAGCCTCCGGCGGTGGAAGGAGACGATCGGCGACATTGACATCCTGGTCGCCTCCTCCAAGCCGGCGAAGGTGATGGAGGCCTTTGTCCACCTCCCCGGGGTCCAGGAGGTCCTCCTCCGGGGGGAGACGAAGGCCAGCATCCGCCATCGAGAGGGGATCCAGGTGGATCTCCGGGTTCTGGAGCCTGAGGCCTTCGGCGCCGCCCTTCAGTACTTCACCGGCTCCAAGCAGCACAACATCCGGATCCGGGACCTGGCCTCCCGGAAGGGCCTGAAGGTCAGCGAATACGGGGTCTTCGATGAGAAGACGGGGAGGAGGATTGCTGGGGAGACGGAGGAAGAGGTGTATAAAGCCGTCGGCCTCCCCTTCATCCCACCCGAGCTTCGGGAGGATACGGGGGAGGTCGAGGCCGCCCTCGAAGGGCGACTCCCGAAGCTCATCGAGCTTTCCGATATTAAGGGGGACCTCCATGCCCATACCAACTGGAGCGACGGCCACCATCCCCTGGAGGCGTTGATCGAGGCGGCGTACCGGAAAGGGTACCGGTACATGATCGTCTCTGATCACTCCAAGTCCCAAACGGTGGCCGGGGGCCTGACGGCGGAGCGCCTCCTCGACCAGGTCAAAAAGATCCGCGCCCTCCAGCGCAAGTATAAGAACTTTAGGATCCTCGCCGGCTGCGAGTGCGACATCCTGCCCGATGGTCGAATGGACCTCCCCGATGAGGTTCTAGCCCAGCTCGATCTCGTCCTGGCTGCGGTTCACTCCCGGTTTAAACAGTCAAAGGAGGAGATGACCAGGCGAATCATTGCCGCTTTGAAGAACCCCTACGTCAACATCCTGGTCCATCCCACCGGACGTCTGATCGGTGAGCGGGCCCCCTACGAGGTGGACCTGGAAGCGGTCCTCCAGGCCGCCCGGGCCGAAGGGAAGGCGGTGGAGATTAATGCCTCCCCCCAGCGCCTGGATCTCAACGACCTCCACGCGCGGAGGGCCAAGGAGATGGGGGTCTGGATCGCCATTGATACCGACACCCACTTCCTGGATCACCTGGAAAACATGGCCTTCGGCGTCGCCGTCGCCCGGCGGGCCTGGATCGAGAGGGGGGATGTCGTCAACACTATGCCGCTTAAGGAGCTGCTCCAGTGGGCCAACCGGAGCCGAAAGAAGCGGGCGTGATCGCCCTGGTCCCGTTTGGGGATCTGGACCCTTCTCTCCTCCACAGATTATCCGAAGGGCTTTGGCCGGTCTACCGGAGGAAGGTCGAGCTTCTCCCACCGCTTCCCCCCCCTTATGAGGCTTACGATGGGAAACGGCTCCAGTTCCTCTCGACGGCCCTCCTGAAACACCTCTTCCCCCTCAAGGTCAATACCCGGGAGCGGGTCTTGGGGATGACCGCGGTGGACCTCTACGTGCCGGGTCTGAACTTCGTCTTCGGCGAGGCCGATCCAAGGGAGGGGGTTGCGGTCTTCTCGACCTTCCGGTTAAGGCCCCATCCCGACACCCTTTCGGGGGATGAGCTGTTCTTCAGAAGGGCGTTGACAGAGGCCGTTCACGAACTCGGGCATACGTACGGCTTCGGCCACTGCCCGAACCCCCACTGTGTTATGTTCTTCTCGAACAGCCTTGTGGATACGGACCGAAAAGGCCCGGCCTTCTGTTTCCGTTGTGAAAGGAGGCTCCTTGAACGTATAGGTTGACGGAAAGGAGGGGACATGGACCCGGAGATCCGCACCCGGCTCGAGGCTTCCTTTCGCACCACCCGGATCATCTCTCTCGCGTTCATCGGTTCCCTCTTGGTTTACGCCTCCATCGTGGCCCTTATTCAGACGACCTTTCAGCCCTTCGGTGGGTTCGCTCCTTCGGTCCCCCTCGATCTTCTTCGCCCCCTTCTCTATCTCCTCTCGCTTGTGATCTTCGGCGTCATCCATCTCTTGAAGCGGGTCTTGTTCGGGTCGGAGAGGCTTCACGGTCAGGGGATGCAGGGGCTCTTCATCGCCTTGCAAAGCGGCCACATCCTGCTCTTTGCCCTTGCAGAGGCCCCGGTCCTCTACGGCCTTCTCCTCTTCCTCTTCGCCGGATGGGCGGGGGATTTCTTCCTCCTCTCGTTCCTTGCCCTCTTTTACCAGCTCAGCCTCTCCCCGAGGCGGGAGCGCTGGGAGGAGGCGGCACGGTCGTTCTCCAGAGGCTCATGACGATGCCTTTTATCGCCGACCTCCACATCCACTCGCGCTACACCCGATCGGCCAGCCAGGAGATGGGCCTGGATGCCCTGGCCCGGTGGGCCAAGAAGAAGGGGATCGATCTTGTCGGGACAGGCGACTTCACCCACCCTTCCTACCTTCAGGAACTTCGGGCAAGGCTTCAACCGGCAGAAGCCGGTCTCTTCCGCTTAAAAGGTCAGCAGCGCCCCTGTTTCCTTTTGACGGCCGAGGTGGCCCTTGTCTATCGGCTGGGCGGAAGGTTGAAGAAGCTCCACATTCTCATCTGGGCCCCATCCCTCACGGTGGTCGAGAAGCTGAACCGGGCCCTTGGTCAGTGGGCCGACCTCTCGACCGACGGCCGACCGTTGCTCAACCTCCCCGCCCCCGATCTGGTGAAGCTCGTCTTGGATACTTCCCCAGACAGTGTGCTGATCCCAGCCCATATCTGGTCCCCTCTCGCGTCCCTCTTTGGCCCTGCCTCCGGTTTTTGCTCTCTGGAGGAGTGCTTCGGTCAAGAGGCCTCCCAGATCTTTGCTGTCGAGACCGGCCTCTCCTCGGATCCTCCTATGAACCGGCGGGTCTCGATCCTGGATCGGGTAACCCTCTTAAGCTTTTCCGACGCCCACTCACCGTCCAGGCTCGGCCGGGAGGCGACCGTGTTCAGCCAGCGGATGTCCTACAGGGAGCTGGTGGAGGCGATCAGGACAAAAGATCCAACCCGGCTCCTCTCGACCATCGAGTTCTTCCCGGAGGAGGGGAAATACTACTATGATGGCCATAAGAGATGCGGTGTGTCCCTTTCTCCGAAAGAGACGAGGTACCAGGGTTTCCGGTGTCCTGTCTGTCGGAGGAAGGTAACGGTTGGGGTGCTGCACCGGGTGGAGGATCTGGCCGATCGTGTCGAGGGTTCGACTCCCTTTTCAACCATCCCTTATCAACACCTCGTCCCCTTGGAGGAGATCATTGCCCTGACCCTGGGAAAGAAACCGGGAACCAGAGCCGTCATGCGGGAGTACGAGCGCCTCGTCGAGCAGGGGGGAAGCGAGTTTGCCATCCTTCTCACGCTTCCCGAGCAGGACCTCCGGAAGCTTGCCTGGCCCAAGCTTGTCGAAGGGATCCTCAGGGTCCGGGAAGGGCGTGTCCGGGTCGTCCCGGGGTATGATGGGGTCTTCGGCCGGATTGATCTCTTCAGCGATCCCGCCAGGATAGAGGAAGGCCCTATCCAGCTTAGCCTCTTTTGAGCCTCCACCTCGTTCATTTTTTTCTTGACATCTCAACTAACGTTGAGTATATTCTCAACAAATGTTGTCAATCCTTGAAGTGAATAGGAGGAGGGGAATGGCTGGACCTTTGACGGAACGGCAGCGAGCCGTCCTAGAATGCATCCAGGCTTTCTTGAAGGAGCGGGGCCTCCCTCCCACCGTTCGGGAGATCGGGGAGCGGCTCGGTCTAGATCCCCATGCCGTTCACGATCACCTCAAGGCCCTGGAGCGGAAGGGGTACGTGAAAAGGGAATCCGCCAAGGCCAGGTCGCTTCGTGTCCTTCACGCCGTGCAGGAGGGAGCTGGTCGCCCGATCCCCATCGTCGGTCGGGTCCAGGCAGGCCTTCCGCTCCTGGCGGTGGAGAATGTCGAAGGGACCCTCCCGGTGGCCGAGGAATGGCTTGGGGGAGCGGAGGCCTTCTTCTTGAAGGTGAAGGGGGAAAGTATGGTCGGGGCCCATATCCAGGATGGCGACTACGTCCTGGTCCGTCGCCAGGACAGGGCTGAGGATGGAGAGATCGTCGTGGCCCTCCTGGATGACGAGGCGACCATCAAGCGTCTGATCCGACGAGAGGGGAATATCCTTTTACAACCTGAAAACCCCTCTATGGCCCCGATCAAGATCGAGGAGGGGCAGGACCGCTTCCGGATCCTGGGGAAGGTGATCGGCGTCTTCCGGAAGCTCTAGGGGTCCTCGAGACAAAAAAACGCCCTTCGGCAAGCAGGTGAAGAGGAGGAAACGATCATGGTCGAGCGGAAGGATCGCGAGCCGCAACCCCGTGAAGGACAGGGGAAGACTATTGTGAAGGATAGGGAAAAGGAAAAGGCCCTGGAGCTGGCCATCGCCCAGATCGAGAAGGCCTATGGGAAAGGGGCGATCATGCGGATGGGGGAGAAGGGGCCCCTGGTCCCGATCGCCACGATCCCCACCGGGTCGCTGGAGCTGGATGCGGCCTTAGGGGTCGGAGGGTTGCCCAGGGGCCGGATTGTGGAGATCTTCGGGCCGGAGATGTCAGGGAAGACGACCCTCGCCCTCCACGTCATCTGCGAGGCCCAAAAAAGGGGCGGGGCTGCTGCCTTCATTGACGCGGAGCATGCTTTGGACCCCCACTATGCCCAGGCCTTGGGGGTCAACCTGGACGATCTCCTGATCTCCCAGCCCGATACCGGTGAACAGGCCCTGGAGATCGTCGAGACCCTGGTCCGGAGCGGGGCCCTGGATGTCATCGTTGTTGACTCGGTGGCAGCCCTGGTCCCCCGGGCCGAGATCGAAGGGGAGATGGGGGAACCGACCATGGGCCTCCAGGCCCGGCTCATGTCCCAGGCATTGCGGAAGCTCACAGCGGCCATCAACCGCTCGAAGACGGTGGTCATCTTCATTAACCAGATCCGGGAGAAGATAGGGGTGCTCTTTGGCAACCCCGAGACCACGACCGGGGGCCGGGCCTTGAAGTTTTACGCCTCCGTCCGTCTGGACATCCGGAAGATTGCGACCCTTAAAGAGGGGGAGGAGATCATCGGGGCCCGGGCGAAGGTCAAGGTGGTGAAGAACAAGGTGGCGCCCCCGTTCAAGGAGGCCGAGTTTGACCTGATCCACGGTGAGGGGATCTCGCGGCTGGGAAGCCTGTTGGATCTGGGGGTGACGCACAAGCTGGTGGAGAAGAGCGGGGCATGGTACACCTACAACGGGGAGCGCCTCGGCCAGGGGCGGGAGAACGCCAAGAAGTACCTCCAGGAGCATCCCCAGATCGCCGACGAGCTAGAGGCGAAGCTCCGGGCCGCCCTGGGGATCCCGGCCTCCACTCCTGAGGAACCGTAAGCCAATACCCACGAGGGGGGCGGTCTTTTGAGGCCGCCCCCGGGGGGCCTTCTATGCGATATCAAATCATTCATGGTGATTGTTTTGAGTGGCTGGCCAAACAGCCGGAGAATTCCTTCCAGGCTGTGATTACTGATCCTCCGTTCGGCTTGGTTGAATATTCAGAGAAAGAGCTGAAAAAGATGCGAAAGGGGCGTGGAGGGGTCTGGCGCATCCCCCCCAGCATCGGTGGCTCTTTGCGAAAGCCTCTACCTCACTTCACCGTACTCTCACGTCAAGATATGGAACAACTCCGGGAGTATTTCCATAAATGGGGGAGGCTGATTCTTAGGGTCTTAACCCCTGGTGGCCACTTGGTTATCGCGTCGAATCCGCTGTTGTCGCCTTTCCTCTCTTATGGACTCATTGCAGCAGGTTTTGAGCGGCGTGGGGAGATCATTCGCCTTGTCCGGACGTTACGCGGCGGGGATCGGCCCAAGTTGGCCGAAGAGGAGTTCCCTAATGTTTCTGTGATGCCCCGAAGTTGCTATGAGCCGTGGGGCCTTTTCCGTAAACCCCTTCGCGAGCGATCTGTTGCGGAGAACCTGCGGAAGTGGGCCACAGGGGGGCTCCGTCGGACGCCGGATGATCGTCCCTTCCCCGATGTGCTGAAAAGCGAGTTCCCATCCGAGGAGGAAGAGCGCATCGCTCCCCATCCATCGCTTAAGCCCCAGCGGTTCCTCCGCCAATTGGTGTGGGGGGCTTTGCCCCTTGGCAAGGGCACGATCGTTGATCCCTTTATGGGAAGTGGTTCGACGCTCGCCGCTGCGGAGGCCTTAGGGTATCCGAGCGTTGGTATCGAAATTGATCCAGAGTTCGTCGAGATGGCCAAGCGGGCCGTTCCAACGCTTGCCGGATTAGAAGTCGAGTGGCAATCCTTCGAGGGGGCCAATGGGAACGGAATGGCTGAAAAGGAGGCTGAGGAAATGCCGTTAGATTACAAGCAATTACGTTCGGAGAGACAAGGTGAGGGGGAATGCCTGGAGGAACCGTCGGGTCGCTACGGAACGTTTCAAGACTGCTTACAGGCACCTATTCACCAGTGGTTTCAGTACCCGGCTGGGTTTTCCTATAAGCTGATCGAGTCCAAGATCCAGGAGCATCGCCTTGACTCACGCCATTGGATCCTGGATCCTTTTGTCGGCTGCGGGACCACCTTGGTGGCTGCGAAGCTTCAAGGGGTGAATGCTGTTGGCATTGAAGCTCATCCCTTTGTCCACTGGGTTGCAAAGGTTAAATGTTACTGGGAATATCACCTGCCGGCCCTTGAGCGAATGGTCAACAGCTTTTGCCATGCCGTAGATGAAGCTTTAACCAGCGGTACCATAGATCATACAGATATCAACGAATTTCCTGAGCTTGTGGGGAAGTGCTATTCCCCTCAAAACCTTGCACGGCTAAGGTGGATAAGGGATGCTATAGACACCTTAGGTGCCGACAAACCTGCGAAGGACTTTTTAAGGCTTGCTTTAACCGCGACCTTGCGAAATGCTGCGAAAGCTGGGACGGGCTGGCCCTATATTGCGCCGACCAAGTACCATGAAAAGAGCGTCGAGCGAGAGGCCTGTACGGAGTTTAAACTTCAGGCAAGAAGGATGCTGAGGGACCTCTACCTTGTCACAGCCGGTTCTCGATGGAGGAAGGCGACAATCACGTTAATTTTGGGTGACGCCAGGTTACCTCACCCTGAGGTGAAGGAAGAGAGTGTGGATCTCGCGATTACCTCTCCACCCTATTTAAATAACTACGATTACGCTGATCGCACAAGGTTGGAGATGTACTTCTTTGGATGGGCTAAGTCCTGGTCAGATATCACTCGCTCCGTTCGAGATAAACTCATTCTCGCAGCCACTACGCAGATTCGGCGTTCTGCGTTTCCTAGCCGCGCTCCTGATGCTTTAGAGAAATCCTTACGTGATGCTCACAGGAAGGTTTACGATAACCTGCGAGATGCGGTTGCTCAGCTTGAGCAGATACGGCTGAGAAAGGGCGGCAAAAAGAGTTATGACATCATGGTGGCTGGTTATTTCAACGACATGTTCAAGGTGTTATGTCAGGTCTACAAAGCCATGAAGCCTGGTGCCGAGTTCGTTTTGGTGCTTGGGGATTCAGCTCCATACGGGGTCTACATTCCAACCGAGGAGTATCTAGGGAAGCTCGGTGTCGGGATTGGATTCTCGTCCTATAAGGTTGAAATGCTCAGAAAACGTGGCGATAAGTGGGCCCACAATTCCCAACGCCATCATGTGGCGCTCAAGGAGTCGATCTTGACGCTCCTCAAGTGAGGAAGGATCAACATGGCAGTCGTTCATCCGGGTAGTGCACTAGGCGAAGCAGTGGGAAAGCTTATCGAGGATCAAATTAGACAAGCTGTTGTCGATGTTTCCCAATCCCTTGGCTTTCGTGTCACGTCCAGTCGGCTCAGAAATTCCATGAATAACCGTCACCAAATCGATATTGTTATCAGCGATAGTCATCGCAATCCCATTATTTTGATTGAGCCTAAATATCTTCGCTACACCAAGCACAATTGGGACAAAGGGAGTAGATTATGCATCGCTTTCCATAGCCTTAGAAGAACGTACAGCAGCATTAGGAAAACCATCGCTGTTTTAGCAGGCAACTGGACCGATACCTCTGTTGCGTTTATCAGAGGCTTTGGTGTTGAGGTCTATATGATTACCTTTGACCATATCGCTAGTGTGATGTCTGAATATGGGATTAATTTTGAATGGGAGGAGTGGGATGATGTCGCTCCGGGAGAGGCTTGGGCGGTCTACCAAGGTTTATTA
>CAZHST010000022.1:0-54451 GCA_964535215.1 uncultured bacterium
GGCGTGGACTTCCATGTCTTTTTCTTCATACCATCATGTTATCACAGAACGGCGGGAATCGCGAGGGGGTCCGTGTATCCCCTCAATGAATGGAGGGGGATTACAGCCCCCTCGCGCTCCCCCATTTTTCTAAAGCCTCCCATGTAGCCCCAGCCAGGGAGGACGGAACAGAACCCGATGGCCCGTCCGCCGGCCACCACGATGAGCAGATCCTCCGGCCTCCAGACGACGGGGACCCGCGTGCTGGGATCGTTCATGTCAAGCCACTTGGGCCAATGATTCACCACACCGGGAAGCTCCTCGAGAACCGAGATGCCGAAGAGTTCCCTGTTCACCCCCGCGAGCATGATTTTCCCCAGAGGGGCTCGAGCGTGTTCGAAGATGAAGGACTTCACATCCTCCTTCGTCCAGCCAGCCCTTGCCAACCGCTCGGCCACCGGGGGGCTCAGGACGATCAGGGCCTCGCCTCCTAAACCCATGGTGTTGCTCCCCAAGGCCGCCAGGTGATCCACCAGGGCGGCCAGCCCCCCCAGGATCGAATGGGGCGCCTCAACGGCGATGACGGTCACGGCACTCTCGTCGGGGGGGAAGCCCCGCTCGACGTGGAGCAGCTCCCAGGGGCTCTCCAGGCTCTCACCAATGCAGAACGTGTACTTCCCGGGATGGCCGTGGACGGCTTTATCCCCGACCTCGGGGATGCCGCCGCCGAGGTTCACCAGGACGAGCCGGAGGGCCCTGCCGATGGTGGCGTTGGCCCGGAAGCCGTGGCCGAAGACGTTGGTCCCCGTATTCAGGTTGATGATTTTCACGATGGGACCGCTCACGATGATCAGGGGGGCACAGGGGTGGGTCGTGGCCTGGACGCCGTTGAGATTAAACCGCTCGTCCAGGACCGCCTCAACGGCGGCCAGGACTACCGGCATGTACTCGGGGCGGCAGCCGGCCATGACGGCGTTGACCGCCACGGCCTCGACGGTGGCCCTCCCCAAACGGGGGGGGACCAAGCCAAGGAGCTCCTGGGGGTCCCGACCCGAGGCCTCGACCATCCGATGGACCCGTTCCGGGGTCGGTGGAACGACCGGGAGGCCATCGGTCCAACCCTTCTCAAAGCAGAGCTCAATGGCCTCCAGCGCCCCCTCAAAGGAATCGGGGCCTACCGCCACCTGCTTTGAACGGTCATCCCTCATCCTCTCACCTCCCCCTGGACAAGGGCTTCGACCACATGAGGGAGAGCCTGCTCAGCCTTCCGATGGGCCTCCAGGACATCGCCCAAGGGGGAGGGGATTACCACAAAGCGGTAGTCAGGGGCCCCCATGAAGCGCCTTTTCCCATCGGCGACGGTGACGAAGTCACTTCCCACGACGACCACGCTCGGCTTTCCTCTCTCCTCCACCATGATCCCATCGTGCATACAGCACGACGTGCAGGAGCCTCAAAGCCCCACCCCGACGACAACCGCATCAGCCTCGGCGACCAGCTCGTCCAGCATCGCCTTCGGCGCGGGGAGGGAGAGGTTCGGCTTCACCTTGAGGATCACCCGCTTCACCTGGTGCTTGACCAGGAGAAGCTCCCCCAACCTCTCCAGAAACGGGGTGCTGGTATGGATGCCATCGGAGAGGAGCCCGATGATCCTTCCCCCAAGGGAGCCAGGACGAGGCGGCCTGACAAAGGCCCTCGGCTCCACCTCGCCTGTCGGGTCCAGGATTACGATCCCCCGGCGCCTCTCCTGAAGGGCCTTCCCCATCGAAGCTTCCCTCGCTCACACCTTCGGCGCTCCAAGTCCGTGTCGGCTAGAAGAGTCAGAGGGACCCGGTTGACCACCCCGGTGAAACCATCCACCACCCAGAGGGCCTCCGGGCTCTCCCCCCTCTCCCGAAACACCCAATACCGTTTGTACGTCAACGCCTCCCGCACCACACCGATTTCGGGGGCCCACCAGGTCGGATACCGAAAGAAGAGCCACCGCTTCGCCTTTTCCAGGGCGCGTTCTCGGGCCTCCTCCTTCGTGACCCTTCCCTCCAACAGATACCTCTCCTCCACCTTCACCGGCTCCACCTCCGGAAACGTATCGGCGAAATACGTTCCACCCCGGGCCGCGTCCACCACGACAAACAGGTCAACCTCCCGCGGATGGAAAAAAGGTCGCTTGAAGGAGGCGTGGAAGTGAAAAGCATAGAGGGGGTAGAAGAGGGCCCAGGATGGAGGTGAGATGACCTTTCCCCCCGCCAGCAGCGAGGCGGCCGTCCCCGCATCAATGCCGGTCATGACCACGCCGATCTTGGTCATCCAGGTCCCTATCCGACCGGCGGAACCTGTCCCGCCTGAAAAAGGCCATCAACGGGACCCCTCCACGGCCCCTTGCGAGAGGAGCCACGCCTTGGCCGCCCAAAGCTCGTTCGCCTCGGAACGGGCGATGTCAGGAGCCGGCGAAGGGGCCTTGAACTCATCCAGGATGGCCGTCACCTTCTGCGAGGCTCGGCCCCTCGGCGTGAAAAGGCTCACGACGATCAGGACCAGGGTCCCGACGGCCACCCCCGGGAGCATCTCGTAGGTGTACCTGGTCCATCCGAGGTAGTGCCAGGCCACGACCACGATGAATCCTGAAAGCATCCCCCAGAAGACCCCTTGTCGGGTCGCCCACCGCCAGTAACAGGCGGCGATGGTGAAGGGGGCTAACGACCCCAGGCCGGCCCAGGCAAACAGGATAATCTCAAAGAGGAGCTTCGGCGGGTAGAGCGCGATCAGCATCCCGATGACCCCAAAGACAATCAAGGCCAGACGGGAGTGGAGGATGATGCGATCGTCCCTTACCTGGGGGTTGATGACCTTCTGGTAGAGGTCCCGGGCCCAGCTACTGGCCGCCGTCAGCAGTTGAGAGTCCACCGAGGACATGATGGCCGCCATGATGGCCGAGGCGATGATCCCCGCCACAACCCCGGGAAGCTTGATCAAGGCCAGCTCCATGACCACGTTTTCCGGGTTCTTCAGATCAGGAACCAGCACCCTTCCGGCCATGCCGACATAGGTCCCGGCGTAGAAGATCAACGTCACCCACAGGAGGGAGACCAACGTGGCCACCCGGAGGGTCTTGAAACCCCTCTTGATGGCAAAGAAACGGATGATGATATGGGGGGAACCAATGAAGCCAAAGACAACGGTCAGCCACCCGACCGCCACCCAGAAGGGCACCGCCGTTGAGACCATCCTCCCATCCACCCCTTTGAGTTGCTCCATCAGGGCTGTCAGACCTACCTCGCCAAAGACCATGACGGACATGATGATGAAGCCGATGGCCATGAGAATCCCCTGGAAGAAGTCGGTCCAGGCCACGGCGAAGAAGCCTCCGGCGACACAGTAGAAGACAACGGTCCCTCCCATGACGAAGACCATCGCGGTGTAGTTGGCCCCCGTGATCTGCTCCAGCAACCTCGCCGCCCCTACGATCTGCCCCGCCACGTAGATCTCCATGAAAAAGATGGTGATCAGGGTTGAGAGGATCCGGAGGGAGCGGGTCTGGTCCTCAAAGCGGGCCTCCAGGAGATCGGGGAACGTGAGACAGTTCAGCCGCTCACTTAAGATCCGGAGACGGCGCCCTAAACCGATGAAGTTCACATAGGGCTTGGCGATGGCGGGGAGGGTGATCCAGATGTTCTGAAGACCCTTCATGAAGGCCTGACCGGGGACCGCCTGATAGACGTAGGCGCTGTGGGCCGTGGCCTCGTGGGTCATGGCCGTTACCCAGGGCCCCAGCCGCCTCCCCGCCACCAGGAAGTCGGTGAGCGATTTGATCAAGGGGGAGCAGAACAGGCCAACGACCCACATCCCCACCATGTAGACGAGAAAGGTGATGAACACGTCCAGGTGCCGCATCGCTCCCCTCCACCCCGTGGGAAAGGTTCACTCCCCGTACCCCTTCCCACCCGGCCAGCCGGTGAAGAAGTAGATCAGCGTGAAGGCGAGAAGGACCAGAAAGGGAACCGTCCACAAAAGGACCGCCATCGTGTTCACCGCCAGCACCTCATGAAGGAGAAACTGAACGAATCATAGAGAAAAAGGGGAAGAGAGGTCAAGCTAAAAGATAAATAAGCGGTCAGCTTCGGACGAAGGATCTCTGCTGAAAGCTGACGGCTGACAGCTAAACGCTTCCCCTTCTAGATTGACCGCAAGGGACTCTTCTGATAGAGTGCCTCTAGCCTTACTCCGCTCAGAGATGAACCAGCCCGGGGGGGAAATGGGTCAGCCCCGGGGGGAGGTCTTGGCCGAGCTCCGGGAACTCCGCTCCGAGATCCGGAGCAACTTCCGCTGGACCATCACCACGATGGTCACCCTCTTCGGCATCGCCGTCCCGGCCTGGATGTGGGTCTTAGGCTACATTGTCAAACACCTCTAATTCCCTAAGTTCCTCCCTGTCCAGGAATTCCCCTCACAGGGAGATGGCCAACGGCTCGGCCAGGATGATCTCCTTCAGGCTGACCCGGCAGCGGTAAGCGTGGATGGAGACCCCGCCCACTGACGCTTGCCGAAGCACCTCCCCAAAGACAGGATCAGCTCCATCGTGGGGCCGGAAAACCTTTGCATCCGGCCGCTGGATCACGAAGACCACGGCCCCCCTCAGTCCTTCCCGCCTGGCCCGGATGAGGGTCTCCAGGTGCCGCCTCCCCCGCTCGGTAGGAGCATCGGGGAAGAGCGCCACTCCCTGCTCTACCAGCGTCACCGACTTGACCTCCAGGAGACATCGCCCGCTCGATCCCTCCAGGAGGAAATCGTAGCGGCAATCGTGGTAGCGGACCTCCGGTGTAAAGGCCTTATACCGACGAAAAGGTGGAAGCCTCCCCTCCCTGAGGGCTTCAGCCACCAGGTGGTTGGGGAGGCGGGCATCGGCAGAGATCAGGACCTTCCCGATACGAACCAGGAGGAGATCGAAGGGGGTCTTGCGAGGGGGAGCCAGTTTGGGAACGAGGTAGGCCCTGGTGCCGGGCCGGAGAAGCTCCTGTAAACGCCCAGAGTTGGGAAGGTGCGCCACAACCCTTCGTCCGTCCAGCGAGACCTGGACGGCAAAACGGTTCACGCGCTTCACGATGATGGCAGGGATCAGGGGGGAAGGGAGGCGCATCATTCCCCTATGGTTTCAGGGGGACCCGGCCGCCCCATATCGCCTCCTCCACCGCCGGAAGGGTCTCGGCAGGGACCCCCTCGAGGACCAGCACCTCGAGGCCTCGCCGCTCGACGACGGAGACCTCCCCGTTATTCCGCCAAAAGCGACGCCCTTCCCCTTCAGGTTTCGAGGGGGCTGACGTCGGGTACTTACGGTCCAAAAGCTTCGAGAAGGCCTCGAAGAACCCTCTAGCATCCCTGGCCTCTGCCCAGCGGGTTCTCAAAATCAGGAGCCGCTTTCCCCCCCGTTCGTAGAGGCGGTAGCGGTCCCCGGCCCAGCCTTCCACAAGCCCCCTCGCCTCTTCCAGGCCGATCACCGGCTCAAGAAGGGCGTTCAAGGTGAAGGCCCCCAGGACCTCCTCGAGGACGAATTGCCACCCTTTCAGAGCTGACAGGTCCGTGGGGAGCCTAACCGGCGGTGGATCGGGATGGCCGTCCAGATACCCCTTGGGGTAGAGGATCGCATGGGTTGAACGGGGGAGGTTGGTGTAGACCTTTGAGAAGGCTGGCCAGGGATGGCGGCGGCGAAACTCCTGGACGAAGGTGGTCCCGGCAGTGTAAGGGAAGAGGAGGAGGTCTAGGAGGAACTTGGGCGCTCCTTTGAACTCCTGAAGGACCTGGGGCTGATCGAGGGGGCCAAGGGGGGTCAGGTTGGTAAACGCTGTGATGTCCAGCCCCTGGGGGATCAGGAGGAGGTCGAGGGTGAGGGCGGTCGCCTCCCCCTCAACGATGGCCCTCCGGGCCAGGACCTCATCAACGTCCATCGCCTTCGGATCGAGAAATGTCTCAAGCCCCAGGGCCTGATCCTGGAGGACATGAACCAGCTCATGGATGACAGCCATCCGCTGGAGGGGAGGCGGCACCCACGCGGCGAAGACCAGCTCCTTCTTCTCCGGGTCGTAATAGGCCGCCGCCTGTTTCCTGAAGAAATCCAGGAGAAACGTTTCAAGGTCAAAGGTCGGTGGGATCAACCCGAAGTGGGCCAGCGCCTTCTGGAGGCCCTGAAGCCGCTCCGGGGGAAAACCCTTTTTAAGCTCCTCCTGAAAGGCCAGCCCGATCTCCTCCCTGGACCGGATCGCCTTCTTCAGGGGCCCTGGGAAGGGGAGGCCCCGAAGCTCGCTCAACCCCTTAAGGAGGGAATCGGCCTGATCTAAAAGCTGCTGAAGCCCGGCCTGGGCCTCCAGCTCCGCTGCCCTCACGGGAGGGAAGAAGCCCCAGAACCCCAGGAGGAGGAAGACGAACAGCCATCGGCCAAGTCGGTGCACGTTCCCTCCTTCCCGCGAGCACTCAGCGGACGGCTTTCAGGAGCTCTGCCGTGGCGGACGCCGGGTCGGGAGAGGCCATGACGGCCGAGATGACCGCCACCCCATCGGCCCCCGCCGCTAAGACCCGGTGGACGTGCTGAAGCGTGATCCCCCCAATGGCAAAGAGAGGGAGGGAGACCTGGTCCCGGACCTTTCGGATGATCTCTACGCCTAAAGGTGGGCCGTAGGGAAGCTTGGAGGGGGTCTCAAAGATCGGCCCTAGGACGACAAAATCGGCCCCTCCTGCTTCAGCCTCCAAGGCCTCTTCTAAGGAATGACAGGAGGCGCCGATGAGCTTTCCGGGTCCCAGAAGCCGCCGGGCCACATCCGGGGGAAAACTCTGACGGGCTAGATGCACACCGTCCAGATCCAAGGCCAGGGCAATGTCAACCCGGTCGTTTATCAGGAGGGCCGCCCCGTCACGCCTCGTCAACGGCACGAGGCGTTCGGCCAGCTCGTACAGATCCTTTGCCGGGAGGTCCTTCTCCCGCAACTGGAAGGCCCTGCCCCCTCCCTGAAGGGAAGCCGCTACCACCTCCTCCAGGGGCCTCCCCCGGGTTTGCTTCCGGTCGGTGATGACGTAAAGCCCCCAGTGCTTAACGCTTGGAACCACGGACTGCCCCTTTTCATGCCCCGCAGCCGGCCTGGAAGTTTTACGACAAGCCCTAGAGGAGTTCGGGCATGCCCTCGAGAGGGGTGGAGGCCGAAGCATAAAGCTTCTTCGGGATCCGGCCGGCGAGGTAGGCTAAGCGCCCGGCCTCTACCGCGTAACGCATGGCTGTCGCCATCTTGACCGGATCCTTGGCGCAGGCGATCCCGGTGTTCATCAGGACCCCGTCACAGCCAAGCTCCATGGCGATGGTGGCATCGGAGGCCGTCCCAACCCCGGCGTCAACGATGACGGGGATCCTCACCATCTCCAGGATGATCTTGATGTTGTAGGGGTTCCGGATCCCGAGCCCTGAGCCGATAGGGGCCCCCAGGGGCATCACCGCCGCCGCCCCCGCATCCTCCAGTTTCTTCGCCACGATGGGATCGTCGTTCGTGTACGGGAGGACGATGAAGCCCTCCTTGACCAGCATCCTGGTCGCCTTGATCAGCCCCTCGGTGTCAGGGAAGAGGGTCTTCTCGTCCCCGATGACCTCCAGCTTGACCATCTCTGAGAGGCCGAACTCCCGGGCCAGGAGGGCCGTTTTGAAGGCCTCCTCGGCCGTGTAACAGCCGGCCGTGTTCGGGAGAACGGTGTATTTCTTCAGGTCAATATAGTTTAAGAGCGACTCCTGAGGGTTATCCAGGTTCGCCCTCCTGACGGCAACGGTGATGATCTCGGCTCCCGAGGCCTCCCAGGCCCTCTGCATCGTGACGGGGTCCGGATACTTGCTCGATCCCACGATCAGGCGGGAGCGGAACTCCTTTCCGCCCAACCGGAGGGGCTCATCCAACAGCAACATTTCTGCCTCCATAGCCTCCTCCCTCCTCGCCCCACCAGCCATGATGGTGACGATCTCTACCCTGTCACCTTCTTTAAGAAGAGTGGTCTCATAGTGAGGTCTCCTAACGATCTCCTGGTTGACCAGGACGGCAACCCGTAAGGGGTGGAGCTGGAGCTTTGTGAGCAGCCTCGCGATGCTGATCCCCTCGTCCTCCTCCCGAGGCTTTCCGTTCACCACGATGGTCATCCTACGTGACCTCTCGAGCCCTGGCCAAAAGCCGTCCGATCACGTCCAGGGTCCCCTCCGTCAAGTCGTACTGATCAAGTTCGTCGGGGGCTACCCACCGGGCCTCCAGCGCATCGGAGGCAGGGGTCAGCTCCCCTCCTTTCCAGGTGGCCAGATAATCAATGATGACGTAATGATACCGTATATTGGCCGCGTCATCCCAAAACCGACGCTCCACGATCTCCGAGATCTCCTTCACCTCCACCTCCAGGCCACATTCCTCCCTGATCTCTCTCCTCACCGCCTCCTTCAACCCTTCCCCAAGCTTGACCGCCCCCCCCGGAAGGCTCCACTTGCCGAGATTCGGCTCCTTCCCCCGCTTCGCGAGCAGGACCAAACCATCCTTGACAACCAACGCCCCCACGGCAAGGATAGGGCGCGCGGGGTATTGCCTGTTCATGTCAACCCCTTGAATCGGACCTCGATCATCAGCCATCGGCCTTTGGCAAAGCGTTGGTACCCACGACGGCGAAAAAGCCACCTTGAAGATCCCACCGGTTCGATGTTACCAGAGGGGCTCCCCCCTGTCAACGATGCGGGATCGCCCGCCAGGAGCACCGAAGCCTGGCCGGTCTTGAATTAAGCACTCCGGTAGAGCTTACCCCCCGCCTCGCGAAACTCCCGTGCTTTTTCCTCCATCCCCACGGCAATGGCCCGCTCAAGGTCCAATCCCCTTCCCTCGGCGTATTCCCGGAGATCCTGGGTGATCTTCATCGAGCAGAACTTGGGGCCGCACATGGAGCAGAAATGGGCCGTCTTGGCCCCCTGGGCAGGGAGCGTCTCGTCGTGGAAGGCCCGGGCCGTCTCAGGGTCTAAGGAGAGGTTGAACTGGTCCTCCCACCGGAACTCAAAGCGGGCTTTGGAGAGGGTGTCGTCCCACCTCTGGGCACCAGGATGACCCTTGGCTAGATCGGCAGCGTGGGCCGCGATCTTGTAGGCGATGACCCCGGCCTTGACGTCCTCCCTGTTGGGCAGGCCCAGGTGCTCCTTAGGGGTGACGTAGCAGAGCATCGCTGTCCCATACATGCCGATCATGGCGGCGCCGATGGCCGAGGTGATGTGATCGTAGCCAGGGGCGATGTCGGTGGTTAAGGGTCCTAGCGTGTAGAAGGGGGCCTCATGACAGACCTGGAGCTGCCGGTCCACGTTCTCCTTGATCTTGTGCATGGGAACATGACCCGGCCCTTCAATCATCACCTGCACGTCGTACCTCCAGGCGATTCGGGTCAGCTCGCCTAAGGTCTCCAGCTCCGCAAACTGGGCTTCATCATTGGCGTCGGCAATGGACCCCGGCCTAAGCCCATCCCCCAGGGAGATGGAGACATCGTAAGCCCGCAGGATCTCGCAGATCTCCTCGAAGTGGGTGTAGAGGAAGTTCTCCCGGTGGTGGGCCAGACACCAGGCGGCCATGATGGAGCCGCCCCGGGAGACGATACCGGTCACGCGCTGGGCAGTTAAAGGGATATGACGCAGGAGCACCCCGGCATGGATGGTGAAGTAATCCACCCCCTGCTCCGCCTGCTCGATGAGGGTATCGCGGTAAACCTCCCAGGTGAGCTCCTCGGGCTTTCCACCGACCTTCTCCAACGCCTGGTAGATGGGCACCGTGCCCACGGGGACCGGCGAGTTGCGGAGGATCCACTCCCGGATCGTGGGGATGCTCCCGCCGGTAGAGAGGTCCATGACGGTATCGGCCCCCCACCGGATGGCCCAGAGCATCTTCTCCACCTCCTCCTCAATGGAGGAGGTGACGGCAGAGGTGCCGATGTTGGCGTTGACCTTCACCAGAAAATGGCGGCCGATGATCATCGGCTCCAGCTCCGGATGGTTGATATTGGCGGGGATGATGGCCCGGCCCCGGGCGACCTCCTGCCGAACAAACTCCGGATCCACCCCCTCCCGGATCGCCACGAACTCCATCTCCGGGGTGATGATGCCCCGACGGGCGTAGTGCATCTGGGTCACGGCGCGGCCAGGCTTCGCCCTTAAGGGGCACCGGCCGGGAACCGAGAAGGCCCCCCTACCGTCGCTGGGGCTTTTCGGGCCGTTCTCTACCGGTGACCCTTCCCGGCCAGGGTATTCCTCCACATCCCCCCGCTCCAGGATCCAGTTTCGGCGAAGCGGTGGGAGCCCCTGCCGGACATCGGTGACCATGACCGGATCCGTGTAGGGGCCGGTGGTGTCGTAGACCCTTAAGGGCGGGTTCTCCTCAGGACCAGAGCGACCGGAAGTAGGCGTTAACGCGATCTCGCGGAAGGGGACCTGGATATCGGGCCGCGATCCCTGGACGTAGACTTTCCGACTCGCAGGGAAGGGGGGGATACCAAGGGATCTCAAGCGTTCCTGGGTGACTTGGGACATGGGACACCTCCTGACCGGAAAAAAGAGAAGGCCGCCAGCTTGGTCTGACGGCCTTACGATTCCAACCCTTAAGAGCCGCGTCCCTCCGCTGGCATTACCCAGATCAGGTTCGTAGGGTCGGCGACATCGGTGGGGTCGCCCTCTCAGCCCGGCTCTCCGAGCTCCCCCTTGGCCTGAAAGCCCTATGCGGTTGTCACCCCTAGTATATACCCTCCTGGGCCCGGCCTGTCAAGGGGTCTGGTCAAGCCGTCTTGACGGAAGCGGGAGATCTCTGCTACTGTTGGACCACCAGAGGGCCAGCGAGGAGTTCCATGGAGAAACGGGAGAAGGGGATGTACACTGTCGCCAGCGTGATGAAGAGCCCGGTGGTCTTGATCGAGGCTGATGCCCCGGTCATGGAGGCCCTGCACCGCATGCGGGAGAAGGGGATCTCCAGCATCCTGGTGAAACCCCAGACGCCGGGGGATACCTACGGGATCATGACCAAGCGGGATGTCATCTCTAAGGTGGTGGCCAAAGGGGCGGACCCGAGCAAGGTTCGGGTCGGGGAGATCATGAGCAAGCCGGTCATCACCGTACCGCCGGAGTATTCCTTAAAGGAATGCTCCACCCTCATGATCAGGGAAGGCATCCGGAGGGTCCCGGTGGCCAGAGGGGGGGAGATCATCGGCATCGTCAGCGACACGGACATCTTCGCCGCTGTCGAGGAGCGGGGCTGGGGGCCCGAGTATTAACGCCGGAGGAGCCTGGCCGTCGCCCAAACGGCCTGGGCCCTGACCTCCCGCTCCTCATCGTGAAAGGCTTCTCGTAACGCCGGAACGGCCGAGGCCTCCCCAATCTCGCCAAGGGTCCATGCCGCCGCCACCCGGATAGAGGGATCCGGATCCTTCAAGAGCTCCTGAGCAATGGGGACGCCGGAAGGGTCGAGGAGCCTGCCCAGGACCCAGGCCGCGTAAAGCCGTGCCGTCTTGTCCTGATGGGAAAGCGTTGCCTTCAGGAGTGGGAGAGCGGAACGGTCCCCGACGTTCGAAAGGGCCTCGGCGGCGTAGAGGCGGACTGAAGGGTGCGGGTGTTTCAAGCCCTCCCTTAGGAACGAGAGGCCCGAAGGCTCCCCGATCCTGACCAACGCCTCCGCCGCGTACAGGCGGACGTAAGGATCGCTGTCTTCGAGCCGCTCCCGAAGGAGGGGGAGGGCCGAAGCTTCCTTCAGATCGCCTAAGGCCTCGGCGGCCGCCATCCGCGTCGAGGCTTCCTGACTCCGTAACGCTTCTAAAAGGAAGGGGAGGGCTGAAACGTCCCCCAGTCTCCTCAGGGCCCAAGCAGCCTTCACCCTGACGATCCCATCCCGATCCTGAAGGGCCTCCTTTAAGGCAGGGAGGCTTCCCGGGTCCTGAATCCTCCCAAGGGCCTCAGCCGCGGATGCCCGGACCGGAGGAATATCCTCGACGAGGAGCTTCAACAGGGAAGGAAGGACCGAGCGTTCCCGGAATTGCGCTGCAGCCTCGACGGCCAGCGCCCGGACAGAGGGGTCAGGGCTTGCGAGGGCCTCCTCAACCAGGGATACCGCTCCATCCCCTTGGAAGACAAAAAGGGACCTGGCCGATCTTGCCCGGAAGGATCCCTCCCGGCTCCTCAACCCCTCTTTCAAGAAGGCAAGACCGATCCTCCAGAGGAGCTCGGGTTCTTCTTCATTCTTGACCGCCACAAGCTTGGCGTACTCGACAAGGGCCTCGTCAGGCCGGCCTGCCTCCAGGAAGGTCAGGACCTCAGCCCTGATGCTCCTGACAGAGGATGCCCCTTCCTGCTCACACCCCACGAGGAAACCCAGCACCAAGACCGCCGTCCACCCGATGACCTTCCTCGGGACAAACACAACCCCCCCCATGGAGCTTCCTCCGAGCGCTCCCAGTGTAGCATGGTGGGGACCTTCTGACAACGGAGAACAGAAACAGGCCTCATCGCTACCGGCTGAGGGCATCGGCCTTCCGATCACACCACTCGATGTTGACCAGATGAACCCGCCGCATCTCCTCCAGGAAGGCCCGGGTCTCCGGATCAAGTCCACCTTCTAGAAGGGCATCGATCCGCTTCACGACCCACCGCTGTCCCCGGCTTAAGAGTTGGAGGCGCTCGACCAAATCTTGCAAAGCCATGACCTTCTGGGCAAAGTCCCCTTTCTTCCCGGTTGGAGCGCCGCCCAGGGCAATGATCCTTCTGTGGAGCCCGGCGCAGGACCAGGCCTCGTCTTTCCTTAACCGATCCAACTCGGCCTTCAGCTCTGGCAGAGCTTCGGCCAAGGCCGCGCACACCTCCACCCCCGCCCGCTCCGCCTCCAGAAGCTCGTTCAACCGTTGGACGATCTCCTGACTCATCGTCGCCTCCGCTGGAGCTCTTCGAGAAGGGCCTTTAAGACGACCGCGTTGTTGTGCTCGGGGTCCCTCGCCCCGTAAACCAGGGTGACCTTCCCCCTCTTTGCCAGCCCGAGGAGCCCGTAGAGGGCCTCCCCCTTCTCGAGCAGTTCCTCCCGGTACCGTTTTTGGAACTCCTCCCATCTCCTGGGATCGTGGCCGAACCAGCGCCGGAGCTCGTCACTCGGGGCCAGCTCCTTCCGCCACTCATCAATCCGCGCCTCCTCCCTCTTTAACCCCCGGGGCCATAACCGATCCACAAGCACCCGGAGGCCATCAGAGGGATCCGGCGGATCATACACCCGTTTGATCCTGATCACGCCTGCTCTCATGCGCTCCTTCACCTCCTTCACCATCCCCAGCCTCCCAGGGGGAAGGCCCGTTGGGCAGGATAAGGCGCACGGCCCGCTCATAGAAGAAGTAATCCCAGGCCCAGTTCGTCAGCACGAAGAGACGGTTGCGGAAGCCAATCAGGTTGACAAGATGGACGCTCAGCCAGAGCACCCACGCTGGGAAGCCGGTGAAGGCGCGGCCGAACCCGTGGGCGACGGCAGCGTTCCGTCCAATGGTCACCATCGTGCCCCGATCCCGATAGCGGAAGGGCAGTGGAGCCTCCCCGGCCAGTTGGCGGACAATGTTCCTAGCCGCCATGGTACCCTGCTGGACGGCGACCGGTGCGATCATCGGGAGGGGGCGGCCCTCCTCCTCCAGATAGGCCAGGTCGCCGATCACGTAAACCTGCGGATGGCCCGGGACTTGGAGGGTTGGGAGAACGACCACCCGTCCATAGCGCGCCGTCGGCAAGCCCCACTGCTCGGCCAGCGGTTCGCCCCGCACCCCGGCTGTCCAGACCACCGTCGCTGCGGGCAGGACCGTGCCATCCTTGAGCTGCACCGCCCCACGCATCATCTGACTGACCATGGCCTCCAGGTGGACCTCGATCCCCATCCTCCGCAACCGGGCCAGGGCATAGGCCTGCAGGCGTTTCGGCAGACCAGGGAGCAGCCGGTCCGTGGCCTCCAGGAGCACCACGCGCACCTCCCGGAGGTCTATCATTGGATAATCCTTGACGAGGGGACCACGGATGAGTTCGGCCAGGGCGCCGGCGAACTCCACCCCCGTTGGTCCGCCCCCTACGATGGCGAAGGTCAAAAGCCGCCGACGTCGTGGAGCATCCGGCTCCTGGACCGCCCGCTCAAAACACCGGAGGATGTGGTTGCGCAGGAAGATCCCCTGATCCAGGGTCTTCAAAGGGAAGGCGTACTCTTCCGCCCCCGGCACCCCGAAAAAGTGGGATGTGCTCCCGAGGGCCAGGATGAGGAAGTCATAAGGGATGACCCGCTCCGCCGTCTGCACCACCTGGGCGGTGAGGTCCACCCCCTTCACCTCCGCCATGGTGAAGCGGACATTGGGCCATTTCCGAAAGATGCTCCGCACAGGGTAAGCGATCTCCTCCGGTTCCAGCTCGGCGGCGGCCACCTGGTAGAGGAGGGGGAGGAAGGTGTGGTAGTTGTGACGGTCCAGAAGGCGCACCTCGACGGCAGAGCGGGCCAGGGCCCGGGCGGCCCACAGCCCACCGAAGCCAGCCCCGATGATCACCACCCGCGGACGATCAGAGGTCCCCATCCTCCTCCCCGGTCATCCCCTGCCCTCCCCGCCTCCTCCCATCATGCGCCCCTCCCCCTCCAGTCCCCCCGTTGCCGTCTCCCCCAGATCGGCCGTTCGTAAGGGGGGTGGACCCCGGCCCCCTTCCTGAAGCTACCGCGCCATCCGGAAGCTGATCTTCTTCACCACCCTTTTGGTCAGGGGGGTGTGGTTGTTGTGGACCAGCTCGACCGTCAGGGTGTGCTTGCCGGGCTTGACCCCGGCATAGACGAAGATCGGCTTCGCGGTGTGGATGGTGTTGTAGGGCTGATCGTCCAGTTGGATGTGGATGTGGCCCACGTGTTCATCGGTGGCCGTCTCCTCCGTGAAGTCGGCGATCCGGAAGTTCTTCGGCTCGAGCTGGACGACCACAACGGGGCCCAGGTTGGGATCAGGCTTCACGGTCTCTCCATCCCTCGGTGAGAGGATCCCGAGGTCCGCGTGATCGGCCAGGGCCGGGCCGATGGCGAAGAGGACCATTGCCAGGACGCCGAGCACCGCTCCCATCCTCTTCATGGTCTTCACCTCCTTCAACAATGATCCAAAGGGCAGGGGTCCATCCCCTCCACTTTAGATGGGGCGAGCCCGGCGGATCTTACCTTGGATCTTCCTCCAGGCTGGCGGCTTTCAGGAGGACCCTGTACACCTCCACACATTCAGGACACTGTTTGAGGTGATGCCTCACCTGGGGAAGGGCCGCCTCAGCATCCTCCCCGGCAAGCTTCAGGTCCACGAAGCGCGGCAAAAGCTCCACGTACTCCGAGCACAGGATCTCCTCGTCGTGGGTGGCGAAGATGGACCGGATCCACCACTTGAACCTCCCCCGTTTCACCGGCATCCCCTCTCTGGTTCTGACGCTTGCACCCCAGAAATCCTTACCCCATCTCGAAGATCTTGAGGATCTCCTCCTGGGTGAGGCCATGCTCCATCAGACGGCCCTTCAGCTTCTTCCTGGCATCGTGCAGGATCTTGTAGACGTTGTCCCGGTCCGTCCCCAGGTGCTCGGCCACCACATCTAACGGCACCCCCTGGAAGATGTGGGCGATCAGCACTGTCCGCTGCCTCTGGGTGAGGTCCTGCTCGACGATCCCTTTGAGGATCCTCCAGACCTCCTCCTGCTGGAAGACCCGCTCGGGATCGGGGGACTTCGCCCCCTCAATGGGCCAGGAGGGGAGCCCTTCACCGATCGGGAGCTCCTCTAGGGAGATCTCCTTCCAGCGTCTCCGCCGCAGCTCCCCCAGGGCCCGATGGAGGGCCACCTTGTAGGCCCAGGTGGTAAACCGGCTCTCCCCCCGGAAGGTCGGAAGCTTCTCCAGGATGGTGATGAGGGCCTCCTGGGTGAAATCTTCGGCGAGCTGCCTGATCCGCTCCCGGTTTAACCCCCAAGGGGATCGGCGCTCCGAAAGGTACCAGTGGAGGGCCCGGAGGATGCCGCTTCGAAGGGCGTCAAGGGCCTTCCGCTGCTCGTCCCCACCGGATCGGAGGGCCCGGATCCATTCCTCGTTGCTCCACGCCATCAGGGGAGAGCCTGCCTAAGGGCCCTGAAGAAGCCGTTCTTCCTCAGGAGGTTTTCGTAAGAAAAGAGGACGATCCCGTCGGCCCCTTCCCGCTTTGCCTCTTCAATCTGCTGAAGGAGGCCCTGGGGCTCATCGAACAGATAGGCCCCGAGGCCGATGGAGATCTTCCCCTTCCCCCGGAAGGCGACCGACTGGCGGCTGATGTAGCGGGCCAGCCTCCCGTCCCTGGTGTAATTCATGATGATAGCCATATCCAGGAGACCCTCCTCCATCCACCTCCTCCAGTCCTGAAAGGCCGTGAGGTAGGCCCGATCCATCCACGGAAGGAGGGCAGCCGACAGGACGATCCTCGGGTGCCGTTGCTTGACCAGGGTCCTGAGTTTCTTCACGAAACCCGTGAGCTGCTCCCGCCGCCACCCATCCCAGGCCTCGGCCACGGCCAGATCCTCCTTCGCCCGCCACGCATCCAGGCCCGTCTCCGCCTTAAAACGACCGATGGTCTCCTCCCCGTACCCGAAGTCGAGCCCTCCGTTCCGATGGCGGGAGCCAGGGATCATCGGGACAGTGTAGGGGTAGCGGATGTAGTCGAAGTGGAGGCCGTCCAGCGTCGGGTACCGGTCAAGGAGTTCCAGGATGAGCCGGGTGAGAAACGTCTGGACTTCAGGATTAGCGGGATCCAGCCAGAGCCCCGGGGTGTCCAGGGTGAACCCGTCCCCCGGCTGGAGATTAGGGTACTGGAGGAGGGAGCGCCCCCGGCTATCGGTCAGGACCGCACCTTGGCCCACCCGCTTGAGGATCGGGGCCTCGAGGTTCCTCCCAAGGTTAAAGAGGTTCATCCACGCGTGGACCTTGATCCCCTTGGCATGGGCCCGGGCAAGGACAAAGGCCAGAGGGTCGTACCCCCCCCGCGTCAGGGTCGTCCGAAAGGGGGCCTCGTCGGCGAAGGAAGAGGCGTACCAGGCCCGGTTCCCCCGGTAGACCTGGAGGAAGAGGTCCTGGACACCCATCTCCGCGGCCGCTTGAAGCATGGCTTCCAAATGAGAACGGGCCTCCAGGATCCGGTTCGGCCCCTCCGCCTCCACCCACAGCCCGAGGCGTACCGCCCCGACCGGCGACGGGACCAGGAGGAGCACTCCGAAAAGAACCCACCGGCAACGACGGAGGGGGATCATCACTGGATCAGTTCTTTGATGGGGATATCAACCCCACAGACCTCACAGTAGACATAGCCCTCCTCATCCCTCCCGATCACGTCGAACGAGATCTGGGCACAGTAGGGGCAGAATCGAACATCGCTTCCCTTCTTCTGTTCATCCTGCATGGCCTCCTCCCCCAGTAAGCCTTCAGCCGTCAGCTTTCAGCTTGTTCTTCCGGGTCTTACTGACCGCTGATCGCTGAAGGCTCCCTGACAGCATAGCGGGAAAGTCTGACAGGATCAAGCCCCATCGGCCAAAGACCGGCCGGACCCGTCGGGGTTGACAACGGGGGGAAAGCTATGGTATGGCCGCTTCCAGGAGAGGAGAAGCGCGATGGAACGTCCGCCGTGGAAGATCGTGGTCCCTGACGATGTGCCCCCCGTCCTGGCCGGGACGGAGGCCTTGACCCTTCTCCAAGGGCTGGGAGAAGTGAAGCTTTACGGAAGCAAGGCAGAATCGAGCGAAGAGCTGATCCGGAGGATCGCCGAGGCCGATGTCGTCATCAACATCCGAGCCCATACGCTCTTCACCGAGGAGGTCCTCCGGGCCTGCCCCCATCTCAAGCTGATCTCGATCTGGGGGGTCGGCACCGACAACATTGACCTCGAGGCGGCGGAACACCTGGGGATCGCCGTCACCAATACCCCAGGGGCCAACGCCACAGCCGTCGCCGAACATACCCTCGCCCTGATCCTGGCCCTGGCGAGGCGGCTCCCCCAGACCGACCGGGAGGTCCGGCAGGGGGACTGGCCAAGGGCGATGGCCGTTCAGCTCCGGGGCAAGACCCTCGGCATCATCGGCCTTGGGGCCATCGGCCGTCAGGTAGCAGGGCTGGGGAAGGGGATCGGGATGGAGGTCATCGCCTGGACCTTCCATCCTTCCGATGAGATAACCCGCCGTCTCGGCATCAGGATAGTCCCCCTGGAAGAGCTCCTCAAGGGCGCTGATGTGATCTCGATCCATGTCCGTCTCTCTCCGCAGAGCGAGGGCCTGATCGGGGAGCGGGAGCTTCGGATGATGAAGCCAACAGCCTTCCTGGTGAACACGGCGAGGGGGAAGATCGTGGATCAGACGGCCCTGGTCAAGGCCCTACGGGAAGGGTGGATCGCCGGCGCGGCCCTGGATGTCTTCGAGGTCGAACCCCTTCCCCCCGATAACCCCCTGAAGGCCCTGGACAATGTCATCCTCACCCCTCACAGCGCCAGCATGACGAAGGAGGCCATCGAGGGAGGGCTGCTCCAGGCCGTCGAGAACATCAAGAACTTCCTGGTCGGGACGCCGACGAATCTGGTTGTGCCCCGCCAATCCTCCTTAAGAAGAACGCCACAAAGACCTTGACAAAAAACTCCTCTTACTCTACCATCAGTGAGCCCTTACTCAGCCTCGCTTATTTTTTCAGGAACCGGGATGAGAGAGCGCTTGTCAGCCGAGGAGAGGCGGCGACAGATCGTCGAGGCCGCCGCCGAACTTTTCGCCCGCAAAGGCTTCCGGGGAACGACCACCCGTGAGATCGCTGAGGCCGTTGGCTTAAGCGAGGCCATGATCTTCAAGTATTTTCCCACCAAGGAGGAGCTGTACTCGGCGATCATCGAGGCCAAGGCCGCGACAGAGGAGATCCTGGCGGCTGCAGCCGTGGCCGCCGCATCGAAGGATGATGCCGGTGTCTTCAGGGCCATCGGACGGATCATGATCGAGACAACGGAGGCGGACCCGACCCTGATGCGCCTTCTCCTCTTCAGCGCCCTTGAAGGCCATGAGCTGTCCCAGATGTTCTTTGAATCAAGGGTCAGGCGCCTCCACGAGTTCCTGAGCGCTTACATCCAGCAGAGGATCGCCGATGGGCAGTTCAGGGAGGTTGATCCCCTTATCACGGCCAGGGGGTTTGTCGGGATGGTCGTCCACTACCTCCTGATCCATGAACTCTTCGGCGTGAAGCGTCCGCCCCACTCCTCCCCAGAAGAAGTGGTCTCAACCTTCGTGAGCGTCTTCCTGAAGGGGCTGGCGAAACAGGGCTGTGAAACGCTGCCTTAGAAGAGGGAGGTGGGAGCGGTGAGGTTCGGCTCCCCGATCGGGCTGCTTTTCACCATCGTTCTCGCCGGCTGTGGCTCCGATGACGGACCTCCGCGACAGCTGGGAGCTCAGCAGACCGGACCTCCTCCCGTAAGCGTCGTGGTTGGCCAGGTCATCGAGAAGCCGGTGCAGGGCGAGATCCAGGCCATTGGCACCATCGAGCCAAACCTCTCCACGACGGTCAGCGCCGAGGTCTCGGGACTGGTGGAACGGTTCGACCTGAAGGAGGGGGACCGGGTCATCAAAGGTCAGACGATCATCGCCCAGTTGAAAAGGACCGACCGGGAGATCGCCCTCCGGGAGGCAGGGGCCGTCGTGGCCAGGGCCAAGGAGGAGTGGGAGAAGCTGAAAAAGGGCCCAAGGCCTGAGGAGATCAACCAGCGCCGGGCCGAGGTGGCAGAACGGAAGGCCCTGATGGAGCGGGCCGAGAAGGATCTGGCCAGGGCCAGGGACCTCCACGCCGACGGGGCCGTCAGCACCCAGGAGCTCCAGCGGGAGGAGGCCAACTACCTGGCGGCCAGGTCCCGTTACGAGCAGGCCCTCGAGGCCTTAAAGGAAGCTGAAAGGGGCTACCGGCAGGAAGAGGTCGCCAAGGCAGAAGCCGATTACAAACGGGCCCAGGCAGTCTACGAACGGATCCAGGACGAGCTGAAGCGGACCACCATCCGCTCCCCCATCACTGGGACCATCGTGAGGAAGCATGTGGAGGTTGGGCAGTGGGTGGACGCCGGGGGGAGGATCGCTGACGTCGTGGACCTGGACAAGGTCCTGATCGTCACCCCGATCAACGAGAAGGAGATCAGCCGCCTCAAGGTCGGGGATCAGGCCACCATCACCGTGGATACCTACCCCGGCCGCACCTTCACCGGACGGATCAAACATATCGTCCCCCAGGCGGACCTCCAGAGCCGGGCCTTTCCGGTGAAGATCGAGGTGGCGAACCCCGAGGGGAGGTTAAAGGGAGGGATGATGGCCCGGGTCTCCATCAGCTACGGCACCCCGCGCCCCACCCTCCTGGTCCCCAAGGATGCCGTTGTCCGTCGGGACAATCAGGAAGTGGTCTTCACCGTCAGGGGGCAGAAGGCCTCTCTCCAGCGGGTCGTGACCGGTCAGGCCGTGGACGGCTTCCTGGAGATCGTGGATGGAAGATTGAAGACCGGGGATGCGGTCGTGGTCACCGGCAATGAGGTCCTGAGGGACGGGGCCCCGGTGAAGATCGTCACGAAGGTCGAAAAGGTCCAACGGCCCTGAGGGGGCCTTAAGGAGAGGGCCATGAAGCTCATCGAGTTCTGCATCAAGTACCCGGTCACGGTCCTGGTGGCCGTGATCCTGGCCGTCCTCTTTGGGGTGATCTCCCTCTTCCGCCTCCCCCTCCAGATGATCCCCACCGTGGACCGTCCCGAGATCACCGTCGAGACCAAATACCAAGGGGCCGCCCCCCTCGAGGTGGAGCAGGAGGTCACGGACCGGCTCGAGGAGAAGCTGAACTCCGTGGAGAATGTGGACGAGATCCTCTCCAAGTCCGAGGAGGGGAAGAGCACGATCACCTTAAAGTTCGACTGGGGGGTCAACAAGGATGTGGCCCGGCTGGATGTCTCCGAGAAGCTGGACCTGGTGGAGGATCTGCCCGAGGATGTCGAACGACCCCTGATCCGGGCCGTGAACTCCGATGAGGAGACCCCCATCGCCTGGATCATCGTGGACACGGATCGGGACATCAACGAGGTCTGGGAGGAAGGGGACGACGTCATCAAGCCCAGGATCGAACGGGTAGGCGGTGTCGGAGCCGTCTGGATGTTCGGCGGTCAGGATCGGGAGGTCCACGTCATCCTGGACCATCAGGCCATGAGCGCCCGGGGGATCTCCATCGCCCAGGTCCGGGATGCCCTGTTGAGGGAAAACCGGAACATCAAGGGGGGGAAGATTGACGAGGGGAAACGCCAGTACCTGGTCCGGACGATGGGCCAGTTCACCGACTTGAAACAGATCGAGGACACGATCATCCGGCAGGATGCCAGGGGGATCACGTACCTCAAGGATATCGCCCAGGTCCGCTTCGGCTACGAGGATAAGAACTTTGCCGTGAGGATGGGAGGGAAGCCGACCATCGCCTTTGGCGTCTTACGGCGGACAGGGGCCAACACCGTGGAGGTGATGAAAAGGCTGAAAGAGGAGCTGAAATCCCTCAACCGGATCTACGAACCGAAGGGGATCAGGCTGGTCCTGACCTATGACGAGACTGACTACATCTATGACGCCCTGGGCCTTGTCACCTCCAACATCTGGTACGGCGGCCTTTTGGCCGTGGCCGTCCTCCTCCTCTTCCTCCGGAGCGGCTCCAGCGTCCTAATCATCGGCTTTGCGATCCCGATCTCTATCATGTCCACCTTCGTCATCCTGGGGCTCCTGGGCATGAATCTCAACATCGTCATGCTGGCCGGGATTGCCTTTGCCATCGGGATGGTGGTGGACAACTCCATCGTTGTTCTGGAGAACATCTTCCGTCATCGCCAGATGGGGAAGGGGCGCTTCCAGGCGGCCCTGGATGGGGCCACGGAGGTGTGGGGGGCGATCCTGGCTTCGACCCTGACCACCGTCGTCGTCTTCCTGCCCATCCTGTTTGTAAAAGAAGAAGCGGGGCAGCTCTTCCGGGCGATCGCCATCGCCATCTCCGTCGCCGTCCTCTTTTCGCTGGTCGTCTCCCTGACCGTCGTCCCCATGCTTTCCTCCCGCCTCTTGAGGGGAACCGAGGACCAGTTAAGGAGGGGCCGTTTCGGGCGCTTCCTGAATCCTCTCTTGGATCACCTCGACCGGTTCGGCGGGGGCTTCGTCAGCTCCGTCGTCGGCCTCCTGGAATGGCTCCGGAGGAGCTTTGCCCGAAGGCTCATTGCCGCCGGGATCATCACTGGCCTGGCGATCGCCCTGGCCTACCTCCTCCTCCCCCCCATTGACTACCTCCCCCAGGGGAACCGGAACCTGATCTTCGCCTACATCAAGACCCCTCCCGGGTTGAACATCGAGGAGCGGGAGCGGATCGTGGCCGAGCTGGAGCGGCGGTTTCTGGAGATGAAGGAGCTGAAGTACATCTTCGGCGTGGTCCGGACCGATTTCTCCCTCGTCGGGGTCCTGGCCAAGGATGCGTACAAGGACCAGAAGAACATGCGCAGGATCGTGGCCGAGCTCCAGAGACGGACCTTCGGCATCCCAGGGGCAAAGGGGATCTTCGTCACCCAGAGTCCCCTCTTCCGACGGCGGTTCGCCTTCATCGGCGGCACCAACATAGACATTGACATTAAAGGCGATGACCTGGACACCATCCAGCAGATCGCCGGGAGGCTCCAGGACAGCCTGAAGACCTTGAAAGAGGTGAACTTCGTCAACACCGAGTTCGAGGTGGGAAGCCCCGAGCTGCAGATCTCCGTGGACCGGGAGAAGGCCTCGAACCTGGGGCTCTCGGCCTCCGAGGTCGGCTATGTGATCGAGACCATGGTGAACGGGACCCTGGCCGGGACGTTCCGCGAGCGGGGGAAGGAGCTGGACATTAGGTTGAAAGGCCCCCTCCAGGAGATCACCAGGACCCAAGACCTGGATCGGATCCTCCTCCACACGCCGGTGGGACGGATCGTCCGGCTCTCGGATGTGGCCTCGGTCCGCTCGGAGATCGGCCCCACAAAGGTCGAGCACGTTGACCTGGACCGGGCCATCAAGCTGACCGTTAACATCCGGGGGGACATCCCTCTGGAGAGCGCCATCAACCTCCTGAACGAAAAGGTGGTAGGGCCTATGAGGGCCCAGCTCCCCTTAGGCCACACCATCAACGTGACGGGGCAGGCCAAGGATCTGGATGTCACCTGGAACTCCATCAAGTGGGCCCTGCTCTTGGCCTTGATTGTCGACTACCTCTTGATGTGCTCCCTCTTCGAGTCTTGGCTGAACCCCCTGATCATCATGTTCAGCGTCCCCCTTGCCGCCTTAGGCGGGATCCTGGGGGTCAAACTGGCCCACCTCTACGAGCCGGCCACAAAGATGGATGTCATCACCATGCTGGGCTTTATCATCCTGGCCGGTACGGTGGTGAACAACGCCATCCTGATCGTTCACCAGTCCCTGAACTTCCTCAGGGAAGGCTATGAGCCGCAGCGGGCCCTCCTGGAGAGCGTCAGGACCAGGATCCGGCCGATCTTCATGACGACGACCACCACCGTCTTCGGCATGCTCCCTTTGGTGATCTCCACGGGGGCCGGGTCGGAGCTCTACCGGGGCTTGGGCGCCGTCGTCTTGGGCGGCCTCTCCCTGTCCACCCTCTTCACCCTGGTTCTGGTCCCCGTCCTCTTCTCCCTCTGGCTGGATGTCCGGGAGATGGTCCCGATTCTCAGGAAGGTCCCCGTGGTGGCCCAGGAGGAGGCCCTGTCATACCTAAACGGTGGCGAGCGGGAGGTCACCCCACCAGTTCCGGGATCAGGGCCCACTTCACCACCCAACCCCCTTCGATCTTCGAAAGGCAGACAACCCCCCCCATCCTGAACCGGATCACCTCCCTCCCCGGATCGCCCACGAGGAGGGCCGAGGCCAGCCGGCTTAAGTGGGGGAGGTGCCCAACCAGCATCAGAGGCTCTTGAGAGGCCTCTACCACGCCTTTTGCCTCGGTAGGATCGTCCATCGGTGAAAGGCCCTTCATCTCCCGGATGCCATGAGGCGGGGAGAGATGCTCGGCCAGGATCTCCGCCGTCTGCTTCGCCCTCAGCTTTCCCGAGTGGCGGATCTCAGCGACCTTGAGGCCGATCCTGGCCGCATGGCGGGCGACCCGCTGGACCTCCTCCCGCCCACGGTCGGTCAGGGGCCGGGCCGGGTCTTCCTGCTCCGACTTCGCCTCAGCATGCTGGACCAGGTACACGTCCATCGCCGACCCTCCTTAGAACCCACCAGCCGGCTACCGTTTGTAGCGCCCAACGAGCTGGGCCTCTGCCAGGATGTGCCCTTTCACCGCATCAAGGAGCTGTTGCTTCGTCGCCCGCGGCCTCAGGTTGGTCCGGCTGTCAAGGGCGTAGAGCTTGAAAACATAGCGATGAGCCGGACCGGGAGGGGGGCAGGGGCCTCCATAGCCCACCCTCCGAAAGTCGTTCAGCCCTTGCTTTGCCCCGTTGGGGAGGGTCTCCTGGGCGGGGATCCCCTCCGGAAGCTCCCGTGTATCAGCCGGAAGGTCGTAGAGGACCCAATGGACCCAGGTCCCCATGGGGGCATCCGGATCATCGGCGATGAGCGCGAAGCTTTTTGTCCCCGGAGGTGGATCGGTCCAGCGGAGGGGGACCGAAACGTCCACCCCATCGCACGTGTATTTTCGAGGAATGGACTGATCCTTCTGAAACACGGAACTCTTCAGCTCAAACGCCATGGCTTGTCCCCTTGTTTGGCGCTGACCGGCCCAGGCCGCATCTGGCCAAAGCCCCTGGATCCCTTGAAAGATCACCAAGCTCAGGAATACCCATCTATCGACTTGACCCATAGCGTCACCTCCTCGCAAAACGGGCTGGATCTCACCTTGGAGGCGGCGGAGGACTTCGTCTTTCCACCCGTCAAGGGTTTTTCCCCATTGAGGGTTTGATCTCCTGGAGGGCCTGGTAGAGGGGCATGACCTCCTGGAGCGGAGGCCACGGGAGGATGCCCAGGGTATCATCCACATACGCGGGTTTCCGCATACCGTTCAGGACACAGGAGACGCCGGGCGTGCTGGTCAGGATCCAAAGGGCCTTCCGGGAGAGGCTTTCACCCCGCCGCTCCTCGGGGAGCAGGGGATCAATAACCCGGGCAATCTCGGCCCGCCGTCTCCGGCTTTTAAGAGCCGCCTGATGGTGGATCTCCCCCAGGAGCTTTTCCACCGCAGGGAGATAGCGATTCCGCCAGGCCTGCCACCGCTCGGCGAGAGGGCCTGTGAGGGCCTGGTCAAGGACCTCGATCACCTGAACCAGCCGGGGGAGGATCACCTGCCCCTCTAGCTCCTTCCACTGCTCCAGGCTCTCAAGGGAGGACGGGAGAGGAGCCAGTTCCTCACCAAACCGGAAGAGGTCCTGAGGGGGCAGGCTCCCCCGGGCGGTCTGGAGATAGGGGGCGATCTGGCTCTGGAATTCGGCTTCAAGGTCAGCCACCACCTGAAGCTGGGGTTCAAATTCGACCCCAGCCTCTTGGATCACGACCTCAGCCAGCCGGACCAGGCGATCCCCGATGATGGCATTCAGGGGCCGGTTGACCAGGACACCGATTCCCTCCTGGGCGGCGTATTCGAGGACTGTCTGCTTAAGGTCAGGGCCGTTGTTTGGCGTAAGCACACCCCCTGCCTCGAACAGGTTCAGGGGAAGCTGGAGGACCCGGAAATGGTGCCCTGGGCCGCCCGCCTCCCGGGCCACCGCCAGCATCCGGGTCAGTGACGTCGCCTCCGGATCGTCGGCCGGGGCGATGCAGGTATTGGAGGAAACCCCGTACCACCGGATGCGTCCTGCCTGCACCTGACCTTCGAGGAAGGCAAAGGCCTCTTGGAGACGACGGTAGAACTCGTCATAGATCTCCTCCAAGGCCCCCCGCCTCCGCTTCTTCATGTCGGCGAGGAAGTACTCGGGGTTGTGGAGGAGTAAGATATCGAGGGTCTCCAGTTGGAGTCGGTCGAGAGACCCCTCGAGCTGATCTTTCAGGAACTCGGGGTGGATGCAGTGCCAGATGCCGTCCGCATACTTAACCATCTCCGGGAAGGGCTCCCCCCTCGCCTCTCGCTCCCTGGCCAGGACCAGGTTCTGGCCCTGGACGTAGCCAATCTTCGAAACGACGATCACCTCCTCCCGGCGGAGCCTTCCGCGGCGCACAAGATCGTTCAAGACCTCCCCGATCAGCCGCTCGCTCCTCCCATCGGTGTAGTTCGTGGAGGTGTCAATCAGGTTACAGCCGGAGAGGAGGGCCTTCGTGAGGGCCTCCCGGTGCTCGGGGGTCTCGTCGTCAATCCGGTACCCTCCGAAGCCAAGCCGGCTGCAGGTCAAGCCGGTCGAGCCCAAAGGGCCATACCCGTAGGTAAGCCCAGCCTGGGTGAAGCGATCGGCGTAGGCCCGGGTGCCCGCCGGAGTGGCACTCCCGGAAAGCCGCGGGACGATCGTTGTCCGCCCCCTTCCCTTTTTCTCCCCTTGAGGAGGGGAAGGTCGGCTCATCGTTTCCAGGACCTTGGCCCCCTCAACCGGGTCAGTGATCGGGGCCTGACAGGTGAAGTTCCGGCAGACATAGAGGGCTGCCTGACCATCCACCAGGCCTTTCCCCTGAAGGAGCGGGAAGGGGAGGGGATCGCCCCGCTCCGGGTCGTGGTGAGCGATGATCCGGTTCGGAAGATAGCGGCGGCCTATCTCCCGCCGGAGGGCCTCAAAATCCCCCCTCCCCGGTGTCCCGATCAGGGCCAGCTCCACCGGCCCTTCCAGCAGAAGATCAACAACAATCAGGCTCTTGGCGAAGGATCGGGGGGCGCGGGCAATCGCCTTGCCATAGGCCTGGATGGCCTGGATCGCCACCTCCCGAAGGTCTTCCCGATCCAGGTGGTACGAGAGCCGGGCGAGGGCATGGGCGGCTGTGGCGTTCGGACTGGGAGTAGCCCCATCATGCCCCTCCCGGTGACGGACGATGAGCCGCTCGTGATCCCGCGCCGTCGAGTAGAAGCCCCCTTCCTCATCGTGGAAGTCTGCGAGCATCAGGTCGGCTAGCCGCTCCGCCTCCCGGAGGAAGCGGGGCGCCCCTCCCGCCTCATACAGATCGATCAGGGCCTCGCACAAGTAGGCGTAGTCCTCCAGGTAGGCGTTGAGGCGGGCCTTCCCGGCCCGGTAGGTCCGGAGTAGCCGGCCATCGGGCCGGGCCAGGGTGGTGAGCAAGAAATCGGCGGCGCGCTCGGCCGCCGCGAGATACCGCCTGTCGCCCAGCCCGCGGAACCCTTCAGCCATCGCCCCGATCACGAGCCCATTCCAGGCCGTCAGGATCTTATCGTCCAGCCCTGGCGGGATCCGCCGCCGCCGGGCCTCGTACACCTTGGGCCGGGCCTCCCTGATCGAACGTTCCAGCTCCTCGACGGGGATGCCAAGCCTGTTGGCGACCCGGGCCATGGACCGCGGCGTATTGGGGATGCTCTTCCCCTCCCAGTTCCCCTCCTCGGTGATGTCGTAGTAGGCACAGAAGCGGTAGGCCTCCTCCTCACCCAGGATCGCCTCGATCTCGGAAGGTGTCCAGACATAGAACTTCCCCTCCTCCCCCTCCGAGTCCGCATCGGTGGAGGAGTAGAAGCCCCCTTCAGGGGAGGTCATCTCCCGGAGGATGTAGTCGAGGACCTCGGTGGCCACCTGGCGGTAGAAAGGCTCACCCGTGACCTGGTAGCCCTCCAGGTAGACCCGGGCCAAGAGCGCATTATCGTAGAGCATCTTCTCAAAGTGGGGGACCAGCCAGCGTTCGTCTACCGCGTAGCGGTGGAAGCCGCCGCCGATCTGGTCGTACATCCCGCCCTGGGCCATCGCGTCCAAGGTCTTTCGCACCATCTCGAGGGCGTGGGCATCGCCGAAGCGACGCCAGCACCGGAGGAGAAGGGAGAGGCCCGTCGCCGGCGGGAACTTGGGGGGCGGGCCAAACCCACCGTACCGGGGATCGAAGTCCTGAGAGAACTGGAGGAGGGCCCTCCGAAGCTCCTCCTCCCCCACCACCAGGCCGGGGGCTGGGCGGGCGTTCTGGCGGAGGTACTCGGTCAGATGCCTTGCCTGCTCCCGGAGGGAGGCCCGGTCCTCCTCCCAGAGCTCGGCGATCCTCCGAAGGAGGTTCTTAAAGCCGGGACGGCCATACCGGTCCATGGGGGGGAAGTAGGTTCCGGCAAAGAAGGGTTCCTGATCCGGGGTTAAGAACACGGTCATGGGCCACCCCCCCTGTCCGGTCAGGGCGAGGGTGGCCGTCATGTAAATCTCATCCAGGTCGGGGCGCTCCTCCCGATCCACCTTGATGCACACAAAGTGCTCGTTCATGAGCCGGGCGATCGCTTCGTCCTCGAAGGATTCACGCTCCATCACGTGGCACCAGTGGCAGGTCGAGTAGCCGATGCTTAACAGGATCGGCTTGTCCTCGGCCTTGGCCCGGCTCAACGCCTCCTCCCCCCAGGGGTACCAGTCCACCGGGTTGTGGGCGTGCTGCAGGAGGTAAGGACTGGTCTCGTGGATCAGGCGGTTGGTGTGGCGTGGAACAGCCTCGTGGTTCATGATTCCTCTCCCTCCTCACCCTGAAAGGGGAAGGGTTTGAAATGGGCTCTAGAGCGCTAAAGGCTCAACCGTCGCCACGGACGCCGGATCCTCCCTCCAGATCCGGGGATCCGTATCCACGTACAGCTCGATCTCGATGCCATCCGGGTCGGCGACGTAGAGCGACTGGCTGACCTTGTGATCGGCCATCCCCAGGATCGGGACGCCGTGACGGTCCAGATGCCGCTTCCACGCCCGGAGTTCATCCAGGCTGTCCCCTACCTTGAAGGCGACATGGTACAGGCCAACGGCGTGGGGACTCGGGGAGGAGGCATTGGGGCCGATCTCCGCCAAGGCAAGATCGTGATGCTTGTCCCCGGCGGAGAAGAACACCATCCCCCTTCCTAATCTCGCCACCTCCTTTAAGCCCAATACATCCCTGTAGAACGGGACGGATCTCTTGAGATCGCTTACCTTCAACACCACATGCCCAAGCGCTTGCACCACCATCGCTCTCCTCCTAGATGCCCCACCCTCCACTCACATGGATATTCGCCCCGGTAACGTAACGGGCCTCCTCCGAAAGGAGAAAGCGGACAACCGAAACGGCATCCTGGGTGGTTCCCACGTACCCCGCCGGGATCCGCTTGACCATTGCGGCGAGCTCTTCCCTGGGAGCGCTCCCGGAGTCGATGAACCCTGGGGAGATGGCATTGACGGTGATGCCGTAGGGGGCCAACACCCGGGCCAGGGTCCTGGTCAAGATGAGGATGCCGGCCTTCGCAATATAGTGGGCGGTGATCTCGGGTTGGGCCACCATCTGGTCCGCATTCGCCATGCTAAAGCTCACGATACGCCCCCACCTCCTGGCCTTCATCCCCGGGGCGACCGCCCGGCTGAGGTAGAACACAGGGTGAAGATTATTGTTAAACATCTCATGCCAGCCCTCGAGGGTCTCCTCCAGGATAGGGACCCGATGGTAGGGTCCTGCACAGTTGACCAGGGCATCAACTCGTCCCCATGCCTTCTCCACCTGCCGCACAAACCCCTCGGCCGCCAGAGGATCAGAGACATCGCACTTCACGGCCAGGCCCCGGCTGCCCTTCCCTTCGACCGCCTCGAGGGTTTCTTCCGCCTCCTTCAGGCTTCTCCGGTAGCAGATCGCCACAGACCACCCCTCTTCGGCCAGCATCAGGGCAATCGAACGCCCGATCCCCTTCGCCCCACCCGTGATGAGGGCCACCCGCTCACCCATGACTGTCCCCTCCCTAGGAAGCCCTTAGAACCACAGCCGTTTGTCCACCACATTGACCAGAGGCTCGCCCCTGACAAACCGGTGGAGGTTCTCCAGGAGGACCCCCAGCCACCGTTCGGACACCTCCGGGGTCTTGGCGGCCACATGGGGGGTGATGATGACATTCTCCATTCCCCAGAGGGGGTGATCGGCGGGGAGGGGTTCGATCTCGAAGACGTCCAGACCCGCCCCGGCGATCTCCCCGGCCTGCAAGGCCTCGGTTAGATCGTGGAGATCAACGATGACGCCCCGGCCGACGTTGATGAGATACGCCGTCCGCTTCATCCGTCGAAGCTGTTCCCGGCGGATCATCCTCTCCGTCTCCGGCGTATGGGGGGCACAGATGACGACAAAATCGGACTGCTCCAGGAGGTGGTGGAGGCCATCGGGGCGGAGGAGGATCGCCACCTCCGGGGGCCTTTCGGCTTTCGGGTCCACAGCGATCACCCGCATCTCGAAGGCGGCCCCCCTTTTCGCCACCCCCCTCCCGATCCCGCCCAGCCCGATGATGCCTAAGGTCTGACCGGCCAGGAGCTGAACCTCCCGGGGCTCCCACCGCCGCTCCTTCTGGAGCCAGGCATACCGGTGAAGGCCCCGGGCCAGGCCGAGCATCAAGCCGAAGGCATGCTCGGGAACCATGTCAGAGTAGACCCCTCGCATGTTGGTGAGGACGGCGGGATGGTCAACCAGCTCAGGGAACATATAGTGCTCCAGCCCGGCCAAATGGGCCTGGACCCAGCGGAGTTGCTTAGCGGCCCGAAGGATCCTGGGGGTGATCGCTCCGTAAAAACCATCGGCGTCCTGGATCTCCCGCTCGGCCTCTTCCTCCGATGCACAGTTCACGGCGGTCAGCTCCGGGGAAACCGCACAGATCCGTTGGAACCAGCCCTCGTCCACCTTCGGGAAGATGACCAGCTTCACCATCCATTCCTCCAAAGCCTACCAGCCCAGGCGGTGATACCACCAGAGGCGCTCGGCGTTCATCTTGAGCCATCCCTGCTGGATCCCGCCCCAGTCCCGGTACTTCGGGAGATCAATGACCTTGAGCATGGCCTCCAGACCCTCGGGGAAGGTGTCCATCCCCTCCGCCATCAGCCGCCTGACCTCCGCATCCAGATCCTTCCAGTAACCGATGTAGGCCTCCAGCACGTCCCGCCCTCCCGGAGCGCCGTGCCCGAGGACCAGGGTCTCAAACGGGATCTCCCGCATCCGCTCCAGGGCCTGGAAGAGCTCGGGGAAGAAGCTATCGGGCATGCGGGTGAAACCGGTCCGCCGGTTCGCCACGGCATCCACGACGAAGAGGAGCTTCGCCTCGGGAAGGTAGGTCAGGATCAGGTTGTCGCTGTGGCTGACCCCTGCCCAGATCAGCTCGATCCTCCGGCCCCCCAGGAGGAGCACGTAGCGGTCCTCGAAGGTGATGGTCGGGAGCGGGATGTCCGGGTTCTTCAGGACCTCCAGCCGTTTTTTGCAGTTTTTATGGGCGATGATCTCGACGTTCGGGCCGAAGACGTGGCCGCCGGTGATGTGGTCGAAGTGGTGATGGCTGTAGATCAAAAACCGGACCGGCTGGTTCGTGATCCGGCGGATCTCCTGGAGGGCAACGGAGGCCGCCTCCGTCGAGATCGGGTCGTTCACGATGACCCCCTCCGGGGTCACGATGAACAGGCTGTTGTGGGTCTTGTACCGGAAGAGGTACACATCCCGGGCGACTTGCTTTGTCTCGTACAACGGCGGCTGGGCCCATCCCTCCCGGGTGACTGGCAGGACCCCGAGCCCTAGAAGACCTATGCCGACAACGGCAACCTTCCACCGCGTCATCCTCTTCCTCCTGATGAGCATTCTGACCACGTCTCACCCCCTGGACGGGGGTGGTTCATGGAGGGGTGAGATCGTCAGCGCACGATGATCCGGCCAACGAGGGTGCGACCATACCGGCGGAGCGGCTCCCCGGACGCTCTCCCGCCGAACCCGCTTGGCCGGAGGAACACCTCATAGAGAGCGACACCGGGCCCGGCCATGCACAAGCTGGCGGTCTCTCCCGGGGAAAGGATCCCAGGGGAGACGTAGTCCCCTTCCTCGGTCTGATAGAAGTTCCAGGGGGCCCCACACAGGTCAGGCACCGGCCTTCGGAGGACAATGGTCCCCGGCCAATCCACCAGGACCCAGGTGACCACTGTCCCTGAAGCGATGGTCAACTCGGAGGGGTCCAACCCCCCACCCACCACCGCAATCGTGTTGGGCATGCCAAGCAGGGGTCGCCAGGGAGGTCCCTCCTGACGCATCGTGCAGGCCAGGATGGAGACGGCAAGGCCAAGGAGGAGCCCTGGGATCAGGGGGCGTTGGAACGCCGCCATGGAACCTCTCCTGGAGGCCCTGCGGACCTTGCGTATCAGGGCAACCCCCGGGAGAAGTTGGGAGTGACCCGAAGGATCCGGTCGAGGCGGAACTGCCTGGTGCCCTGGCGGAGGTGGCAGAAGGCCTCTACATAAACTTCGCCCCTGAACGGGACAAGGGAATAAGGCGTGATCTCTCGAAAGGACACCCCCCCTCGGCTGTCCCTGTACTGGATGCGGACCGTTCCCCCCACCTCAATAGCCTGCTTCAAGACGGCAAGATCCTCGGTCACCGGCAGATCGGCTTCCGTGAACATGTCCAGATGGAGGGGATCCCCTTGAAGGCTCAAGACGGTCCAAAGGGGGGAACCGGCCCCGGCTTTGAGGCGCTCGATGCATCGCACGAAGACCCCCATACAGGCGTAGGCATCCGTTAGGGCTCGATGAAACCGCGGCACCTGGACGTGGAGCCTTGTGGCCACGGCAGGTAAGTTGTACGCTGGAAGACCCGGGAGGAGCAAGCGGGCCAGGCGGCAGGCGTCCAGGAAGGGGGTTGGAGGAGAGGGTAGGCCCCTTCGGGCCACCTCAAAGGCTAGAAAGGCCATGTCGAAGGGGGCGTTGTAGGCCACCGGGACCGATCCTTCCAAGAACCGGAGGAACTCCGGGAGCACCTCCGCGATCCCGGGTTTCCCCCGGACCATCTCCTCGGTGATCCCGTGGATCGCCGCGACCTCAGGCGGGATCGGGATGCCAGGGTCCACCAAGGCCTCAAAGGTTTGAAACGGCTTCCCGCCAACAAACTTGACTGCACCGATCTCGACGATCCGGTCGGCCACGGCCGAGAGCCCGGTGGTTTCCAGGTCAAAGGCCACAAAGGGGACCTCACACACCTTGCAGGTCGCCAGCTCGCCTCGCATTCCCCTTCCCTGTTTCCCACCCCAAATAGGGATATCTTCGTTATAGAATCGGCCGTGTCCCCCTGTCAAGGGCTTTCTCCACCCGTTTATGGTTTTTACAGAAAGATTCCGCCCTTGCTCTAGCCGGGGGAGGTGTGGTTTAATTAAAAACAAAAAGAAGGAAAGGGCTATGGGGGTTATCGTTGCGGTCGCTCTGGCGGTGAGTGGCATGGCTCCGGACATCGGTCCCCTCTCGTGTCAGGACGCCGGGCCTTTCACCGGCCTCTGGCGCGGGGTGGTCACCTCGGCGGAGCGCCAGGTCACCCATGAGCTCACCTGGCTCCTGTACCAGCTCCGCCAAACCCCAACGGAGGTGTGGGGGTACAGTCTCGAGGTGATCCCAGCCGAGGCCCTCCCGCCCCAGCCGCCGAGCAGGCCTCCCCTGTACCTGTCCGGGCAGCTGGAGGGGAGAGGGGAAGGGGAGGAGGTGACCCTCCGCGGGGTGCGGGCCCGGACAGAGGTGAAGGGGCACCTGGTGGACCTGAGCCCAGACTTGGCCCGATCCGGGATGGTCACGCTCGGGAGTCGAATGCGGATGCAGATCTCCCCCGACCGGAAAACCCTCCAAGGTGAAGGGGAGAGCCCGGACTTCGGGAGGCTTCACCTCAGGTTGGGGAGAACCGTCAAGCTCTGCTCGTAATTCGAAGCCCCTGCCCACACCCCGAACGGTCAGTCCGGTTTGATTGACTAAAGGGTCCTTCGATGCTACGCTGACCTGACGATGGAACTGATCATCTTAGGCTCGGGCACAGCCATTCCCAGCCCCCGGCGAGGCTCGCCAGGCCTCCTCGTCCGGACGGCCGACCATCTCCTCCTCTTCGACGGCGGGACAGGAACCCTCCGGACCCTGGCCAGGGCCGGGATCAGCTTCGTCGAGCTGGACCGGGTCTTCTACACCCACCTCCACCCGGATCATACCGGGGACCTCGTCCCCCTCCTCTTTGCGTTACGGAATGCCGAATACCCTCGCCAGAAGCCCCTCTCCCTGGCCGGACCCAGAGGGTTTAAAGCCTTCTTCGAGCGGCTCCAGGTCGCCTACGGTCACTGGATAGACCCTGCCGGGTATGAGCTGCTCCTTGAGGAACTCCACGACGAGGCGGTCCAAGGGGAAGGCTTCCGGGTGATCCCGACGCCTGTCAAGCACATTCAATACAGCCTTGGCTACCGGGTCGAGGCGGAAGGGAGATCCCTTGTCTTCTCGGGGGACACGGCCTACTGCGAGAGCCTGATCAAGCTGGCCAGAGGGGCAGATCTCCTGGTCCTGGAATGCTCCTTTCCGGACGGGTACGTGACCGATCTGCACCTCACCCCGTCAGAGGCCGGGAGGATCGCCGCGGAAGCTGGCTGCCGACGTCTGCTCCTCACCCACTTTTACCCAATCTGTGACGCCCATGACATCCTCACCCAGTGCCGGAAGACCTACGACGGGGAGATTCTCCTCGCCGAGGACCTCCTCAGGGTCGAGGTCTGAACCCCCTCAAGCAACCAGGGACGTTTCCTGCAAGCCCCCTCAGAGGGGGTAAATTGTAACAACCCGTTTTTTCCCACCTCTTACCCCTGCTTTCGGCTGAAGATTTTAGACCCCAAAGATCCCCTCCCCTGCCGGGATCGGTACGAAACTTGCTTGCAAGAAAGAGTTGGGCCAAGACGCTGGAAAGCAGGCCCGTGGAGCCAACGGGCCCCTTCGCCTCTTGTAACGCTATGAACTCCATCACCTTGCTCACCTTCTCCAAGACTGGAAGGGTCAAACAACTCCAGCTCTCCTGGCGGACCCTCCTCTTTGCCCTCGCTTTCGTTGTGACCACCACCTTGGGCTCCGCCTTCGCCCTTTTTGCTTCCCTCAAGGGCTGGATTGGAACCCCTCGCCTTGCAGCCTTTGAAGAGGAGAACCGGTTCTTACGCTCCGAACTCCAAAAGCAGGGTGCCCACTTGGACAAGCTCCGGGCGGAGCTTAAGCGGTTGAAAGAACTGGAGGAGCAGCTTAAGGTCCTAGCCGGTGTCCAGGCCTCTCCGGATCCAACCATCAGACCAGGGAAGGAGGCAGCGGGCAGCTCCCTCGGGTTTTTGTTTGACAAAGGAGAGAGGAATCGGTAAGGTTGGGAGGCGATGCTTCAGGGATGCCGACGGAGGGTCCTCCTTAACGGCTTCTGGGTGAAAGGCCTCTTTTTCCTCATCGGCGTGGGCGGGGCCGTCTTGGCCCAGGAGCCGTTCGGCACTGGGGTGGTCACGATCCGGTCAGGGTCGAAGCGGTACGTCGTCAAGGTTGAGGTGGCGGCCACCGCCGCGACGCGGGCCCTGGGCCTGATGTTTCGGCCTTCTCTGGCAGAGGGGGAGGGGATGCTCTTCATCCAGCCTGAGATCAGCCGGGACGGCTTCTGGATGAAGAACACCCTGATCCCCCTCTCCATTGCCTTTCTTGATCCATCGGGGCGGATCGTGGATATGAAAGACATGGAACCTTGCCGGGAGGAGCCATGCCCCGTCTACTTCCCTAACGCTCCTTACCGATACGCCTTAGAGGTTCCGAAGGGCTACTTTCAAAAGCGAGGGATCAGGATCGGCGATCGGGTGATGTGGAAGCTTCATGACCTCTCCAACCCACGGCGCTAAGCCTCCCCAATCTCCGGGCTTCCTCTACGCCTCCATCCTCCTTGTCGTCACGATCTGGGGAGGGACGTTTCCGGTCACCAAGTTCCTCCTCCGGCGGATCCCCCCTTTCGGCCTGGCCGCCCTCCGGTGCACGTTGGCCTCCCTGGTCCTTCTCCTTTACCTGGGAGCTTCCGGCGAAGGGGTCTGGGTGAAGCGGGGGGATCTCTTCCGCCTGGCCCTCCTCGGCCTCCTCGGCCATGCCTGGTTCCAGGTCTCGCTCATCTATGGCCTCCGCTTTACCACCCCCTCCCACTCGGTCCTCTTGGTGAACACCTCCCCCATCTTCGCCGCCATCCTGGCCGCCTTCTTGCTAAAAGAACCGTTCACCTCCCAAAAGGGGATGGGGAGCCTTCTAGCCTTCGCCGGTGTCCTGATCCTCGTGGCCGGAGAACATCAGATCAGCCTTCGAAGGGAAGACCTCTTCGGCGACCTGATCACCCTCGGGGGAGGTTTCGCCTTCGGCCTCTATAACGTCCTGGTGAAGCCCCTGCTGTTTCGCACCTCTCCCATGAAGGTGACAGCCCTCTCTTTAGCCTTTGCTGCCCTGTTCCTCCTCCCCCTCGGCCTGGGGGAGCTTTTTGACGTCTCCTGGAACACCCTTTCCCCCCTCTCCTGGACCGGTGTCTTCTACATCTCCTTCCTTAGCTTGGCCTTTAACTACATCCTCTGGAACCGGGCCCTCTCGAAGCTGGACGTAGCCAGGGTGACCGCCTTCCACTACCTGACCCCTGCCATCACCGTCTTCTTCTCGGCTTTTGTCGCCAAGGAGCCGATCACCCTGCCGCTCATCGTCGGGGGCCTTTTTGTCATCGCCGGCGCCGCCCTCGCCCAGCAGGGCTAACGCCCCCTGTTTGGCAAAGAATCCACCATTGACTTTTCCGCAAGAAGGCTCTACCCTTGGAAACGACCTCGACATCGCTTAGGAAAAGGCAGGGATGGATCTGTTTGAACAGGGGAGAACCGCTCAAGCCCCGAAGGCCCCTTTAGCCGATCGGATGCGGCCCAGGGACCTTTCGGAGTTCGTCGGCCAGGCCCACCTCCTCGGTGAAGGGAAGCTCCTCCGAAGGGCTCTGGAGCGTAAAGAGGTGCCATCCCTGATCCTCTGGGGCCCCCCGGGGACAGGGAAGACTACCCTGGCCTACCTGATCGCTGCGTTAACCGGCTCCCCTTTTGTCCCCTTCTCGGCCGTCACCTCGGGGATCAGGGAGGTCAAGGAGGTGATCCTGGAGGCCGAGCGCCAGAGGAGGCTCTCCGGCAAACGGATCCTCCTCTTCGTGGATGAGCTGCACCGGTTTAACAAGGCCCAGCAGGACGCCTTCCTCCCCCATGTCGAGCGGGGGACGATCCTCTTCATCGGGGCAACGACGGAGAACCCCTCCTTCGAGGTCATCGCCCCCCTCCTTTCCCGCTGCAAGGTCCTGATGCTTCACCCTCTTTCCGAGGAGGAGCTGCTCACCATCCTGGAGCGGGCTTTAAAGGATGAGGAGCGGGGCTTGGGAAGCCTCAAGCTAGAAGCGGAGCCAGAGGCCCTCCGCGCTATCGCCCGTTGGAGCCAGGGGGATGCCAGGGCCGCGTTGAACACGTTAGAGCTGGCCGCCCAGCTTCTCCCGGCCGACCCTTTGGGGGGGAAGCGGATCACCCGCTTGATCGCCGAGGAGGCCGCCCAACGGAGGGCCCTCCTCTACGACAAGGCCGGCGAAGAGCATTACAACCTGATCTCGGCCCTCCACAAATCCTTACGGGGAGGCGACCCCGACGCCGCCCTCTACTGGCTGGCGCGGATGCTTGCCTCGGGGGAGGATCCTCTTTACATTGCCCGCCGTCTCGTCCGCTTCGCCTCAGAAGATATCGGGAATGCCGACCCCCAGGCCCTCCAGGTGGCCATTGCGGCCATGCAGGCCTACCATTTCTTAGGCTCGCCCGAGGGGGAATTGGCCCTCGCCCAGTGTGTGACGTACCTGGCCGTGGCCCCGAAATCCAACGCCGTCTATGTGGCCTTTAACGAGGCTGCTCAAGATGCGCTCAGGGGCCCGGCCGGTCCGGTCCCTCTCCACCTGCGAAACGCCCCGACCACCCTCCTAAAAGAGCTAGGCTACGCCAAGGATTACCTCTATCCCCATGATTACCCCGACGCCCTTGTCAATCAGGACTATCTCCCCGAGGTCTTGAAAGGGAGAACCTATTACCGGCCGACCGATCGGGGCTTAGAGGCCGAGATCAAGAAGAGGCTCGACGAGTGGAGGAGGAGAAAGGCGGCGATGGCGACGAAGCCGCCGGGAGAGGAGGTGGGAAGGGAGGATCAAGGGTAGCCCTTGAACGAGGATATCGAATGAACACCCCTTCACGTCTGTGGACGTGTTTCAGAGAAAGGAGGTTCTCCGATGAGGAGGTTGGCGTTTGTGGTCTTCGTGGCCTTCGCGCTAAGCACGGCCGGAGTCCCTGCCGCCTGGGCCAAGAGCTGTCCGAAGCTCTATAAACGGGCGACGGAGGCCATCGAGAAGGCTGAAAAAGCGAAGAAGATAGACGCGGCGAAGGCCGCTGCGTGGAAGAAGTGTGCGGACGATGGCCTGAAGCTCCACGAGCAGGGCAAGCACGATGAGTCGGTGAAAGCCCTCAAGAAGTGCCTGAAGGACATGGGAGAGAAGGAGGAAGCCTAACCGCACCGCTCCGTCTGAAGAAGGGGCTCCTGCCAGGAGCCCCTTCTTGTGTTTTGAAACCTTCCTCCCCAGAGCTCCTGCTTCCCGCAACCTCCGGTCATGAAGTTTTTTTTCTTGACAGATCGATGGGAAGATTGTTATAGGCTACCTAGTTTTTTTTCTAACCTTTCACATGTGTGGATAAGGAGGGAAGGGGGATGACGAAGGCAGAGCTGGTTGATCGGATGGCACGGGGAGCGGGGATCACGAAACGGGCCGCTGAGACCGCATTGAACACTTGCCTGAACAGCATCAGGGATTCGCTGAAAAGGGGGAAGAAGGTAACCCTCGTTGGCTTTGGCACCTTCTCCGTCGCCAAGCGGGCAGCCCGGAATGGCCGGAACCCCCAAACAGGGGAGGTCATCAAAATCAAGGCAAGCCGGATCCCCAGGTTCAGAGCCGGAAAAGCCTTAAAAGATGCGGTGAAATAAACTGCCTCCTTTCTTTGGATCAATTCGAGTCATGAAGAGCCCGGACAGGATCCCTCCCCGGGCTTTCCTTTTTTTCCCCTCCCCTAGACCAGTCTCTTCCTGATGGCCTGAAGGGTCAGGAGGATGTCCTCCCGGTCAATATCCTTGTGGGTCACCGCCCGGATGGAGTCCTGGGCGATGAGGTGGAGCTTGATCCCCTCCCCTTCTAGCTCCTGGACGAGTCTTGGGGCCGAGATCCTCGGGGCGTGAACGTCAAAGATGACGATGTTGGTCTGGACCCTCTTGAGATCAATCTCGATCCCTGGAAGCTCTGCCAACCCTTCGGCCAAAAGACGGGCATTCTCGTGATCGAGCTTCAGCCTCTCCACCATCGTCTCCAGGGCCACGATCCCTGCCGCGGCCAGGACGCCGGCCTGCCGCATCCCCCCGCCAAGCATCTTCCGGAACCGCCTGGCCCGTTCGATAAAGTCCGCGCTTCCCACCAGGAGGGAGCCGACAGGGGCCGAGAGCCCCTTCGAGAGGCAGAACGTCACCGAGTCGGCGTGGGCGGCGAACTCGGCGGCGGGTACCCCTGAGGCGACGGCCGCGTTGAAGAGCCTTGCCCCGTCCAGGTGGACCGGGATGCCAGCCTCCCTCGCGACATCTGCAATGGCCTTCAAGGTCCCCAGGGGGTAAAAGGTGCCACCCCCCCGGTTGTGGGTGCTCTCCAGGCAGATCAGACCGGTCCTGGGATGGTGGATGTTCGGGGAGCGGATGGCCTTTCTCACATCCTCTGGATCCAGGATGCCGTAAGTCCCCCTCAGCGGCCGGGCCTGAAGCCCGCCCAGGGCAGCCATCCCGGCAACCTCGTAATTGTAAATGTGGCTGGTTTCCTCCAGGATTACCTCGTCCCCTCGGCTCGTGTGACTTAACACCCCGACCAGGTTCCCCATGGTACCCGAGGCGACAAAGAGGGCCGCCTCCTTCTGAAGCTTCCTGGCGGCCAGCTCCTGGAGCCGGTTGACGGTCGGGTCCTCCCCGAAGACATCATCGCCCACCTCGGCCCTTCTCATCGCCTCCCGCATCGCCTCGGTCGGGAGGGTCACGGTATCGCTCCGAAGATCAATCACCTTCCGCCGGTGTGCCATCCTCTCCCCCCGCACGCCTTCAAGTCCTTCCTAGAGTTTCCTTAACACTTCTTCTTTTCGGCGGAGCCCTTTGGGAGGCCTCCGGGCGGCTCCCTTTCCCTTCGCCCGAGGAGGCTCCTCTTCCTCCTCCAGGTCTTTCCCCAGACGGGACACCGCTTCCAGAAGCTTCGCCCAAAACGCTTCCGCCCCCAGGGCAACCGCCCCCGCCCGTAGAGAGGCCGATTGAAGCTCCCGATCCGAGGTGACGACAACCGTTCCCGGGCCGCTCAGTTGCCTGATGACCTCGTCGGCCGGCTCCCCTCGCCTGGAGAAGATCACCGTTAAGCCCCCCCGCGTCTCCTGGTGCCGGAGGGGAAAGCCCCCCTCCCGCCCATCGAAGACAACGGTGATCCGATGCCCCTTCAAGCGCTGATAGGGGATCAGGAGCTTCAGGAGCCCCTCCCGCCCCAGCTCCAGGCCCTCTCGGTCGAGGATGGAGAGTTGGGGGGAACGCCTGATGAGGTTATAGCCGTCCACCACAATTCGCATCGCACCTTCCCAGGGGCTAACGGAGCGCCGGTGGACGGTGCTCCCGGTCCAGCCTCGCCCCGTGGAAACGGAGAAGCTCCCACGCCCTTGACACATGGGCCTCCGTGGTTCTGATGTTCCCGATGGCCAACCGGAGGGTCATCCGCCCATGAAGACGGGTGGAGGAGAGGAAGACCTCCCCCGTCTGGTTCACGGCCTCCAGGAGGGCCTCGTTCAACTGATCCAGGTAGCGCTCGATCTCCCGGGCCTCCGAGACCCCGGCCGATAGCAGACGATCGGCCAGGTCCCTGGGCCTCGCCCGGAAGCAGACCACGCTGAACGGGACAGGCGCCAGCCGCTCAAAATCCGGGTCGGCGTCTAGCCAGTCCGTGAACGCCCGCGCCAACCGGAGATGCTCGCGGAGCCTGGCGGCGATCCCTGCCCGCCCGAAATAACGGAGGACCATCCAGAGCTTCAGGGCCCGGAACCTCCGGCCGAGCTGGACCCCATAATCCATGTAGTTCGTCACCGCCTCCCCCTCCCGCGTCCTGAGATAGTCGGGGACCAGGCTGAAGGCCCGCTTCAGGATCCCAGGATGACGGCAGTAGAAGGCGCTCACATCAATGGGGGCGAAGAGCCACTTGTGGGGGTTCATGACCAGGGAATCGGCCCGTTCACACCCATCCAGGACGTGGCGCATCTCCGGGAGGACAGCCGCCGCCCCGCCGTAGGCGGCGTCCACATGGAGCCAGAGGTTGTAGCGATGGCAGAGGTCGGCGATCTCGGGCACCGGGTCAATGCTGGTCGTCGAGGTCGTCCCGACCGTCGCCACGACACAGAAGGGCCGCCACCCGGCTTTCAGATCCTCCTCGATGGCCGTCTCCAGGGCCTCCGGGTCCATCCGGAAGGCAGGGTCGGTCCTGATCTTCCGGACCCCTTCCCGGCCGATACCCAAGACGATGGCCCCCTTCTCGATGGAGGAGTGCGCCTGCTCCGAGGTGTAGAGCCGAAGGCGGGGGACCTCGGGACGGCCTGGCAGCCCTTCGTCCCGGGCCTTGAGACCGGGAACCACCTCTCGGGCCGCGACGAGGGCGCAGAGGCTGGAGACCGAGGCCGTGTCGTTGATGACTCCCTTAAAGGCCGGAGGGAGGTCGAGCATCTGCCGGAGCCAGTCTAAGACTACCTCCTCCAGCTCGGTGGCGGAGGGGGAGGTCTTCCAGAGCATGGCGTTCACGTTGAAGGCCGCACACAGGAGTTCTCCCAGGATGCCGGGCCCCGAGCCGCTGATCGCGAAGTAGCCAAAGAAGGAGGGGTGGTTCCAGTGGGTGATCCCGGGGACGATGATCCGGTCAAGGTCCTGGAGGATCGCCTCCATCGGCTCCGGCTCCTCCGGCGGGGTGTCGGGAAGCCTCGACCTGATCTCCCCCGGCTGCACGCTGGCCAGCACCGGGTAGCGCTCCGGGTGGGCGAGGTACTCAGCGATCCAGTCAATGAGCTGATAGCCGTACTTCCGGAAGGCCTCAGGATCCATATCCCCTAGGCCAGCCCCGTTTGGATCAAAAGATCCCTTCATCATCGTGGTCTCCTTGCTCTCCTGCACCCTTGCTCGCGGTCCCCCAACCCCCCTAACAGTAGCACAAAAGCCCCAGGAAAGACAAATCCTTGACACAGGGCCTGAGATTTCGTAGGGTGTGAGGGAAGCGTTCAGCCGTCAGCCAGACAGGGGAGAAACGACTGAGGTGGGGGCCAAGGGATGGGGAAAGGGCAGCTTTTCGAGCACGAGCAGGAACTTTCAATTCTTAAATCCATCGAACGCCGGGTCCTGTGGCTGAGCACGTATCTGGTGCACTACGCCAACGCCATCCGGCCGAACCCGGACAAGACAAAGGTCGGTGGGCACCAGGCCAGTTCGGCCTCGGTGGTCAGTCTCATGACCGCCATGTACTTTAAGATCCTAAAGCCGGGCGACCGGCTCGCCATCAAGCCCCACGCCTCCCCGGTCTTTCACGCCATCCAGGCCCTCCGGGGACGCCTGCCCATGGAGGCCCTGAAGCGGTTCCGGGCCTTCGGCGGCCTCCAGGCGTACCCCAGCCGGACGAAAGACCCCGATCCCGTGGACTTCTCCACAGGGTCCGTGGGCCTGGGTCCGGTGGCCGCCATGTTCGGGGGGCTGACCGATCGTTACATCCGGGATCACTTCGGGCCCGGCGGCGGCCGGTACATCGCCCTGGTGGGGGATGCCGAACTCGACGAGGGGAACATGTGGGAGGCGATCGGCGAAGACTATGCGGCCGGTCTGAACAACGTCCTCTGGGTCGTTGATCTCAACCGCCAGAGCCTGGATCGGGTAGTCCCTGACGGCCGGGCCCACCGGATCCGGGAGATGTTCCGGATCAATCGCTGGCACGTCATCAACTTAAAGTACGGGTCCCGACTTGACGAGGCCTTCGCGCGCCCCGGGGGCCCTCTCCTCCGTCAACGGATTGATGACATGAGCAATGCCGAATACCAAACCCTCCTCCAACTGGACGGCGGCCGGATCAGGGACCGCCTGGTCGCCGGGGCACCGGCCAAGGATCGGGATGCCCTCGCGGCGCTCCTTGCCGGGTACGATGACGCCTCTGTCCGCCGCCTCTTGACCGACCTCGGGGGCCACGATCTTTTGAAGATCATCGAGGCGTTTCAGGAAGCCAAGGGGGTCACCGACCGCCCGACGGTGATCGTGGCCTACACGATCAAGGGGTGGCGCCTCCCCTTCGAGGGCGATCCGCTGAACCACTCGATGCTCCTCACCCCTGAAGATATCGCAAAGCTCCAGAAAGCCCTCGGCATCCCGGAAGGGGAGGAGTGGTCCGGCTTTCCGCCTGAAAGCCCCGAGGGCCGATACATCCGGGCCAGGGAGGCCGCCCTGGAGGCTGCGACCCGACCTCATCCCTCCCCGATGATCCCCCCGATCCCTCAGGAGCTCGGCCTCCGCTTCCCCAAGGTGACCTCCACCCAGGAAGCCCTCGGGCTGATCCTGACCCACCTGGCCGACCATCCGGAGCTGGCAAAGCGGGTGGTCACGGTCTCACCCGATGTGGCCGTCTCCACCAACCTGGGCGGGTGGATCAACAAGAAGGGGGTGTACTCCCCCGTGGAGCAGCTTGACTACTTCGCCGAGTATCAGCTCCCCCGTCTGTTAAAATGGCAGCAGACCCCTTCCGGCCAGCACCTTGAGCTCGGCATCTCGGAGAACAACCTCTTCCTCCTCCTGACCGCCCTGGGGCTTAGCCCCGACTTAACCGGTGAACCGGTCTTCCCCCTCGGGACCATCTACGACTGCTTCATCCCCCGGGGACTGGATGCGTTTTCCTACGGGGCCTACTCCGGGGCCCGCTTCATCCTGGTCGGCACCCCATCCGGGATCAGCTTAAGCCCGGAGGGCGGGGCCCACCAGTCCCTCTACACCCCGGCCATCGGGCTCCAGATGCCCCGCGTCGTCTATTTCGAGCCGACCTTTGCCAAGGAGCTGGAGTGGATCCTCATGGCCTCGCTGGCCTATTTAGCCGATCAGAAGACCGGGCAGGCTGTGTACCTCCGCCTAAGCACGACGCCTTTGGATCAGGGGCTTTTCAACGAAGTGGTCGAAAGGGTTGGTGAAGCGGAGCTCCGCCGTCAGGTGCTAAACGGTGCCTACCGCATCAGGGATCGCCGCCCCCTGAAGGGGTACCGACCAGGAGAGAACGTCGTCAACATCTTCGCCACCGGGGTGATGGTCCAGGAGGCCGTCGAGGCCAGCGATCAGCTCCTCCAGGAAGGCCTCTACGCCAACGTCATGGCGGTCTCCAGCCCTGATCTGCTGTACCGGGGGTACAGCCAACTGAACCGGATGAAGCTCAAGCGTCCCGAGGTCCGGGGGGGTTGCTACCTCAACCGGTTGATGGCCGGCCCTGAGGCCAAGGTGCCAATCGTCACCGTCATGGATGGTCACTCGCACACGTTGAGCTTCATCGGGGCCGCCCTCGCCGTCCCAACCGTGACGCTCGGGGTGGATGACTTCGGCCAGTCGGGGTCGCGGGCCGAGCTCTACCGGCATTACGAGATCGGGAAGGAGGCCATCCAACGGGCTGCCCGATACGCCCTCTCTCTAGGGAACCCCGGGCAGGCAACGGCTCCGTGAGCCAGCCTCCGCCCCAGGGATCGAGGCAATGAGCAATCGAGATGTTCAGGTGGCGAGGGTGTATCAGACTGCCACCAAGCACTCCTACTGGAGCGTCCGGTCAGGGGGCCATTTCCTGGACTGGGACAACAAACCGCTCCTCTACAAGATCTACCCTGACCTCCCGTCCATCCCCCTCCCCCGGGAGTTCCCCCTGCCCCGGATGGACACCCTGACGGCGATCCGGGCCTTTGAGGCCCCAGGGGAACGGCCCCTCGACCTTGCCACCCTGGCCCAGATCCTCTTCTGCTCCGCCGGTCTGACGAAGAAGAAGATCTACCCTGGAGGCGAGGAGTACCACTTCAGGGCGGCCCCCTCCACGGGGGCCCTCTACGAGGTGGAAGTCTACGTGGTCTGTGCCGACCTGCCGGGGCTTCCCGCTGGCGTCTACCACTTCTCCCCTATGGAGTTCACCCTTCGCCGCCTTCGCGAGGGGGACTTCCGGGGAGTGCTGGTCCGGGCGTCGGCCGGTGAGGAGGCCATCGCCCGGGCCCCTGCCACGGTGATCCTCACGGCCATCTTCTGGCGGAACGCCTGGAAGTACCAGGCCCGGGCCTACCGCCACTGTTACTGGGACAGCGGCACCATGCTGGCCAACCTGCTGGCGGTCTGTGTCTCCGCCCATCTTCCAGCCCGTCTCGTGACAGGCTTTGTGGATGCCTGGGTGGATCATCTCCTGGGGATTGACGGAGAGAAGGAGGGAAGCCTCGAACTGGTCCCCCTGGGCCGATCCGGCCCCCCCCCAAAAGAGCCGCCCGAGATCCCGCCCATCGCCCCCCGGTTCATCCCTCTTTCAAAAGAAGAGGTGGACTACCCGGAACTCCGCACGCTGCACGCCGCCTCGAAGCTTTCAAGCGAGGAGGAGGTCCGGGCCTGGCGGAACGCCCCCGTCCCGCCGCCCGGACCGTCCCCTGCCGGGACATCCTATCCCCTGAAGCCCCTCGAAGCGGGGGCCTCCCCTTCCCGACCTCTAGGGGAGGTCATCCTCCGCCGGGGCTCGACGCGCCGGTTCACCCATGAGGCCATCTCTTTCCCCCAACTCTCCACGATCCTGGAGGCTTCCACCCGGGGGATCCCGGCCGACTTCCTGGGCGGGCCCGGGACGAGCCTGACTGACCTCTACCTGATCGCCAACGCGGTGGACGGCCTGCCGAAAGGGGCCTATTACTTCTCGCCGGTGGAGCGAAGCCTCGGGCTCCTGAAGGAAGGGAACTTCCGGCGGGAGGCCGGCTACCTCTGCCTGGAACAGGCCCTCGGGGCCGATGCATCCGCCGTCGTCTTCTTCCACGCGGACCTCGAGGGCATCCTCGAGCGCTACGGGAACCGGGGGTACCGGATTGCGCAACTCGAGCCGGGGATCGTGGGTGGCAAGATGTACCTGGGCGCCTATGCCCTTGGTCTGGGCGCGACAGGCTCCACCTTCTACGATGACGACGTGGTCCGGTTCTTCTCCCCCCACGCCAAGGGGAAGGTCGCCCTCTTCGTCGTCGCCGTCGGGCGAGGGGCTCGGGTGCCGGGGCGGATCGAGCGCCTGATCCCTGGCCAGCGCTAACGGCCCCGAATCCCAGGGTTTTTGCCTTGACACAAGGGATCGGTCCCTGGTAGCGTGGCTGGGAAACCTGAGGACATCCCGGGCCTCCTTCGGCCCGGTGTCTTGAGACAACAGGGGAAAGAAAGGAGAGAGCGAGATGACAACTGGTGAACCGCGGTTCCCGCTTCAGCCGGGGGAGCCGGCGCCAGACTTCACGTTGCCGAGAGTGGACCGGGAGGGGACCGTATCGTTGACCGACTACCGGGGGAGAAGCCCGCTGCTCCTGGCCCTCTTCCGCGGGGTGTACTGCCCGTTCTGCCGGCGGGCCATTGCCCAGATGGGCTTGACCCGGGAGAAGCTTCAAGCGGTGGGCGTCGAGATGCTGGGGATCGTCGCCACCCGTCCGGAGAATGCCCGCCTCTACTTCCGGTTTCATCCCACGCGGGTGCCGTTGGCCGCCGACCCGGAGCTGACCACGCACCGGTCCTACGGCGTGCCCAAGCCCCCGGTCACGCAAGAACTTCTGCAGGCTGTCCGGTCCATACGGGTCAATCCGACAGGGGAGCTGCCAGAACCCTTGCCACTCGCGGAGGTGAGCGGCGTCCTGGACCGGCTGGACGGCTTCGAGCCCACCGAGATTGACCGACAGGAGTCTCAGCAGCAGTTTCCCCAGCTCGTTGGAGAATTTCTGGTGGATCGGGACGGGATTGTCCGCTGGGTGTACATCGAGTGTGCCGAGGAGGGCCTGGCCGGGTTGGACAAGTACCCAACGGACGAGGAGCTGCTGACGGCGGCACGGGCCCTGGGGTAATCCATTGACAAGCGGGCCGGACCCGTGACAGGATCCAGAGGTGGAGCGGTGGGCGGCCTCCCCTCAACGGGAGGCGATCCGGGGGGAGCGTCCTCAGGCCCCTGGCCGGGAAGGATCGTTCAGCAAGGAGACCCGGGCAGGGGCCTTCGTGGATTGACATCCTAGATGGCCTTTGTTACCGTTTTAGCCAGGACGGGAAGCGATGACGATCAAGGACCGCCTGACGCAGGTTCAAAGGAGGATCAGGGAGGCGGCCCTCCGGGCCGGTCGGGACCCGGGTGAGGTCCAACTGGTTGCCGTCAGCAAGCTGATCAGCGCCGAGCGGATTCGGGAGGGAGTCGAGGCCGGGATCAGGATCCTGGGGGAGAACCGGGTCCAGGAGGCGAGGGCAAAGGTTGAAGCGCTCCCAGGGCTGGAGGTGGAATGGCATCTGGTTGGGCACCTCCAGACGAATAAGGCCAAGCTGGCCGTCCGGCTCTTCAGCCTGATTCACTCCCTTGACTCTCTCCGTCTGGCCCAGGAGCTGGACAAATGGGGGAGGTCGCTGGGAAAGACCGTCGAAACCCTGGTGCAGGTCAAGCTGGCCGAGGAGGAGACCAAAACAGGGCTCCCTGAGGAGGAAGTCCTGCCCTTCCTTCGCGCCGTGGGGGATCTTCCCTCCGTGAGGGTCCAGGGGTTGATGCTCCTCCCGCCCTACTGTCCCGATCCTGAAGAGGTGAGGCCGTATTTTCGGAGGCTTCGCCAGCTCCTGGACCACCTGAAAGGAGAGCCCCTTCCTGAGAACGTGGTCCTCAGGCACCTCTCCATGGGGATGAGTCACGACTTCGAGGCGGCCATTGAGGAGGGGGCAACCCTCGTTCGGATCGGGACCGCCCTCTTCGGCCCTCGGCCTTCAGCGGCTGAACCGGAGCCTGCAACCGTCGGCCAAGGGGGGCGGGGGCTGGCCGCGATTTGATGCCGGATCGGTCATGCGGTTAGATCGCTTCCTGAAAGCGGTCAGGCTCGTGAAACGCCGGACCCTGGCCAAGGAGGCGTGCGAGGCAGGAAAGGTTGCAGTCGGCGGGGTGAAGGCCAAGGCCGGGCGAGAGATCCGGGTGGGGGATCGGATTGAGCTTTCCCTCCCCGGCCGCCGCCTTGTGATCGAGGTCCAGAAGCTTCCTGAGGGAAATGTCTCCAAGGCTGAAGCGGCTGGGCTTTACAGGATCCTTCACGAAGAGAGGTTCCCTCCTTCAGAGGACGATGAACGTTAACGGTTCACGGTGCTTAGGGAGGATTGATGCTGAACCTTGACTGGACACGGGCCAAGGTTGATCCCAGTGTGTTTGTGGCGGACAATGCGACGATCATCGGTGATGTGACCATCGGGAGGGATTCCAGCGTCTGGTATGGAGCCGTCCTCCGGGGTGATGTGGAGCCCATCACGATCGGTGAACGGACCAGCGTCCAGGACGGGTGTGTCCTCCATACGGATCCCGGCTTCCCGGTAATTGTCGGAAGCGGGGTGACCGTCGGGCATGGGGCCATCGTTCACGGGGCGGTGGTCGAGGATGACGTCATCGTCAGCATGGGAGCGGTGATCCTGAGCGGGGCCAGAATCGGCTCAGGGTGCATCGTCGGGGCTGGAGCCGTGGTGACCGAGGGGACGACCATCCTGCCCAATTCCTTAGTCCTCGGTGTCCCGGCCAAGGCCGTGAAATCCCTTACGCCCGAGCAGGCCCGTCGGATCAAAGAGTCGGCGGAACACTACGTCCGCTATGCGAAGGAACACAAGGCCGAGCAGGAGCGCCGGCTGGCCCGGAAAGGCCAGGCCCCCTGAGAAAGGAGAAACCATGAAGTTCTTCCTTGACACGGCAAGCCTCAAAGAGATCAAGGAAGCCGCCGAGTTAGGCATCCTGGACGGGGTCACGACGAACCCCTCCCTGATCGCGAAGGAGGGGCGCGACTTCAAGGAGCTGATCCGGGAGATCTGCTCCATCGTGAACGGCCCGGTGAACGTGGAGGTGGTCAGCACCACCTCCGACGGCATGCTGGAGGAGGCCCGTACCCTGGCCCAGCTCCACCCGAACATCGTCGTGAAGCTGCCCATGACCAGGGAAGGGGTGAAGGCCGTGAAGGTCCTGGCCTCCGAAGGGATCAGGACCAACGTGACCCTGGTCTTCTCCCCAGCCCAGGCCCTCCTGGCAGCGAAGGCGGGGGCCGGGTATGTCAGCCCCTTCGTCGGTCGGTTGGACGACATCAGCCACAAGGGAATGGGGATCGTCCGGGAGATTGTTCAGATCTTCAGGAACTACGCGTTCCCCACCCAGGTCCTCGTGGCCAGCATCCGGAATCCCCTGCACGTGATCGAGGCGGCCAAGATGGGGGCCCATGTCGCCACCATGCCCTGGCCCGTCCTGGCCCAGCTCTTCAAGCACCCCTTGACCGACATTGGTCTGGAACGCTTTCTGGCCGATTGGGAGAAGCTGGACAAAGGGCTCCGGGGATAACCCTGGGAAAGGAGGTGCCGCGTTGACGGATCGGATCAACATTACCCTTCAGGGATGGGCCTTGATCCTGGGGGCCTCCAGCGGCTTCGGCGAGGCGGCGAGCCTTGCCCTGGCGGAAGCAGGCATGCACATCTTCGGCGTTCACCTGGATCGGAAGGCAACCCTTCCCAACGTGGAGCGGATCGTGGGGGAGATCAAGGGGATGGGGCGGGAAGCCGTCTTCTTCAACACGAACGCCGCCGACCCCGACAAGCGGAGGGAGGTCCTGGATGAGATCGAGAAGATCCTGACCGAACGGGGGGAGCCTCAAGGGGTGAAGGTCCTGCTCCACTCCTTAGCCTTCGGGACGCTGAAACCCTACATCGCCGAAGATCCCAAGGAGGCGATCACCCAAGCCCAGATGGAGATGACCTTGGACGTGATGGCCCATAGCCTCGTGTACTGGGTTCAGGATCTGGTGAGCCGGAAGCTCATGGGTCAGGGGGGCAGGGTCTTCGCCATGACCTCCTCTGGAGGCTCGCGGGTCATCCCAAACTACGGTGCCGTCTCAGCGGCCAAGGCCGCCTTGGAGTCTCACATCCGCCAACTGGCCATGGAGCTTGCCCCCTACGGTATCACCGCGAACGCCATCCGGGCCGGGGTGACGGACACCCCCAGCCTCCGGAAGATCCCGGGCCACGAGCGGCTGATCAAGATCTCTCTGGAGCGGAACCCGCACAGGCGCTTGACAACCCCAAAGGACGTGGCGGCCGCCATCGTGGCCCTCGCCCACCCGAACACCGCCTGGGTCACGGGGAACATCATCGGCGCCGATGGCGGGGAAGATATCGTGGGGTAGAGGTGAGGGAAGGAAATGAGAGAGCCGGTGGCCTTCTACCGCATGGGGCACGTCGCCCTGAACGTGACCGATCTCGAACGCTCGGAGAAGTTTTACGTGGAGCTCCTCGGCATGCGGCCCGTTTGGAAGAGCGAAGGGGAGATCGTCTTCTTAGAGTGCGGGAACGATGACCTCGCCCTGATCCAGATCCCGAAGGCCCGGCGGGAGGAGTATCGGAAACACCAGACCTTCCAGTTCCTGAACCACATCGGCTTCCGTGTCCGGACGAAAGAGGCGGTGGACCGGGCCGCCGAAGGGCTCCGGTCCAAGGGGATCGTCATCCAAGATGGCCCCAGGGACCACCGGGACGGGAGCCGTTCTTTCTACTTCCAGGACCCCGACGGAAACGCCATCCAGATCCTGTGGGACCCTCTCCGCGAGAAGCCGTAACCCCAGCTCATCTCAGGAGCTGGGCGATGAGCTGCCTGGCCTCTTTACCCGCCCACGCCCGGGGGCCGAAGGCCCGGCCAATGACCGTTCCCTTCCGATCAATCAGATACGTCAAGGGGAGGGCCCAGGCCCCGTAGAGGACGCTGACCTCCCCCTTGGGGTCAAGGAGGATCGGGTAGGTGACCTTTAGCTCCCTGACGAAGGCCTGAGCCTGCCTCGGGGACTCTTTGACATTCACGGCCACGACGACGAACCCCTTGTCCTTGAAGGCCTGATACAGCTCCTCCATCGCGGGCATCTCCTCCTTGCAGGGTGTGCACCAGGAGGCCCAGAAGTTGAGGAAGACCACCTTCCCCCGAAAATCCTGGAGGCCAACCTTCTTCCCGTCCAGCATCTCCGCGGTGAAGTCCGGGGCCTCCATCAGCGGCACAATCTTTTGGATGTCCAGGGCCTTGAAAAGGTCCACCGGCTGAGGAGAGCCGGAAGACGGGAGCCCCACCCCGAGAAAGATCCCCACCAGGACGATGACAGGCACCCGCTTCGCCACCACCCCTTTAGTCTCCCTGGATCCTTTGAAGGGCCTGAAGCAGCTCCTCGTTCGAGAGGAGCTGGCGCGGGTCCGCCATGATCCGCTTGTACCGGATGACCCCCTTCTTATCAATGATGAAGTAGGAACGCTTGGCCAACCCCGCAAGGGGCCCGTCGGTGATCAGGACGTCGTACTTCTTCATGACCTCCCGCTGGGGAAAGTCACTCAGGAGAGGGTACGGGAGCTTCAGCATGTCGGCGAAGGCCTTCTGGGAGAGGGTATGGTTTGCGCTGACGGCAAGGATCTCAGCATCCAAGGCCTGGAACTTCGAGTAGTCGTCCCGACCGGACTCAAGCTCCCTGATTCAGGTCGGCGTGAAGTCCAGAACGTAGAACTCCAGGATGACGTTCTTCTTCCCCAGGAACTGACTCAGGCTGATCGTGTCCCCCCGTGTACTCGGCAGGCTGAAATCAGGAGCCTTCTCTCCCACCTCCACCGCCCGGACGACGGACACGACGGCCAGGAGGGAAAGAAGGAAGGGAAACGCCACGGCTGTTAACCGTCTGCGGCTCGTCATCTTCTCCTCCTTGAAGAGCACTTATCAAAACCGCCAAGATGCAGGGGGCGCTACGAGAAGGAGCCCTTTGCACCTCGGCGGTGAGTTTTGTGAGGCATTCTTAAATGGGAAAGGCCAACTTGCGTTGAAAGGGCCCCGCCTTTAGCCCTGGAGGCCTCTGAGGTACTCGCGAAGGGCCCTGACCGTGCTGGGGAAGCCCAGTTCCTCCCACGGGATCTCCCCCGCTTGGAACACCCTGGCCTCGAGGGACTCATCCCCTGCCTGAAGCTCACCCCCGATGACCTCGCCGACATAGACCAGGAGGATGACAGGGTTCCCGGGAGAGGAATACACATTGAGTAACCTTCCAATCCGGATCTCCAGGTTCGTTTCCTCCCAGGCCTCCCGGACAGCCGCCTCCTCCAGGGCCTCACCCCGATCAACAAACCCGCCGGGGAAGACCCAACGACCATAGCCGGGATGGATGCCCCGTTTTAAGAGGACGATGCCGCCGTTTAAGGGAAGGATGGTACCAACGGCGACTTTGGGGTCCAGGAAGAAGATGAAGCCGCACCCCTGGCAGATCAGACGCTCCGGCTCATGCGCCTTCAGCCTCTTTAAGCCCAGAGGGCTAGCGCATTTAGGGCAGAACCGGTAGTCACCCTCGTGGGATCCGTGTTGATGCCCGGGCCCCAAAACTTTACCTCCCCTATCCCTTCTCCAAGCGCTTTAAGAACACCTCCATCTCCTTCTTCGCCTGGAGGTCTCCGGTCCTCGAACCGACCTCGATCCCTTCCCGATAGACCGCCTTGGCCTCCTCGACCCTGCCCCCTCTCTCCAGGGCCTTCCCCAGCTCCCGGTAGGCCGCCGTGTAGTTAGGCTTCAAGCGGATCACCGCCTCAAACTCCCGGACGGCCTCCTCAACCCTCCCGGCCTTGAGGTACTCTTCCCCCAGCCCGTAATGGACCACCTCGTCGTTTGGATCACAGGCCAGGATCGCCTGGAATTCCTCGATCCTGGATCCGCTCACGACACCCTCCTCGACCCCCTACCGGCCGGTCGCGTTCAGTTGGAGGACCTCCAGGACCAGTTGGGTGGCCCGGACCATCTCCTCCACCTCCAGGTACTCCTTGACGGTATGGATCTCCCGCATCCCGGTCCCGAGGTTGACCACCTCCATCCCGTGACCGTTGAAGATGTTGGCGTCACAACCGCCCCCGGTGGCCGCCGTCTGGATCTGGAGCCCCAGCTTCTCCGCTGCCTGCTTGACGAGCTGGATGACCCTCGATCCCTCAGGGACGTTCATCCTCGGGTAATCGTTCACAATCTCCTCCTCGACCCTGGCCTCGATGGTCCTTCCCTCCAGCATCAGCCGGTGGCGGGAGGCCGCCTCCTGGAAACAGGCCCTCATGTGCTCCACCTGGGCCTCCAGCTTTGCCAAGTCCAAGCTCCTCGCCTCCCCTTTGACGACGACCAGGTTCGGGACGATGTTCGTGGCCAGGCCCCCCTGAATCACCCCGATGTTCGCCGTCGTCTCGCCGTCAATCCGCCCAAGCCTCATGGCGGCAATGGCCTCGCTGGCCACCCTGATGGCGCTGATCCCCCGCTCCGGGCAAACGCCGGCATGGGCCTCCAGGCCATGGACCTTGAACGCGATCCGGTAGGCGGCGGGGGCCCTGGTGATCAAGGACGAGAGCTGGTCACAATCCAAGACGAGGCCGAACCTGGAGCGGAGGCGGGAGGCATCGAAGTGCTTCGCCCCCAGGAGTCCCAGCTCCTCGCAGATGGTGAAAACCACCTCGATATCGCCGTGGGGAAGGTGTTTCTCCTTCAAGATCCTGATCGCTTCCAGGATGACGGCGATCCCCGACTTGTCATCCCCCCCGAGGATCGTCGTCCCATCGCTCCTGATGATATCCCCTTCCACGATGGGCTTGACCCCCTCGCCGGGGACGACGGTATCCATGTGGGCTGAAAGCAGGATCGGGGGAGCCGAAGGGGTATTCCCCTTGAAGGTGGCAATGACATTCCCCACGCTTCCGCCGACCTTCTCCCCGGCGTCGTCAATGGTGACATCGGCTCCCAAGGCCTCCAGCTCTCCCTTCAAGCGGAGGGCGATCTCCCGCTCCTTTTTGGAGAGGCTATCAATTTGCACCAGCTCCAGGAAACGGTTGACCAGCCGGTCTCGATCAATCACACCTTCGCTCCAGGTCCTACCGACCACCGGATGCTTCCAAGGAAGCGTTCACCCATTATCAGAGGGGACTATACCATTTTTCCCGTGTGAAGGGCAAGGGCTTTCTCGCCTGACCGCTTATCACTTTCATGCGGTCAGGGAAAAAAAAGCTTGACAGGGGAATCAAAAGGTTTTACACTGCCTTTAGCTTTGAAGGACAGGCTTTTGAAGGGTCGTACGGAAGGCCGCGAAAGCTTCGGTCCAAAGGCTTTCGCGGTTTTTTTTTGGGTTAAGGAAAG
>CAZHST010000023.1:0-52720 GCA_964535215.1 uncultured bacterium
GTGACAGATAACCCTTGACATCTCTTGAGGGCATTTCTATAGTGGAGAAAAAGGAAGACCCTGCCCAAAGGTTTCTCGGAAGTTTTTGATCGCTTTTTCGCCCTCAAAGGCTTCGTGAACCTTTGAGGGCTTTTTCTTTCGGGATTGACAGGAAAGGGGGGAGAGACGATGAAGATCGGACCACAGAAGGTCGTCACCATGGACTACACCCTTCGCCTGGGTTCAGGCGAGGTCGTGGATTCCTCGGAGGGAAGGGCTCCTCTCAGCTTCATCTTCGGTCAGGGGGAACTCATCACCGGCCTGGAGAAAGAGCTGGAGGGACTGGAAGAAGGGATCGAAAAGGAGATCATCCTTGCTCCCGAGGATGGGTATGGGGAGCGAGACCCTGAGATGGTCACGGTCCTCCCCATCGAGCGGTTCCCCGAGGACCTGGAGCTCAAGGCAGGGATAATCCTGTACGCTAAGGGCCCCGATGGCAGAGCCCTCCCCTTCAGGGTCACCCAGATCAAAGAGGGGCTGGTCACCATCGATTTCAACCACCCGCTGGCAGGGGAGACCCTCTATTTCACGGTGAAGATCCGCCGGATCCGGGAGGCGACCGAGGAGGAACTCGCCAGGGGCTATCTTGAAGAATAACGGAGGCCTGGCCCCCCCAACCCCTGAAACCTGGCCCTGCCGGCACAGCCGAAGAAGGCCCTTTCTTGACACGCCCCTCCTCTTCTGCTATATGATGCCGCTTGGAGGGTCGCCAAGAAGTGATACTGTCCCCTGCCCTTCAAAGGGGAGCTTCTTTAATGTCGAAGCTGACCATTCAGGATGCCCAGCTCTTGCTCAAGCTCTACGAACTCCGGCGAGAGCCTGAGCTCGACAAAGCCCACCATTGGTTCCTCACCCACTACCAGCCCAAGGAATGGGAGGACTTCAAAGAACAGTACTTGAAAGGGGGGGATGAAGAGCGGTACGTCCGGATGGTCTCCTTCTACTGGGACATGGTCGGGGCCCTCGTCAACAATGGCCTTCTGAACGAGGATCTCTTCTTCGAAACGAACGAGGAGGATATCCAGGTCTGGGGAAAGGTCAAGGTATGGGTCGAGGGAGCCCGGAGGGAGCTCCGCCCCACCTACCTGAGAAACCTTGAGCTCCTGGCCTTGCGGCACCTGGAGTGGCGCCAACGGAACTTCTCCCAGCTCCCCCACGAGAAACTCAGGAGATAGCCATGGAAGGCAAGAGGCCAACAACCGCTGAGAAGGTGCTCCGAGCGATCGACGAATCTTTGATTGTCGAGCTGACCCAGGAGATGGTCCGAACCGAGACCGTGAACCCCCCCGGTAATGAGCTGGCCCTCGCCGAGCCCCTGGCCACGCGTCTGACCGCCTTGGGCTTTGAGCCCAAGATTCTCCCCTTCCAAGGGAGACGGGCGAATCTCCTCTGCCGGATTCCAAGCTCAGGTACAAAACCCGCCCTGATCCTGAGCGGCCACCTGGACACCATCCCCTTTGGAAACGAACCCTGGGAACACCATCCCCTCTCCGCAGCGGTTGTTGACGGCAAGATCCATGGACGGGGGACCTCCGACATGAAGGGTGGGAACGCTGCTCTGATCGCCGCCGCCCATGCCATCCTCCGGGCCGGCGTTTCCCTCCAGGGTGATCTGATCCTGGCCTTTACCGCCGGGGAGGAGGTGGATTCGATTGGCGCGGCAACGCTGGTCCAGGAGGGTGAGTTGAAAGGGATCGGGGCCTTGATCATCGCCGAGCCGAGCAACCTCCAGACCTACATTGCCGAGAAGGGGGCCCTTTGGCTGGAGGCGTTGACCAAGGGGAAAGCGGCCCACGGCTCCTCCCCCCATCTCGGGAAGAACGCCATCATCCCGATGGCCGACTTCATCCAAAAGGTCTTAAGGCTTACTCTCCCCCACCGACCCCACCCGATCCTGGGCGGTCCCTCGCTAAACGTCGCCACCATTAACGGAGGGGTTAAGACCAATGTTGTACCGGACCGCTGCCGCCTGACCCTCGATTTCCGCACGGTCCCGGATCAGGAGCATGACGAGATCGTGAAGGTGGTCGAAGGGCTGTTGAAGGAGGCGGCCGCCAACGGTTCGGTGGAGGCGGAGCTTTCGATCATCAACCACCGCCTCCCTGTAGAGACCTCCCCCACCGATCCCTTCGTTACCCTCTTCCAGAAGGCCGCCGGTGAGGTCATGGGCCAAGCCCCTCCCCTGGGAGGGGCGGCCTACTACACGGACGGGGCTGTCTTTGTCCCTGCCCTCAAGGTCCCTATGGTGATCTTCGGTCCTGGCGATGCCGCCCTCGCCCACCAGGTGAACGAATGGGTCGAGATCGAGAAGCTGAAGATCGCCTCCAGGGTCTACGCGTTGGCCGCCCTCTGCTATCTCACCTGATGGGGCGTTCAAGGGCGTGCTGAGGGCGGACCACCCGTACGGCATCCTCCAAATCCTTCGCTTTGGGACACCCGATCCCAGCCCAGGCCCCGACAGGATCAAGCAGGACCCCCGGGATCCCAGCGGCCTGGGCACCAAGGATGTCAACCGAGTAGAGGTCACCGATGTGGACGGCCTCCTCTGACCTGACCCCGGCCCGCTCCAGGGCCAGCCTAAAGATCCGGGGATCGGGCTTCTCCACCCCAACAACGCCCGAGTCCAGGATAAAGGAAAAATAGTCCGCCAACCCGGCCTGCCGGAGGAGTCGTTCAACACTCCCATCGGAGTTTGAGACCACCCCGAGGCCATAGCCTTCCCTTTGAAGGGTCTCCAGGACCGCCGGGGCCTGGGGGTTCGGGACATTCCAGAGCCCTACGCTCCGGTTATACGTGCTGATCCGCTCGAAGGCCCGCTCGGCCGCTCTGTCCCAGGGGAGCCCAAGCTCCCCAAGGATGAACTGAGCGTAGGCCTTGAGGATGTCCACCCCTTCCGTGGATTGCCCGGCGGCCAACACCGGATCCAGTCGGACCCTGGCCCGGGCCTCGGCCACCACAAGGGCTTGGGGAGAGAGGGAGAAGCCTTCCTCTTGAAGGATCTCGCTCAGAAGATCGTAATTGATGAGGAGAAGGGTATTCCCCGCATCGAAGAAGATGGCCTTTAAAGGCGCCAAGGACCGTTCCCTCCTTTCCCCTTGAGGAACTGGATCGCCAGGGAAGTCTTGGGTCAACCTGAGCCTTGGAGGGGGAAAAGCCTCTGGAGACGGAGGGGGGCCCGGGAGGGCCAGGGATCGGAAGAGGGCTTCTGTCCAGGGAGCTGAACCACGGCTACTGCTGGAAGAAGACCGGGGCAACCAGGGAGTTGAGGAATTCCACGACGGCCTGCTGATCCGTGGCCAGGAGGTGGGCGAACCGATCCCTCGCCTGTTTCGCCTCCCCCCCGTGAAAGAGGATCGCCTCCGTCAAGGTCGTCGCGCTCCCATCGTGTAACCAGAAACCACTGCTCCCCACCCCCCAGAGCTTGGCCGTGATGAACCTTGTAAGCTCCTCCTGCTCGACCATCTGCCCCTCGGCCGGCTTGGCCTCCTGGGTCCCTCCTGTTCTTTTCTCTCCGCGTAGGCTCCCCATGCTGTGCCGCTTCAAGTCGCTGAAGAGGCGGACGATGACCTTCCCATCAGGAGTCCGCTCGAAACGGGGGAGGGGTCCATCCTGGGTGAGATCGAAGGTGAAGGGAATGGTTGGGATCAGGTCAGCGAAGGGACCCGTTTCCCGATAGTTAGGGTCAAGGGTCGGCTCCTGAAAGAGAGGGTTGTCAAGCGGGAGGGAAGGGACATGGCAGGCGGCACAGCCGATTTGGGTGAAGAGCGCTTCCCCCCTCTGCACGAGAGATGCGCTTGCCGGATCTGTGGGGATCCGCTGGAAGGGAGGTGGCAGACCGGCCTGCCAAACGGCTATCGCCGTGACATCCCCAGGGGTCAGCTCGTTGGAGACGCCATCCCCATCGGGATCGCCAGGGCCAAAGCGCTCCACCGCCTGCATGCCGAAGTGGAGCTCCATGGCGTCAATGGTGAACGCCCTTAACGTTTTGACCGTCCCCTCGCGGTCAAAGGGCTTGATGATCAGGTCGGGATCCACCCCCTCGACCTGGTCTGTGCTCACGGTGCCATCGGGGAACGCAACGATCAAACCGAAGCCCACCCCTTTAGCGATCAGGGCCTTGGTCACGGTCTGGCCGGTCATCCGGGCTTCCTGGATGGCTTGCCCCCTGATGGCTTGGAGGGCTGCCGTCATCTCCTGGGCGAGGAGTTGGACACCGCCAGCCCCGAAGAGATGCGGGGGTTTCCTTGCCAAGATCCGAAAGATCCGGGGTGGCGGCATAAACTCATCCACGACAATATCCCCTGTCCCCCCCAGGGCCGGTACGTTCCCCTTGTCGTCGTTCACCTTCGCATGGCACCCCCCGCAGGAGTTGGCATCCGGCCCCCTGACGCGGTTGAAGCCTGGCCGCGACGGGTCACCAAACCCATCCAGGCGGTTAAACTCCGTGCGAAAGTCTGTCCCCCCGATCGTAAAGACCTTGTCAAAGGGCATCGTCAGGAGGTCCTCATGGGTCACGTGGGTGAGCCTCGGCATGTCCCCTGCCGCATCAGCCGTCATTGCCAGCATGGCGATAGCCGACAAGGCCCCTACAAGAGCGCTGGTGGATCCCATAGCCTTCCTCCCCGAGAACCCTCCCCTGAGGACGGGACCTGGATTGGCTAACCCCTCGGTTTCGTCAAGGCCTCGAGGACCTGGGGAAAGGCCGCCTCGGTCCGGGCCTTTAGCTCCTCCGGGGAGAGGTTCGCGATCGGGTGGGGGATGGGGATGATAGGCACCTCCGGCATCGCCAGGTTCTTGGCCGTCGCCCGCCCTGAATCGAGGAACATCTCGGTCACAATGGTCGCGGTAGGGATCCCCCGCTTCTCCAGCAGGACGGCGTCGAGCACACTGCCCGACGTACAGGACCCTCACCCGCCAACGGCCGTCACCACCAAGTCAGCACTTCTTACCAGATCCTCGATAAGATCCTGGGAGGCCCCCTTGGTGTAGTAGGCTTTGCGCCTTCTCACGATCTGGGCGAACCGAAACCGCGCCTTGAAAAGATCTTCAAGGGTGGCCAGGATCTCGCCGGCCCGCTCCTTGCTGTTGTCCAAGAAGGCGATCCTTTTCCCGTCCAACTGCTCCGAGCGGGGGGCCAGTTGAAGAATCTCCTGGGTCTCCTCCGCCGTTGGATCCAACACAACTAACCTCGTGACCATCTCTCCTCCCCTAAACCCTAGACCCTCACCCTTAAACCCTGCGTTATACGGGCCGCCGGCCCGCCTCAGATCTCTCAGGTGTCACAGACCTGATCATGGCCACCGGACCAGGCGATCTTCCTGGTGACGGCCCTTGTCCCATGATCCCCCCAGCCGGGGATCCCTAAAGAGAAACGGCCTACCGGACCGCCGGCCACGATGACGATGATGTCCTCAGGCCGCCGGACCACCGGGATCATGGCCCCATCGTCCTTGGGGTCAACCCATTTGGGCCAGTACCGGCGGAGGGTCTCCTCGCCGTAGAACTCCCCGGCCCGCTTCAGCTCCTTGAGAGGCCTCCTGGCCTGCTCAAAGAGGAACCGCTTCACATCCTGCTTCGACCACCCCTCCTTGCCGATGGTCGCGGCATGCTCGGGGGAAAGGACGACCACTAGCTCCCCGGCCTTGTACATGTTGCTGCACCCCATTGTGGCCAGGGAGTCAGCGACGGTCGTCAGGATCCCCTTGGCCGTCTGGCTCGGGTGATCGCTGATGGAGTGAGGGGCCTCAGCGGCAAAGAGGGTGACGGTCGAGTCGTGATGGTGGAACCCCCGCTCGACGTGGAGGGGCTCCCAGGGACTGGCCTCTTCATTCTCAGCGACACAATAGGTGTACTTTCCCGGGTGACCGAACGTCGATTTGTCGGTGACACCCGGGAGGCCTCCGCCGATGTTGATCATGACCAGGCGGAGGGCCCGCCCGATGGTGGCATTTGCCCTCCAGCCCTGACCGAAGCAGTTCGGCCCCGAATTGATGTCCAGGTCCTTCCGAACGGGGCCGTTGATGATGATCAAGGGGGCGGCCACGTGGGTCGTGGCCTGGACACCATGGAGGTTAAAGGCTTCATCCAAAGCCGCCTCCACCACGGCCAGGACCACCGGGAAGTGTTCAGGCCGGCAACCGGCCATGACGGCGTTCACAGCAACCTTCTCGACCGTGGCCCGGGCCCACCGGGGCGGGACCAGGCCGATCACTTCCCCAGCATCCCGCCCGGCAGCCTTGATCATCGCCTCGACCCTCTCCTCGGTCGGCGGGACAACAGGGAGGCCGTCGGTCCACCCCCTCTCGTAGAAGAGCTCTACAGCCTCATAGTACCCCTCGACCTCGATCCTCCTTGATGTCAGCACGATCTCCCTCCTCTCTGCCCTTCGCGCGGAAAGCGGACGTCCTGACCTGGATACCCACCACCAATAGAGGTTCAGTGTAGCATGGGAACGGCCTGAAGTCAAAAGAGGCCCAAAAGGCGAGGGGCCCGGGGAAATCCCCAGGCCCCTCTCCCTTCCAATTCAGGATGATCCAGACCGTTTAAGGCAGGATGGCGATGGCCCGCCCCGGACCGCCGTGGTTATTCTCGTATTTGGGGTTCAGGAAGATGAAGAAGGCCCCCTTCGGCGGAAGCTGCCCTACGCCGATCAGAAACTCGGTGAAGATCATCCCCTCATTGGCGGCAGCCCAGTGGGTCATCACCGCCTCTTTGGGGTTGACCGAGCCCATGCTCGGGGCATCGATCCCGACATGCACCACGCCCTTCTTGGCCAGGTAGAGAATGGTCTCCGGGGTTGGCGCGGGCCACCCCTCGGACTGGCCATCGAGCGGGGCCTTCACACATAGATCCGGCATGCCTCGCTGGAACGGCTTGAAGTAGGCGTCGTTGTGGCCGGTCTGGAAGATGACCACCTCACCCGCCTTGATCGGGCCATAGAGAGCCTCGTAGGCCTGGACATCCGCTACCGTGATCTTCGGCGACGCCGGCCAGGTGCTAGGATCCGTCGTCCCCACCAGGTGCTGGACGTTGATGACCCGGGCCGGTCCCATGAAGTAGTGGATCGGGACCTTATCCGAGGTCATGTCCGTGGTCCGCAGCTTCCCATACTTGGCCTCGAACTCCCGGAGAACTTCCTTTGTCCAGTCGTTATAGCTGTTAAAATCGAAGCCCGGGGGGGGCCCGAAGTGGGCCGGGGGGTCTACGTGGGTTCCCGTGTGGGCGTCCATCATGTGGGTGTTCACCCAGTAGGGGCCGAAAGGTCCGGTGAAGTAGTTCACAGGGTTCACGACGTGGTAGGGGAAGACGTAGTTTCCAACCCCTGCCCCCGGCCACCAGACCGGGTGCTGCATCGAGAGGATGACAGACAGATCCACCACCCGCTTCGCCCGAACGGCCTTCATCAGCTCGGCGGCCAGCCGAAGGTCCGTGATGGCCGCGGCCCGGGTCTCGACCGTCGGAGAGTCCTTGTGCTTGGGGTACAAGGCAATATAGAGGGAGCCGTTCGGGACCTTGTCCAGGTTCATCAAGCCCTCGGTGTGAATCGCGCCATGCTTGAAGTGCCCCAGGTGGCTCTCGATGGCCAGGGGGTTCTGGAAGAGACCGTAGGGGAGCTTCACCCGGGGTGGGCCGAAGGCCCCCATGCTGGGGCTGTCCGTTCCCATCAGCTTGACGCCCTTGCTCCCGACGTAGTCCGCCGCCTCAAAGTCTGGGTCAGGCCAGGAAGGGGAGGTCCCGGCGATCGGGCCGATCAGGAGGCGCCAGCCCTCAGGCATCGGCAAATCGTACTTGTCATCGTAACCACTCCAGTAGAGGACTGCATCTCCAGGCCGGATCTCCCGGTAGGCCCGCTCGGCAGCCTTCACCATGTCCACGGTGATGATCGGGCTGACACCGTTCGGGGCTTGGTCCAGGATGCTCCGAGCATCAATCTTGAAGACCTCGCCTACAAACTGCCACGCCGGGACCTTATCACAGGTCAAGGAGCCCCAGTAGCCCGCGTTCGGCAGGCCGCTCTCCTGGGGTGGCATCATGTGAGGTGGGCAGTCGGTCTGGGTCGCCGTGTTCTCATCAACGATCAGGAGATCCGAGGCCCACGGACCAGGTCCATGCTTGATATAGGGAACGATGATCGGCTGGTGGTGGAGCTGCCCGCCGGGCCAGTTCTGGTAGTGACTCATGGAAACCGTCGGCGACAGGTCCACCACCGTGTTCGCGGTGACCGGCCAGTACTCCGCCAAGGCCAGACCCCCGAACCCTACGACAAAGGCTAGGGCCACGACAAGACTCCCTATCCGTTTCCATCCTTGCATGTTCATCCCCCTCCCTCTTCTCTTGGAGCCTCCTAGACACCATCTCAAAAGCAGGTGGCTTTAGAGATGGAAACCATCCTCCATCTCCCCTCCCATCACCTCCTTTCCTTTCTCTACTAAGGAAACTGTTTTCTCTGAGATCTACAACACTGTTTTTTTTCTGTCAAGGGAAAAACGTCAGGGGAAAGATGAAGCCCCGTAAATTAAGGGTCTGTACAGAGGATGCCAGGTCCTGATGACAGAATCAGCCTGGGTTTGGGACAGAAGGGGGGAAGCCTTACGACTTCCCCCCTTCTATGACGGCAGGCCTTGATCTTCTTTAAGGAAGGATGGCGATGGCTCGTCCCGGTCCGCCCCGGACCCCTTCGATCTTCACCGGCAGGAAGACGAAGAAAGCCCCTTTGGGCGGGATCTGCCCAACGCCGATCAGGAACTCGACGAAGTTCATCCCTTCGTTCACCGCGGCCCAGTGGGTCATGACCGCCTCCTCGCCTCTCACGGATCCCATACTGGGCGCATCAATGGCGAGGGTCTTTACCCCTTTCCTGGCCAGATAGAGAATGGTCTCCGGGGTTGGCGCCGGCCACCCTTCGGCTTGGCCATCCAGCGGCTTCTTGACGGCCTCATCCCCGTCCCGGGTGATCGGCCGGAAATGGGCATCGTTGTGGTTGGTTCTGAAGATGACCACCTCCCCGGCCTGGATCGGTCCATAGAGCCGCTCATGAGCCTGGACATCCTCGACGGTGATCGGCGGTGAGGCCGGCCAGCTCTTAGGGTCCGTTGTTCCCAGACGATGCTGGACATCCACCACCCGGGCCGGGCCCATAAGCTGCCACAGCGGAACCTTGTCCCCGGTCACGTCGGTGGTCTTCAGCTTCCCATACCTGGCCTCGAACTTCCTTAAGACCCCCTTGGTCCAGTCATCATAGCTGTTGAAGTCAAAGCCCGGGGGGGGCCCGAAGTGGGCAGGGGGGTCAAAGTGAGTCCCAGTGTGGGCATCCATGATGTGGGTCCTGGTCCAGAAGGGCCCGGCCGGACCGGTGAACCAGTTCTGGTCCAGGCTCTGGTAGGGCCAGAGGAAGTTCCCCACCCCTGCCCCCGGCCACCAGACCGGCAGATCCTCCCGGTTCAAGACCGACAGGTCCACCACCCGGTGGGCCCTCACGGCCTTCAACAGCTCGGCGGCCAGTCGAAGGTCCGTGATGGCCGCGGCCCGGGCCTCCACCGTCGGGGCCTTATAGTGCTTGACGGGCAGGCTGATGTAAAGGGATCCGTTCGGGACCTTGTCCAGGTTGGTCAAGCCCTCGGTATGAATCCCGCCCCGCTTGAAGTTCCCCAGGTGGCTCTCCAAGGGCAGGGGGTTTGTAAAGATCCCTTGCGGACCAGGCTGGGCGTACTTGGGGGGACCAAAGGCCCCAAGGCTCGGGCTGTCCGTCCCCATAAGCCGGACCCCTTTGCTCCCGGCATAGTCTGTCGCATCGAAGTCCGGGTCAGGCCACGCGGGAGCACTTCCCTCGATGGGAGCGATCAGCAGGCGCCGCCCCTCGGGCAGCGGCTTGTCATACTTGTCGTCGTAGCCACTCCAGAACAGGAGCGCATCCCCGGGCCGGAGCTCCCGGTAGGCCCGCTCCGCCGCCTTGATCATATCCACCGTGATCAACGGACTCACCCCGTTCGGGGCCTGATCCAGGATGCTCCGGGCATCAACCTTGACCACCTCACCCAGGAACTGCCAGATCGGCACCTTATCGCAGGTGAAGGAGCCCCAGTACCCCGCGTTCGGGAGACCGGTCTCCAGGGGCGGCATCATATGGGGCGGACAATCCATCTGGGTGGCCGTGTTCTCGTCCAGGAGGATCAGGTCCGAGTTGTAAGGCCCTCCTGGTCCGACATTCCGATAGGGAACGATGACGAACTGGTTCATCACGTTGCCGCCGGGCCAGTTCTGGTAGTGTCGCATGGAAACCAGGGAGGAGAGATCCACCACGCTGCTCGGCCCTACCGGCCAATACTCGGCAGAGACAGGGCCCACGAGGCCTATGAGCAGAAAGAGGCACCCTACCCCCCCTATGACCTTCCTTCTCGAAGCCATCCTACCCCTCCTCCATTTCCTCGATTGCCCTGGAAGCCCTCCTCTCGAAGGCCTCAGACCCTCGAAGAGGGGGAGACCTAATCCCTTTTTTCTCCTCACCTCCTTTCTTCACCGAAAAAGCCTGCCAAGAGGGATGAAGATCCCCTTCCTCGACAAACCAAACCTGGCTTGCACCGTTCTCGGCTGGTAGGAAGGCAAAGGTGAAAAAGGCTTGAAGCGAGATCCAGCTTTAAATAACGATACTTCTTCAAACCCCCGCGGTCCATAGACCGTTCATCCCATTTTTCTAGGCCTTCTGGACTAATCTTGACAGAGAGGGATCGGGTCGTGTACCCTTCGACCAGTGAACATTGGGACGACAGACAGGGTATCAGTGACTCGACAACGGCTTAAACTCCAGGAAGGGAGGGAGGCCCATGAGGTTACGGGGAAAGAAGGTCGCCATCCTGGCCGAGAACCTGTATCAGGAGATGGAGCTCTGGGTCCCCTACTACCGGATGAAGGAAGAGGGGGCCGACGTGAAGGTCGTCGGGACAGGAACGGCGTCAACCTATACAAGCAAACATGGCTATCCTGTCACCGTGGATGCCACGGCCGATCAGGTGAAGGCGGCCGATTTTGATGCCGTTATCATCCCCGGTGGCTACGCCCCCGACCTGATGCGCCGCTCCGAGGCCATGGTCAGGCTGGTCAAGGAAGCCTTCCACCAGGGGAAGGTCGTGGCGGCCATCTGCCACGCCGGGTGGATGCTCTGCTCCTCCGGGATCGTCAAAGGGAAGACCGCCACCTGCTTCTCCTCCATCAAGGACGATCTGATCAACGCCGGCGCCCACTACGTGGATCAGGAGGTGGTCGTGGACGGAAACCTGATCACCTCCCGTCAGCCGGCCGACCTCCCTGCCTTCTGCCGGGAGATCGTCAAGGCCCTGGAGAAGTCGTGACGGTTTGACGCCCTTTGAAGAATCTGCTACGATCATTCTGCCTTGGCAGTAAGGAGACCCTGTGTTCAACAGAGGTATCGCCAAGAGGGCTACCGATGAACCCAAAAAAGCTCCTCCTCGCCAAGCCGCGAGGGTTTTGCGCCGGGGTGGACCGGGCCATTGATGTCGTGAACCTGGCCCTCCAGATCTATGAAGGCCCGATCTACGTCCGGAAGGAGATCGTCCACAACTACCATGTGGTCGAATCCTTCAAGAAAAAAGGGGTCATTTTCGTCGAGGAACTGGACGAGGTACCTGACGGGGCGACGGTCATCTTCAGCGCCCATGGAATCTCCCCCGAGGTGAGGGCGATGGCTACGGCCAAAGGGCTAAAGGTCATTGACGCGACCTGCCCTTTGGTCACCAAGGTCCACCAGGAGGCGATCCGGTTCGCCAGGCAGGGCCTCTCCATCATTCTCGTTGGACATGATGGTCACGATGAGGTCATCGGGACCATGGGGGAGGCCCCCGATGTTATCAGGCTCGTCGGATCCCCTGAAGAGGTTGAACACCTCCAGGTGCCTGATCCGGAGAAGGTGGGGGTTATCACCCAGACGACCTTGAGCATGGACGACACCAAGGAGATCATCGAGGCTTTGAAACGCCGGTTCCCGGCCCTCGTGGCCCCTTCGAAAGACGATATCTGCTATGCCACCCAGAATCGGCAGACGGCCGTGAAGATCCTCGCCAAGGAGGCGGACCTGATCCTCGTCATCGGCTCCGAGAACAGCTCCAACTCCAACCGGCTGAAGGAGGTGGCTGAGAGCGCCGGGGCAAAGGCGTACCTCATCGAGGACGTGACTGAGATTGACCCCGCTTGGTTCGACGGGGTGGAGTGCATCGGGATCACGGCCGGGGCCTCTGCCCCCGAGTACCTGGTTCAGGAGGTCCTCGATTACTTTAAGGCCATGGGCGTCGAAACGATCGAAGAGGTCGAGGCGATTAAGGAGGAGGTGAGCTTCGCCCTCCCTCCTGAGTTGGCCCGGGACTTGGCCCAACGCAACTTTTAGAGAGACCATGGAAAACCTTCAAGAGGTCATCCACGACCTAAAACGGAAAGGCGTCCAGTACGCTGATGTCCGCCTGGTCCGGCGGATCCACCAGGGACTCTCCGTCAAAAACGGGGAGATCGAACGCTCCCTCTCCGTCGAGGAGCAGGGCTTCGGGGTGCGGGTGATCGTGGATGGGGCCTGGGGTTTTGCGGCCAGCTCCCGGCCGACAAAGGCCGAGCTGAGGAAGGTGGCCGCTCAGGCTGTCCAGATTGCCAAGGCGTCGGCTTGGTCCGGGGGGAGACGGGCCGTCCTCGCTCCGGTCGAGCCCATGGTCGCCACCTACCGCACCCCAATCCTGGAGGACCCTTTCCAGGTGCCGCTGGAGGCCAAGCTCGACCTCCTCTTCAAGGCGACGGGGATCCTCCAAAGAGATCCACGCATTAAGGTCGCTGAAGGCTCCCTCAACTTCTTCAAGACCTGGAAGTTCTTCGTCAGCACGGAGGGGGCCGGGATCGAACAGGAGATCATCGAGAGCGGTGGGGGGATCTCCGCGACGGCGGTTAATGGGGGGGAGGCCCAAACCCGGTCCTACCCCAACTCCCACGGCGGGGACTTTGCCACCAAAGGGTACGAGTTCATCGAGGCGATGGATCTTGTCGGAGCTGCCGAACGGGTTCGGGAGGAGGCCCTGGCCCTTCTTTCTGCCGAGGACTGCCCCTCCGGGGAGACCACCATCATCCTGGACGGTCCCCAACTCGCCCTGCAGATCCACGAGTCCTGCGGCCACGCCATCGAGCTGGATCGCGTCCTCGGGATGGAGATGAGCTATGCCGGTGGGAGCTTTCTGGACCTGACGAAGCGAGGGACTTTCCGCTACGGCTCCCCTTTGGTGAACATCACGGCCGATGCCACCCTCGAAGGAGGACTCGGGACCTTCGGCTTTGACGACGAGGGGGTCCCGTCCCAGCGGACCGAGATCGTGAGGGATGGGATCTTTATTGATTACCTGAAATCCCGTGAGACCGCCGCCGTCCTCGGCGAGCAATCGAACGGCTGCATGCGGGCCGACGGCTGGAACCGGATCCCCCTGATCAGGATGGTCAACGTGAATCTGGAGCCTGGGGAAGGAACGCTGGAAGAGTTAATTGCCGACACGGAGGATGGCCTGTTCATCTCGACCAACAAAAGCTGGAGCATTGACCAGATGCGCTTGAACTTCCAGTTTGGCTGCGAGCTGGCCCGGGAGATCAAGCACGGGAAGCTGGGACGGATCTTCAAGAATCCCATCTACACCGGCATCACCCCTCGGTTCTGGGGTTCCTGTGACGCCATCTGCGGCCCATCCGAGTGGCACATCTGGGGCGTCCCGAACTGCGGCAAGGGGGAGCCGCCTCAGACGGCCAGGGTTGGCCACGGGACGGCCCCGGCCCGGTTCCGGAGGGTCCAGGTGGGGGTGAGGCGATGATCGGTGAGGCCAAGGCCCTGGAGACCCTTGAAAAGGTCCTAAAGGCCAAGGAGGCGGATCAGGCCTCGGCCCTCCTCCTAGGCTCCGAAAGAGGGGTGACCCGCTTCGCCGAGTCGGTGATCCACCAGAACATGGCCGAGTCAAACACCGAGGTCCTGTTCACAGCCGTCCTCGGGAAGAAGATCGGCTCCGCCTCAACGAACTCGCTTAAGAGGGGCGATCTCAAGCGAACCCTGAAAAGGGCCGTCGGGATGGCAAAGGTCCAGAAGGAGAACCCGACCTTCCTGTCGCTTCCAGGGCCCCAGGCGATCGCAAAGCCTCCCACCTTCTTCCCGGAGACGGCGAAGGTTTCCCCGAAAGGGCGGGCAAAAGCGGTGAAGGCCCTCTTCCAAAAGGCCTCAAGGCATGGGGTCAGACTGGCAGGCCTCTTGGCCACCGGTCAAGGAGAGGTGGCTGTCGTGAACTCGTTGGGGGTAAGGGCCTACCAACCCTACACCTTTGCCGAGGTGAAGATCGTTGCCCTGGCCGGAGAGGGCTCCGGCTACGCTTACAGCCTCTCCCGGGACATCGGGAAGATTGACCTTGAAGTCCTGGGGGAGCGGGCCATCAAGAAGTGCGTGGAGTCGAAGAACCCCAGGGATCTTTCCCCTGGACGGTACGACGTCGTCCTGGAACCTCCCGCCGTTGGAGAGCTCCTCGAGTGGCTGGGCTACATCGGCTTTGGGGCCAAGAGCCTTCAGGAAGGGACGGGGTTCCTGACGGGAAGGCTCGGCGAGAAGGTCACCGGCGAAGAGGTCACGATCTACGATGACGGCCTGGATCCTCAAGGGATGGCCATGCCCTTCGACTTCGAAGGGGTGGCGAAGCAAAGGATCGTCCTCATCGAGCGGGGGGTGGCAAAAGGGGTCGTCTACGATACCCTGACGGCGGCAAAGGAAGGGAAAACCTCAACAGGCCATGGCCTCCCGCCGGGAACGGGAGGGGGTCCCCTGCCGCTGAACCTCTTCATGGAGGCCGGTGATGTCCCGCTGGATGAACTCCCCTCGCGGATGGAACGGGGGATCTTGGTCACCCGCCTCCACTATGTGAATGGCCTCCTGGATACCAGGAGAGCCCTCATGACGGGGATGACCCGGGATGGGACGTTCCTCATCGAAGATGGAAAGGTCGTCTTCCCCATCAAGAACCTCAGGTTCACCGAGTCAATCCTTGAAGCCTTCTCCCGGATCGACGCTATCTCCCGCGAACGGTGGGCTATAGGGGCCGCCTGGAGTGAGCTGGGGGCGACCGTCGTCCCGGCCCTCTTGATCCGAGATTTCACCTTCACCGGTGAGACAATGTTCTGAGGGGCGGGGAGGATGGAGGTCTTGGCAATGATCATGGCGGGGGGACGGGGGGAACGGCTCTACCCGTTGACCCGGGACCGGGCAAAGCCGGCCGTCCCCTTTGGGGGAAAGTACCGGATCATCGACTTCGTCCTGTCAAACTTCATCAACTCGGGGATCTACTCGATCTACGTCCTCACGCAGTTTAAGGCCCAGTCCCTGGTGGAGCACCTCCAGGAAGGCTGGCAGGTTGCCAGCGTCCTCAGGGACCACTTCATCATCCCGGTCCCCGCCCAGATGCAGACCGGGACCGACTGGTACCGGGGGACCGCCGACGCCGTGTACCAGAACCTCCACCTGATCAAGCGGGCTAACCCCATGGTCGTTGCCGTCTTCGGGGCTGATCATATCTATAAGATGAACATCCGCCAGATGGTCGAGTACCACAGGGCAAAGAACGCGGATGCGACCGTGGCGGCGCTCCCGGTGCCGGTGGAGCAAGCTTCCTCCTTCGGCGTGATGGAGGTGGATCCTGAGTGGCGGATCATCGGCTTCGAGGAGAAACCGGCCCATCCTAAGACGATTCCTGGCGAGCCCGATCAGGCCCTGATCTCCATGGGAAACTATCTGTTCGAAACCGAACTCCTCTCGAAAGTCCTAGAGGAGGACGCCCAGAATGCCCAAAGCAGCCACGATTTTGGCCGGGATATCCTCCCCCGCCTGGTGAAGGAGGAGCGAAAGGTCTATGCCTACGACTTCAGGAGGAACCGGATCCCCACCCCGCTTAAAGGGGAGGAGCCTAGCTACTGGCGGGATGTGGGGACGATTGAAGCCTACTACGAGGCGAACATGGACCTCCGGGCGGTTGATCCGTCCTTCAACCTCTACAACCGGAGCTGGCCTATCCGAACGGTAAGCTACAGTGACCCTCCGGCCAAGTTCGTCTTCGACGAGGAGGGGCGGCGGGGAATGGCCTTAAACTCCATTGTGGCTGAAGGGACCATCATCAGCGGGAGCCTGATCCGGGGCTCGGTGATCGGCCGGAACGTCCGGATCCACAGTTACTGCCTGATTGAGGATTCGGTCATCATGAACCGGGTAGAGATCGGTCGGGGCTGCCGGATCCGGCGGGCTATCGTTGACAAGAACGTGTACATCCCCCCCGGGACAGAGATCGGGTACAACTTGGAGAAGGACCGGGAGCGCTACTTCGTGACGGAGACCGGGATCGTCGTCATCCCCCGGGAGGAACCCAAACCCCCCTGGTCTCCCATCGCCAACCCTTAAGGGCCATGGTGGTCGATGCCCATGTAGGCCTTGATGAATCGGATGATCCGCTCCTCGTCGAAGTTGTCGAACTTATCGAGCTTTCCCCAGGCCGTGAGGGCAATCCGCGTGTCCATCCCCGGCGAAGGAGCCAAGATGGCCCGATCAAACTGCTTGACGATCCCCTCCAGCTTCTCAACCAGCTCCGGGCAGCCCTCGGGACAGTTGTAGTGGACGATGACCCCCCCATCTTCTAGGTTGTGGACCTGGACCTCCTTTGGGATGGGCTCCCGATGGATCCCCCATTGGGCGAGGTAAGGGGTGTGGGGGCCGGAGGTAGGGGGATCGGTATTGTAGATAGGAGGAGGCTCGCCTGGGGCGAGGTGGTACTTGGCCGACATCACGGGGACAGAGGTTCCGCTGACCTTCCCGATGAATCTCCCGTAGACAAGATACGCTGAGAGCGTGACAATAAGGGAAGCACCAGCAATGGAAGCGATCTTTACCAGCCTCTCTCGAGCCCTCCGCCTCTTCCTCTCCGCCTCCCGTTGAGCCTTTGCCCCCTTGGGCTTCTGCCTCCTGATCTCCTGGGGCCTCGACCCCTTCATCGAATTCCCCACCAGCAACATCCCAGGTAGCTTCCGGAAGGGTGATCATCATCACCCACCGATAGCCGACATGGTCCGTTCCGGCTGGATGAAATCAGGTTGGTTAATCCGATGACCCGGCTCCTTGGCCCAGACAGCCGCCCTGATGAACGCCTTGATCTCCTCGTCGCTCGCCCCCCCCCGGAGGAGCTTCTTCAGGTCATGCTCCTTCAAGGAGAAGAGACAGGTCCGAAGCTGCCCATCGGCCGTGAGCCTGATCCGGTTACAGCTGCCGCAGAAGGGCTCCGTCACCGAGGGGATCACCCCTACCTCTCCCCGGCCATCGGCGAACCGGAAAACGGTGGCCGGTTCCGGACGATCGGTGTTGACCGGGACAAGGGGATAGTGGGCATTGATGCGGGCCAGGATCTCCCGGGCCGGCACGACCTTTTCCAGGCTCCAGGCCCTGTCAGCATCAAGGGGCATGAACTCGATGAACCGGACCTGGTAGCCCCTGTCCCGGGCGAGACGGGCAAAGTCCAGGACCTCATCCCCATTCATCCCCCTGATGACCACCACGTTCACCTTGATGGGCCAGAAACCGACGGCGGCCGCCTCCTCCAACCCGACCAGGACATCCTCGAGGGCATCCCGACGGGTCATCTCCTTGAAGCACTCCCGGTGGAGGGAATCGAGACTGACGTTAAGCCGCTTGAGGCCCGCCTCCTTCAAGGCCCGGGCCTTTTGCTTCAAGAGAAAACCATTCGTCGTCATGGCCAGATCAAGATTCGGGGCGATCTGGCTCAAGCCCCGGATCAGGTCTTCGAGGTTGGCCCGGACGGTCGGCTCACCACCGGTGACCCGGATGGTGGTGATCCCGAGCTCCACCCCGATCCGGGCCACCCGGATGATCTCCTCAAAGGTGAGGATCTCCTTCTTGGGCAGCCAGGGCATCCCCTTGGCCGGCATGCAGTAGGTACACCGAAAGTTGCAGCGATCGGTGACCGAGATCCTGAGGTCGTCAATCACCCGTCCAAAGCTGTCCTTGAGTAGGGACATAACCCCTCCTGACTGGGGAAGGCCTCTCGGCACGGCCGATCGTCGTAGGCGGGAGCCAAGGAAACCGTAGAATCACCTCCCCTTACAGAAACCCCAGCTCAAGCCTCGCCGCTTCCGACATCCTGGACGGATCCCAGGGTGGATCCCACACAACCTCAACCTTCACGTCCGTCACGCCGGGAATAGCCCGTACCTTGCTCTCCACCTCCAGGGGGAGCTCCTGGGCCGACGGGCAATAGGGGGAGGTGAGGGTCATCTGGATGTTGACCCTCCCTGAGGGGTCCACCTTGACCTCATAGATCAGGCCCAGCTCGTAGATGTTGACCGGGATCTCTGGGTCGAAACAGGTGCGGAGGGCCTCGATGACCCGGGATTCGAGGGCAAGGCTATTCGGGGCGTCCATGGCATCTCCTCTCCTACCCCAAAGACTTTACTCCGTCGTAACCGTCTCGCCCCTTCCCGAAAGGGCTGCATGGAGGGTGTGCCAGGCCAAGGTGGCACATTTGACCCGCACCGGGAATTCGTGTACACCTGAGAACACGGCAAGCTTTCCAAGCTCCGGTGAGTCGAAGGGTGCGCTGTGGTCGGAGGTCACCATCTGATGGAAGGCCTTGAAGAGGGACTCCGCCTCGGTCGTCGTCTTCCCTTTCAGGGCCGTGGTCATCATCGAGGCGGAGGCCTTGGAGATGGCACAGCCGGACCCTTGAAAGCTGATGTCTCTGATCACGTCATCTTCCACACGCAGGTAGACCGTGATCTGGTCACCGCAAAGGGGGTTGTACCCTTCCGCCCTCCGATTCGCGCCTTCCAGCTTCTGGAAGTTCCGCGGCCTTTTGCTATGGTCAAGGATGACCTCCTGGTAGAGTTCTCGCAAATCCGACATCAGCTGAACATCTCCTTGGCCTTATGGATGGCCCTGACGAGCGCGTCGATCTCCTCTTTCGTATTATAGAAGGCCAGGGATGCCCGGGCCGTCGCCGGCACGTTGAAGCGCTGCATTACGGGCATGGCGCAGTGGTGGCCTGTCCTGATGGCGATCCCCTCATGATCCAGAATCGTGCCAACATCGTGGGCGTGCACACCGTCAAGCACAAAGGACAGGATGCTCGCTTTTTCTTTTGCCGTTCCGATGATGCGGAGACCGGGGATGGTGGAAACGGCCTCCGTCGCATACTGGAGCAACCCCTGCTCGTAGGTGGCTATCCGTTCCAACCCGATCCCCTCCAGATAGTCGATGGCGGCACCAAGCCCGATGACACCAGCAATATGGGGAGTCCCCGCCTCAAATTTATACGGCACCACGTTGTAGAGGGTCTTTTCGAAGGTGACCGAGAGGATCATGTCGCCGCCTCCCTGGTACGGAGGCATGGCCTCGAGAAGGTGAGCCTTACCGTACAGAACGCCGATACCGGTCGGGCCAAACAGCTTGTGACCGGAGAAGACATAAAAGTCACAATCGAGCTGACGGACATCCACCGGCAGATGAGGGGCGGCCTGAGCCCCATCAATCAACACGGGCACCCCTTGGTCGTGGGCCATCTCAATGATCTGCTTGACCGGATTGATCGTGCCAAGGGCGTTCGACACGTGAACCACCGAGACAAACCTGGTCCTTTCGTTCAGGAGCTTCCCGTATTCATCCATCAACAGCTCGCCATCGTCGTTGATGGGGATCACCCGCAACCGGGCCCCTATCTGCTCGCACAAGATCTGCCACGGAACAATGTTGGAGTGGTGCTCCATCGCGGAGATGATGATTTCATCCCCCTGCCTGATGTACGTCCTGCCATAGCTCTGGGCAACGAGGTTGATCGCCTCAGTAGTGCCGCGAACGAAGACGATCTCCCGGGCCTCCGAAGCCTTCAGAAAGCGCGCCACCTTGGCCCGGGTTTCTTCAAAGGCCTGGGTGGCCTCTTCACTTAACAGGTGGATCCCCCGATGCACGTTCGCATTTTCCGCCGAATAATACCTCGTAATGGTATCAATCACGACCTGCGGCTTCTGGCTTGTCGCCGCGTTGTCCAGGTAAACAAGCGGCTTTCCGTGGACCCTCCGCTTCAGGATCGGGAAATCCTCCCTGATCCTCTCCACGTCAAACGCCATGGAAGGTTCCCGGAGGGTGCCAAGGGCAGTCAAGTCATTGGTCGCTCTCATGGTGCCTCCTCAGGCGACGAGCCCTTTCGGAGCCTTGCCACCAACAGATCTTCAAGCTTAACACGAATCGGCTCGATCTTCACGCGGCTGATGATCTCGCTGGCGAAGGCGTAGGTCAGAAGGATGCGAGCAGCCTTCAGGTCCATCCCCCTTGAACGCAGGTAAAAGAGCGAATCCGGATCAAGCTGGCCGATCGTCGATCCGTGGCTGCACCTGACATCGTTGTTGTAGATCTCCAGCTGAGGCTTGGTGTCGATGACGGCATCCTCGGACAAGAGCAGGTTCTTGTTGAGCTGGTGGGCATCGGTCTTCTGGGCGAACCTGTGGACGTAGATCTTGCCGTTAAAGACCCCCCTCGACTGACCATCGAGGATACCTTTGTAGAACTCCCGGCTGAGACAGTGCGGCTTCACATGGTCAATCCTGGTGTGGTTATCCACATGCTGTCGCCCGGTCACCAGGTAGAGGCCGTTCAGGGTGCACTCGCCCCCTTCACCATCCAGCACCACGTTCAGGTCGTTCCGAACGAGGGCCCCGCCCAGGGCGATGGAGTGAGACCTGAAATTGCTGTTCCGATCCAGGGCAGCCTGGAGGGTCGCCATATGAAACGCCTCCTCACCCTCCAGCTCCAGCTTGTAATGGTCAATCACGGCGTTCTCGCCAATGACGATCTCGGTGACGGCATTGGTGAAATAAACTCCATCTCCCAACCCGACGTAGCTTTCGACGATGGCTCCCTGGCTATTCTCACCCGCGATGATCAGGGTCCTGGGATGGGACACGAAGGGTTCCCCTTGGGGGGTTGACACAAACAGCAGGTGGATTGGTTCCTGAAGAACCGTGCCCGGGGGGATATACACATAGGCCCCATCCTCTATAAAGGCGGTATTAAGGGCAACGAAGGCATGATCCTGGAAGCCAGCGTATTGGGCCAAGTAGGGCTCCAGCCATCCCGGATTGGTGCGAAGGATCGCTGCGAGGCTCCTGACGTGGACACCCTTTGGCAGCGACAGGAGCGACGAGAGTTCCTCCGAGGAATGACCGTTTACAAACCCAAGCCGGGCACCCGGTAACCCCAGATCCCAGTCCCCAGCCTCTAGCCCCCAGCCCCCGGCCTTTCGCGGAGCAGGCTTAAAAGGGATCCTCGCGATCGGCTCTACGCTCGTGTACTTCCACTCCTCATCCCGGGTGGTGGGAAATCCCAGCTCGGCGAAGCGGGAGATGGCCGCCTGGCGGATCCAGCGGAGCCACGGGGGATCCGGCCGGGTGCCGTCCCGCTCGAACCCTTCAAAGGTCGCGAGGTAGATGTCCTTCTCGGCCGAGAGGTGAACCATCCTGCCGATTCCCCCTAGGCAACGGTTTGCTGGGCCATCTCGGCTTCCGCCTTGATCCAATCGTACCCCCGCTCCTCAAGTTCCAGGGCCAGCTCCTTGCCACCTGACTTGACGATACGACCGTCAAAGAGCACGTGGACATAGTCAGGGGTGACATAGTTCAGCAACCGCTGGTAGTGGGTAATCACGAGCATAGCCCGCTCCGGGCTCCTGAGGGCGTTGATTCCGTTGGCGACGATCTTCAGGGCATCAATGTCCAGGCCGGAGTCGGTCTCATCCAGGATGGCCAGTTTAGGATCCAGAACCGCCATCTGGAAGATCTCGTTCCGCTTCTTCTCGCCACCGGAGAAGCCCTCATTGATCGGACGATTCAGGAAGCTCTGGTCCATCTCCAAAAGCTTCATCTTCTCCCTGACCAAGGTCAGGAAGTCCATAGCATCCAGCTCCTCCAGGCCGCGGTGCTTCCGGATGGCGTTCAAGGCTGCCTTCAGGAAGTAGGCGGTGCTGACCCCCGGGATCTCGACCGGGTATTGAAAGGCCAGGAAGATCCCCTCCCGGGCCCGCTCCTCCGGGGACATCACCAGCAGGTTCTTCCCTTCATAGAGCACCTCGCCGTCGGTCACCTCGTACAGCTCCCGCCCGGCCAGGACCTGGGCCAGCGTGCTCTTGCCCGAACCGTTAGGACCCATGATGGAGTGAACCTCACCCGCCCTCACGACGAGATCAACACCCTTGAGGATCTCGTTGTCGCCGACTTTTACATGCAAGTTTCTAATTTCCAGCATTCGTCACTCTCTGTTCTCCGTTTTAGCCAACGCTGCCCTCGAGACTCACGCCCAGGAGCTTCTGGGCCTCCACGGCGAACTCCATCGGCAGCTCGCGCAAGACCTGTTTGCAAAAGCCATTGACAATCATGGAGACGGCATCCTCGGCCGAGATCCCGCGCTGCTTGCAGTAGAAGAGCTGATCCTCGCTGATCTTCGAGGTTGTTGCCTCGTGCTCGACCTGGGCGGAGCTGTTCCGCACCTCCAGATAGGGGAAGGTATGGGCGCCGCATTTATCCCCCAAAAGCAGCGAGTCGCACTGGGAGTAGTTCCGGGCCCCGGTCGCCCCCTTCAGGATCTTCACCAGGCCCCGATAGGTGTTCTGCCCGTGGCCGGCGGAGATCCCCTTGGAGATGATCGTGCTCCGGGTGTTTTTCCCGATGTGGATCATCTTGGTGCCCGTGTCCGCCTGCTGGTAGTGGTTGGTGAGCGCCACCGAGTAAAACTCCCCAACCGAGTTGTCCCCGATCAGGATGCAGCTCGGGTACTTCCACGTGATCGCCGAGCCGGTCTCTACCTGGGTCCACGAGATCTTGGAGTGCTTCCCAAGACACTTCCCCCGCTTGGTGACAAAGTTGTAGATGCCACCCTTGCCGTCCTTATCCCCAGGATACCAGTTCTGGATGGTGGAGTATTTGATCGTGGCGTAGTCATGGGCGATCAGCTCCACCACCGCCGCGTGCAACTGGTTCTCGTCCCGCATGGGCGCGGTGCACCCCTCAAGGTAGCTGACGTAAGCCCCCTCATCGGCGATGATGAGCGTCCGCTCGAACTGACCGGTCGCAGAGGCGTTGATCCGGAAGTAAGTCGAAAGCTCCATCGGGCACCGGACACCCTTCGGGACGTAAACAAACGACCCGTCGCTGAAGACCGCCGAGTTCAGGGCGGCGAAGAAGTTATCGGTATAAGGGACCACCGATCCCAGGTACTTCCGGACCAGCTCGGGATGCTCCTGCACCGCCTCGGAGAAGGAGCAGAAGATGATTCCCAGCTCGGCCAGTTTCTGCTTGAACGTGGTTGCCACCGAGACGCTGTCGAAGACCGCGTCCACCGCGACCCCAGCCAGGATCTCCTGCTCGTGGAGGGGGATGCCCAGCTTCTCATAGGTTGCCCTGAGCACCGGGTCAATCTCATCAAGACTCTTCGGGCGATCCTTCACCTGCTTGGGCGCCGCATAGTACCGGATGGCCTGATAGTCAATGGGCGGATACTTGACGTTGGCCCACCTCGGCTCGGCCTGGGCCTTCTCCAACTGGGACCAGTACCGGTAGGCCTTCAGCCGCCACTCCAGCAGCCATTCGGGCTCGTTCTTCTTGGACGAGATCAGACGGATGATGTCCTCATTCAGCCCAGGCGGCGCAAGATCCTGCTCGATCTCGGTGACGAACCCCCACCTGTATTCCTGGTTGAGAAGGGTCTCGAGGGTGTTCGTGGAAGTGCCCATGGCTCCTCCTTAGCCTTCACCGTCCCCCAAATCTGCCAGTGCACAACTATTGTACCTTCCCTCTCCTGATTTTTCAACAGGTTTCCATCCCGGCATGACATCCCCCTTCATTCCCCTCCACCCTCCGCTCATCCGAGGGGCCTCCCCTCCGATCCCCTCCAGGCAACCGCCGCATACTTTCCGAGCAAGGCTGGCAGTTGCCGCGAGAACGTGGTGCGGACCAGGACCTCCTCACAGCCAGCTGCGAGGGCCTTCGCCCTGATCTCCCCCCCCACCTGGGCTGCGTAGCCGAGGACGGGAACCTCATGGAGGACGGGGTCCAGCTTGAGGGCCAGGACAAGGTCCAACGGGTCCAAAGCGGCGGCGCCCAGATCGAGGATGATCAACGAGGGGAGGATCTCATGCGCCTTGTCCCAAAACTCCTTCGCTCTCGAAGCGAAATGGGCCTGGATTCCCAAGCGGGCGGCCGTCTTCGATATCTTCGGGCAAAAGGAGAGATCCTTTAACCCTACAAGGATGCTCAACCCGCCCACCTTCACCATGGGCCGATCCTCGCCAGCCGCCGACAGGGGGTGAGACCTACTCGTCCTGGGCCTCCGGTTCCCCACGCCGGGTTCAGGACTGGCACGGGGTGGATGTTCACATGCCTGATCTCCCTTCCCTGTAGTTCTCAAGGCTAATCTGTGCGGCCAGCCTTTCCAAGATCTCCCGGTAAGCCTTTGCCGAAGGGGAATTGGGCTCAGCCGCAACGATCGGCGTCCCGGCATCAGCCTTGATCCTGATCTGGCTATCAATAGGGATCTCGCCAAGGAAGGGGATGCCCAAGGCCTGGCTGGCCTTCGATGCCCCTCCATACCCGAAGATCTCTTCCCGGGTCCCGCACTGGGAACAGATATAGTAGCTCATATTCTCGATGAGACCTAGGATGTGGACCTTGGTGGTTTGGAACATTCGAAGGGTCTTCATCGAAATCATGAGCCCGATATCTTGAGGCGTGGTAACGATCACCGCTCCGGTGAGCGGGACCAACTGAACCAGGGTAAGGTGGACATCGCCCGTTCCCGGCGGCAGATCCACGAGGAGGTAATCCAGCTCCCCCCACTCGACGCTGAACAGACACTGCTCCAAGGCCTTGTGGGCCATCGGCCCCCGCCAGATGAGGGGCTGGTCCCCTGGAGCAAAGAAGCCCATGGACATGAACGTGACGCCATGGGCGGTATGGGGGATGATCCGGTTGCCGATCACCCGGAGTTGCCGTGTGACCCCCATCATGGTGGGCATGCTGGGTCCGTAGATGTCCCCGTCCAGCAGCCCCACCCTGGCACCGGCTAGGGCGAGACCGACAGCAAGGTTGGCGCTCACGGTAGACTTTCCAACCCCCCCTTTCCCGCTTCCGATGGCAACGATGTTACGAACGGTAGAGAGGGCCGATCTCTCCAAGGAGACATGCCGCTTCACCTCGGCGGTCATGTTGACCTTCACATCCGTCACACCATCAAGCTCCATCACGACCTTTCTGGCCTCCTCCTGCATTTTCTCCCTGACAGGGCAGGCTGGGGTCGTGAGGTTAATATCGAAGCTGACCATGGATCCTTCGATCTTAAGGTTTTTAATAAACCCTAACGAGACAATGTCCCTGTGGAGATCGGGGTCTTCGATCCGGCTCAACGCGTGTAAGATCTCCCTTTCGCTGACTCGCGCCCCTCCCCGTTCATGTCCTCTGCCAAAGATTCCCATCATCTTTCCTCCCCGTGCCCCGGTGACCGATCTCCACGGCACTCAACACGACAGGATCCTCCCCCCTGACCGGCTGGTCAATGGAGATCGCCGGGCAGAAGCGGATAACCGGCCTCGCACCCGGCAGAGGATTCGCCGGGGAGCACCGGCTATCGCCTGTTCCATCGGAAAAGGGTTACTTTCCTTTCCCGTGGGCCGGCTGGGCTCCAGGGTTATCCACGAAGAACTGCCGGTTCTTCTCGATGTAAGCCTTCCACTGCTCCGGGACGCTCGACTCCTCGAAAATGGCAGAGACCGGGCACTCCGGCTCACAGGCCCCGCAGTCAATGCACTCGTCGGGGTGGATGTAGAGCTGATCCTCCCCCTCGTAGATGCACTCCACCGGGCAGACGTCCACGCAGGCCCGATCCTTGACCCCAATGCAGGGCTCCGCAATGATGTAGGCCATCTCTCCCTCCTTTTCCTGCTAAGGGTTTGTCCCTGTTAAGCGAAACCTCAAGCCGCCAGATCGGTCCAAAGGCCCCGGTGACCGAAGCCCCTGAGAACCCCCTCGATGTCGTTCGACCCGAAGTCCTCCAGGGTCAGGGAACCATCGAGGTCTTTCGATAAGAATTCCCGTACCGTATACCCGCAGATGGAGCAGCGCTTGTAAAAGAATGAAAGGTCTTCTTCCCCTACCTGCACCTCGCCGATCCGCCTCATCTCTGTGAGACAACAGCGGCTGGGAGAAGGCGGGGAGATGATCGTCTTCGGATACCGATTGATGGGGCGACGCTTCCCGTCATACTGAACGATGGTCTTCATCCTTTCCTCCAACCTCCCTGGGGTGTCTTTGACGGGGGCTGTGAACGAGCCTGACCCAGGAGCAGTCACTATTAGGCAAAAGTCGTGCCAGGAAAACCGGCCTTCAAGGGTCCCGGCCCTAAGGCTCGTAATTTCTTGTTATAAAAGGCAGTCGACATCCAACCTCCCTATGCAAGAGGAGCCACTGAAAGGGCCAAGGAACCAGGGAATTTCTCCGGGGGAGGGAATTTCTCCCAGGGGATCAGGAGGGGATGCGATACACCTTGATCTTGTGGTTCAAGGTCTTCACATCGATCCCGAGGAGGCGGGCAGCCTGGGCCTTTCGACCATTGGTGTAGGCGAGGACCTTGGCGATGTGAAGCCGCTCCATCTCCGAGAGGGACAGGGGAGCGGGTTCTCGGAGGGCAGGGGACCCGTCCTCAGGACGGATGTTTGGCGGAAGATCATCGAGACCGATGACATCGCCCTGGGAGAGGATGACCAGGCGCTCGATGGTATTGGCCAGCTCCCTCACGTTTCCCGGCCATGGGTACTCGGTGAGGAGTCGGAGGGCCTCGGGGGTGATGGTCTTCACCGGCTTTCCCGGGAGACGGAACCTCTCCAAGAAGTGCTCGATCAGGAGGGGGATGTCCTCTTTCCGTTCCCGGAGAGGAGGGAGGTAGAGGCTGATGACATTCAAGCGATAGTAGAGGTCCTCCCGGAAGCGACCCATCCTGACCTCCCGGGCCAGGTCCTTGTTTGTGGAGGCGATGATGCGGACATCCACCTTGAGGATCCGGGTCCCTCCCACCCGGCGGAGCTCGCCGGTATCGAGGACCTGGAGGAGTTTGGCCTGCATCGCCTGGCTCATCTCCCCGACCTCGTCCAGGAAGAGGGTCCCCCCATCGGCCACCTCAAAGAGACCTAGCTTTGTGCCCACAGCCCCGGTGAAGGCCCCCTTTTCATAACCGAAAAGCTCGCTCTCCAACAGTTGATCCTGGAAGGCACTACAGTTGATGGTGAGAAACGGTTGGGCGGCCCGCCGGCTCCTCTGATGGATCACCGTGGCCAGCAACCCTTTGCCGGTGCCTGTCTCCCCCTGGATCAGGGCACTGGCATCACTGGGGGCGATGCGCTCGACGGTTTCAAGCAGCGATCGGATGGCCCGGCTTCGACCCAGTATAAGAGGAGGCGGCTCTTTCTGGGCGATCATGCGCTTTAAGGCGAGATTCTCTTTCTGGAGGTTCTTCTTCTCGGCGGCCCGCTTCAGCACCTCCTCCAGCTCGGAGGGCCTCGCCGGCTTGGTCAGGTAGTCGTAGGCCCCCAGCTTCATGGCCAACACGGCATCCTCGATTTCCGGGTAGCCCGTGAGGACGACCACCTCCGCGGCAACCCCCAACTCTTTGATCCTCTTCAGCGTTTCCATGCCCCCAAGACCAGGCATCCTGAGGTCTAAGAGGACGGCATCGAAGTCGTAGGCCGCCAAAGCGTCCAGGGCCTCCTCCCCACTCTTCACGCACCGGACCCCATGCCCCTGGCGCTTCAGCTCACTCTCCATCAAGACCCGGAAGGATTCCTCATCATCAACGACAAGCACCTTCATGAGACCTCACCAACGGGGAGCTTCACCGTCACAACGGTGCCTCTGCCGACCCCCTCGCTCTTGACCTCGATGATCCCCCCGTGTTGCTCGACGATGCTCTGGCAGATGGGAAGACCGAGGCCGGTACCTTTGCCCACCTCCTTGGTGGTGAAGAACGGGTCAAAGATCTTGGGAAGGTCCTGGGGGGAGATGCCACACCCGTTATCCGATACGGAGATTTCTACGAAATCGGAGGCGGCCCATGACGGGTGACTTGGGACCGGCCCCTGGCCACTGGATACGCATCTTACGGCGATGCGCACTTCTCCACCGCCCTCGATCGCGTCCAAGGCATTGGTCAGCAGATTCAGGAGGAGCTGTTGAAGCATCTGAGGATCAGCCCTCACCTTGATCGGCCCTGGAAGGGGCTCCACCACGATCCCCTTGTTGGCCATGGCCGCCTGCCTCTCCACGAAGGAGACGGCCTCCTCGATGACCTTCCCGATCTCAATCACGACGGAGGAGGGCTCCCGCTGCCTGGCAAAATCCAGGAGCCGCCGGACGATGGTGGCGGCGCGATCCACCTCCTTTGCAATCATCTGGAGGAACCTCGGAAAATCCGCGAACTCTTTCGAGGCGAGGAGGCTTCCGGCCTGAGCACGACGCTGGAGGGCCTCGGTGAAGCCGGCGATGGAATTTAAGGGGTTGTTCAGCTCGTGGGCCAGACCGGCCGCCAGCCGGCCAAGGGCGGCAAGCTTCTCCTGTCTGACCAAGAGGTCCTGGGACCGTTTCAGCTCCTGGTAGGAGCGCTGGAGCTCCTCGTACAACCGGGCGTTCTCGATGGCGATGGCCGCCTGGGTGGCCAGCGTCGCGGCCAAGGCCTCATCCTCCTCGCTGAACTCCAACGCCCCCTGCTTCTCGGTGAGGTAGAGGTTGCCGAACATCTTTCCCTTCGAGACGATGGGCACGCCGAGGAAGGAGCGCATCGGGGGATGGTTCGGTGGAAAGCCGTGGGCCCGGGGATCCTTGGTCAGGTCCACGAGGCGCAGGGGTTTCCCTTCCCGCATCAGGACCCCCAGGATGCCTTTCCCCACCGGCGGCTGTCCGATGGATGCCTTCGTCTTCTCATCAATCCCCGCCGTGATGAACTGGGCCAGGCCCCCCTTCTCATCCAAGATGCCGAGGGCCCCGTACTTGGCGTTGACGAGCTTGCAAGCCATATTCACGATCCGCTGGAGCACGGCCTTTAGGGAAAGCTGGGCACTTAAGACCATCCCCGCCTTCACCAGCGTCTTAAGCTGGCTCGTCTCCTTCTTTATCACCTTCTCCCGCTCCTCGACAAAGGCGAGGGCAACGGTGGCCAGGATCCGGTTCGCCACCGGAGAATAGACATCCAGGGCCTTCGCCAGCCGGTCCACATCGGCGTTGTACTTCTTGAAGAGGGATCGCCGGAACACATCGCGCAGGGTAAGCAGACCCTCAATCACATGCTCGGTGGTCATCCTCCCGAGCACCCCCTGCTTCGCCATCGTCCGGGCATAGGCCAGGGCCGCTTCATAGCTCCCGGTCTCCAGGCAACTGATACACGTGTCATAGAGGGCGACCGACTCCGCCTCCACCTCCTGAGCGGTAAAGCCTTTCAGAAGGCCTTTGGCGGTCATCTGCCGGACCCACTGCCGGCGCAAAGAGTCCCGCCTCCCCCGGAAGTGGTCAACCAGCTCTTGCAGGAACCTGTCCTTGACCAGGGCCACGCCAGCCCTTTCCCCCTTGACGCCGCGCTACATCGGGCAGACCAGGTGCCCCATCCGCTCGGTGAGTTTCACGTTCTCGGTGTAGTCCACCGGCACATCCACGACACTTGGCCCCTGGTGCTGAAAGGCCTCCCTGAGGATGGGCAGAAGTTCCGATGCAGCCTGGACCCTGTAACCCTTTGCCCCAAAGGCCTCGGCCAGCTTTGCAAAGTCCGGGTTGCCGAAGGCCACCCCCGACTCCCTCCCGAACCGGTTCATCTGCTTCCATCGGATGGAGCCGTAGCCGTCGTCCCGGAAGATAACATTGACCACCTGAAGTCCCAGGCGGCAGGCCGTCTCCAACTCCTGACAGTTCATGAGGAATCCCCCGTCGCCGCTGACGGCCACGACCTTCCGCTCGGGGTAGACGAGCTTCGCCGCGATGGCCCCGGGAAGGGCGATCCCCATGGCGGCATAACCGTTGGAGATGATGACCGTGTTCGGTTCATAGGCCGGGTACAGCCGGGCGATCCAGAGCTTGTGGGCCCCCACATCAGAGACCAGGATGTCCAGAGAACCCATGACGGTGCGGAGGTCATGGAGGATCCGTTGCGGTTTCAAAGGGTAGGCCTCAGACAGGGCGTTCTCCTGAAGCTCCCCAAGGATCCACTCCCGGAGGGTCTTGGTGTACCGGGTATCCTTTGTGACACGGATCTGCGCATTCAACAGCTCCAGGGACTCCCGGACATCGGCCACGATCTCCACCGCCGGCTGGTAGTAGCTATCCACCTCGGCAGGGGTGAAGTCAATGTGGATGATCTTCTTCTTCCGATCGGGGTTCCAGAACTTTGGGGCGTACTCGACCAGATCGTACCCGACGGCGATGATCAGATCGGCCCGGTCGAACCCGCACGACACGTAATCCCTGGCCTGAAGCCCACACGTCATGAGGGCCAGCTCGTGGTCCGCCGGGACACAACCCTTTGCCATGAACGTGTTGGCCACCGGGATCCCGAGGCGTGCCGAAAACTCCCGAAGCTCCTTTGAGGCCCTGCCCCGGATGACGCCATTTCCGGCGAAGATCAACGGGTAAGAGGCCTCCTCGATCAACTCGGCCGCGGCCTTGAGGGACGGACGATCCGGCGAGGGACGTCTCGGGCGCTCAGGCGAGAGGGGAGCCCCTTCCACCAGCTCCCCCGCTACATCCTCAGGCAGCTCCAGGTGGCACGCTCCAGGTTTTTCGACCTGGGCCAGTTTAAAGGCCTTCCGGACCACCTCGGGGATAATCGAGGCCGTCTCGATCCGGGTGTTCCACTTGGTAATCGGCCTGAAGTTTTCGACGATGTCAATGTACTGGTGCGACTCCTTGTGGACCCGGTCCCGGCCCGCCTGACCGGTGATGGCGACCAAAGGGGCCCGGTCCAAGTTGGCATCGGCGATCCCCGTGACCAGGTTCGTTGCCCCCGGCCCCAGGGTGGCCAGACAGACCCCCGCCTTCCCGGTCAAGCGGCCGTAGGTATCGGCCATGAAGGCCGCCCCCTGCTCGTGGCGGGTCGGGATGAATGTAATCTCGGAGCCTAAGAGGGAGTCCAGGATGTCCAGGATCTCCTCCCCCGGCACGCCAAAGATGTAGCGCACCCCTTCGTTCTCTAAACACCTGATCAACAGATCCGAGGCCTTCACCGTTCACCTCGCTCTGGAAAGATTTTCCCCTTTTGGTCCTTCTTTCCTAGTGTTGGCGTTCCCGCCTCCCCTTGTCAAGCCCTTTTCCATGCCTAGCCTCCCAAAGCGTTGGGGGGCACGGCAGATCCGACCGACCAACCCATCCGGCAGATGGGGGGGCACCGTATCCAGGCATGGGAGGGACAGAATCGGTAAAGGACGTTCCAACCGGAGAGGGAACGCAGGAGGCCACCGAAGGAGGACATGGTGCCGGGGGCGGGGGTCGAACCCGCATGGACCGTGAGGCCCGGGGGATTTTAAGTCCCCTGCGTCTTCCAGTTCCGCCACCCCGGCCTCCCTTTCTTGTACCATCCTCGCGGTCATCTCGTCAATGGAATCTGTCATCGGATCCCTCCCTGGTGGGGTAGTCCTTCCCCAGGGGAGGGTGGCTCGTTTTTGGATGACAAGATGCCCAGGGGGAGGATACAATATGGTCGGTCAAAGACCGCAAGGGAGGCTAAAGGCCTTCACCTGGGAGAGCATTGGGAAGAGCTGCCTGCGAACGAACAGAGGAGGAGGTTTATGGGATCCAAACAGGGGGCGCTGACAGCGAAGCGAGGGGGGGGGAGACATGGGGCCCTTGGCCTCACGGAAAAGGATCTTCTCGAGATGTATGAGAAGATGCTCCTGGCCCGGGCCCTGGACGAGCGGATGTGGCTGCTGAACCGACAGGGCAAAGCGAACTTCGTCGTCTCGGGCCAGGGCCACGAGGCCGCCCAGGTCGGCAGCGCCTATGCCCTGAAACGGGGGGTTGACTTTGTCCTGACCTACTACCGGGATCACGCCGTCGTCCTGACCCTCGGGATGTCGGCCCGGGATGTGATGCTCAGCACCCTTGCCAAGGCTAACGATCCTTCCAGCGCCGGTCGACAGTTCCCCGCCCACTACAGCTTCCCTCCCCTGCGGATCGTCTCCGTCTCCAGCGCCGTCGCCACCCAGATCCCCCACGCGGTCGGGATCGCCTTGGCCTCCAAGCTGAAAGGGGAGGAGGCGGTCACCATCGTCTACTTCGGTGACGGGGCCACGAGCAAAGGAGACTTTCACGAGGGGCTGAACTTCGCCGGTGTCCACAAACTCCCCGTGATCTTCTTCTGTGAGAACAACCGCTATGCCATCTCGGTCCCCCTTTCCAAGCAGATGGCCATCGAGGACGTGGCCGAGCGGGCGAAAGGCTACGGCTTCCCGGGGGTCGTCGTGGACGGGAATGATGTCTTAGCCGTCTACGAGGTGACCAAGGAGGCGGTGGATCGGGCCAGGGGCGGTGGGGGTCCGACCCTGATTGAGGCCAAGACTTATCGGTTCCTCCCCCACACAAGCGAGGACGACGACCGGCGCTACCGGAGCCGGGAAGAGGTCGAGGAGTGGAGAAGGCGCGATCCCATTGAGCGCTTCAGGCAGGACCTCCTCCAGACAGGGATCCTCACCGAGACCCTGGATCAGGAAACCCGGACGCGGGTGGCGGCCGAGGCCGATGACGCGGTGGAGTTCGCGGAGAAGAGCCCTGAGCCTGATCCGAGAGAGGCCCTCCGCCACGTGTACTTCGAGGGGTAGGAGGAGGGAGATGCCGATCAAGACGGTCATTGAGGCATTACGGGAGGCCCTCTTCGAGGAGATGAAGCGGGACGAGCGGGTCATTCTCCTTGGGGAAGACATCGGGATCCACGGTGGCGTCTTCCGGGCGACCGAAGGACTCCTCAAGGCCTTCGGCGAACACCGGGTGATTGATACCCCCCTGGCGGAGTCGGCGATCGTTGGGGTGGCCATCGGCTGCGCCATCAACGGCTTCCGGCCGGTGGCAGAGATCCAGTTCGCCGACTACATCTACCCCGCCATGGATCAGATCGTGAACGAGGCGGCGAAGCTTCGGTACCGCTCCAACGGGGCCTGGGGCTGCCCCCTGGTGATCCGGGCACCGTGGGGGGCCGGCGTCCACGGCGGCCTCTACCACTCCCAGAGCATCGAGGCCTTCTTTGCCCACGTGGCGGGCTTAAAGGTTGTCGCCCCCGCCACCCCCTACGATGTGAAGGGTCTCCTGAAGGCGTCCATCCGGGACGAGGACCCGGTCATCTTCCTGGAGCACAAGAAAACCTATCGCCTGATCAAAGGGGAGGTCCCGGACGAGGACTACATCGTCCCCATCGGAAGGGCGGAGGTAAAGCAGGAGGGACGGGATCTCACGGTGATCACCTACGGCCTGATGCTCCACTATTCCCTGGAGGCGGCGGAGGAGGTGGCGAAGGAGGGGATTGAGGTAGAGGTGGTGGATCTTCGGACCATCGTCCCCTTAGATAAGGAAACGATCCTGGCCTCGGTCAGGAAAACGGGGAAGGTGCTGATCGTTCATGAAGACAACAAGACGGGGGGGTTCGGCGGGGAGCTGGCCGGGCTCATCGCCGAAGAGGCCTTCGAGGACCTGGACGGGCCCATTGTACGCCTCGCGGTCCCTGATGTGCCGATGATGCCCTTCAACGCAACCCTTGAGGACTTTCTCATGTTGAACCCGGAGAAGATCGTCGCTAAGATCCGTCAACTCGCAGCCTACTAGGAGGCACGATGGCCATCGAGATCAAACTGCCCCATATCGGGGAGAGCGTCGTTGAGGGAACCATCACCAAATGGTTGAAACGACCGGGGGAGACGGTGAAGAAGTATGAACCCCTCTTCGAGGTCATGACCGATAAGGTGGATGTCGAGGTCCCCTCCCCCGCTTCGGGTTTCCTGACCGAGATCCTCATCCCTGAAGGTCAAACCGTCCGGGTGGGAACGGTGGTGGCCATGATGCAGGCGGAAGAGGCACCGGAGGCAGCCCTCGCCGCGCCCGAGACGGCAAAGACCTTCCAGGGGGAGGCCGGGGCCGCCGTCGAGGAGGTGAAATCTCCGACCGAGACGCTTAAGCCCCTGGGAACGGTTGAGCGGATCTCCCCGGTGGTCGCAAAGCTCGCCGCCCAATACGGGATTGATCTTCGCCAGATCAAGGGGACAGGGCTCGGCGGGCGGGTCACCAAACAGGATGTCCTCAAGTACCTCGAGACCCGAGGAGCCAAAGAAGCCGTCACCCCCGCCAGGGAAGCCGCCGCGGTTGAGGTCGTTCCTCCCCTCGAAGAGGGCATCGCCCTGACCCCGATCAGGAAGGCCATCGCCGAGCACATGGTCCGGAGCAAGCGGACCGCGCCCCATGTGACCACGGTGATGGAGGTGGACATGTCCCGGGTGGTGGCCTTCCGGGAGAAGCACAAGGACGAATTCCAGAAGCGGGAGGGATTTCCGCTCACCTACCTCCCCTTCTTCATCCAGGCCGCCGTGGCCGCCCTCCGGGCCTTCCCCATCGTGAACGCCACCTTCACGGAGGAGAAGATCGTTCTGAAGAAGCGGATCCATATCGGGATTGCCGTCGCCACCGACGAAGGGCTGATCGTCCCCGTCATCAAGGATGCGGATGAGAAAAGCCTCCTCCGGTTAGCCAGGGAAGCTTATGACCTGGCCACCAAGGCTAGGGAGGGAAGGCTCTCCCCCGATGACGTGGCGGGAGGCACCTTCACCATCACCAACCATGGAGCCTTTGGCAGCCTCCTAGGCACCCCTATCATCCACCAGCCCCAGGTGGCCATCCTGGGGACCGGGGCCGTCACCAAACGGGTGGTGGTGGTTGATGACGCCATCGCCATCCGCCCCATGGTCTACCTCTCCTTAAGCTTCGACCACCGGGCCTTCGACGGGGCCGTGGCGGACCGGTTCCTGGCCAGGATCAAGGAGCATCTGGAGGCCGGCGGCTTCTCCCTGTAGGGGGAGATCGGACGATCCTATGCGATTCGGTCTTGTCGGCCTTCCCGCCTCGGGCAAAACCACCGTGTTCCAGCTCCTCCACCGGGGGAAGGGGGAGGCCCGTCCCGCCTCCGCCGGGGTGGCCATCGCCCAGGTCAAGGTCCCCGACCCCCGTCTGGACTCCCTGGCCGCGCTGTTTAAGCCGAAGAAAACGACCCCGGTCACCATCGAGTACCATGACTTCCACGCCCCGGCCAAGGCCATGCCTTCCGGTACTGCCCTGGACCCCCAGATCCTCGCCCAGCTTCGAACGATGGATGCCCTCCTGGTCGTCATCCGCGCCTTCGAGGACGCCAGGGTCCCCCATGTGAAAGGAAGCGTGGATCCCACTCGGGACATGACTCTGATCACCTCCGAGTTCGTGATGGCCGACCTGGAGATCGTGGAGAAGAGGATCGGGCGGATTGAAGAGAACCTGAAGAAGGGGAGGAAAGAGGAGAACCCGAAGGAGCTGGAGCTTTTAAAGGGCTGCCGGGAACGGCTGGAGGCCGGCGTCCCGATCCGGGACCTTCCCCTCTCCCCGGAGGAGGATCGCATCTTAAAGGGCTTCCAGCTCCTCACCCAGAAGCCCCACCTCTACCTCTTCAATACTGGCGAGACGGCCCCCCACCTCCAGGACCTTCCGAGTCCCCTCCAGGAGGCGTGCCGCCACCAGGCCACGGCCTGCCTCACCCTCCCCGTCAAAGTCGAGCTGGAGATGATGGAGCTCTCCCCTGGAGAGGCAGAGGCCTTTCGAAAGGAGCTGGGCCTCCCCGAGCCGGCCCTGGACCGGCTCATCAAAGCCTGCTATGACCTCTTGGGGCTCATCACCTTCTTCACCGTGGTCGGCGATGAACTCCGCGCCTGGGCCATCCCCCGGGGCTCGACGGCTTTGAAGGCCGCCGGGACGATCCACTCCGACATGGAGAAGGGGTTCATCAAGGCCGAGGTCGTCTCCTTTGAAGCGTTGAAGGCCTCAGGATCCCTGGCTGAGGCCAGGCGACACGGCCTGCTCCGGCTGGAGGGGAAAGACTACAGCGTCCAAGACGGCGACATCCTGACGATCCGGTTCTCCCCCTGACACCTCTTTCCATACTTCACCCTGGAAGACCCCCTCCCGGCCAAGGAGCGGGCCTGGACCCCGTTCTCCTTCCGGCGCATGTGGATCTCGCCCAAGAGGAGCTTACGCAAGAACTCCACGGCGAGGTTCTTCTGCGGTATCCACCGGACCTCCTCCGGCCAACAGCTCAGGACGAAGGCGTTGGACGCCTCCACCGCCATGAAGCCAGCATCGAGCAACCGCTTCCCGTACAACCTCGCTCAGCCGACGTGGATCGCGGCACCCGTGAAAGGTCCATCGTCCGAACTCCCCGTGGTGGTTCACCGCCCGCACCCACCGCCGAGCGGCCGCCTCCTTCTGACGGTCTTGCTCGGTCTCGAAGCCCTTGACCTCCAGGATCACCTTGATCTCGCCTCCGTCGGGAGTCTGCCAGCGGATGAGATAATCGGGGCGGTACTCGTGACGGATGCCCTGCCACTCGTAGGGGATGGTGAAGTCCAGGTGGTCGTTTCTGGCGTAGGCGATCACCTCAGGAATCTGCTCCAGGTGGTAGGCAACCGAGTGTTCCCACTTGGACGCGTCCAGCACGACATGGCTGATGTGGCTTTTGGTCGTTCCCACACAGGGGCGCACCGTGCGGAAGAGGACTTCCGATGTGGAGCCGATGGGGCGGAACCGCTCGATCACAGGGAGTATTGGCGGCTCGCCCGCTTCCGTGTCGGGCTCAATCGCCTCCGTCAAGCGCTCGATGATCCGCTGCTTATATTTGAGAAGGGCAATCTCCTCCAGTGGGGCATCGGTAGCGACAACGACCCGCTTTTCCAGATACTCCCACACGATGTCAAGCACCTGCGGGAAGAGGATGTGCCGTGCGCTCCAGTCTTCCCGTTTGTCCTTCAGCCGGCGGGTGAGTTCGGCGGCGATCTCGTAGACACTTGCCTGAAGCCGTTTCTCCCGATGGAAGGGGTTACGGTCGTGGAGCACCTCAGCGCCAGGACCCAAGCGGTCGGGGCGCCCGATGCGGTAACCGGCAGCGGGCTTGGCGACCACTTCTGTCGGTTCGGTCGTGGGATCAATTTGCAGATAGGACACGCCCTCCCAATTCACCCGAATCCGCTGACGCACATCAAAGACATAGCCCTCCACGCGCGGGAAGGTGATTTCCAGGTGCTTCCGCTCGGGGAGCGCCCGCACGAGGGTGGACACCTTCTGCACTTCCGTTCGGCTGACGGGCTTCTTCTTGACCGGGATGACCTCAAAGGGCACGCCGTAAACATCCACATATTCGGGTTCCGAAAAGTCATCGTAATTCATGCGGCGCAAGCCTCGCCCCACCACCTGCTCACACAGAAGTTGCGAGGTGAAGGCACGCAGTCCGAGAATCTGCGTCACATTCTGGGCATCCCATCCTTCGTTCAACATTCCCACCGAGATCACACAGCGGATATTTTTGCCCGGTGGCTCGCCTTCCCCTTCCCACTCGGTTTTGCCTACGGTGTCCACCGTTTTGCGCAGGCGTTCGGCGATTTGCTGTTTGGTCTCCCCTTCCACAGCGCTTTCGGCTTCCTTGAGCAGTTTCGTATCAATGCGCAGCGCCACTTCCTCAGCGTCCCGATTCTGCAGTTCAGATAGGACTTCCCCTTTGGCGATATGTTCATGCACGAGTTTGGAAAGATCGGTGTTGTCGCAGACGACGATCAGCACAGGCGGCCCAGGAGAGCCAGCCTGCTGAAAGGCTTCAAAGGTTTTCTTCCATTCGGAAGCCAGCGTGGTGAGCGCCCCTTCTGCCTCCCTGAGCACCGATTCGGGCTTGGCGCGACGACGGGCGGTCTGGCGCTCGGAGGCGGGCAACTGCTGATTGATGTGCTCCCACAAACGGAAGTATTTGGGGATGAGCGCACCCGTGTTGTCGTCCACTGGCACGCGTGGGATTTTCACGATGCCCGACTCAATCGCGTCCACCAGCCCGAAATCGGAAATAATCCACGGGAAGGGTGCGCCTTCGTCATAGCCGCTGCCCTTGATGTAGAAGGGCGTGGCGGAAAAATCGGCGCAGAAGTTGATGCCGCGCACAGCGTTGATTTTGTCCAAACCGCTGACCCAGACCGTGGCCTCTTCGCGCTCTTCAATTTCTTCAGGGGAAAGTTGCTCTCGCATCTCATCAGGTAGAGGCGCAGGCCGATACGCATGGTGGGCTTCGTCGTTGATGACCAGGATGTTCTGTTTGTTGCCCAACTCTTTCAGCACGCGGCGGCAGAAGGCAGCATCGCTCTCCACGCCCCGCTGGACCACGCTCTTCGAGCGACTGTCGTCCCTGGGCTGGAAAAGGTGCCAGTTGGTGATCTCAAACTTCCCCTGCTGCAACCGCTCCATCATCTCGCGCGGCACTAGGTCAAACTTGTCGTAGTAATTGTTCGGCTTCCAGGGCAGAAGCACTCGCAACCGTTCTTTGATGGTCAGGTTCGGACAGACGAGGAGCACCGCATCGGAGAAGCGACGGTCTTGCGGATTAGCGAGTTTGTTCAGCACCTGCCAGGCGATGACCATGCCCATCACAACCGTCTTACCGCTGCCCGTCGCCATCTTGCAGGCGTAGCGGGCGAGTCCGTTATCCTTCGGGATGACGATACCCTGCTTTTCGGCGGGGGAGGCTTCTATGAGCCAGATGAGTGTCTCGGCGGCTTCGTGCTGGCAGAAAAACAGTTTGCGCTCGCGCTCGGCGTTGTTCCAGTGGCTGAGGAGTTGTCGGGTGATTGGCGTGACGCCGGGATAGCCCCGCTCCCGCCACTCCTTGACCCGCTCCCGAATGGTGTTGACCGTCTCCAGCGGGATGAACTCTTCTTCCAGCAGGGCGAGTTGAGCGCTGGGCGTGCGCGGCTTGAGGTAGTAGCCCGCCGGTCGCCGCCCCTCCTTCAACCCAGGCTGCCCCATCTCATAGGCCCAGTAGCGCATCGGCTCCTCAAACGGCGAATTGATGATGGGTTTGTCTACGAGCATTTTTGGATTACCTCTTCGGCAATACGGATGGCGTTCTGTACGTAATGTGCAAGATTCGATACTTCATCGTCGTGATCGCAGTGATTTCGCCATCTCCGCAGCTTGCCCAATCTGGAAGCCAACCCTGCTGTTTTGCGTCCCCTCATTAGGTGGTCTCTTAGAAGCTGGTGGTCCTGAGCGGTGTTTCTCCTTCGAAAGCCTAGATTGCTCTCTGCATAATTTCGGACCAAGCAAAAGGCGGCATAATACGCCCGGCTAACGGCAGATCTTTCGGCTGCCTCTGAGGAGTAGCTGGTGTTTGCCTGGCCCAACAAGCTCTTGGCCAATTCGAGATATTCTTTCCAATCAAAGGACATGAGACGTTTCAGGTTCTTGGAAGTCTGTTGTCAACAGTAACCAACCGCTTTTACCGACAAGGAGGTCAATGAATTCAGATTCAGCTTCCTCAATGCGGCTCATAACGGATTCGTCATACTCCTTCAATCGCACCTCTAACGTCAAGTAGGAATCGTCAATTTCCGGGTCACGGTAAACCTGAAGAATGAGCTGCGCCTTTGGCAGATGCTTGTGAGCAGCCCTTACCGCTACGGGCACGACATCGATTAAGTCTGGAAAGTTCAGTAGATACTGACGGATCTCGTCTGGGCCGACCACGCGAAGACCTTTTTCGATAAGCCATTTCAACAGACGCTCGATATCTTGAGAAATAACAGAAGTTCCGATGGTGCTTGTCAGATCATGTCCCTTCCTATACTTTTTGCCCATAGGCCGCTGCCTCCTTTTCTAAACTCGCCACTCGCACCACCTCATTCCCTCTAAAGTCTATCACCTTGACCGCGATGCGCTTGTGCTCGCCCGCTTGGAAGGGGAAGGAGGTGGCGCTGCGCATCTGTTTAAAGACCTCTTCGGGGATGGTGGCTTTGAGGGCGCGCTGGAGTTTGTCCCACGCATCGGGGTCGCCGGGGAAGAAGGCTTGGCAGATGTGGAAGGTCTTGCCATCGTAATCGGTGTCCAGAAACCACGCCGCCACATCCTTGCCAGAAGTGGAGTGAACCTCGCCTGTCAGCGGGTCGTAGATGTCCACGCCTCGCAACTTCACCACGAAGGTGCCGTCATTTTGTGGCTGCACGCTCACATCGGGCTGACCGAAGACGGTGAAGATTTGGCTTGCCCGCGTGGTCTTGAGCAGGTCGCCTACCAGCACATCGGGAGCGATGTTGGCGAAGTGAATGCTGAAATCAGGGAAACGAACTTCTTGCGTCAGTGCCTGCGCTGCAGCTTCAATAGCAAAGCCTGCGAGAATGAGGATGTCGTATCCTGCTCTTCGCGCTGTGCGAATAGCCTCATCCGCCTGACTACCCGTGATAGGCCCATGCTGGGGACCGAAACTGATCGCCACCCGAAGGGTCTTGCCGTTTTGCTTCGCCTCCGCCTCGGCGTGGAGATAGCCCAGGTTCAGCGGGCGCAGGTTCTGAAGTTCCAGGCGCCTTCCGCCGGGGAAGAGGACGCCGCCCTGCTGTTTCAGGAGGTTGATCATATTGGTGAGGTGGTCGCCCCCGCGATCGGCAACCCGTTCCTGCGCCTCCTGCTCCTCAAACTGGGGAATCGGCGTCTGCGTTGGGTCTTCCACGGATGGCACAGGGATCGCCTCTACGGTGAAGGGTCCCGACACCCGCACCACGCCCCGCATCACCTTGGGTCGGTCGTAGAGGGTCTCTTGCGGCGCGTTGCGCCGGATGCTTTCGTCAACCTCCCTCCGCTTTTGCCGTTTCAGTTCCCAGAAGCGACGCAGCGCCGTTTTCGCCAGCTCCGGCCAATCCACGGCCGGCACGGGTTCCGGCACTTCGGCAAGCGTCCAGCGGTGACCAGTTTCCTGGTAAATGGTCTCCAGCAGGCTCTCGGCTTCCTTGTGCGCTACTGGGTCAAGGTTCTGCCGAATTTCCAGGAGTCGCCAGTATGCCTTTTGCGCTCTGGCTGACCAGAGGGGGTGGGGCACCTCGCGCGGCACCTCCCACTCCTTCCAGTCTTTGCCCAATGCCCGATTCAGTTCCTGTAGAGCCTCCTCTATCTGGGGCTGGTATTTTTCGGCGATGGCGTCAATTTCGGTGTTCTTGGCGATGCTCTCCAGGGTGATGTGGGGGACGGTCTCGTAGATGAAGCCGCCGGCGGGGCCGCGCTCGGGGTCTTTGAGTTCGTAGTAGTCAAACTTGGCGGTCAAAAGGCGCTGGCGGGCGATGGCAAGCGCCACGCGGGAGGTATCGCAGGTGATCCATCGCCGTCCCCACTTCTCGGCGCAATACGCGGTAGTGCCCGAACCGCAGGTCGGGTCAAACACCAAGTCGCCCGGGTCGGTGGTCATGAGGATGCAGCGCTCAATCACTTTCGTCGACGTTTGAACAGCGTATGCTTTTTCGAGTTCGGGGCCCGTGTCAACCCACGTGGAGGTGAGTTCCTCATAGTGGAAATCATCAAAGTAGGACAGAGTCCGAAGAGCTGTCTGCAAGGCTACGATTCGGTCCGCATTATCAAGTCTTGAAAATCCGTCAAGGGAATAGCGCCACGATCCTGTCGGTATTGTCCATTGCCGGCCTTGGAATTCTCGCGGTTGCCTGTCCCCAGGACTCTTTGAATGCACCGGAAGTGTAGTGAGGAATCGCAAACCATTGGAGAGTCTTCCAGGGTTAGCCTTCTCCGAAGCACTCATGGAACGACGTATGCCATCTCGCGTTTCGACCATTGAAAATATGGCAGTGTCGAGTTCTCTCGTCTGGTAAAGGCGGCGAAACTTTACGATCTGCGCATCTCTTGCATACCAGAGCAAGAAGTCCATCATTCGCTTGGGAGCACGCTCTTGACGAGCTCCCCCAGTCGTCTTATAGGGAATCACCGCCACAAAATTCTCCCGCCCGAACACCTCGTCCAGCAAACACCGCACCAGGTGCAGGTTCTCGTCGTTGATCTGGACGAAGATGGAGCCCGACTCGTGCAAAAGTTCTCGGCACAAAAGCAGGCGGTCCCGCAGGTAGGTGAGGTAGGAGTGGATGCCGAGCTTCCACGTGTCTCGGTAAGCTTTGATCTGCTCGGGCTCGTGGGTGAGGTCTTCATCTTTGTCCTTCACATCCCGTCGGTCGATGCGGGGCTGGAAGTTGCTGGCATACTTGATGCCGTAGGGCGGGTCCATGTACATCATCTGCACCTTCCCCGCCATCCCCTCTTTGACCAAGAGTGAATTCATGGCCAGAAGGGAATCGCCCAGGATCAGGCGGTTGGCCCAGCCCACCTCGTGCTGGTAAAACTCCACCTGCTGGTCGGCGGGAAGGGGGGTTTCGCCGAAGAGGTCTCCTTGGATAGGCTCGGGGCGGCGGACGGCTCGCAGGATCGCCTTCGTTGAGATTCGCTCGTGGATGTGAAGCGAGACGACGTCCACCTCAAAGGAAGTGTGCTCTGCTTTGCCCGCCCACACGAGCTGCGGGTCGAGGTGCGGGTCGTAGGCATATTGCCTTGTCTGTCGCTCCCTGACCTCGTAGGTCGGGGCGATGCCCGCTGGCGGGTTATTTGCGCGCCTGGCTTCCGGGTGTCGGAGGTCGCGAACGCCGTTAGGCTCCGCTTGGGTTGTCTTCTTTCTCCGCGGCATCTAAGTCACCCCCATGCTAATTCCCAAGGTACAGCTCGTCCTGCCACTGCTCGACGCAGCAGAAGCTCGATGAGAGAAGTGTGCACGGCGAGCACCGGGTCGAAAAGGTAGGCGCCAAATCTGCTCAAGGGTCCCCATGGTTTCACCACCAAATCAACGGCTTCACCAGCTCCCATAGCGGGTTTTGCAGGTCCACCGTCGTGCCGTCCTCGAATTCCACCACGCCGGGCTTGGTGGGATCGTCCGGGGCCGGGTGGATGCGTTGGAGAGGTCCACCCAGATCTCGTTCTTCTCCAGGTCCACACCCTCGTACTGGTGGGTCAGCACGTCCCATAGGCCGGCCAGCGCACGCCAGGGGATCTCCGGGTGGGCCGCCCGGTAGGCGTCATCCAGCCGCTTGGCGGCCTCGCCGATGACCTCAAAGTTGCGCAGAACCGCGTCCTGGACCATCACATCCCCGAAGAAGCGGTGCCGGCCCTCAGACGCAAGAGCCAGTACAGCCCCCCCTCCGTCACCACGTTCACCTTGCAGCCCAGCAACTCTTCCAGGTCAAGGACAAGGGTGGCATGGTCCAGGAGACTCCGGTCGGGATCAAACTCCACCAGGAGGTCAACATCGCTGTCCTCCCCGGCTTCACCCCGTACGACGGATCCGAACACCCGGACGTTGCGGGCTCCATGCTTGGCCGCGATGCGGAGAATCTCCTCGCGCTTCTCCTTGAGCAGACGTTCAAAGTCCATACCCCAACTCCCCGAGGTTCCTCCAGATGGCTTCGTCCAGCCGTCGGGCCTGCTCCCGCTGTGCCCTCATGGGCCACCCGAGGAAGATGAGACCCGGCACCACATGCTTGTACTCGGCGGCGTCCATCGAGCCGCGGAGCGCATCGGTTATGCGCCACAGCTCGGCCTCAGAGCCGGGGGCAGCGGTAGTCATGTCCCAGGCGGGGAGGTCCAGCGATCTGGTTCCCATGTATTCCACTTCCTCCCCCCTGTCAAGTCCTTTATGCCCGTGTCCGGATCTCAGGCCAAGGGGAGGGGGATCGGAGGCAGAGAGACATGGACAGGGGGCCCTTTCCCTGTTGAACTCTTCCCGGCCTTCAGGTAGACTCAGGCTCGGCTGGATGGAGGCCGGCCGAATCCCATGAGACGCTACGTCCTGAAACCGGCAAGGGCCACCGTTGACCTTCGACGGTACGAACAGGAGCTGAACCCGCAGCAGTTCGAGGCGGTGACGGCGGGGGAGGGGCCCCACCTGGTCATCGCCGGGGCAGGGTCGGGCAAGACCCGGGTCGTCACGTACCGGGTCGCCTACCTCTTAGACTGCGGGGTTGACCCCTCCTCCATCCTGTTAACGACTTTTACCAACAAGGCGGCCCGGGAGATGCTCCGGCGTGCCCAGTCCCTGGCGAACAAGGACATCCGGCCCCTCTGGGGCGGGACGTTCCACCATCTGGGGAATCTGACCTTGCGCCGCCATGCCCATGCTGTAGGGCTTTCGGAGAACTACACGATCCTGGACCGGGAGGATGCCAAGGAGCTTCTGGAGTCCTGTGTCTCCGATCTCAAGCTGAAAAAGGGGAAGAGCCGATTCCCGAAGGGCGAAGTCCTCCAGGACCTCCTGAGCTTCAGCGTCAACACCCAAACCCCTCTGGAAAAGGTCCTGGAGGATCGTTCCCCCTTCTTCCTGGAATTCGCCGAGGAGATCACCAGGATCGCCAAGCGGTACGAGGAGCGGAAGCGGCAGGGAAACCTGGTGGACTACGACGATCTCCTCCTCCTCTGGTGGAAGCTCCTGAACGAGGAGCCGGCGATCCTGGAGCTGTACGCCACCCGCTTCCGCTACCTCCTCTGCGACGAGTACCAGGACACGAACAGGCTCCAGGGGGAGGTCCTTGACCTCCTCGCTTCCCACCACCGGAACCTGATGGTGGTGGGGGACGATGCCCAGAGTATCTACCGGTTCAGGGGGGCCCACTATGAAAATATCCTCCGCTTCACCGAGCGGTACCCGGATGCCACGATCCACAAACTCGAGCTGAACTATCGCAGCACGCCTGAAATCCTCAACCTGGCCAACGAGAGCATCCGCTGGAACAGACACCAGTATCAGAAAACCCTCAAGGCCGTCCGAACGTCCGGGCCCCTCCCGGTCCTGGTCACCGCCATGGACGAGCTGGAGCAGGCGGCCTTTGTCGCCCAACGGGTCCTGGAGCTTCAGGACGAGGGCATCCCCCTGCCCGAGATCGCCGTCCTCTACCGCTCCCACTACCAGTCCCTGGAGCTTCAGATGGAACTCACCCGGCGGGGCATCCCCTTTGAGGTCCGCTCGGGCCTCCGCTTCTTCGAGCAGGCCCATGTGAAGGACGTGACCAGTTTTTTAAGGATCGTCTCAAACCCCTGGGATGAGCTGTCCTGGAAGCGGGCCTTGAAGCTCTACCCGGGGGTGGGGAGCGCCACGGCGGAGCGGATCTGGCAGGCGATCCGACAGGCCCCTTTGCCGCTCGATGCGGTCTTCGAGATTGAAAGTTCTTTCCTCCCCCAACCGGCCCGGCGGGGATTCGGCCAGTTTTTGAAACTCCTTCAGAAACTGAAGGCCCCTGAGCTTCAAAGGTCCCCGGCCGGGATGCTCCAGAGGGTCCTGGAGGAGGGGTACGAAGACTACCTGAAGAGCCGGTATGCCAACTGGTTTTCCCGCCTGGAGGATCTGTATCAACTGACGACTTTCGCCGCCCGGTATCAAAGCCTGGAGGGGTTCTTGAGCGAATTGGCCCTGCTGGGGATCGTGGCGGGGGAGGAGGCCCTGGCCGAGGACGCTGAAGGAGAGCGGCTGATCCTTTCCACGATCCACCAGGCCAAAGGATTAGAATGGACCGTCGTCTTTCTCATCTGGCTGGCCGAAGGGAGGATGCCCGCACCGGCGGCCTTGAAGGAGGAGGGAGGCGAGGAGGAGGAGCGGCGCCTCTTCTACGTGGCGGTGACCCGGGCGAAAGAACACCTGTACTTGTCCTACCCCCTCCTCTCCCAGGATTTCAGGCGCCATCCGGTCCTGGTGCAACCGTCCCGGTTCGTGAAAGAGCTGCCCGAGACGTGCTACGAGCGGTGGGAGATCGCCCCCATGACGGGGAACGACCGGTATCAGTAGGGGTAAAAAGGATCAAAGGGATAAAAGGGGTAGGGATAAGGGCCCCACCAGTAGGGCCTCCTCCAGGAGGGTCTCCAATACCAGGGGGGCCAAGGTTCGACCCAGTAGGGGGGAGGAAGGAGGGCGGCTGAAGACGGCCACGCTCGGAGATCTCTGGCCTCCAGGTACGGGAGGGCCTCCCCGCCTCGCTCCCTCGCCCCCTGGACCTCACCGATGACGGCGATGAGGCCCCCTAAGCCCGGGAGTTCCCGCTTGAGGGAGCCCGGAACCCTGACAAGGAAGCGCCCCTGCGATTCCCTCGAGAGCCGGGGAAGGGCCTCGGATGTCAGGGGACGCTGGAGGATCTCCAGCTCCGTTTCCCCATCCCCTGGGACGGCTCGGATCAGCTCGCCGCCGACCATCACGATCCGTCCCCGGTAGGCCTCAGGGTTCTTGACGAGCTGGGGAAAGCTCACCGTAGGGTCGACCTGCTCCATCAACGCCTTGGGGAAGGTGGAGGCACAGGCCGAGAGGAGGACCAAAAGGTTAAAGAGGCCCACCACCTTTCCAAGCTTCACAGCCATGACACCTCTATTGTACCACCCTTTTCCACAGTGTCAATGATCATGGACCGGCAGTCGTTTCGAAACAGCTTCCTGTTCATCACCCTCCTGCTCATCAGCTTCGGACTCTACCGTATCTTCTCCCCTTTCTTTGCCCCGCTCCTCTGGGCCGGTGTCCTGGCCCTGATCTTCTTCCCCATTCAACAGGCTCTGACGCGACGGCTCCGGCAGCGGGCCGGGCTCGTAGCGATGCTCCTGACCCTTGCCGTGGTCCTCGCCCTCGTCCTCCCCGCCTTTGCCTTTTCCTGGGTCCTGGTGGATGAGGCGGTAAAGTTTTACCAGTCCTTCCGGACCATCGTGGAGCAAGGGGGGGTGGCCGCGCTGGCCGAACATCCTCGGATCGGGTGGCTAAAAAAGCTGTGGTCCGGCCTCGATGCCCAGCTCCAATCCCTGGGCTTTGACGTGAAGGCCCTTCCCCTCCGGGGTGCCGAGGCGCTGACCGGGGTCCTGGTTTCGTGGCTGGGGACCGCTGCCAGGAACGTCCTCACGTTCATCACCGATCTCTCCCTGATGGCCATCGCCCTCTTCTTCCTGTTCCGGGATGGGGAAAAACTCCTCCTCTGGCTGAAGGGGGTCCTCCCGCTCCGATCCGAAGAGATGGAGACCGCCTTTACCCGCCTAGGGGGGACGATCGTGGCCGTCGTGAGAGGGACGCTCCTGACGGCGGGGATCCAGGGGGTGTTGACCGGCTTGATGCTGTGGGCCACAGGGGTCCCTTACCCGGCCCTCCTTGGATTTCTTAGCATGATCCTTGCCCTCCTGCCCTTCGGCGGGACGGCGCTGATTTGGGCTCCGGCGGCCCTCTTCCTCATCCTGAACGGCTCCGTGGTGAAAGGCATCATCCTGGCCGTCTGGGGGGCCCTCGTGGTCAGCACCGCGGATAACGTTTTGAAGCCGATCCTTATCTCCGGCAGGACCGCCCTCCCCACCGGCCTCCTCTTCTTCGGGATCCTGGGAGGCCTGGTCGCCTTTGGCTTCTCAGGGTTGGTCCTGGGCCCCGCCCTGATGGCCATGTTTCTCACCTGTGTGGAGCTGTTCACGCCAACCGAATCCGACTAGATGCCTCCCTATCGCACCTCAACGATGATCTTCCGCTCCCGGGGACCGTCCAGCTCGACCAGCATCACCGCCTGCCAGGTCCCGAGCAGGAGCCTCCCGTCCTTGACCGGGATTGTCTCACTCGGGCCGATGAGGGCTGCCTTGATGTGGGCAGCTCCATTGTTGTCGATCCGGTCGTGGCGCCAGATCCCCTCAGGGATGAGCTTCGCCAGGGCGTCGAGAAAGTCCTCACAGACGTTCGGGTCGGCGTTCTCGTTCACCGTGATGGCGGCCGTCGCATGAGGGGTGTAAACGCAGCAGATCCCCTCCCTGACGTTAGCCGTCTTCACGATCTCCCGCACCCTGGCCGTGATATCAATCATCTGGTACCGCCGACCACTCTTGATGGAAAATTCCTGCATCCTTCCCCCTCCTCCGCACCCATGGCCCTCCAGAAGGGCTCGCTTCTCCTCTCCAACTTGAACCTCCTCAATCCGGGCCTATCGGAGGGGTCCGGCTCGATCTTCCCCATCATGGCTTCAGGAGGAGCTTCCCGAAGAAGTCCCGGTCCATCATCCGCTTCTGGGCCTCGGCTGCGTCCTTCAAGGGATAGACCGTGTCAATGATCGGCCTGAGGGTCCCCTCCCCCACCAGTCGGATGACGTCCAGGAACTCCCGTTTTGTGCCCAGCATCGAGCCGATGATGGAAAGCTGCTTGGTGTAGAAGGGTCGAATCTCAAACTCGGCCTTAGGGCCCGTGGTCGCCCCGCAGATGACCAGCCGCCCTCCCCGGGCCAGGCTCCTCAAGCTCCCCTCAAAGGTGGCTGGGCCAACATGCTCGAAGACCACATCCACCCCCCGGCCGTTGGTCAGCTTCAGGGCCTCCTGGGCGAAGTCGGCCTTGCTGTAGTTGATCCCGTGGTCCGCCCCAAGCTCCTTCGCCTTTTCAAGCTTCTCATCGCTCCCCGCCGTGGCAATCACCCTGGCCCCGGCAACCTTCGCGATCTGGATGGCGGCCGAGCCGATCCCGCTTCCGGCGGCCTGGACCAGCAGGGTCTCGCCGGCCCGGAGCCTGGCACGGGTGATCAGCATATGCCAGGAGGTCAGGAAGTTGACGGGGACGGCGGCCGCCTCCTCGAAGGTGAGCCCCTCTGGGATCGGGACACAGTTCGTGGCCGGGACCTTCACCAGCTCCGCATAGCCCCCGTTCACCTGGTAACCCAGGATCTTGAAGCCAAGACAGATGTTGTCCTCACCCGCCAGGCAGTACTCGCACCGGCCACAGCTTAAGGCGGGGTCCACGACGACCCGCTGGCCGACATGGAAACCCTCGACCCCAGGGCCTAGTCCGGCAACCTCACCGGCGACGTCCGTTCCCCCGATGTGGGGGAGCGGGACATTGGGAAGCCGCTCCCGGACCCAGATGTCCAGCCGGTTCAACCCGCAGGCCCTGACCCGGATCAGGACCTCCCCTGGCCCAGCTTTGGGCTCCGGAGCGTCCTCATACCTTAAGACGTCTAATCCTCCCTGCTGATGAAAGACAACGGCCTTCATCCTGCCCTCCTTTCCCCCAACGACTCCCCGAGACCCTCACCCCTCTTGAAGTTCTCGCTCGGGATAGGCCCCGATCCGGACAGACACCTGAAGCTCCTGCCCTTTCCGGCGGAGGGTGATCCGGACCTCTTTCCCAACGGGGCTGGTCGAGACCACCCGGATCAGATCCTTGGGGCTGTTGATCGGGACCTCATCAATGGACAGGATGATATCCCCCGGCAGGATCCCCCCTTCGGCGGCCGGTTGCCCTGGAAGCACGGCATTGACGAACACCCCCGTTCCAGCGGGGAGTCCCTCAAGCTCCGCCAGCTCATCGCTGACCTCTTCGATCTGGACGCCCAACCAGCCCCAGGTGATCGACCCTTTCTCGAGCAGTTGGGGGAGGAAGGCCTTGACGAGGTTGATAGGGACCGCAAAGCCCAAGCTCCCCCCCCGAGCCGCCATGGTGGTCACCCCGACCACTTGCCCGGCCATGTCCACGAGGGGGCCGCCGCTGTTTCCCGGATTGACCGCCGCATCGGTCTGGATGAACTCAAAGGCTGGTGAGGGGGCCTCATCGCTTACGCCTCGCCGGCCGATGATCCCCAGGCTCACCGAGTAATCAACGCCGAAAGGACTCCCCAAGGCCATGACCAGCTCGCCAAGCTTCAGCCGGTCCGAGTCCCCCAGGGGAAGGAAAGGCAGCTTCGAGGCCCCCTCCACCTTGATCAGGGCAAGATCAATCCGACGATCCCTGCCAAGGACCTGCCCGCGGAGGCGCTTCCCGTCGGCCAGGACGACCTCGACCTGGGACCCCTCCCCCACCACATGCTGGGCCGTAATGATGTACCCATCCTGGCTGATCAGAAACCCGGAACCCTGGGCCCTCCGGGGTTGGCGGGGCCCAAGGCTCGACCGGGCCTGGGCACCCGCGACCCGGATCTGAACGACTGCCGGCCGGAGCTGCTCGGCCAGTCGAGCGAGGGTCTGGTTCAGCCGGGCGATGTCGGGATCTACCTGAACCAATGGACCTTCCTGCCACAGGCCTTTAGGGGACGCCGAGGTCTCGGCCGCACCCGGGGTCATGGCCACCGGAAAGATCAAGAGGAAACCCAGGACGCTCGTCCAGACCCACCCGATCCATTGCCTCTTCACGGCAGTTCCTCCCCGTTGGAAAGGGTTCATTTCAAAAAGTGTTCCGCCCTAAACGTTTACCCCTGTAGAAACAGGATGCCCCCCCGTCCCCTTCCTGTCAAGCGGGCAGCCTCGGGGGCCCTGTCCCCCTGGCCAGGCCGTTGACGAAGCCCTGGTCAAGGTGGCCACCCTGGGGCTTTAGACCAGCCCACGGATCTGCTCCATCCTGGCGAGGAATCGATCCAATGACTGGCCATCGGGGGAGAAGGTGGGGTCGAAGCAGATCTCGTGCACCCCCAGGTTTCCACAGCCGTTGATATCTTCCCTGATCTGATCCAGGGTGCCGCTGAAGATCCAACGCTCCTCCAGCGGCTGCTCGGTGACCTTGACATTGGCCCTCACCACCACCTGAAGGGTCGCCGGGTCCCGCCCTTCGGCCTCCGCCATCCCTTTTAGCGACTCGATCATCTGAGCCATCCCGTCCAGGGGGATCTCGACCGGGTGCCATCCATCGGCCATCCTCGCCACCCGCTTCAACGCGGTCGGGGTATAGGCGGCCAGAAAGATCGGTGGATGGGGCTTTTGGACCGGTTTTGGCTGGATGATGGACTTAGGGATGCGGAAGAACCTCCCGTGGAACTCAACCGGGTCGGTCGTCCAGACCGCCTTCAAGACCTGGAGGAACTCATCGGCCCTGGCCCCCCTTCCCCGGAAGGTGGCCCCGACCGCCTCGTACTCATCCTTTGACCAGCCCTGGCCCAGGCCGACTCGAAGCCTTCCCCCGGAGAGGACATCCAGGGTCGTCAGGCGGCGGGCCAGCATTACCGGGTTGTAGTAGGGCATATCCAGGACACTGGTCCCCAGGGCAATCCGCTTGGTATGCGCTGCAACGAAGGTCAAGGTCTCCACCGGGTCCAGGTTGTACTTAAAGACCTCTGGAAGGGACCCATCCGCGGTGGCCGGGTACGGAGTCTGGGGATTTATCGGATAGAGGAGCCGTTCCGTGACCCAGAGGCTGTCATAGCCTAAGGCCTCGGCCCGCTGGGCCGCTTTCACGAGGGCCTCAGGGCTGGCGATGGGCCCAAGCTGGGGCAGGAAAAAACCGATTCGCATGGAAACCTCCTTGGACGGATAAGCTTTGAGCCCTAGGAGAAGGTCAGGACGCTACGGGCCGTCTCACCCCGCTCCAGGGCGTCATAGGCCTCGTTGATCTGCTCCAGGGGGTAGGCGCGGGTGAGGAGCTGGTCCAGCTTGAGCTTTCCGGCCATGTAAAGGTCTAGGAGCTTGGGGATGTCAACCCGCGGCCTGGCCGACCCGTAGAGGGATCCGGTCACGGTCTTCTCCTGGAAGACCATCGGGAGGGTCTTCAAGGGGATCGTCGCATCCTTCCGGCTCACCCCAACGATGACGGCCACCCCCCGTTTGCGGAGCACCTCCACCGCTTGAGCTATCGTCTCGGGGATCCCGACCACTTCGAAGGCATAGTCCACCCCCTGGCCACCGGTCAGGTCCTTGACCTGCACCACAGGATCGGTCCGGCTGGCGTTGACCAGATGGGTGGCCCCCAGCTCCCGGGCCAACTCGAGTTTGCTGTCCAGGAGGTCAACGGCAATGATCCTCTCCGCCCCCACCAGGGCGGCCCCCTGGACGACGTTCAGCCCGACCCCGCCGGTCCCGAAGACAGCCACGGATGACCCGGGGCGGACCTTGGCGGCATTCACCACCGCCCCGACGCCGGTAACCACACTGCAGCCCACCAAGGCTGCCTTTTCCAGGGGGACATCCTCCCGGATCTTCACCACCGCCTGCTCCATCATCACGCTCAAGTGAGCAAACGTTGAGACCCCGGCGAAGTGCCTGATTTCCATCGAGCCTTTGCGAAAACGGCTGGTCCCATCCAGCAGGCGGCCCGTGTTCCGGATCTGGAGCGCCGCATCGCAGAGGGCCGGTCGCCCCCCCAGACACCACTCGCACTGGCCACAGGAGAGGCGCCACAGGGGGATGACGTGATCCCCCTTCCTGACGCTGGTCACCCCCTCGCCGACCATCTCGACAATCCCGGCCCCCTCGTGGCCGAGGATCGCTGGAAGCGGCGCCTCCAGGTCCCCCTTGACCACATGGAGGTCGCTGTGGCAGACCCCACCCGCCACCATCCGGACCATGACCTCACCCCGCTTCGGCTCCTGGACCTCCACCTCCTCGACCATGAATCGTGTCTTCGGTGCATAGAGGACTGCTGCCTTCATCCTCCCCTCCTTAAAATCCCGGCCTCATGGCAGGCGGATAGGCCGCGTCACGGTGACGTCCTCCCCCGAATGAATGCGGGGGCATCCTCCAGCGGATGCGCGCTGGT
>CAZHST010000024.1:0-51935 GCA_964535215.1 uncultured bacterium
GAGGGGGGCAGGACCGTCGGGGCGGGGGTGGTGACGGAGATCTTGGCGTAGGGTCGGTGTCTAGACATGATTCAGCGAGGCGAAGATGCGCGAGATCATCACCTTGGCTTGTAGCGAATGTAAACGACGGAACTACTCCACCACGAAGAACAAGCGTAACACCCCCGATCGCCTCGAGCGCCGAAAATATTGTCGATGGTGCCGGAAGCACACCATCCATCGAGAAACCAAGTAAGACCCATGCGCAATGTTGGGTGTTGGGTGATAGGCCTGTAGCTCAATGGTCAGAGCACCGGTCTCCAAAACCGGGGGTTGGGGGTTCGAGTCCCTCCAGGCCTGCCAAAGTTTTGGGAAGGAGGGGGATCTTGGAGAAGGTGCGAGAATACCTTGACCGCACGGCCCGTTTCTTGAAGGAGGTCCGGCAGGAGGTCAAAAAGGTAACCTGGCCCCAAAAGAAGGAGGTCATTGGCTCGACGGTGGTTGTCATCGTTGCTGTCTTTGTTGTGTCATTCTTCCTAGGGCTTATTGATGTGACCCTTCAGAAGCTGTTAAGCTACATTATCCGCTAGTCAGTCATGGAACGCGTAGAGAAACCCTTAGTGGAACAAACCGCGCCTGCCGAGGGAGGCGAGGGATCGCTTTTCGAGGAGCGGCCGAACCACCGCTGGTACGTCATCCACACCTACTCTGGCTTCGAGGCCAAGGTGAAGGCCAGTATCGAGCAGCGGGTGGCTGCCGCAGGCTTTCAGGACAAGGTTTCCCGGATCCTTATCCCCACTGAAGAAGTGGTGGAGCTGAAAAAGGGCAAACGGAAGACTTCCCAGCGAAAGTTCTTTCCAGGCTACATCCTTATCAGGATGGAGATGTCCGATGACCTGTGGTACCTTATCCGGAGTACCGCAAAGGTTACCGGGTTCGTGGGGCCTGGCACCCGTCCAACCCCTATCCCTGATGAGGAGGTCAAACGGATCGTTCAGGAAATGGAGGTCGGGGCGGAGAGGCCAAGACACAAGGTCCTTTTTGTCAAGGGCGAGACCGTCCGCATTATTGATGGTCCCTTCACCAACTTCACCGGGGTGGTGGAGGAGGTGAAGCCGGATAAGGGACGTCTGAAGGTGATGGTGAGCATCTTTGGGCGACCTACCCCGGTTGATCTGGAGTTCCTGCAAGTCGAAAGGGCCTAGACCCCAAGCACCGTTAATGGCCGACATGGTAAAGGCCTGGGTTATCGCCGAACCCTGACGGAATTTGTTGGAGGCGCGATGGCAAAAAAGGTTACTGCGGTTGTCAAGCTGCAGGTGCCGGCGGGAAAGGCAACCCCATCCCCCCCGGTGGGCCCTGCCTTGGGTCAACATGGGATCAACATCATGGAGTTCTGCAAGACTTTTAACGCGCAGACGGCGGCCCAGGAGGGTTTGATCATCCCGGTGGTCATCACCATCTATGCCGACCGCTCCTTCAGCTTCGTCACCAAGACCCCACCCGCCTCCGTCCTGTTAAAGCAGGCAGCCGGGATCGCGGTGGCTTCCAAGGAGCCGAATCGGACAAAGGCTGGGAAGGTCACCCGGAAGCAGGTCGAGGAGATTGCGAGGACGAAGATGCCTGACCTGAACGCCAAAGATTTCGAAGGGGCGGTGAGGATCATCGAGGGGACAGCACGGAGCATGGGGATCGAAATCATCCCATGAGGATTCGGTGATCCATTGATCAGTGACGAGTGATAAGTTGGACTGGCCACTGACCACTTGGAGAGGAGCGATGGCAAAACCAGGAAAGCGTTACCGAAAGATTGCGGAGACCCTTGCTAAAGCCATTGGCTCGCACGGGGTGGTGGATCTCCCCACCGCCGTCGAGTTGGTGAAGCAGACGGCCTCTGCCAAGTTTGACGAAACCGTGGAGATGGCTATCCGACTGGGGGTGGATCCTAAGAAGGCCGATCAGATGGTGCGAGGGACGGTGGTGCTTCCCCATGGGACAGGGAAGCCGGTTCGGGTCTTGGTCTTCGCCAAGGGGGAGAAGGAAAAGGAGGCGAAGGAGGCGGGGGCCGATTACGTGGGCTTGGAGGAGTATATTGAGCGGATCCAGCAGGGATGGCTCGATTTCGACAAAGCCATCGCCACCCCCGATGTCATGGGGCAGGTGGGAAGATTGGGGAAAATCCTGGGTCCAAGGGGCCTGATGCCTAACCCCAAGGCCGGCACGGTCACGTTTGACGTTGGGAGGGCTGTAAGGGATTTCAAAGGAGGGAAGATCGAGTTCCGGGTGGATAAAGGGGGGATCGTCCACGCCCCCTTTGGCAAGGTCTCATTCTCTAAGGAACAGCTTGTAGAGAATGCCACCATGCTCCTCGATGCCGTCCTGAGGGCTAAGCCAGCCACGAGTAAAGGACGGTACCTCAAGGGGATTACCATTGCATCCACGATGGGACCTGGGGTAAAGGTTGATCCCAATGCCGTCCAGCTCTTGTTAAGAGCAGCCTAGCCAACAGGTGTTAGGCCCTAAGTCTTGGGGAGGAGACCTTTCTCCCCTGAGGCCCTATTCCTAAAAGCCTAAAACCTGTGATGGACCTCCCGGGGTAGGAGGGTTTATGAAACGCGCCGAAAAGGAGACAGCCGTTCTCGAACTGAAGGAGAAGCTGGGAAGGGCTAGGAGTGCCATCTTGACAGGTTTCCGGGGGCTGACGGTTGCGGACATCTCCGAGCTCCGGAACCTCCTTAGGAAGAACGCTGTCGAGTACAGGGTGGTGAAGAATAGCCTGGTACGGTTGGCCGCCCAGGATACCACCCTTAAGGATCTGAACCGGTATCTGGATGGTCCCACGGCCATGGCGTTATGTTACGCTGACCCTCTGCCCGCGGCGAAGATCCTGGCAGAGTTCGCGAGGGCTAAACCTGCCCTGCAGATCAAAGCGGGCTATGTCGAGGGGCGGATCATGGACCAGGCCGGTATCCTGGCCCTTTCGGAGCTCCCTCCTAGGGATGTGCTGCTGGCCCGGGTGGTGGGGGCGTTTCAGGCCCCTTTGCTCGGGTTGGTCAACGTTTTGAGGGGTCCCCTGCAGAGGTTCGTTGTGGCCCTCGAGCAGGTACGACAGCAGAGGGAAGGGGTTTCCTAATAGAGACATCCGGATCGTAGTTCTTTCGCTTGAGGAGGCCAGAATGGCAAAGGTTACGGTTGACGATGTGTTGGAGTCCATCGATTCCTGGACGGTTTTTGATCTGAACCGGCTGGTCAAGGGGATCGAGGAAAAGTATGGCATCTCCGCAGCGGTCATGCCGGTTGGGCCCGCGACCGGGATGGGAGCTGGGGCAGCAGCTCCGACAGCGGCCGAGGAGAAAACGGAGTTTACCGTTATCCTGGCCGGTGTCCCGGCTGAGAAGAAGATCCAGATCATTAAAGAGGTCCGGGCCATTACCAACCTAGGTCTGAAGGAGGCCAAGGACCTGGTTGAAGCCGCGCCAAAGCCCATCAAGGAGGGGATCTCCAAGGCAGAGGCTGAAGAGATCAAGACGAAGCTGGAGGCCGCTGGGGCGACCGTCGAGCTGAAATAGGAGAGGGAAAGGGTGAGGCAAGGAATGGCTATCGCGAAGAGGGGTGAGATTACCCCTGAGCGGTATAGTTTTGCCAAGATCAAGGAGGTTATCTCCATCCCCAATCTGATCGAGGTCCAGCGCCGCTCCTTCGAGCAGTTCCTCCAGAAGGACGTCCCCCCGGAGCGGCGGGAGGAGATTGGTCTTCAAGGGGTCTTCACCAGTATTTTCCCCATTACGGACTACGAAGGATCGGCCGAGCTTCAGTTTGTGAAGTACGGGTTCGGTGAGCCCAAATACACCCCGGAGGAATGCCGGGAAAAGGGGATGACCTACTCCGTGCCCCTGAAGGTCACCCTCCGTCTTGTCGTCTGGGACAAGCAGACGACCGGTTCGAAAAGTATCCGGGACATCAAGGAGCAGGAGGTGTATCTCGGGGAGATCCCGCTGATGACCGAGCAGGGAACGTTCATCATCAACGGGACCGAGCGGGTTGTGGTGAGCCAACTCCACCGTTCGCCCGGGGTCTTCTTCGATTCGGACAAGGGGAAGACCCACCATAGCGGGAAGGTGCTCTACAGCGCTCGCCTTATCCCGTACCGCGGCTCCTGGCTCGAGTTCGAGTTCGACTCGAATGACATCCTCTATGTGCGGATTGATAGGCGCCGCAAGTTCTTGGTCACGGTCCTCCTCCGGGCCATCGGGTACGGGACGAATGAAGAGATCCTTTCCCTCTTTTACAGCCGGGACACGGTCCATGTGCGGGAGGGCGAGATCCTCATTGATACCAGCGCCCCCGGCCTCATGAGCTTTCGGGTGAGCCGCGACATCCAGGATCCGGCCTCAAAGGAGGTCATCATCCATGCTGGGAAGAAGCTCACCAGGGGGGTCTTGAAGCGACTCCAGGCCCTGAAGCTCAAAGAGGTGCCGGTGTTGCGAGAGGACCTCTACGGGCGGATCCTGGCAAAAGACGTGATTGACAGGGGGACAGGGGAGATCCTGGCCGAGTGTGCTGAGGCCCTCGATGCGGATCGGCTGGAGGCTTTCATCCAGCGTGGGGTCTCCCAGTTTGACATCCTCTCCGCCCAAGATACCAGGGAAGTCTTCGAGATCCGGGAAACGCTCTTGAAGGATTCCACGCATGGGGTGGAGGATGCCCTGGTGGAGATCTACCGGCGGATGCGCCCGGGGGACCCACCGACCATTGAGAGTTGCCATGCCCTCCTCGATGCCATGTTCTTCAACCCCCGGCGCTATGACCTCTCCAAGGTGGGGCGGTTGAAGATGAATCAAAAGCTCCAGATGGATGTGCCCCTCGATGTTCGAACCCTCCGTCGGGAGGACATCGTGGAGACCATCCGGTATCTTCTGAAGCTGCGCCGGGGTGAGGGCTCCGTTGACGACATCGATCATCTGGGGAACCGAAGGGTTCGCTCGGCCGGGGAACTTCTGGAGGAGCAGTTCCGGATCGGGCTCGCCCGGATGGAGCGGGCGGTCAGGGAGCGCATGAGTACCCAGGAGGTGGAGACCCTGATGCCCCACGACCTGGTGAATGCCAAACCGGTGACCGCCGCCCTCAAGGAGTTCTTCGGCTCCTCCCAGCTCTCCCAGTTCATGGACCAGACGAACCCCTTGGCGGAGCTCACCCACAAGCGGCGGGTGAGCGCCCTGGGACCCGGGGGCCTCTCCAGGGAGCGGGCCGGCTTCGAGGTTCGGGATGTCCATCCGACCCACTACGGCCGGATGTGTCCCATCGAAACCCCTGAAGGTCCGAACGTGGGCCTGATCTCGTCCCTCTCCACCTACGCTCGGGTGAATGACTTTGGCTTCATCGAGACCCCCTATCGGAAGGTGATCGATGGTCGGGTGACCGATGAGATCGAGTACCTGACCGCTGACGAGGAGGAGAAGTACGTCATCGCCCAGGCCAATGCCCCTGTGGACGCTCGGGGGAGGCTGACCAGCGATCGGATCCGGGCGAGAAAGGGGGGGAACCCCATTGTCGTTTCCCCTAACGAGGTCCAGTTCATGGACGTCTCCCCGAAGCAGCTCGTGGGGGTCTCAACCTCCTTGATCCCCTTCCTGGAGCATGATGATGCCAACCGGGCCCTGATGGGGGCGAATATGCAGCGGCAGGCCGTCCCCCTGATCAGGCCGGAGCCCCCTCTGGTCGGGACGGGGATGGAGTATGTGGCCGCCAAGGATTCGGGGGCCGTGGTCGTGGCCCGTCGCTCTGGGGTCGTGGAGGCCGTCTCGGCGGACCGGATCATCATCCGGGTTGATGGGAAGAACGGCGACTCCGGCGTGGACATCTACAACCTGCTGAAGTTCAAAAAATCGAACCAGAATACCTGCATCAACCAGAAGCCCATCGTCCGGAAGGGCCAGCGGGTGGAGAAGGGGGAGGTGATTGCCGATGGACCGGCCACGGCGGGGGGAGAACTGGCCCTGGGTCAGAACGTCCTCGTGGCCTTCATGCCTTTCGGGGGCTACAACTTCGAGGATGCGATCCTCGTCAGTGAGCGGCTCGTCAAGGATGACCGGTACACTTCGATCCACATCGAGGAATTCGAGATCGAGGCCCGGGACACCAAGCTCGGCAAGGAGGAGATTACCAGGGATATCCTGAACGTCAGCGAGGATGCCCTGAAGGACCTGGACGAGAGCGGGGTCATCCGGATTGGGGCTGAGGTGAAGCCGGGCGATATCCTGGTGGGCAAGGTGACGCCCAAGGGGGAGACGGTCCTCACCCCTGAGGAGCGGCTCCTTCGCGCCATCTTCGGCGAGAAGGCTGAGGATGTCCGGGATGCCTCCCTCTACGTCCCCCCGGGGATCAGCGGGACTGTTGTGGACGTCAAGATCTTCTCCCGAAAAGGGGTTGAGAAGGACGAGCGGGCTAAGTCCATCGAGGACGAGGAGATCGCCAAGCTCACAAAAGACTTTGAGGACGAGATCTCGATCCTGGTCGAGGAGCGGGACAAGCGGCTTAGGTCCCTGCTGGAGGGTCGGATCTGTGGAAAGGAAGTGAGGAGCCGGCGGACCAGGAAGGTCCTTGTCCAGAAACGGGCGAAGCTCACCGCCGAACTCTTGGAGAAGCTCTCCCATGAGGACCTCCTCCAGATCGCCGAGGCCCTGGATGAGGACACGGCGGACAAGGCCAGGCAGATCGTCGAGTCCTCGGAAAACCAGATCCATGTCCTCCAGACCCTCTTAGAGGAGCGGAAGGCCCGTTTGAGGAAGGGAGACGAGCTGCCGCCTGGGGTCCTGAAGGTGGTGAAGGTTTACGTGGCCATGAAACGGAAGCTCGCCGTCGGTGACAAGATGGCCGGACGCCATGGAAACAAAGGAGTCATCGCCAAGATCCTCCCTGAGGAGGACATGCCCTACCTCCCCGACGGCACTCCTGTGGACGTGGTCCTGAACCCCCTGGGGGTCCCCTCCCGGATGAACGTGGGGCAGATCCTCGAGACCCACCTGGGTTGGGCCGCCAAGGCCCTCGGGATGAAGGTCGCCTCCCCCGTCTTCGACGGGGCCAGCGAGGAGGAGATCAAGGCCCTCCTTAAGAAGGCTGGCCTCCCCGTGACCGGGAAGACGATCCTCTACGATGGCCGGACGGGGAAGCCCTTCCACCAGGAGGTCTGTGTCGGCTACATCTATCTGATGAAGCTGGCACATCTGGTCGAGGACAAGATCCATGCCCGCTCCATCGGCCCCTACTCCCTGGTCACCCAACAGCCCCTGGGGGGGAAGGCCCAGTTTGGCGGCCAGCGGTTCGGGGAGATGGAGGTCTGGGCCTTGGAGGCCTATGGGGCGGCCCATACCTTGCAGGAGATGCTCACGGTCAAGTCCGATGATGTCGTCGGTCGCACGAAGATGTACGAGTCCATCGTCAAGGGAGAATGCGCTCTGGAGCCGGGGCTCCCAGAATCCTTCAACGTGTTGGTGAAGGAGATCCAGAGCCTCTGCCTGGACGTGGAGCTGATCAAGGAGTAGCATGGGGCTGGTGGCTCTTGATCCGTGGTTGGGAACCACGGCCTGGGTGCCACGAGCCGTGTGGTGCAGAAACGCCACAGGGGGTAAACGGTGGAGCGCTTCTTTGGGTTCTTCGATGAGAAGCCTGTAGATCCCACGGGGTTCAAGGCTGTCCGGATCGGTCTGGCCTCGCCGGAGAAGATCCGCAGTTGGTCCCACGGCGAGGTGAAGAAGCCGGAGACCATCAACTACCGGACCTTCAAGCCCGAGCGGGACGGCCTGTTCTGCGCCAAGATCTTCGGGCCGGTCAAAGACTGGGAGTGCCTCTGCGGCAAGTTCAAGGGGATCAAGCACCGGGGCGTCGTCTGTGACAAGTGTGGCGTCGAGGTGATCCGGAGCAAGGTGCGGCGCCAGAGGCTAGGCCATATCGAGCTGGCTGCCTGCGTCGTCCACATCTGGTTCTTCAAGTCCATCCCGTCCCGGATCGGCTACCTCTTGGACATGTCTCTCCGGGACCTGGAAAAGGTCCTCTACTTCGAGGAGTACGTGGTCATTGATCCGGGTAAGGTCCCCGGCCTCCAGGTCAAGGAGCTGTTGACGGAGGAGCGGTACCGGAAACTCCGCGAGGAGTACGGGGAGGGGGCCTTCAAGGCCGGGATGGGGGCGGAGGCCATCCGGGAGCTTCTTAAACGGGTGGACGTGAAGGCCTTGGCCGATGAGCTCCGGGAGCAGATGCTCCGGGAGACCTCCCAGCAAAACCGGCGGAGGATCGTCAAGCGCCTAAGGGTTGTTGAGGCCTTCCTGAATTCGGGCAACCGGCCCGAGTGGATGGTTCTGGAGGTCATCCCGGTCCTTCCACCGGAACTCCGGCCCTTGGTGCCGTTGGATGGCGGGCGCTTCGCCACATCGGACTTGAACGACCTCTACCGGCGGGTCATCAACCGGAACAACCGCCTGAAGCGCCTCATGGAGCTGAAGGCCCCTGATATCATCATCCGGAACGAAAAGCGGATGCTCCAGGAGGCCGTGGACGCCCTCTTCGACAACGGGAGACGGGGACGGGCCATCAAAGGTCCAAGCGGGAGGCCCCTGAAGTCCCTCTCCGACATGCTCAAGGGGAAGCAGGGGCGATTCCGCCAGAACCTGCTGGGGAAGCGGGTTGACTACTCAGGCCGTTCCGTCATCGTGGTGGGTCCTGAGCTGAAGCTGCACCAGTGCGGCCTCCCGAAGAAAATGGCCCTGGAACTCTTCAAGCCCTTTATCTTCAGGAAACTCCTCCAGGACAGCAGTCACATCACCACCATCAAGAGTGCCAAGAAGATGGTGGAGAAGGGACGGCCCGAGGTGTGGGATGCCCTGGAGGAGGTCATCAAGGAGCATCCTGTCCTCCTGAACCGGGCCCCGACCCTCCATCGCTTAGGGATCCAGGCCTTTGAGCCGGTCCTGGTTGAGGGGGAGGCCATCAAGATCCACCCGCTGGTCTGCGCGGCCTTTAACGCCGACTTCGACGGTGACCAGATGGCCGTCCATGTCCCCCTCTCCTTGGAGTCCCAGCTGGAGGCCCGGCTGTTAATGTGGGCTCCTTACAATATCCTTTCCCCGGCGAATGGGACCCCCTTGGCCGCCCCCAGCCAGGACATCGTCTTGGGCCTCTACTATTTGACCAAGGCCCGGGCTGGTGAGAAGGGGGAGGGGAAGATCTTCGCCACCATGGATGAGGTCAGGGCTGCCTACGACGCCGAGGAGGTCGGGCTGCAGGCGAGGATCAAGCTCCGCTGGGATGGGGAGATCATTGAGACCACCGTGGGCCGGGTGCTTTTCAACGAGATCCTCCCCCCAGCGCTTCAGTTCGTGAATCAGGAGATGAACAAGAGGGAGCTGACCCGCCTGATCTCCCAGTGCTACTACATCCTGGGGAACACGGAAACGGTCAAGCTCCTGGATAACATGAAGGACCTCGGCTTCCGCTACGCGACCTGGGCGGGGATCTCCATCGGGATTGACGACATGCACATCCCCTCGGCCAAGGGGCGACTGGTCGAGGAGGCCTTCCATGAGGTGAAGAAGATCGAGGAGGAGTACCGCGAGGGGCTCATCACCAAGGGCGAGCGGTACAACAAGATCATTGACATCTGGACCCACGTCGCCGAGAAGGTCTCCGATGAGCTCTTTCGGGAGTTGGAGGCCATGAAGGAAGGGGAGTTTAACCCGATCTTCATGATGGCCGACTCAGGGGCCCGGGGATCGAGGCAGCAGATCCGTCAGCTCGCCGGGATGCGGGGCCTGATGGCCAAGCCGTCCGGCGAGATCATCGAGACGCCTATTACCTCTAACTTCCGGGAAGGGCTTACCGTGCTGGAGTACTTCACCTCCACCCACGGGGCCAGAAAGGGGCTGGCCGACACAGCCCTGAAGACGGCTGACTCGGGCTACTTGACCCGGAGGCTGGTGGATGTGGCCCAGGATGTCATCGTGACCGAGGTGGACTGTGGGACGCCGAACGGGATCTGGGTGGGCCCTCTGATCGAAGGGGGTGAGATCATCCAGCCCTTGAGAGACAGGATCCTTGGAAGGGTCGCCCTGGATGATGTCCTCGACCCCTTTACCGGTGAGGTCCTCGCCCAAGGGGGCGAGGAGATTGTCGAGCCGTTAGCGGCCAGGATCGAGAACGCCGGCATTGACCGGGTCAAGATCCGGTCGGTCTTGACCTGCGAGGCAAGGCGGGGCGTCTGCGCCAAATGCTACGGTCGAAACCTGGCTACCGGTCGGATGGTGGAAGTGGGGGAGGCCGTTGGGGTCCTTGCTGCCCAGTCCATCGGCGAGCCGGGGACCCAGCTCACCATGCGGACCTTCCACATCGGTGGGACCGCCTCCCGGGTGGCGGAGCAGAGTACCTTGGAGGCGAAGGGCTCCGGCATTGTCAGGTTCCAAAACCTCCGAACGGTCCACACGGCCCAAGGAGATCTGGTCGTCATGAACCGGAATGGGGCGATTGCCATCGTGGACGAGAAGGGGCGTCGGAAGGAGTTCTACCCCGTTGTCTATGGCGCCCACCTCAAGGTTGACGATGGCACCCCGATCACGGCCGGCCAGATCCTGGCCGAGTGGGATCCCTTCACGACGGCCATCCTGGCCGAGGTGGGAGGAAAGGTCCATTTCCGGGACATCATCGAGGGCGTGACCATGCGGGAGGAGGTGGATGAGGTCACCGGGTTGGCCCAGAAGGTCATCGTGGAGCACGGCCGGGAAGAGCTTCAGCCCAGGATCTCCATCAAGGATGATCACGGAAACACCGTCTTCCGCTCCCTTCTCCCCGTAGGGGCCCACCTGATGGTGACCGAGGGCCAGTCGGTTTCGGCCGGGGACATCATCGCCAAGATCCCCCGGGAGACCATGAAGACGAAGGACATCACCGGGGGTCTGCCGCGGGTGGCCGAACTCTTTGAGGCCCGACGCCCCAAGGATGCCGCGATCATCTCCGAGATCGACGGTCGGGTTGAACTCGCCGGGACGGTTAAGGGGATGCGGAAGATCATCATCCGGGCCGATAACGGGGAGTCCCGGGAGTACCTGATCCCCAGGGGCAAGCACATTAGCGTCGCCGACGGGGATGAGATCCGGGCCGGGGAACCCTTGATGGATGGGCCCATCAACCCCCATGACATCCTGGACGTCCTGGGGGAGCAGGAGCTCCAGCGGTACCTGGTGAACGAGATCCAGGAGGTCTACCGGCTCCAGGGGGTCCAGATCAATGACAAGCACATCGAGGTCATCGTCCGCCAGATGCTCCGAAGGGTGAGGATCGAGACGGTTGGGGACACGAACTTCCTGGTGGGGGAGGTCGTGGACAAGTTGAGCTTCCAGGAGGAGAACCGGCGGGTGATGGCCGCTGGTGGTCGGCCCGCCACCGCCAAGCCGGTCCTTCTGGGGATCACCAAGGCCGCCCTCTCCACGGATAGCTTCATCTCGGCGGCCTCGTTTCAGGAGACGACCAAGGTCCTGACCGAGGCGGCCATCACCGGGGCCCAGGATGAACTCCGGGGTCTTAAGGAGAACGTGATCATGGGCCGCCTGATTCCGGCCGGGACAGGCCTCCGGTGGTACCGGGACACGAAGATTGCCATCCCGGAACAGGATCGGCCCGAGACCTCTTTGGGTGCCAGGAAGGAGGAGACGGCGCCCGAAGGGGCAGAACCCTTGGAGCCGAATCTCTAGCCGAAACGGTGATGCGGTAATGGGAGGGAAGATGGAGGAGTTCCATCGGATCAGGAGGCTCCCGCCCTATGTCTTTAACATTGTGAACGAGCTGAAGGTCCAGGCGAGGGCAAGGGGGGAGGATATCATTGACTTCGGTATGGGGAACCCGGATCTCCCGACCCCCCCGCACATTGTCAGCAAGCTGTGTGAGGCGGCCACCAATCCCAGAAACCACCGATACTCGGCTTCCCGCGGGATCGCGAAGCTTCGCTCGGCCATCACCGACTGGTACCGACGCCGCTACGGGATCGAGGTGGATCCTGAAACAGAGGCCATCGTGACCATCGGGGCAAAGGAGGGGCTCTCGCACCTCGCCTTGGCCATCGTCGAACCGGGGGATGTGGCCCTGGTCCCGAACCCCACCTACCCTATCCACACCTATTCCATCGTCATCGCCGGGGGCGATGTGAGGAGTGTTCGTTTAAACCATGAGGAGGATTTTTTGGAGAACCTCTTAGGCGCCTTCCGGACCTGTTGGCCCCCCCCGAAGCTCCTCATCATTAGCTTTCCCCATAACCCGACGACGGCCTGTGTGGACCTGTCGTTCTTTGAAAGGGTGATCTCCTTCGCCCGGGAACATGGCCTCCTCGTGGTTCATGACTTCGCCTACGCCGACCTGACCTTCGACGGCTACCAGGCCCCAAGCCTCCTCCAGGTCGAGGGGGCAAAAGAGGTAGGGGTGGAGTTCTTCACCCTCTCGAAGAGCTACAACATGCCAGGCTGGAGGGTGGGCTTTGCCGTCGGGAACCGGCGCCTGATCGCCGCCCTTGCCCGGATCAAGTCTTACCTGGATTATGGGATCTTCCAGCCGATCCAGATTGCCAGCATCATCGCCTTGAACGGCCCCCAGGATTGCGTGCAGGAGACGGTGAGCATCTACCGATCCCGCCGGGATGTCCTATGCGACGGTCTGAACCGGATCGGCTGGCCGGTGGAAAAGCCCAAGGGGACGATGTTCGTCTGGGCCAGGATCCCTGAGTCGTACCGACGGATGGGCTCCCTGGAGTTCGCCAAGTTCCTCCTGGAGAAGGCGAAGGTGGCTGTTTCCCCGGGAATCGGCTTCGGCCAGTATGGGGATGAATACGTCCGGTTTGCCTTGGTCGAGAACGAGCACCGGACCCGCCAGGCCCTCCACGGAATCAAACGGGTGCTGTAAAGGATAGGCGCATGGCACCAGGGGCATGGGGCCCACGGCCAAACCCTGCTTCCGTCAAGGGGCGGGGTTTTTGCCCTTCTGTTTCCCTCGCCGGTTGAGTTTGATTGTATGGTGAGCCCGTCTGGTGCACCCCTGTTTTTTCCACGACCGGTATTTTACCCTTGCCGAGGCAGGGGTTTTGGTTTATAAGGGAGACGGGAGGGTCGGGATGGAGAAGTTCCGGGAGGAGTGTGGGATCTTTGGGATCTTCGGCCATCCCGAGGCGGCTAATCTGACCTACCTAGGTCTCTACGCCCTGCAGCATCGGGGTCAGGAGAGTGCCGGGATCGCCGCCTCGGATGGGAGGGGGATCCACGTGGAGAAGGCCATGGGGCTTGTGGCCGATGTCTTTAGCGAGGCCAGGCTCCGGCGCTTGAAGGGGGACATCGCCATCGGCCATGTCCGGTACTCGACGGCGGGAGGGTCCCAGTTGAAAAATGCCCAGCCGATCCTTGCAAGCTACCTCTACGGCACGATCGGTTTGGCCCATAACGGCAACCTGGTTAATGCCCAGCGGATCAGACGGGAGTTGGAGGCGCAGGGGTCAATCTTTAGCTCCACCACGGATAGCGAGGTCATCGTCCACCTGATCGCTCGGTCGAAAAGTGGGAGGCTCTGGGAAGGAGCCGCCGAGGCCCTGGCCCAGATCCGGGGCGCCTATTCCCTCGTTATCATGAACGAAAAGGAACTTCTCGGGATCAGGGACCCCCACGGGTTCCGTCCCCTCTCGTTGGGGAGGCTGAAAGATGCCTGGATCCTGGCCTCGGAGTCCTGTGCCTTTGATCTGATTGAGGCGGAGTTTGTCCGGGACCTGGAACCAGGAGAGTTCCTCCACATTGATCGCCATGGGATCCACACCTATTACCCGCTGCTCCCCGCCCCGAAGACCCAGTGCATCTTTGAGCATATCTACTTTGCCAGACCTGACAGCCTCCTCTATGGCCAGCAGGTGGCTTCTGTCCGGAAGGCCCTGGGGAGGCAGCTTGCCAGGGAGCAACCGGCCGATGCCGACCTCGTTATCCCCGTTCCTGACTCGGGGATCTATGCAGCCCTCGGCTTTTCCCAAGAGTCAGGGCTCCCCTTCGAGCACGGGTTGATCAGGAACCATTACGTGGGGAGGACCTTCATCGAGCCGAAACAATCCATCCGGCACTTCGGCGTCAAGGTGAAGCTGAACGCCGTCCGGGAGGTACTGGAAGGGAAACGGGTGGTGATCGTGGATGACTCCATCGTCCGGGGGACGACGAGCCGGAAGATCGTCTCAATGGTTCGGGGGGCTGGGGCCCGGGAGGTGCATGTCCGGATCAGTTCCCCCCCCACCGTTTCCCCTTGCTATTACGGGATTGACACCCCGACGCGGAAAGAGCTGATCGCCTCGAGCCACAGTATCGAGGAGATCCGTCGTTACATCCGGGCTGATAGCCTGGGATACCTGAGCCTTGAAGGGATGCTTCGGGCGGTCGGGAAGGAGGGGGGCTTCTGCCTTGCCTGCTTCACCGGTCGCTACCCGGTGGAGTTCCCCTTCGAGGAGGAGGCCCAGCTCCCCCTCTTCCAGCAATACTAGCCCTTAGCCGTCAGCCATCAGCCATCAGCTTTTCTGATCGTTAAGCGCTAACGATGAGAGATCTTCAGGATCCCCATGAGAGGGCGAAACGGCTGGCGAGGCTGATTGTCTCCGACCTCATTCTGTATAACCAGCAGAAGATCATGGAAGGGATCAGGAACGATACCCTCTTTGAGCTGCTGGGGGAGGAAATCCAGAAAGGACGGGAGTACTATGAGAGGAACGTGGATCCCTTGGTGTTGTCGGAGACAAACTACTTCAACGAGATCCTCGTTGATATGCTCTTGAAGGGGAAAGGAAATATCCCTTCCAAGCTCTGGTAGTTGAGTCAGGGAGTTAGAGAAATCGGGGAGATTGGCCATCCAGCTTTTCACATCTCGTACCGGCCGAGGGGAGCATCATGAGCGAAGCGACCATCACGTTACCGAGTTTGGGACGATTTGAATGGATCATCCTCTGGTTCGTCCTGGCCTCTGCCTTCCTCGCCCTTGGCTATGGCTATTACCTGGTGAGAAAGGTCATGGCCCATGATCCGGGGACTCCCAAGATGCAAGAGGTGGCCCGGGCCATCGAGGAAGGGGCCATGGCGTACCTTGGACGCCAGTTCAAGACCATGATCTGGTTCGTGGTCCTCATCACCATAGGCCTCTACTTTGTCTACCAGCCTATCTATGCTGGCGATCCAAACCCTACTTTGAGGACCGTTCCCTTGGGCATTGCCCTTGCCTTCCTCATGGGGGTGATGGCCTCGTACGGGGCGGGCTATGTGGGGATGTGGTTGGCGGTTAAGGGGAACGTGAGAAGCGCCGCTGCGGCCCTCCAGAGCTTCAAGAAAGCCATGGAGCTGGCCTTCCGGGCAGGGGCTGTCTCGGGGATGTTCACCGTTGGCTTCGGCCTCTTAGGGGCCACGATCATCTTCCTGCTGTTTAGAGAGCACGCCATGAAGGTCCTGGTAGGCTTTGGTTTTGGAGGCTCTTTGGCCGCCCTCTTCATGCGCGTGGGAGGAGGGATCTATACAAAGGCGGCCGATGTGGGGGCGGATCTGGTGGGCAAGGTGGAGGCGGGGATTCCCGAAGACGATCCCCGGAATGCAGCCACGATCGCCGACAATGTGGGGGATAATGTGGGGGATTGTGCCGGGATGGCCGCCGATGTCTTCGAGTCCTATGAGGTGACGCTGGTGGCGGCCATCATCCTGGGGGCAGCCGTCCTCCTGGATAAGCCTTTTACGACGAAATATGGAGCCTTGGCCTCGGCCTACGCCCTGCAGCTTGTTATCTTCCCCCTGATCCTCCGGGCTATCGGAGTCTTCTCCTCCATCATCGGGGTCTGGAGTGTGAGGGTGGGGGAAGGGGAGGAGATACGGGATCCCATGCGTCCGATCAACATCGGCTATCTAGCCTCGGCCGTCGCCTCCATCGTGGGCTTTGGCCTCGTGAACTATTTCTACCTCATTGATCCCATCACGAAGCGGCCTGACTGGCGCTTCTCCTTGGCAACAACGCTGGGGATCGTGCTGGCCCTGGTGACGTTATGGCTGACCAACTACTTCACGCATCCTGATAAGATGCCGGTGACGGAAACGGCCTACGCGACGAAGACCGGCCCCGCGACGGTGATCTTGTCCGGGATGGCGGAGGGGATGGAGTCCACCGTCTGGGCCATCGTCACCATCGGTGGGACCATCGTTGCTTCGCTCCTGCTCTTTCGGGAGAGCTTTGCCCTGGCCGCTTACGGCATCGCGCTGGCGGGGTTAGGGCTCCTGACCACTACTGGCTACATCCTGGCGATGGATACCTATGGTCCGATCACGGACAACGCCCACGGGATCTTTGAGATGTCCGGCATCACCGGGGAGACCCGGGCGAGTCGGACCCTGGCCTGGATGGACGCCATCGGCAACACGACCAAAGCTTTGACGAAGGGGTTGGCCATCGCGACGGCCGTCATCGCGGCTATCTCCCTGTTCCGCTCCTTCATTGACGAGGCGAGGCTCTTCGAGGTGGGCATCCAGATCAACATCCCCTCGGTCTTTGTGGGTCTCTTGATCGGTGCGGCTGTCCCGTTTCTCTTTTCGGCCTTCGCCATTAAGGCCGTCGGCCGTGGCGCCTTCCTCGTCGTGGAGGAGGTGAGACGGCAGTTCAAAGAGAAGCCAGGGATCATGGATTGGAGGGAGAAGCCGGACTATGGCCGGTGCGTGGCCATCGTGACGGCCGCCGCCCAGAAGGAGCTGATTGGTCCGGGGATTCTGGCCATCTTCACGCCCATCGCCGTCGCCTTCGGCCTGGGGGTCGGGGCCTTAGGTGGGTACCTGGGCGGGGCCATCGTGACCGGCCAACTGCTGGCCGTCTACATGGCCAACACGGGGGCTACCTGGGACAACGCCAAGAAGAAGATCGAGGACGGCCTCTTCGGTGGCAAGGGGACAGAGTTCCACAAAGCGGCGGTCATCGGGGACACGGTGGGCGATCCCTACAAGGACACGGCGGGTCCGGCCTTGAACCCCATGATCAAGGTGATGAACCTGGTAGGGATCTTGACCGCGCCTTTTGCCATTCGGGAGCTTTCCCTTCTGGCCCGGGTCATCATCGTGGTTGTCTGCCTGATCGCCTTAAGCATTGCGGTCGCCTTCAGCAAGCGGGGGGCTATCGTGGCGGTCGAGCAGGGCCGGAAAGAGGCAGCCCTTGGGGAAGCGAGAAACCCAAAGTGACCTAGGAGGATTCTTCCTCCCCGGCAGGCCCTGGTTCCCACCCCTGGAGGGTTAGCTGCTCTCCGTGACGGGCCACGCTTCCCGGGGGGAGCTGAAGGGCCTGCTCGAGCCGGACGGCGCCATCCCTTGAAACCCCTTGACGATCCGTCTCAATCCCCGCGATGGTGGAGCGATCATAGCCACAGAGGTTGGCCAGTTGTTCCTGGGTCAGTCCCAATTCCTTGCGGCGGCGTTTGATGAGTTCCCCGAGCGACGGAGCTCGCTCCCCTTTTCTCCCCCCTTTTGATCCCTCCTCTCGGGGCAGGCGTCGGATATACGCCAGGACCTTGGCCAGATCCTCGTCCGTTAGGCTACTCAGTTCCCTGACGATCGCCACAAAAAGTTCCTTCCACATCCGCTTTGCCTCACATCCGTTTCCTCCAGGGGGTGTTGGACACTTTTTCGCTTGCCTGATCTGCAAAAGTCTGATAACGATGGATGGGGATGGGAGACGAGGCGCTGACGTTGGAATCGTGCTCTCAAGAGAGGAGGTGGGGGATGGAAACGCTTTCGACGGAAGCCCTCAAGCTGGCTGCTGAGCACCTGATAGGGATTTCTTGGAGTGATGAGGATTTGGAGGTCATCGGGCCCCAGGTCAAGAAGTGGCATGAGCTGATCATGGCGCTGAACGAGGTGGAGGTGGGGGAGGCGGAGCCGGCGGTGAGTTTCGAGGTGTCCGAGGAGGGCTCCTATGATCGGAGATGAGCTGGTCTTCACACCCGTGGTGGAGCTGGCTGACCTCATCAAGAGAAAGCGGGTCTCCCCTGTGGACGTGACAAGGAAGACCCTCGAACGGATTGACCAACTCAATCCTCGTTTCAAGGCGTACATCACTGTCCTCCATGACAGGGCCCTTCAGGAGGCGAAGGAGGCAGAACGGGCTCTCGTCAGGGGAACCTACCGGGGGCCTTTCCACGGGGTCCCGGTGGCCGTCAAGGACCTCTACTGGACAAAAGGGACCAGGACGACCGGGGGCTCAAAGGTTTTAGCCGAGTGGATTCCGGACCAGGATGCGACGGTGGTCAAGCGCCTGAAGAGGGCAGGGGCTGTTCTCCTCGGGAAGCTGAACCTGCATGAGTTTGCCTACGGCCCCACCGGCGAAAACCTGTTCTATGGCACCCCTCCAAACCCTTGGGACCAGGATCGGATCCCAGGCGGTTCCAGCAGCGGCTCGGCGGTCTCGGTGGCGACGGGCCTGGCCTTTGCCACGGTGGGGTCCGATACCGGGGGTTCCATCAGGATCCCAGCGGCCCTCTGCGGGATCGTGGGCTTGAAGCCGACCTATGGTCGGATCAGCCGCTACGGGGTTTTGCCCTTGGCTTGGACGATGGACCATGTTGGTCCGATGACGAGGAGCGTTGCTGACTGTGCCCTGATGCTTCAGGTCCTGGCCGGACCCGATCGGCAAGATCCAACCGCCAGCCGGAGGCCGGTTCCCGACTATCGAAAGGCCCTTGGGGGCAAGATCAAAGGGGTCAAGATAGGGGTGCCCCAGAACCATTTCTTCGATCTTTTGGATCGGGAGGTGAAGGAGGCCGTCCAAGGGGCCATCCGGGTGCTGGAAGGATTGGGGGTGAGGGTGGAGCCGGTCTCGTTACCTCTCATGAAGCACGCCCTGGGTGTTTCCTTCGTCATCTTAGCCGTTGAGGCCCTCACTTACCATGAGCGGTACCTCAGGACGAGGCCTCAGGACTACAGCCCTGAGATCAGACAGCGGTTAGGGCAGGCCCAGTTTGTCCTGGGGACCCACTATGTGAAAGCCCAAAGGATTCGAAGGCTCCTCTTCAAGGAGGTCGAGGCGGTCTTTAAGGATGTTGACATCCTGGTGACCCCCACTGTCCCCATCCCAGCGCCAGAGATCGGGGAGGGCTTTGTCGCCATTGAGGGAACGAGGCAGGAAGTCCGGATTGCCTTGACCAGCCTGACCCGGCCCTTCAACCTGACCGGGCATCCGGTGATCTCCGTCCCCTGCGGGTTTACCGCGTCCGGCCTTCCGATCGGCCTCCAGATCGTCGGGAGGATCTTTGACGAGGCCACCCTCTTAAAAGTGGCCTATGCCTACGAGCTTTCAACCGACTGGTTGAAGCGGCGCCCCCTCTTGACTAAAGCGACATGCCCCTAATACACGGGGGTGCACCACTTCAGGTACTTGGGATGGTTCCCCTTCACCACCTCGAAGTAGAGTTTCTGGATCTGGGCCGTGAGGGGGCCGATGGTACCCGTCCCGAGGGGGCGACGGTCCACCTCGATGATGGGGGAGACCTGGGCCCCTGTCCCGCAGAGGAAGGCCTCGTCGGCGAGGTAAAGCTCCGTCCGGCCCACGGGCCGCTCGATGACCTCTAGCCCTAACTCCTCCCGGCAGATCTCGATCAGGGTTGCCCGCGTGATCCCCTCGAGGATGTCCTCAGAGAGGGCCGGGGTGACCAATTTGCCTCCCCGCACCAGAAAGATGTTTTCACCGGTGCCTTCCGAAATGAAACCATCGTTGGTTAAAAAGATGGCCTCGTCAAACCCCTGCTCGTTCGCCTCAGTCCGGGCCAGGGCCGAGTTCACGTAGCCCCCTGTCACCTTACATCGGGCGGGGATGGCGTTATCGTTGATCCGTCTCCAGGAGGTGAAGCCCACTTTGATGCCCGAGGTGACATCAATGTAGTCGCCAAGAGGGATCGTGTAGATCGCAAAGCCCGTCTCGTAGCCGTGGAGCTTCGGCCCAAGCCCTTCGGATTTGATATAGGCGATAGGACGGATGTAAGCATCCTCCCGGTGGCCGTTCCGGCGGAGGAGCTCTCGGGTGATCTCGCCCAGCTCCTTAACGCTCTTCTCGACCTTAAGCTTTAAAACCCGACAGTTCTTCAGCATCCGTTCATAGTGCTCGTCCATCCGGAAGATGTAGAGCTGCTCCTTGTCCGCATTCCAGTAGGCCCGGATCCCTTCAAAGACCCCCGTCCCGTAGTGAAGGGCGTGGGTCCGGATGCTGATCTTAGCCTCCGAGAGAGGCACAAACCGGTCATCGAAATAGACATCGCTCATCGCCGCCCCCCTGAAATTCTCTAAAAGGTCTAGAAAAAAGTACCGTTTCTGCCTCGAAAAGTCAATAGTTTTTCAGAGGGGGCCTCGGTCAGTTCCGGGGGGATTGCGACATCCTGAGCCCACGCCCCCCGGCCTGCCCATGGGCCAGCAGTCAGCGGGAAAAGGTTTGACAAAAGGGCTGGGCTATGTTAAGAACCCTTCGATGGGTGAAGGAAGCAGGCCAAAAATCTATACGGTGAGCGAGCTTACCGCTGAGATCAAAGGGCTCCTGGAGGAGGCCTTCCCCGGGATCTGGCTTGAGGGGGAGATCTCCAACTTCCGTCAGCACCACAGCTCGGGTCACATGTACTTTACGTTAAAGGATCCGGAGAGTCAGATCCGGGCGGTCATGTTCCGCTACGTCAACCGGTCCCTGAAATTCATGCCCCAGGATGGCCTCCAGGTCCTGGTCTACGGCTCTGTCGGCCTCTATGAGACGAGGGGGGAGTACCAGTTCTACGTCGAGGCCATGGAACCGAAAGGGCTCGGGGCCCTCCAGCTTGCCTTTCAGCAGTTGAAGGAAAAGCTGGAAAAAGAGGGTCTCTTCGACCCCTCCCACAAGAAGCCGATCCCGTTGCTCCCCGAGCGGATCGGGATCATCACCTCCCCAACGGGGGCGGCGATCCGGGACATCCTGAACGTCCTCAGCCGTCGCTTTGCCAACATCAATCTGCTGATCTATCCGGTGAGCGTTCAGGGCGAGCAGGCTGCCCCTGAGATCGTCGCGGCCTTAGAGGAACTCAATCGGCGGGGGGGGCTGGATGTGATCATCCTGGCCAGAGGGGGCGGTTCGATCGAGGACCTCTGGGCCTTCAACGAGGAGGTCGTGGCCCGGGCCATCTTCCAGAGCAAGATCCCGGTTATCTCCGCCATCGGCCACGAGGTTGACTTCACCATTGCGGACTTCGTCGCTGACCTGCGGGCCCCTACCCCTTCAGCGGCCGCCGAGCTGGTGATCTCCCGAAAGGATGAGCTGGTCCAGCGGCTGGATGACCTCTCCGCCAGGATGACCATGACCATCCAGCGTAAGCTGGAGACCCTGGGAGAGAGGCTTCATGGATTGAAGCGTCACCTGGACCTCCTCAGTCCCCGGGAGGTGATCCACCTCCACCGGGAGAGAACGACCGAGCTGTGGAAACGGCTCTCCGCATGGGTCATCCACCGGCTGGCCATTCTGCAGGGGGAGCTGAAGGCGACGGCCGGAAAGCTGGAATCGCTCAGCCCCTTAGCCGTCCTGGCCCGGGGCTATAGTATCTGCCGGAAACTCCCATCGTTGGAGGTCGTCAGGGAAGCGTCGTCGGTCAAGGTGGGGCAGATGGTGGCCGTCAGGCTTTACCACGGGGAGCTGATCTGCGGGGTAAAGGACACCAGGGACGCTCAGGGGAACCAGGTGGCAAACTCCAAGAAGCAACCGGGGTCGGACCGGAACCTCACCTTCAACTTTTAAACCCTGCTCCCAAGGAACCGGTAAAGGGGTGGATGTGGAGGAACTCAAATTCGAAGAAGCCCTTCGGCGCCTTGAGGCCATCGTTGAGCGTCTGGAGACGGGAGACCTCCCCTTGGAGGAGGCGTTAGGGGCCTTTGAGGAGGGGGTCCGGATGGTCAAACTCTGCTCCAGACGCTTGAATGAAGCGGAGAGGAGGATCAGCATCCTCATGAAAAACGCCGCGGGGGAGCTTCAGGAACATCCGTTCGTGCCCGAAGAGTTCACGGGAAGGGCCGACGAGGTGTAGGCCCCAGGCGGGTGGTGACCTGTCCCATCAGGATGAAGAAGGAACGGCTGGATCGACTCCTGGTTGAGCGGCGTCTTTTCGAGAGTCGGGAGAAGGCCCAAGCCGCCATTATGGCCGGTCAGGTCCTGGTCGAGGGCCAGGTGGCCTGGAAGGCAGGGACCCTCGTGCATCCCCAGGCTTCCATCGTGTTGAAGGAAGGGGTGTGCCCGTATGTCAGTCGTGGGGGCTTAAAACTGAAAGGGGCCCTCGAGGCCTTTCAAATTAGGGTCGCGGGGAGGGTTTGCCTCGACGTGGGGGCTTCCACCGGGGGGTTTACGGACTGCCTCCTTCAAGAAGGGGCCAGGAAGGTCTATGCGGTCGATGTCGGGTATGGGCAACTCCACACCAGGCTCCGGGGTGATCCCCGGGTGGTGATCCTGGAGCGGACCAACATCCGCTCCTTGACGCCGGAGGCCCTCCCCGAGGGCCCCGATTTCGCCACCGTTGATGTGTCCTTCATCTCCTTAAGCCTAGTCCTTCCCGTCGTTGTCGGTCTCCTCCACGAGCCCTGTGAGATCGTCGCCTTGGTCAAGCCCCAGTTCGAGGTGGGGAAAGGGCAGGTGAGGGGGGGTGTCGTGAAGGACCAGGCGGTCCACCGGGCTGTCCTCTTGAAGGTAGGCCAGGTGGCGGAGGTGCTTCACCTCAACGTTTTGGGGATCTTCCCCTCGCCCCTGTTAGGGCCAAAGGGGAATCGGGAGTTCTTCATGCATCTCTCCCGTGAGGGGTGCAGGAGATCTCTAGAAGGGCTTGTCGAAACGGCCATGACCTCAGGCGGCTCACGAACGATCGCCCACGATGTCTAGTCCCAGCAGGGAGTTGTTTAGCTCCTGCTTCTCTCTAGGGGCCTTCACCGTCAGGGATCCCTTGTCATCCTCCTGGGGCCGCCTATGCTCGAATTCCCTTGCCAACCCGAGCTGGTTGGAGTACCATAGAGGTGCTTTCCTTAGATTCGGAGGTGCGACTAGGTTCTTCTCGCCTCCGTCGTGCTCGCCGCCTTTGGCTTCGGCCTACCATCTGGATATGCCCAGATCACGTTTGCACCGCCAGTACCTTAGCCGGTGGATCCGGGTGGAGCTGTATTCGCCATGCTGGCGGCCTGGATCGTGACTGGCTCCGGGGTTTGGTCCTTTGGAACCATGGGGGCGATCCCGTTAAAGGACAGGTGATCCATGCAGGGGGACGATGAAGAGGATCGGCGTCATCGCCAAGCCCAAGCCTGAGGCCGAGGTGATCCTTCGGGAGCTGATCCCCTGGCTCCGCGAGCGGAGCGTCGAGGTGATCCTTGACCAGGAGACGGGGGCGTTGATCGGGGAGGGAGGGGTCGGGAAGGACGAGGTCATTGCCGTTACGGATCTCCTCATCGTCTTGGGCGGAGATGGAACCCTCTTGTCGGTGGCGAGGCTGGTCGGGACGAGGGAGGTACCGATCATGGGGGTTAACCTCGGTGCCCTGGGGTTCTTGACCGAGGTGGCCCTGGACGAGCTGTACGACACGTTGACCTCAGCCCTTTCGGGGGACCTCAGGGTGAGCCGGCGGCTCACCCTTCAAGCGGCGGTCCGGCGGGAGGGGAAGCGGATCTCCGAGCACACGGTCTTAAACGATGCCGTCATTAACAAGGCGGCCTTGGCCCGGATCATCAGCCTGGAGACCTACATCGAGGGGGACTACGTTGCCACCTTCCGGTGCGATGGCCTGATCATCTCCACCCCCACTGGTTCCACGGCTTATTCCCTGTCGGCCGGCGGCCCCATTGTCCACCCCTCCCTCCAGGCCATCGTCCTGACCCCCATCTGTCCCCATATGCTCGCGAATCGCCCCCTGGTCATCCCTGATGACGTCACCGTCGAGGTGATCCTGGCCTCGGAAAAGGAGGATGTTTACTTGACCTTGGATGGGCAGGAAGGGTTCCCCCTTCACCATCGGGACGTCGTGGAGGTCCAACGGGCCAGGCGGGTCATCTCCCTCGTGAGATCCCCTAAGCGGAACTACTTCGAACTCTTGAGGACGAAACTCAAGTGGGGCGAACGATAGGCCATGCTTTCGGAGCTGTACATCCGAAACTTTACGGTGATTGATGAGCTTCGGCTCGAACTGGCCCCTGGATTCAACGTCCTTACCGGCGAGACGGGGGCGGGGAAGTCAATCCTGATTGATGCGTTGAACGTCGTCCTCGGGGGCCGCTGGCAGGAGGAGCAGTTGCGGACGGGGGCCCACGAAGCTGTCGTGGAGGCTGCCTTCGACATCTCCCGGTGCCCGGAGGTCATCCAGCTCCTGGCCGATGAGGGCATCCCCCAGGCCCCTGATGAATACCTGGTCTTAAGGCGCCATCTGTTGAAGGATGGAAAGAGCAAGGCCTACATCAACGGGCGGTTCTCTTCGGCGGCGACCTTGAAGGCGTTGGGTGAGCGGTTCGTGGATATCCACGGCCAGGGCCAGACCTTTTCCCTTTTAAGCCCCAGGAAGCAGCTCCACCTTCTGGACATGTACGCCGGCCTGGCTGAGGAGGTGAAGGTCTTCAAAACGCTCTACGAGAAGCGTCAGCGGCTGAGGAAGGAGCTTACGGACCTGACCCTGCACGAGCAGGGGAAGGTGCAACGCCTGGACATCTTAGAGTATCAACGAAAGGAGATTGATGCGGCCCGCCTCCGGGAAGGGGAGGAGGAGGAGCTTCTGGCCGAACGGTCGGTCCTGGTGAACTTTGAGAAGCTCTACCATGCCGTCGAAGGGGCCTACCAGACCCTGTATGCCGAGGAAGGGGCGGTCTTGGAACGGTTGGCCTCGATCAGGGGGAAACTCGGGGAGGCTGGACGGATCGATCCCCGGCTCGGAGAACCCCTCCGGTCCTTAGAGGCTGCCGGGATTGACCTGGAGGAAGCTGCCGCTTTCTTAAGGGATTACCGGGAGAAGCTCCAGTTCGATCCGGAACGCCTGGAAGCGGTCGAGGGACGGCTTCACGAGATCGGGAAACTGAAGCGCAAGTACGGGGCGTCGGTTAAGGAGATCCTCCGATACCGGCAGACCCTCGAGGAGGAGCTGGCCGCTCTCGAATTGTCGGAGGAGCGGATCCAGGCCCTTTCCAAAGAGGTGGAAGCTGTCGAGGAGGAGCTTCACATCCGGGCAGAGGCCCTTTCGTGGAAGCGACGAGAGGCGGCAAGGAAGTTGGAGCAAGAGATCACGGCCCAGCTGAAGGGGCTTGGAATGCCCCGGGCCGTCTTTCAGATCCTCCTTCTTGCGGGGGAGCTCGGTCCGACCGGAAAGGACCAGGGGGAGTTTCTCTTCTCTTCGAACCTGGGGGAGGAGCCCAAGCCCCTCCGGACGATTGCCTCGGGTGGGGAACTTTCCCGGACCATGCTGGCTCTTAAGACCGTCTTAGCCTCCGCCGACGAGATCCCAACTTTGATCTTCGACGAGATTGATGCCGGCGTCGGCGGGGGGATGGCCGAGACCGTTGGGAGGAAGCTGTTTGCCATCTCCGTGGGACGTCAGGTCCTTTGCATCACCCACCTCCCCCAGATCGCCTCCTTCGCCGACGCTCACTTCCGGGTGGAGAAACGTTCCATCAATCACCGGACGGAAGTGACCCTCAAACGGCTTCAGGAGGGGGAGCGGGTGGAGGAACTGGCCCGGATGCTGGGGGGGTCCAAGGAGCAGCCGATCCCCCTCCAGCACGCTAAGGAGCTTCTCGCCAGGGCTCAACGTCTGAAACAAGGGGGGCAGGGACCGGGATAGGCACATTTTTTCGCTTGACAAAAATAGAACATTTTTTTACTTTTTTTTCGAAAAGGTCCTTTACTGGTGACCTAGTGAGGTGGGGAAGGTGGAAGGTCGAAGAAGGAAGGAGAAAGCTGAGTACATCATCCAGTCGGTCAATCGGGCGCTGGACATTCTGGAGGCGTTCAACTACAACGAGGAAGAGCTGGGGGTGACGGAGCTAGCCGCCCGCCTAAACCTTCATAAAAACAATGTCTTCCGGCTCTTGGCCACCTTGGAGGTCAGGGGCTACATTGAACAGGACAAGAAGACTGGAAACTACCGGCTCGGGATCAAGACCTTTGAGATCGCCAACGTCTTCCTGCACCATCTGGGGCTTCGCCGGCAGGCCAAACCTATCCTGGAAGAGCTGGTTGCCCGATGCGATGAGACGGCCTACCTGGCCGTCTTGGACGGCCCCGAGGTCATCTACCTCCTCATGCAGGAGACGACCCAAACCGTCCGGATCGTCCCCAGGGTAGGGCGCAGGCTCCCGGCCTATGCCACGGCCTCGGGCAAGGTCCAGCTGGCCTACGAGTCTATTGACCGGTTGAACGAACTGTTCAGGGATTACCCCTTGAAGAAGTACACGGAACGGACCATCGCCGATTTCGAGGCCCTGAAAGAGCACCTGAAGGAGGTGGCCAGGCTGGGTTACGCGATTGATGATGAGGAGCTGGAAGAGGGGGTCCGGTGCGTGGCCGCCCCTGTCCGGGATTACTCCCACAAGGTGGTGGCGGCCGTCGGCCTCTCGGGACCCCTCTCCCGGTTTTCCAACGAGCGGATTGAGGACGAGTTGGTTCCCCTTGTCAAGGAAGCGGCGGCGAAGGTCTCCCAGCGCCTGGGCTTTGAGATCGCGGCGGCCGCTAACTAACCCGTAATCCTCCGGGGAGAAGGTATGAGGACGGCCCGGAGCTGTCGTGGGGTGAGAAACCGTGAAGATGGGAGCCAAAAAGAAGAAACCGGAGATCCCTGTCCTGGACTGGCCTGCCGTGCCCATCCCGACCCCTGACGAGGTCTACAAAGGTTTAAGTGAGCAGGCCCGGGATTACCCCAACTGGCTGGAGGCGAACCTCCACCAGCGGGAGAACTTTAAGAAGCCGGAGAAACTCTCCAGGATCCGGGTCCTGGACTGCACAACCCGGCAGATTATTGGCCACTGGTGCTCGTCCCTCCTGGCCGAATTCGGGGCCGAGGTGATCCAGGTTGAGCCGCCGGGAGGGGACCCTTTAAGGAAGGCGACCCCCTTCGGTCGCAAAGAGTACATGATCAGGGACAACGTGGTGGGGGAGCCGGTTGGGCTCCATTTCCTCCACGAGATGCGCAACAAACAGTCCATCACCTTGAACCTGGAGAAGCCTGAGGGGCGGGAGCTTTTCAAGAAGCTGGTTGTCCATGCTGATGTGTTGATCGAGAATGCCCCCCCTGGGCAGTTTGACAGGTGGGGGATTGGCTATAGGCAGCTTTCAAAACTCAACCCCCGTTTAGTCTATGCTTGGGTCGGGCAGCGGGGCCAGTGGGGCCCTTTAAAGGACAGGCCGGGGATGCTGGACCCCACGGCCCAGGCGGCCTGTGGCTTTGTCCATGGAACAGGTTTCCCCGTCGCCTTCGGCGGTCGGCCCACCCGGTCCGGGTTCTGGATGGGCGACCAGGTGGGGGGGACGGCGGCAGCCATAGGGATCATGGCCGCCCTCCTGTACCGGGACCGGGTCTCGGGAAAGGGGCAGTTCGTTGAGGCCACCGGGGCGGCGGCCGTCATCCGGATCCTGGACTACAACTGGGCCTGGTACGGGATGGACGGCTCGATCCGCCCCCGCTACGGGAACTGGGACCTGGCCATTAATATCTATGCCGTGAACCCCTGCCGGGATGGCCAGATCATGGTGGGGGGGGGGGCATGACCGGCTCTGGTACCGGATCTGGAAGACGGTGGGGAAGGACAGGCCCGAGTTGGAGCAGCATATCGTCGAGGACCCCAAGCTCCGGGATGTGGTGAATCGCCTGCCCCACGTGGCCCAGGTGGAGACCTACACCGCCTTGACCGAGTGGCTCAAGGACAACACCCGCCTCCAGGCGGAGACGAAGCTCCAGGCCGAAGAGGTGGCCTCCGGGGGGGTGACCTTCGCGGACGAGGTGGCCGAGTTCCCCCACTTCAAGTACCGGGGGCATGTAGATGTCCTGGATGATGCCCTTTACGGCAAGATCCTCTACGCCACCTCGACCTTCCTGGAGCAGCGATGCCCAGGGCGGGTGAAGTGGTTGGGGAGGCCGACCGGCTTCGACAACGAGGATGTCTACCGGCGGCTCCTGGGCTTCAAGAAGGGAGACCTGGACCGGCTCAAGAAAAAGGGGATCATTTAACCCTGGGGAGGCAGGGAGCTAAGCTTTCGTCGGAAGGGGGCTTTTTTGCCCCCCTGCGAGGGAGAGAGGAGGAGATGGCCAGGAAGCGGAACAAGGAGATGAGCTTTGAGGAGTACTGCCGTACGGTCTTCGATCCGAAGAGGGTCTTCGAAAAGCCGGAGGCCTTGAGCGGTTATGTCGTCCTCTCCTGCACCCAGTACATCCTGGGCCCCTCCTGTGCCAATTACTTTGCGGAACTGGGGGCGACGACGATCAAGATCGAGCTCCCCCGTCGGGGGGAGCCGATGCGCCACACGACCCCTTACAACGAACCCCTCCTCTATCCCCTTTCCAAGTGGTTGCCGAACAAAGGGACCGGCTTGGGATTCTTCGGGGCGAACCACAACGAGTACTTCATCTCCGTGGACTTCCACAAGCCGGAGGGCCAAGAGATCGTCAAGATGCTGGCGGCAAAGGCTGACATCATGGTCGAAAACTACCGGCCTGGGACCTTCGAGCGCTGGGGGATTGGCTACCGACAGCTCTCCCAGATTAACCCGAGGCTCATCTATATCTGGCTTGGAGGCTTTGGCGGCTGGGGCCCGGGGCGGGTCCGGGCCTCCTACGATATCCTGGGACAGGCCCAAGGGGGGACCTTCTCCATCACGGGCTTTCCCGGCCCGAACTCGGGCCATCCCGTGATCGGCCTCCCCTCGAAGCATACGATCTGGCTGGCCGACTACTGGGGGGGGATGATGGGCTGCTTCGCCGGGCTGGCCGCCCTCTGGTGGCGGGACAACGTCTCGGGCCTTGGGACCTTCATCGAGTACTCCCAGGTCCATGGGGCGACAAGGCACCTGGACTACACCCTCCCTCTCTACGGGCGCTTCGGGATCGTCCGGCAGCGCTGGGGGAACTGGGACACGGAGTTCTGTGTCCACGGGATCATTAAGTGTGGCAAGTCCTCCTATCCGAAGTCAAGGAACCCCCAGGAGCAGGAGGAGGGCTACATCCTGATCACGGCCTACGAGGATAAAGACTTCGCCAAACTCTGCCGGGTGACGGGCTTGAAGGATCTGGCCAAGAAATACCCGACCCATGACGAACGGTTGAAGCCTGAGGCCCAAAGCGAGATCTACGCGAAGCTGGAAGCCTGGGCAAGGGACAAGACAAAGGAGGAGGTGGCCAGGATCCTGGACAGGAACGGGATCCTGAACCAGCCCGTCTGGATGAGCAAGGAGGTGGCCAGCCAGGAGCACTACTTCCAGCGAGGGGAGCTCCACTGGATGGACGATCCGACCTTCGGCGAGGTCTTGAGCCAGGGACCGGCCTACCACCTCTCCGACACCCCCCCGAGGCACAAATGGGCCTTCAAACCGGTGGGGGCCGACAACGAGTATATCCTCACCAGGTTCTGCGGCTTCTCGAAGAAGGAGATCGAGGAGCTGGAGCGGGCCGAGGTCATCTAGCCGTCAGTGGTCAGCCATCAGCAGAAAGATTTAAGTGACCAGGAGGATCCCTGATGCCGGTCTCCTATACGCATTGTTCCCTCATCCTGGAGTGTCCAGCCTGTGAGTGCATCAACTACCTGGACCCCTTCAGCTTCTGGTACTTCAAAGGAAAGGTCAAATGTGCGAAGTGCGACGCCGTTTGGTTCCTGGAGATCGAGAACGGGCAGCGCCTCCGGGGGCCTGAGAAGGCCGAACCTCCCCATGACAAGCTCCCCGGCTTCGCCCAGACAAAAGACTATCAGGAGACCTTCTACGGTCCGGGGAAGACGGCCCTCGCCCCCCAGGCCCGGCCCGACTTCCAGGGGCGGCCGATTCCCATCTACAGGAACATCAAGGGGAATCCGGTCAGCGGCGGGCCGCTAAAGCCTGAGGACATTGACTGGCGGACGAGCAGGCCCAAGTTTATCCTGGAGGGGAAACCCTACCCAGGTTAAAAGGTCGGGTGTGGGACGGCCTGTGAAGGTGGCTTTGAGAGGTGTTCAAGGAGAAGGAGGATGGCTGAACTCACCTTGTGCGAACGGTGCCAGCATTTTGAGCCGGCCCTGGACCCTTTCATCCAGAAGGCCTATATAGGCTATTGCTTGAAGATCGAGTGGCCCTTCGCGAGGATCATTCCAGCAGGCGGGGTGCCGGTCTCTTGTGACTTCTTCGAGCAGGCGGAGCGGGTCAAGGCGGTCGAACGGGTCGCCCCCGTGGAGGTTGTCGCCGCTGTTGCGGCCGCAGGGATCGGGAGGGTAGAGTTTTACTATTCGACCCAAGATACTCCCTCTCCCCAGTACTTCTGCAATATCCAGAAGGCGTTGGAACTCTGCAGGCAGCTTCAGGAGAGGGGAATCGAGGTGAAGGTCACCGACATGGCGGAGTTCACCGGAGATCTCTTTCCCATCTACAATGCGGCTGTCACCGGTCCCTCATCGGCCAAGCGGTCGGTCTTCGGGACCAAGGGGGCCCTCGAGGCAGAGTTTGGCACAACGGTCCCGGCCCTGTTAGTCTATAGCCATGCGACCGATCGCTCCCCCGCGGAGGTCTTCCCGAGGATGGATCGGGAGCTGAACCGTCTGGTGGGGGTGGAGGAGGCGTTAGAGAAACTTCTCGCGGGGTGAGCATGGGACGAATACCGGAAGCGTACCTCCCGCCAAAGGAGCTTTGGCCTACCAGGATCTACACCCTCCCCGAGTTTCAAACGTACCCCCAGAGGCTGAACAGCACCGAAGAGCTCCTCGACAAGGCGGTAGCACGAGGCTGGGGCGACCGGGTCGCCATCTACTACGAGGACCAGACGATCACCTACCGGGCCCTCCAGCGTCAGGTCAACCGTCTCGGGAGCCGCTTGAAGGCCTTGGGGATCGAGGAGGCTGATCGGGTGGCCATCCGATCCTTGAACATCCCCCAGGCCATCGTGGCGAATTTCGCCATCATCAAGATCGGGGCCATCTCCCTCCCGATCTCCGCCCTCTTTTCCAGGGTGGAGATCGCCCACGTCTTGAACAACGCCGAGGCGAGAGCCCTCTTCGTCATGGCTCCCCTGCTGGAGGAGGTGGAGAAGGCCAGGGGGGAGCTTCGGACGATCCAGCACATCATCGTCATCGGGGGAAAGAGGGAGGAGATCAAGCAGAAAGGGTATCTCTCCTATGATGAGTTGATCGAGGAGGGGGATGATGAGCTGGAGCCGGTCCGGCGGGACCGGCTGGATGTCTCTGTCCTCCTGTACACTTCAGGGACGACGGGGCCCCCTAAAGGGACGGTCCACTTCATGGAAGAGGCCCTGATCGTCCCCGACACCTTCGGGAGATACGGGTGGAGGGTCGAGGAGGACGACGTCATCGGTGGCCCGGCCCCTTTGGCCATGGCCGCCGGGTACTCGACGGTGGCCGTCATCCCTTACCGCTTCGGGGCCGCGGCCTCGTTGATCCCCCGCTTCACCCCCGAAGGGATGTTCGAGACGATCCAGAAGCACCGGATCACGATCCTCTCGGCCCTCCCAACAGCCTACCGGAAGATGCTGTTGGTCCCCGACGCCGAGAAGCGGTATGACCTTAGTTCTTTAAAGGTTTGCACCGGGGGAGGTGAGTCCCTGACGGCCAAGACCTACCATGACTGGAAGGCGAGGTTCGGGATGGAGATCTACGAGGGGCTGGGGACGACGGAGATGATGTATGTCTTCATCTCCTCGGCCTACACGAGGAACGTGAAGCCGGGGGCCATTGGAACGGCTATCCCGGGGTATGAGCTGAAGGTGGTGGACGAGGGGGGGAGGGACTGTCCACCGGGCGAGGTGGGGATGCTCCTGGCCCGGGGGCCCACAGGAACCCTTTACTGGCGGGACCCCGAGAAGCAGCGATCGGCCATTTGGGACGGCTGGTGCCGGATCGGGGACATGGTCAGCATGGACGAGGAGGGCTACATTTGGTTCCTGGCCCGGGAGGATGACTTGATCAAGAGCTCCGGCTACCGGATCGGGCCGGAGGAGATCGAGGACGTTTTGATCAAGCACCCAGCCGTCGCCGATGCGGGGGTCATCGGCGTCCCCGATCCGGTCCGGGGGCAGAACACGAAGGCCTTCGTCGTCTTGAAGGAGGGCTATGAACCTTCGGAGGCGATGAAAGGGGAGCTGTTAGCCTTCTGCCGGGAGCGGCTCGCCGTCTACAAGCTTCCCCGGGAGGTCGAGTTCATCAAGGAGCTTCCCCGGACGATGACAGGGAAGCTCCTCCGAAGAATCCTACGGGAGCGGGAGGAGAAGAAGGCATCGGGCTAAGCCCTGGGGGTGAAGTTAGGAAGGGCCGGGGTGGGGTCCCCGGCCCTTTTTGCTTGCGAACGTTTCGTAAACATGCTACGTTTAATTTTCTAAGCTGTGGAGAACGAGGATGGAAGAAGAGGGAAGGACACCTGTCCTGTTGGCGCCGGCGGGAAGCCTCGAGGCGGCCGAAGCGGCGTTGGCCGCCGGGGCCGATGCCCTCTATGTGGGCCTCAAGGGCTGGAGCCGGGGAGGATACCGGGGGGAGCTGACCAGGGAAGAACTGAAGGCCTGCCTGGAAGAGGCCCACCGGCTGGGGAAGGGGGTCCGTCTCGCAGCGAACATCATCCCGAGGCCCGAAGAGCGCGCTCGGCTCTTAGAACAGCTCGTGGAGCTTGTGGCGTGGGGCCTTAGAGGGATTATCGTCAACGATCCGGGTTTCTTGCGGGAGGTGAGGCGGTGTCTCCCCACCCTCCCTGTCACGGCCAGCATCGGCTGCGGGGCCCTGAACGAGGAGGATGTGGCCTTCTACGAGGACCTGGGGGCCGCCGCCGTCGTCCTCCCCGGCATCCTGGAACCCTCGGAGGTTGCCGCCATCAAGGCGAAGGTCTCGATCCAGGTCGAGGTGATGCTCCACATGGTCGAGGAGTTCATCCAGCTTGGCAAATGCTGGATGCCGAGCTACCTCCACTTCGATCCCACGGAGAAATCCGGGATCGGAACCCGTCTGACGGGGAGCGTGAAGCGGGGCGGGGTCGGGGCCTGCTTCAAGATCTGCCAGCAGCCGTGGGAGCTCGTTCGCGATGGCCGACCGGTGGATCGCCGTTTTTTCCCGAGCCGACAGATCAGCCGCTTGGCCGAGCTTTGTGATTTCCTCGAGGCCGGGGTCGATACCGTAAAGCTCCAGGGCCGGAGCCTTCCCCCCGAGCTCGTCGGGCCCCTTGTCCGCCGGTACCGGCTGGCGATCGAGGCCTGGGCCAATGGCCAGCGGCCGGAAATCGAGCTGGCAACGCTTCCTTCCACGTGGACCGTGGTGGGACGGTAGATGAACGGCTTCGAGCTGAACACGACGATCTCGAATCTGAAGGACCTGCAGGCATCAGACCTTTCCCCTTACGATGCCGTGTATCTGGGGAACATCTACTGCCGGTTGTACGAGGAAAACTTCTTGGAGCGGCTCGATGATCTTAAGGAGGGGATCGCCCGGGTGAAGGACTTGGGCAAAAAAGCCTACGTCACCTCCTATGCGGCCCCCCGGAACGATTTCCTGCCCAAGATCCGAAAGATGTTGGCTGTGGCCGCCTCGTGGGGGGCCGATGCCATCGAGGTGCACAACCTCGGGGTCCTCCACATCGTCCACGAGGAGTTCCCCGAGCTGGCCGTGCACATCGGCGGCTTTGCCAATGTCTACACCGACGCCGGGGCTCAAGTGTTGAAGGAGTTCGGGGCCCGGCGGATCACGCCCAACTACGAGCTGAGCCTCGAAGAGATCAACCACCTGACCCGGGCCGTCAATCTCCCGGCTGAGCTCCTCCTCCACGGGAAGATGCCGCTCGGGATTTCAGACTACTGTTTCCTTTTGGAGTACGAGGAGCGATGGGGGATCAGGTGTCCCACCCTTTGCCAGATGGACCTGTTCCTGAAGCAGGGGGAGTGGGCCATGCGGTCGGCAGGGAAAGGCATCATGAGCGGGAAGGATGTCTGCATGCTGGAGCATCTGCCGACCCTCCTCGCTTCAGGCCATCGGATCTTTCGGATCGAGGCGGCCTACGAAACCCCGGTCTACCGCGCGGAAATCGCCAAGGTGTACCGGGAGGCCTTAGGGCGTCTCTTGTCCGGGGAACCCGGTAGGGTGGAGGAGAGGTGGTGGGAGGTCATCCGGCGGCATGCTCGGGTTGGCCTCTGTAACGGCTTCTATTTCGGGAAGACAGGCATGGACTATCTGCCGGCCAGCCCTGAGGCGGTGGCCTCCCTGCTCAAACGGCCGGCACCTTGGGACTAGCGGGGGAGAGGGAAGCGATGGTGGAGCTGCTGGCGCCAGGGGGAAACCTCCCGATGGTGGAGGCGGCCGTTAAGAATGGCGCGAATGCCATTTATGTCGGGCCACGGGGGTGGAGCCGCCGGCGCGATAGGTATGAGCTGTCGGATGCAGAAGTCCGGGAGGCGATCCAGATTGCCCATCAGGGCGGAGCGAAGCTTCGGGTCGCCATCAACACCAACATGCAGTCCCTGGAGATCCCGGAACTTCTCCGGAAGGTGGAGCGGTATGTCGCCTGGGGGGCCGATGGTGCCATCATGACAGACATCGGTGCCATCGCTTTAGTTCATCGGTTCTTCCCCGATCTCGCCATCCATGCGAGCATCGGGGCGAACATCCTGAACGACGAGGATGTGAGGTTCTACCGGACCCTCGGCGTCACCCAGGTGGTGGCCGACACCAAGCTGACCCTGCAAGAGCTTTGCTCTCGTAAGGAGCGTCTCGATGTCGGGATCGAGGTCCTGATCCATGCCAACAAATGCTATACCTACCTGGGCAAGTGCTGGATGTCGCCGTACCACAGCCTGGAGCGGACCGTTGACCCTTTCGGCAAGGACCTCTTCAAGGGGAGCCCGAACCGGGGGGGGCTGGATTACCGGGTCTGCTTGGAGGCCTGGGAGCTGTATCGCGGCGAGGATCTCCTGGAGAAGCGGGTGGCCCTGAAGAACGATGCGTTCTTCCTGTTGGAGGATATCCCCCAGCTGATTGACCTGGGGGTCCGCTGCCTGAAGATCCAGGGCCGGGAATACACGGTGTCATTGATTGCGGAGATTGTCCGATTCTACCGGGACCTGATCGACGCCTACCTCTTGCATCCCAAGGGTGTACCTTTCGACCTGGCCCCCTGGCACGCCCGCCTCGCCTCCCTCCAGGCCAGGCGGGATGAACAGCGGACCCAGGGGACCCTTGCCCTCCTTGCCGAGGCCCGTCAGAGGTCCGTAAAGGTCGTTCAGCCGTAGCCAGGTCAGCGAGGGACGGGATGCATGATCCACGGGACATCGCCAAGGCCTTCCTCATCGAGGGGGAGGTGGACTACAAGATTGCCAAGCTCCTCTCCGGGAGCGACTTTCACAGCCGGACGATTTACTTTGCCCAACAGGCGGTGGAGAAGTTGGTCAAGGCCTGCCTGGCCCTGAAGGGGATCTTCACGACAGACCATAATCTCGCTTCCCTCTTTAAGGCGGTCTACGGCGAGACCTTTGCCGACGCCGAGGCGTTGACGCGGGCCATCGACGCCCTGGAGCGACACGGGGCTCGGGTCCGCTTCCCCCTCTTCAACCGCCCGGACCTTCCCATCTGGATCCCCTCGAAAGGTTATACGGAGGAAGATGCCACCCGGGCTTTGAAGAGCTGTGAGTTCGTCTTCAGGACCCTTAAGGCGTACCTGGACCATGAGCTTCCGTGACGGGACCTTCAAAGATCACCTAGCGGAGAACGTGGGGAGGGATGCGCTATGACAGAGACGTACAAAAACTTCATCGGTGGCAGGTGGACGGAAAGCCGTTCAGGTGAGGTCTTCCCTGACATCAACCCGGCCAACACCGATGACGTCGTCGGGCACTTCCAGAAGTCAAATGCGGATGATATCAAGGCAGCCATCGAGGCAGCCGAGGCTGCCTTGCCGGCCTGGAGCGCTCTTCCCGCCCCTACCCGTGGGGAGATCCTCTTCAAGGCAGCCGACATCCTCCGGTCCCGGGTTGAGGAGATCGCCCGGCTCTTCACGCGGGAGGAGGGGAAGCCCATCGGGGAGGCAAGGGCCGAGGTCATCAGGGCTGCCCAGATCCTGGAGTTCTTTGGCGGGGAGGGGAGCCGGATGGCCGGCGAGACCCTCCCTTCGGCGCGGAGGGAGGTCTTCCTCTTCACGATCCGCCAGCCCCTCGGGGTGGTGGCCATCATCACCCCGTGGAACTTCCCGATTGCGATCCCTGCCTGGAAGATCGCTCCGGCCCTGGTGGCTGGGAACACGGTGGTCTTTAAGCCGGCCAGCCTGGCCCCTCTGACGGGCTTGAAGTTGGTTGAGGTCCTGGTCGAGGCCGGGCTTCCGGAAGGGGTGCTGAACTTCGTCACAGGACCGGGGAGCTTGGCCGGATCTGCCATGCTCCAGCACCCTTCCATCAGGGCCGTCTCCTTCACCGGCTCGACGGAAATAGGCTGCCAGGTCTACGCCGAGGCCTCGAAACGGACCCTCCGCTGTCAGTGTGAGATGGGAGGGAAGAATCCGCTCGTCATTTTGGACGACTGTGACCTGGAGAAGGCCGTTGATCTTACGGTCGAAGGGGCCTTCCGGGCGACGGGTCAGAAGTGCACGGCGACCAGCCGGGTCATCATCCAGCGGAGCATCCTCCAGCCGTACCTTGACCGGCTCGTGGAGAAGACCAGGACCCTCAAGGTCGGCGATGGTCTGGAGGAGGACACCTACATTGGCCCCCTGGTGGATGAGCCGGCGTTGCAGAAGGTCCTCCGCTACATCGAGGTCGGGAAACGGGAGGGGGCCAGGCTTCTCTTCGGGGGCCGACGACTCACCGAAGGGGCCTACGGGAAGGGCTACTTCGTGGAGCCAACGATCTTTGCCGATGTGAAGAACGAGATGACGATTGCCCGGGAGGAGATCTTCGGCCCGGTGGTAGGGATCATCGCCGTGGATTCCTTCGAGGAGGCTGTAAAGGTCGCCAACGACACGATGTACGGCCTTTCCGCTTCCATCGTGACCAGGAGCATCAATAAGGCTATCCGGTTCATGCGGATGGCAGAGGTGGGGATCGTGGGGGTGAACGTCCCAACCGCCGGCGTCGAGTACCAGGCTCCCTTCGGGGGGACAAAGGCCTCCGGCTCCGGGTGGAAGGAGCAGGGGAAGGTGGCCTTGGACTTCTATACGGAGATCAAAACCGTCGCCATTGACCCATCCGAATAGCCCGGGTGTCTAAAGGCCGTTTGACCCCTTGAGGCCCTTCGGGTGCCAGTGCCCGAAGGGCCTCTTGTCCTTTTCGCCTGGCGTCTCTCGTTGTCCTGGTCTGAAAATTTGTGTATAGTTTAAAGGGCTTCTTAGACTGGAGGGAGGTACCCCCCTCTGGGGCATAGGGGCCTGGAGGAAAGAGTGCCGAAGCGGGGATTCGAACCCCGACGGGGAGATCCCCACTACGCCCTGAACGTAGCGCGTCTACCAGTTCCGCCACTTCGGCGTGCTACCTGTTTATTTAAAGCTTTCTTTCGCCGTTGTCAACCGGAAAATGATGGGGGCCAGGATGGAATGGGAAGACGACGGGATGTGCTTCGTCTGCGGGAAGAGGAACGAGCTAGGGCTTCAGCTCGACTTCGAGCGGTTAGGGGATGGGGCAATCCGGACCGAGTTGGTCCCGTCGAAACGGTTCCAGGGCTTTAAGGACGTGGTCCACGGTGGCATCATTGCCACGGTCTTGGACGAGGTCATGGTGAACGCGGCCTACCTTCGAGGGACTGTGGCCGTCACGTCCAAGCTGGAGGTCCGTTTGAGGAAGCCGGCCAGGGTTGGGGAGAAGCTGGTCTTCCAGGCCAGGGTCCAGAAGGAGACCAGCAAGCTTTTGGAGGTCGACTCCGAGGCCCGGCGGGAAGATGGAACCTTGATCGCCTGGGGGAAGGCCCTCTTGATGAAGGTCGGGGAGCGAGGGGCCCGATGAGGCCGATCATCACCCTCCTGACCGATTTTGGCTTCAGGGATCCCTTTGTAGGGGTCATGAAAGGGGTCATCCTGGGGATCTGCCCCGACGCCCAGATCGTGGACCTCTGCCACGGAATCCTCCCCTACGATCCGATCCAGGCCGGCTTCCTCTTGAAGACATCCTACCCCTACTTTCCCAAAGGGAGCATCCATGTGGCTGTGGTCGATCCTGGCGTGGGTGGCCCCCGCCGTCCCCTGCTCGTCCAGTGCGATGATCGCTATTTTATCGGCCCGGACAATGGCCTCTTCAGCTTCCTTTACGCCGCCGGGACCGTTCAGCAGGTCATTGAGATCACGGCCTCAGGCTACTTCCTCCCTAAGGTGAGCTCGACCTTCCACGGCAGGGATCTTTTCGCACCCGTGGCCGCCCATCTCGCGAAAGGGGTTGAGCCCAGCAGCTTCGGCCGGCCGATCACCGATTACCGGAAGCTGGAGATCCCTACCCCTAGGCTCCAGGGCCACCTCCTGCGGGGTGAGGTCCTCCATACCGATCGCTTTGGGAACTTGATCACGAACATCTCCGAAGAGACCCTCCGGACCCTGGTCGGGGAGGAAGGGGGAGCCGTCCGGGTCGAGATTGGCGGCGAGGAGATCCAGGGGCTCTCGGAGTTCTACGCCCAGGTTGAGGTGGGAAAGCTGGGGGCCTTGATCGGCAGTTCCGGCTACCTTGAGATCTTCGTCCACCAGGGATCGGCGGCCGATCTCCTCCAGGTCACGAGGGGGACGGAAGTCCTCGTGCGGTGCCTGTGAGGCTGTGAGGTTCAACGTTCAAGGTTTCAAAAGCCATGAGAAACGGGGAACATGCCAGGAGGCCGGAGCGACTGGAGGCGAGCTTTACTTCCCTGCTTTTGATGCTCAGTTCGAGCGCCCTCATGGCCCTTGGGGAAGCCCCTGATCCCTCAGGAGACAAGAGGCAGGACCTGGACCAGGCCCGCTGGGTCATTGACCTTTTGGATCTGTTGAAAGAGAAAACGAGGGGGAACCTGACGGCCGAGGAGGAGGGCCTTCTTGATGGGCTCCTCTACGATCTCCGGATGCGGTATTTAAGGCATGTCGGGGAGGTAAAGCCTTAACCTCCTCTGGATCCGGAGGTTCGTTGACAAGGCTTTAAGGCTATGGTACGTTTGAGGTGCCACCTGTCCTGACCCTTTTTACCGGAGGAGGTTCCATGTCGAAGGTGTTTCGAACCTGTCCTGCTGTTGCCTTTCTCCTGGTGCTCCTCTTGGTCGGCCAACCTCCCAAGACCTGGGCAGCCCGTCCCAAGGAGGATGACGCCCTGGCCACCCTTCAGGCTATCCAGGAGGCCTTTGTCCAGGTGGCCGAGTCGGTGAAGCCGGCGGTGGTCAACATCAGCACCACCCAGAAGGTCAGGCTTCCCGGTCGGGGGATTCCTCCCTTCCTTCCAGGGCCTTTCCGCGACTTCTTTGGCCGCGACTTCTTCGAGCGCTTCTTCGGGGACATCCCGCCCCAGGAGCTGGAACGGCGGAGCTTAGGTTCCGGGGTCCTCGTGGATAAAAGGGGATACATCCTTACGAACAACCATGTGATCGCTGATGCTGAAGGAATTGAGGTCCAGCTTTCCGACAAACGGAAGTTCAAGGGCCGGGTGGTCGGGAGGGATCCGAAGACCGATCTGGCCGTGCTCAAGATTGATGCGCCAGAGGATCTCCCGGTTGCGAGGCTCGGCGACTCCAGCAAGGTCCGGATCGGGGAGTGGGCCATTGCCATCGGGAACCCTTTTGGCCTTGACCAGACGGTGACGGTGGGGGTCATTTCCGCCACCGGTCGCTCCAACGTGGGGATTGCCACCTATGAGGACTTTATCCAGACCGACGCCTCCATCAACCCTGGGAATTCCGGCGGGCCCCTCTTGAACATCCGGGGAGAGGTCATCGGGATTAACACCGCCATTGTGGCCTCCGGACAGGGGATCGGTTTTGCGATCCCCATCAACATGGCGCGGGAGATCATGGAGCGCTTGATCACCGAGGGACGGGTGGTCCGGGGATGGCTCGGGATCAGCATCCAGGACCTGACGGAGGAACTGGCGGCGCAGTTCAAGGTGAAGCCGAATAGTGGGGTCCTGGTGGGAAGCGTGATGCAGGGGAGCCCGGCGGAGCAAGGAGGGCTCCAGGTCGGGGATATCATCCGGGAGTTTGATGGGACAAAGGTCACGGAGGTCCGTCAGCTCCAACGGATGGTGGCGGAGACCCCTGTGGGCAAGATGGTGACCATCAAGGTCCTCCGGGATGGAAGGGAGCTGACCCTGACCATCAAGATCGGTGAGATGCCGACGGAGGAGGTAGCATCCGCCCGGGATCTGGCGGAGCGCTACGGCTTTGCTGTCCAGGAGTTAACACCCGACCTCCGCGAGCGTCTTCGGCTTCGGCCGGATACGGAAGGGGTCCTGGTCGCCTGGGTGGATCCGGGCGGGCCTGCTGCCCAGGCTGGCCTTGCCCGGGGCGATGTGATCGTCGAGGTGAACCGGCAGCGGGTCAGGACCGTAGCGGAGTTCGAGGAGGCCCTCCGGCGGGCAAGGGCGGGGGAGAGCCTTCTCTTGCTGGTCGCCCGGGAGCAGATCTCCCGTTTCGTGGCCATCCCCCCTAAGGGCGGGCGTTGAGCGGTAAGGGGGTTCGATGCCGAAGCGACAGGCTTATCTTGAAGGGATCACCGACGACGCCCTGGCTTCCTATCTGAGCGGAATTGTCAAGATCCCTCTCTTAAGCAAGGAGGAGGAGCTGAAGCTGGGGGCAGCGATCCAGAGGGGGGATGAGCGGGCGTTTAAGAAGCTGGTCGAGGCGAACCTGCGCTTCGTGGTCAAGGTGGCCATGCAGTATCAGGGAGGTGGTCTCTCCTTGGCCGACCTGATTAACGAAGGGAACCTCGGGCTTCTGGAGGCGGCGAGGCGGTACTCCCCCGAGCACAACGTGAAGTTCATCACCTATGCGGTCTGGTGGATCCGGCAGGCCATCATGCAGGCCCTGGCCCGGAACGGAAGCCCCGTCCGTTTCCCCTTGCGGAAGATCCGCCAAGCCTCCCAGTTCAAGGAGCTGAAGGCTGACCTGGCCCAGGTGCTTCAGGCCGAGCCGACGGGCCAGGAGCTGGCCGAGGAACTCAACTTGAGCCCTGAGGAGGTTGATGAGCTGCTGACAAGGAGCGCGAGGCCCAGCTCCTTCACCGACGATGCCAGGGAGCAAGAACGGCTCAGCCTGGAGCTCTACAAGGATCGGCCATTCCCCCCGGAGGAAGCCGAACTCATCGGGAAGTTCGTGCGGGAGGAGGTTGACCGAATGCTCCGGCATCTGACCCCGCGGGAGCGGCAGGTAATCGAGCTTCGGTTCGGCTTGAGCGGCGAAGAGCCCCTCACCCTGGAGGAGGTGGGCAAGCGTTTGAAGCTCTCCCGGGAACGGGTTCGGCAGATCGAGGGGCGGGCCAAGCAGAGGCTCAAGTTGTTGGCCAAGGCCAGGCATCTTCAGGACTATCTGAACTGAACGCTCCCCTATCACCTCTTCGATTGATGGGGAAAAGACGTGGGGAAGCAGGAACAGGGGGCGGCCTCCTTCAAGCCTGTCACCGTCCTCGTCGTGGATGATGAAGCTGGGGACCGGGAGCTTCTCCGGGAGCTCCTGGAGAAAGAGGGGTACCTGGTCCTGGAGGCCGAGAGCGGGGAAGAGGCCCTCCGGCTGGCGATGGAGGCCTCCCCTCGTCTCATCCTGCTTGACGTGATGATGCCTGACCTGAATGGCTATGAGGTCTGCCGACGGCTTCGGGAGGAGCCCCGCACCCGTTTCATCCCCGTGGTGATGGTCACCGCTCATGGGGATCTCGAGCACCGGCTCCTCGGGATCGAGGCGGGGGCGGATGAATTCCTCCTGAAGCCGGTCAACCTGTCGGAGCTGACCGCCCGGGTGAGGTCGCTTCTCAGGCTCAGGGCCTACCACGATGACCTGGAAGAGAGCCACCGAAGGCTCAAGGAGTCAGAGGAGCTCCGGGAAAAGCTGACCTCCCTCATCATCCACGATTTAAATGGTCCTTTAAGCACCATCCTCTTCAACGTCAGCGTCGTCTTGGCCGATCCCGAGGGAAGGCTCGGGGAGAGGGAAAAGATCTTCCTCCAGCGGGCCCTCCAGAGTGGGGAGCAGCTCGCCCAGATGGTCAGGAATCTCCTGGACATCAGCCGGATGGAGGAGGGGAAGCTCCTTTTGCATAAGGAGCCGCTCCAGGTGGCTGACCTCATCAAGGAGAACCTGGCAGCGGTCAGGGAGCAGGCGGTGGGACGGGGGATCCACCTTGACGCCGATCTCCCACCGCTCCTTCCCCTTGTCCAAGGTGATCGAGAGTTGTTGGGCCGGGTTCTCTCCAACCTCCTCTGGAATGCCTTGGATTACACCCCTCAGGGGGGCTCCATCCGTGTCACCGCGCGCCATGTCCGCGGTGCGATGATCGGCGTTCGCGGCCCAGGCGGGCAACCCCCGACCCCCGATGATGAGCTTGTGGAGGTCAGGGTGCAGGATACGGGCGTGGGCATCCCCAAGGCCTATCAGGAGAAGATCTTTGAAAAGTTCACCCAGATCGGTGTCGGTGTGGAAAAAGGGCGTCGGGGCACAGGTCTGGGCCTCACGTTCTGTAAGCTCGCCGTGGAGGCCCATGGCGGGACGATCTGGGTCGAGAGCCAAGAAGGGCGGGGCAGCACCTTCATCTTTACCCTTCCTCTCCCCAACGCTGTCGGGTCAAAGGCCTTCGGCGATGGGTGACCCCCTTGACCTCCTTCCGTTTCATCCCATCCCACCGTTCTCCCGAACGGCGCGATCGTCCCCCCAGAGGTTTTGAAAACCGCCTCTTCTCCGAATCGTGAAAGAGGGTCAAGAGGCTTTTGCCCCTTTTCCCTAGTGGCCTTGCCAAGGCTGTGGTATACTCATCAACGTTTGGACCCTGAACCTTAGACCGTGGACTCTAGAGAGGGATGAGAAGATGAAGATGATGGTGAAACGGCCCTCGCTCCGGGATCTGGACCTTCCTCTCGGGAAGAGGGTCCGGCTCCACAGGCTCCTCTACGAACACGGCCCCGGGAACGGGACCCTCCTCCTCCTCCCCTTGGATCAGGGGTTGGAGCATGGTCCCAGGGACTTCTTTGCCAACCCTGAGAGTGCCGATCCTGACTTTCAGATGCGTCTGGCAAAGGAAGGGGGGTATTCAGGCATCGTCCTTCATATCGGTCTCGCGTCCAAGTACCTGAAAGGCTATGAAGGGACCGTTCCGCTGGTCTTGAAGTTAAACGGGAAGACGGACATCCCCGACGACTCGAAGGCCTTTTCTCCCCAGACGGCCTCCGTGGAGGATGCGGTGCGGTTAGGGGCCGATGCGGTGGGCTACACCCTCTATGTTGGTTCCCCCCGCCAGGATGAAGACTTCATGCAGCTCCGACGGGTTCGTGAGGAGTGCGACCGCTATGGGATGCCGCTGATCATCTGGTCCTACCCCAGGGGAGAGGCCATTGCTCGAAAAGGGGGACGGGATTCGCTCTACGCCATTGACTACGCCTCCCGGGTCGCCGCAGAGCTGGGGGCGGATGTGGTAAAGATCAACATGCCGAAGGTTGACCCCGAGAAGGATAGAGAAACCCCTAAGCCGTATAATACCTTACAGCCTACCCAGGAGGAGGCGATCCAGAGGGTCATCCGCTCGGCCGGGAGGACATTGGTCATCATCTCGGGGGGGGAGAAGGTCAGCGACCAGGAGCTGTTAGAGAAGGCCAGGCTCAGCATGGAGGCCGGGGCCACCGGTCTGATCTTCGGCCGGAACATCTGGCAGCGTCCCTATGCGGAGGCCCTCCGGATCACCCAGGAGATCAGGAAGCTCCTGCTGGAGTTTCCTGCTCCATAGGCGGTGGAAGATGCGAACGCTCCTTGGGGTGATCACGCTGACGTTGGGGTTTCAAACCCTCGCCTTGGGCGTTACGGAGGACCATTTTGCCAAGGCGAGACAGGCCATGGTGGAGCGGCAGCTCAAGGCCCGAGGCATCACCGACCCTGAGGTCCTTCGGGTCATGGGCAAGGTGCCCCGTCATCGGTTTGTCGATCCCGCCTACGCCTCCTTGGCCTATGCCGACCGACCCCTCCCTATCGGTGAAGGCCAGACCATCTCCCAGCCCTACATCGTGGCCCTTATGACGGAGCTGTTGCACCTGAAGCCCTCGGACCGGGTGCTGGAGGTGGGGACGGGCTCGGGCTACCAGGCGGCCATCCTGGCGGAGCTGGCCAAGGAGGTGTACACCGTTGAGATCTTCCCCTCTCTGGGAAAACGGGCGAGAGAGCGCCTGAACGCCTTAGGCTATAACAATGTGAAGGTCAAAATCGGGGATGGCTACTTTGGATGGAAGGAGTATGCCCCCTTCGACGCCATCGTGGTCACGGCCGCGGCTAACCACCTGCCGCCCCCTCTCCTGGATCAGCTCAAAGAGGGAGGAAGAATGGTCATCCCTGTGGGGGTTCCCTTTTACACCCAAAGTCTCATCCTTGCCGAAAAGCAGAACGGGAGGATCCTGACCAACCAGGTGGCCCAGGTCCTGTTTGTCCCCCTCTTGGGCGGCCATGGGGGTCCAGGTTCCCAGTCTGACCCTGTCCCTTTCAAAAAATACCAAGTTGGGGGTAGAAGACGCGTCCGGTTGCTGGAGGGGCTTCCATGGCAAAGACCATCCTTTTGGTTGTCCGGGATGAGCAGATCATCAGGGGCCTGACCGTGCTCCTGGAAGCCGAGGGGTATCGGGTCCGAACGGCGAGAAATGGTCGGGAGGCCTTAAGGAGCTTTCAGGGGACGTTCCCGGCTCTGGTGCTCTTAGAGGTTGCTCAACCCCCTGAGCTCTCCTACGAAGAGGCCCGTCGCCTGAAGCAGGCGTCTCCCAGGACGCCGGTGATCCTGATGACGGAGACCCCCCTAGGGGAGCTGGATCGGACCTTAGGCTTTCAGGCTGGTGTGGATGGCTTCATCCCCAAACCTCAGGCGTTCCCCGAGCTCCTCGCGTATCTCGAGGAAAAGCTCCGGGCGGTAGAGGAGGCTTCCGGCGAAAGGGCCTTTTCGGCCCAGGCCGCCTCCCGGGTTTTCCTCGCCACCTGCCCCGAGTGCCGGGCCAAGTTCAGGGCCAAGGAAGGGACGGCTCCAGAAGGGGCCTTCCGGTTGAAGTGCCCAAGCTGTCAGGGTATCTTTCTGGTCTCCCCTGCAGAGCTGGAGGTGGTCGAATCCTCCCCCCTGCAAGTCCACCCCCGGCAGCCGCCAGGGGCCAAGATCCTTGTGGTCGAGGACACGGAGCTCTTCAGGAATTATGTCTCGGACATGCTCCGGGAAGCCGGCTACCGGGTCATGACCGCGGCCAATGGAGCCGAGGCGTTAACGCTCATGGCCCAGGAGCGGCCGGACCTCGTCCTCACGGACCTGTTGCTCCCCGGCCTCCACGGCTTTGACCTTTGCCAGGAGATCAAGGCCAGGTTTAAGATCCCTGTGATCATGATGACGGGGGTCTACAAGAGCCTGCAATATCAACTGGAAGGGCGGTGGCGGTACGGGGCAGACGAGTTCCTCATCAAGCCCTTCACCCCGGAGGAGCTGGTGGGAAAGATCAAAGCCGTCTTGGCCAAGCGGCAGGGGGAGCCGTAAGCGTGGATCGTCCCTGGTTCCGGCGAAGGAGGTTCCTGATCAACCTCCCGTATCAGCTCGGAAACGCCCTGACCGTCTTTCTCCTGGTGTTGCTTTACACTCTGGTCCTTGGCTTCCTGATTTTCTATCCCCTGGAGCAGGAGTTCATGGCCGCCGCCCGCTTCGAGGAGCAGGCCCGGCTCGCCCGGATCGTCCTGGAATTCCACAAAAGGCTCTGGCCGGGGGTCTTCATCGTTGCCCTCCTCGCAGGGCTCCAGGCTATCTTGGCATCCCATCGGATCGTCGGTCCCCTCGACAAGGTGCAGAAGGCCCTTCAGGCCCTGATCGCCGGTGACTACAGCCACAGGATCAGGTTGAGGAGGTGGGACAAGTTCAGGGAGTTCGAGGCCCTGGTTAACGAACTGGGGGAACGGTTGGAGGCCTTGGCAAGACGAGATCAGGAGCTCCACACCCGGCTCAGGGATCAGCTCCGGTCCCTGGAAACCCTTCTCGAACAGGATCGGTCCCTTGGTAAAGAGGCTCAAGAGCTGATGGCCCAGATGCTTAGAGAGCTGGAGGTGATTCCGGATCGGCCAGGGGGGTAGCCGTGGGCAGGGGTTCATTCCAGAACCGCTCGGGAAGGGAGGGGATTTCCGGCTTCACCCTCCTCGATCTCCTGATCGTCGTCGGGATCATTGCTATCCTCACAGCCATGGCCATCCCCCGGTACTTGGACTTCGTCCAGCGGGCCCGGGAGACGGCGGTCATCGCTTTCCTCCGGGAGCTGATCCTGGCGGAGGAGGCCTACCGGATCGAGAATGGGGTCGAGGCGTATGTGGGGGATTTTGAGGAGCTGGAGAAGACGGGCTACATCCCCGACACCCAGAATGTGAAGGGGCCGAAGAAACCGGGGAAGAAAAAGGGAATCAAGTCAAACAGCTCCAGGATTCAGCATGCCTACCAGTTTGACTTAACCGCCTCCCAATCAGGTCCCTACACCTGGTACGTCTATGCCTCCCCGACGAACAAGAGTCCGTCTGTAAGGTGGTTCTACACTGACCAGACCGGGGTCATCCGGTATGCCGTCGGCAGCAAAGCAGGCCCCGATAGCCCTCCCATTGGGGACTGAAAGAAGGGCCAACCCCCTTCGCCTTCCAGAGGGGCCTTTCAGAGCTTCCCCCCGCAGAGGCCACAGTACCGGAAGTGCTCCGGGAGACCGGTGGCGCCGCAGGTTTCGCAGCGGCGGGTGTAAGGGCCCCAGAGGAACTCGCTGGAGCGATCCTCGCTCGCCCGTCTTCGTAACGCCCGGTAGTCAATGGCCCGCTTCTCCAGGAACGCCCGGATCCCCTCATGGGCTTCGATGGACCCGCTGTGGAGGGCCAGCCAATCCCTGGCGTGGCCAACGGTAACCCCCCAGGCGAGATCCCGCCAGAAGTTGATCTGCTGCTTCGTGTAGCGGAGACACTCCGGGAACTTGTCGATCAGCTTCCCGGCTATCTCGTCCACCGCCCGATCCAGCTCCGCCAGAGGCACCACCCGGTTCACCAGGCCCCACTCCAAGGCCTTCTTCGCATCAACCTCCTCGCAGAGCCAGAGGATCTCCCGGGCCCTCCGGTCCCCGACCACCAGAGGGAGCCACTGGGTGGCCCCTCCCGCCGCCACGCTCCCACGAGCTGCCCCGACCTGCCGGATGACGACATGCTCTGCAGCGATGGCCAGATCACAGGCTAAGTTGAACTCGTTCCCCCCTCCCACCACCATCCCGTTCAGCCGGGCGATCGTCGGCTTCCCGAGGTTCCTCAGCCGGTCCTGGGCCTCGATGAAGGCTCCCATCCACTTCCAGTAGTCCCGGGGCCGCTTCAGGAAGCTTTCCTGCTCCTTCAGGTCGGCCCCGGTGCAGAAGGCCCGCTCCCCCGCCCCCGTTAAGACCACTACCGCCACCCCGTCATCCCAGGAGGCATCCTCGAAGGCCCGGCCCAGCTCTTTTAAGGTCAAGAGATCCAGGCAGTTTAAGACCTCGGGCCGGTTGATGGTGATGGTGGCCTTCCAGTCCTTTTTCTCGTAGAGGATGCGTTGAAATTTTAGCTCCGCGGGAGGAACGCCTGAGAGACGCATATCAGCCACCTCCAGGCGATCAGCCATCAGTTCCGGACCTGGGGAACGTTTCCGTAAGGATATCGTAGCCCCTTTCAGCCGTCAAGCCTGAACCCTCGCCGTGACGCCCTTGATGGCCCCAAAGGCCGCCAGGTACATCCCGGCGGCGACGAGGAGCACCACCGTGAACCCGGTTGAGGCGGCGAGGATCGGCGCCGCGAGGGCTCCCGCGACGGAGGCGCAACCGTTCACCCCCCATGCCCACGGGATCGAGGGAGGATTGGTTTGCCCGACGATCCTGATCCCCGAAGGAAACGGGGCCCCCAGGAGGAGCCCTAAAGGGGCCAGGAGGGAGGGGGCGAGGAGGAGGCGGACGGGTTTTGGGAGGTCCATCAGGGTCGCCAGGAATGGCGGCAGGGCCAGGGCGTAAAGCAGGATCAGGACGGCGACCAGGGGGAGAAGGACAGGAAGGGCCCGTTCGGGGTGAGGGAGGATCCTTCCGGAAAGGTAGGCCCCAAGCCCGGAGAAGAGGAGGAGGGAGAAGAGGACCACGGAGATCGCATACGTGGGATGACCGAGAAAGAGGATGAGCCGTTGGATGAGGGAGAGTTCTACAAACATAAACCCAATCCCTAGAGAGGCGAAGTAGAGGAGGAGCCACCCGTTAAGGGCCTTGCCGTTCAGACGCTTGAGCGGTAGGAGGATCAGGAGGAGGCTCAGGAACAGGGCCTGGAGGAGGGCCATAACGGAGAGGACGGGGCCCCACTCGGGAAGGGGAAGGCCCTGCTTTCTTGCTATCTCCAGCAGGAAGGGGAGGCTCTTCCACTTCAAGAAGTTAAAGAAGAAGGGGCGGTCGTCGGTCGTCGGGGAGAGGTCAAAGGGGTAGGTCTCCAGGAATTCCTGTCTTCCCGTCCGATCCAGCAGCCGCTTCGCCCCTTCATAGAAGGAATCCTCCTGGAGGCGGTTAAACCGGTTGGCCTCCCCTTCCTTCAGGTTGGGGAGAAAGACCAGGTCGAACCCCCGCTCCTCCGAGAAGCGTCTGATCTCGTTCAGCTCTTCCTCGGTGAAGGGGCTCTTCTTGATCAGGATGGTCCCGGTGGCCCAGCTCCTGATGAAGGCGAGCTGTTTTCCTGGATCGTTGATGCCCAAGCCTTCCAGGGCCTGGACGGCGATGGCGAAGATCCTCAAGGTCTCGCGGGGAGGGAGGCGGAGCCAGCGGGTGATGCTGAAGAGGCCATCCGGGTTCAGCCTCTTCAGGAAGTCTTGCACGGCCTCTACCGTGTACAGGTAGGTCTCGCTCCCGCTTAAGACCCCCGCCGATGCCGCGGCAAAGGAGTCCAGCAATGAAAGCTGGATGATGTCAAAGGTCTCTGGGCTCCTCTTCGCATACGACCGTCCCTCCTCGACCTCAATCGTGACCTGAGGGAGGTTGTAGATCCTCCCGGCAAACCCGGCATAGTCCTCCTTCAGAAGCCTTGCCACCGTCCCGTTCAGCTCCACCCCCACGAGGCGTTTGGCCCCATGGTAGAGGCCTAGAAGGAGATCGGCCCCCCCGCCCGGCCCCAGGATGAGGACGGTCGGGTGGGGTTTCAGGTGATAGGCCAGGGCGGAGGACTGGAAATCGAGATAGGCGAGCGTTTCCCGGTTGCCGTCGAAGTGGGTAATGGGGGTGAGACCATCCCCGTCAACGGTCAGGCCGACCTGCCTGGGGAGTGAGCCCCGAAAGGCGAAGCTGAGGCCCGGGGCATGTCGGAGGCTCTGGCTCTCCACCACATCCACCCGGGAGATCGGGTTCCAGACCGTCTTCAAGAGCCTGGCATCGGGAAGTTTCAGGAGGAGGCTTAAGGCCTTGTACTCGGAGATCCTTAGGGGGAGGAGATCGGGGGTAAGAAGGGAAAGGGCCAGGGCGAGGGCCAGGAGGCTTTTGACGAGGATCCATCCTCGCCACCAGAGGGAGGCGACAGCCCCCAACAGGGCAGCGAATAGGATCAGTCCCGGGCTGCTCAGGAGGGAGGAGAGGGTGACGGCCCCAAGGCAGCCCAGGGCCGATCCCAACAGGTTGCCGAAGTAGATCCTTCCGGCCTCAGCGGGGTAGGCGCTGAAGGCTAGGCCGATAGCGGCTCCTGCGGCGAAGAAGGGGGCTCCTAACGCCAGGGAGTGACCCAAGAGGAAGAGGATCTGTCTCTTCTCCCAGAGGAGGAGGTACGGGTCAAAGGGGAGGGCCTGGGAGGCCAGATAGCCCAGGAGGACGACGACGGCAAAGAGGAGGGTGAAAGCGCTCATCCGCCGTTCAACCGCCTGGGGAGGCCTCCCGGGGGCGAGGGCCAGGTAGGTTCCGCTGGCCCCGAACCCCAGCAGGGCGATGGCAATGATCAGGGCGGCGAAGTGGTACCAGAGGGCGATGGAGAGGATCCGGGTGAGGGAGATCTCCAGAACAAGGGTCGCCATGGAGAGGACAAGGATGCTGGCGATGACCCTCCAGGATGCACCCATGAAGTCCGGTTCAGGGGAAGCTCAAAGGGTTTAAGGGTTTTCCAGAAGGTCAGCCGCCGACCAGACCATGTTCCGGCGGGTGCCCTTCGCCCGGTACATCGCCTGGTCGGCCAGCTTTAGCAGCTCTTCTTTATCCCTCGCCTGGTCGGGGAAAGAGGCTACCCCGAAACTCGCGGTGAGTCTCAGGTTGAGGCCGACCTCGGTCAGAAAGGTATGGTTCTCGACGGCTTGGCGAAGCCGCTCGGCCACCTTGTACGCCTTAGGGGTGTCGGTATCGGGGAGGAGGACCACGAACTCATCCCCTCCATAGCGGGCCACCATGTCCACTTCCCTGATGCCTGATTTGAACAACAGGGCGATCTCCTTCAAGACCTGACTCCCCCGCTGGTGGCCGTAGGTGTCGTTCACCAGCTTGAAGTAGTCCAGGTCGATGAAGAGGAGGGAGAGGGAGGTCCGGAGGCGGATCGCCCTGTGGAGCTCGCGGTCCAGGATGTGGTAGAAGTAGCGCATGTTGGGGAGCGTGGTGACATCGTCGGTGATGGCCAGCTCTTCGGCCCTCTCGTACAGCCTGGCATTCTCGATGGCGATGGCCGCATAATCCGCCAAGGCCGAGGCAAGGCTCAGGTCGTACTGGTCAAAGGGGTCCTGACCGATCTTGTTGATCAGCTCCAAGGCTCCCAGGACCTTTCCTTTGCTCTTCAGAGGGACGCAGAGGACGGAGCGGGTTTTGAAGCCGGTGGTCTCATCAACCGCCCGGAAGAACCGGGGGTCTTTCGCCACGTTGGGGATCACGAGGGACTCCCCCTCCTTGATCACCCACCCGGCGATGCCTTGGCCGGGCTTGAGCCGGAACCCTCGGACCCTCTCCTCGTAGCGGCCTGTGGCGATCTCGAAGTAGAGTTCGTCCTTCTTCTCATCCACGAGCAAGAGGGACCAGGCTTCGCACCGGAGCAGGGAGGAGGTCTTTTCCACGATGATGCTCAAGACCTCTTTCAGCTTCAGGGTGGAGGTGAGGGCCTTGCCGACCTCGTTGAAGGCGGTGAGGATGAAACGTTGCCGACCTCTCTCCTCCAGGAGCTTTTCCTTCTCCATCCGGTCCAGGTGTCTTTGGACGAGGGTCCTGAGGGCGAGGAGAAGGGGGAAGGGGCTCAAAGGGACGACCAGGCCCTGGGGAAGGTTGGCCAGGGTCTCCTCCGGGAAGGAGGCCTCCAGCGGGAAGGCCATCAAAAGGGGAGGTTCGAGCCCTGGAAGCTCCCGGAGGATGGCCTCTGCCGTCTCCCCGCTCGGGGAGCAGAGGAGGAGGGCATCAACCCCTTGGCGTTTGACGGTGTGGAGGGCCTCCGCGGTGGAGCGGGTGGGAAGCAACCTGAACCCCTGGTGGGCGAGGAACCCGAGCATGGCCTCCTCCAGCGTCCCCTGGGGGTCCAGGGCAATGATCTCGTACACACCGGCCTCCTTATAGGCTAGATACCATATTTTCTTGAGCATTGCAAGGACCTTGGGGATTTCACTTGCGAAAACTTTCCAATTCTGCTAACAGTTACTTG
>CAZHST010000025.1:0-51072 GCA_964535215.1 uncultured bacterium
AGACGAAGATGAAACCTGCAAAAGCTGGAGGCGTTTCCCTCCTCATCGTTGATGATGAGCCCTCAGCCCGGTTCACCCTTTCCATGCTCCTGAAACGGGCAGGCTACCGCGTGGACGAGGCGGGGGAGGTGGAGGAGGCCGTGAAGAGGCTGGGCCAGGAGCCCTACGATGTCGTCGTCACCGATCTTAGAATGGGGGGGCAGGGGGGGATCGAGATCCTGAAGGCTGCCAAGAAGGTGAGCCCCAGCCCCGAGGTGATCATCCTGACCGCCTACGGGAGCATCAGCTCCGCCGTGGAGGCCATGAAGCTCGGGGCCTTCGATTACCTGACCAAGCCCTTCGAGCCTGACGAGATGCTCCTCTCGATCCAGAAGGCTCTGGAACGGAAGAGCCTCCTGAAGGAGGTGCAGTACCTTCGCGCCCAGCTCCGGGGGCGGTACAGTTCCAATGCCATCGTGGTGAGGAGCCCGAGGATGCAGGCGGTCCTGGAGACCGCCTCGCAGGTGGCCAGGACCGACGCCACCGCCCTGATCCAGGGGGAGAGCGGGACGGGGAAGGAGGTGGTTGCCAGGGCCATTCATGCCTGGAGCCCTCGGGCCGAGCACCCCTTTATCGCCATTGACTGCGCCAGTCTGCCGGAGACCCTGTTAGAGAGCGAGCTTTTTGGCCATGTGAAGGGGGCCTTCACCGGGGCCCTGGCCGCGAAGAAGGGGCTCTTCGAGGAAGGGGACGGGGGGACCATCTTCCTGGACGAGGTGGGGGTCATGCCGTCTTCGACCCAGGTGAAGCTCTTACGGGTCCTCCAGGAACGGGTGATCCGGCGGGTGGGCAGCACGACCCCTATCCAGATTGATATCCGGATCCTAGCCGCGACGAATCAGGATCTGAAGACCCTGGTCCAGAAAGGGGCCTTTCGAGAGGACCTCTACTATCGTCTGAACGGCATTGTCCTGACGATCCCCCCCTTAAGGGAGCGGCGAGAGGACATCATCGCCCTGGCCGACCATTTCGTCAGGCTTTTTGGCGACCGGGTGGGGAGGAAGGTGAGGGGGATCTCCTCCGAGGCGATGGACATCCTCCTCCGCTATCCCTGGCCTGGAAACGTCCGGGAGCTGGAGAAGGCCATCGAGCGGGCGGTGGTCCTCGGCCACTCGGAATTCATCATGCCCGAGGACCTTCCCCCAAGCCTTCTGGGGCAGGATGACCTCAAACCTTTGCCTCCAAAGAAGCGGATGACCCTCGCCGAGCTGGAGAAGGCCCATATCCTTTCAGCCCTCTACGAGCACGGGTGGAACCAGACGAAGGCCGCCGAGGAGCTGGGCATCAGCCGGACGACCCTGTGGCGGAAGCTGAAGGAGTACGGGATTGAGGCCCTGCCCTAGCGTTCCGCTTTGAAATGGCTCGCGGGCCCTGAGGGCGTTGCAGGATGGAACAATTCTGTTCTATTCTGGAGAGCCCCCGTCCTCCAGCCTGAAGGTCCTTTCCATTCCCTCCTTTCCCTGAAAGGCCCTTGGGGGCGTCCCCCAGGGGCCCCTGTTTGTGTGGAACCCTGGCACCAAGCTTGCCTCCTCTCAGGAATCGCTCGACCCTTAGCCGCCCAACACGAGCCAAAAACCAAGGCTTCTTCAATAGATCGGCCAGGAGGTGGGTGATGGAGGACTCTAGGTTGACCCGGAGGGATCTTCTCAAAGCAGCCGTCGGGGGGGCCGCCCTCCTCTTCCAGCCGGTGAACAGGGTCATGGCGGCCCACCCTTCCTCAGAGGTCCCCTTCTACATTGGGGAGCCGTCCATGGGAGAGCTGGGTTATGAGGAACGGGTGGCCAGGATCTTCGAACAGGCAACACCCCGGAAGGTGCAAAGCTGAAAGGGAGGTGGGCATGAGTTCCGTCAGGCTGACTCGAAGGAGCTTTCTCAAGGTCGCCGGTGCCACCATGGCCGGTCTAGCCGCGGGCACCGGACAGGCCCGCGGTCAAGAGAGGGCCTTCACCCGACCCTGGAACAAATGGGAGAAACGGGTGGACTGGGAACAGGAGCCCTTCACCTATACTAACGTCCGCCGCCCCGAGGACATGGCGGACTCCTGGCCGGTGGATCAGGTGATCCGGAGCGGCTGCTCCTTCTGCCCCGTCGCCTGCTGGCACCTGGTCCACGTCAAGAACGGTCGGGTGGTGAACGTCTACGGCGAGCCCAAGAACCCCATCCAGGCCGATACGGAGAACGAGGTGGACGGTGCCCTTTGTGCCAAAGGGCGCGTGGGGATTGTCCAGCTCCTCTACAACAAGCACCGCATCACCCGCCCCCTGAAACGCAAGGGCCCCAAGCCCAGCCTGGACTTCGAGCCCATCCCGTGGGAGCAGGCCTACGAAGAGATTGCCAGGAAACTCCTGGAGATCCGGGATACCGATGGCCCCCATGCTATCGCCGGCAAGACGACCGACCGGGTCTCCCGCGACGGAGGCCCGCCCCTGTTCCGGTTCCTCCATATGCTGGGGAGTCCCAACCCGACCCACGAGGGCTACATCTGTAACGATGCCGGCTGGATGGCCATCAACTGGGTCTTCGGCGGCCCCGGGGGGCAGACCAACGGCTGGGGCTGGGACCCTCTCACCCAAAGTTACGACCTGGGGGATGCCAAGTTCATCCTCTGGTTCGGCGCCAACGACGCCGAGAACCACCCGGTGCTCCATGGCTGGATGCGCCGCCGCAAACACGCCATCGGCTCCACGTGGGTCGTCGTGGATCCCCGCTTCACCCAGACGGCCTTCGAGGCGGAGCTGTGGCTGCCAGTGAAGCCGGGCACCGACATGGCCCTGGCCTACGGGATGATCCACCATATCATCAACAACAACCTGTACGATCAGGAGTTCGTCGCCAAGTGGGTCGAGGGCTTCGACGCCCTGAAGAAGTTCGTCAACGAGAAGGGGTACTCTCCCGAGTGGGCCGCCCCCATCACCGGCATCCCCGCCGAGACCATCAAGAAGGTGGCCCGGGCCTACGCCACGACCAAGCCGGCGGCCATCATCACCAATGCCGGTATCAACCACCATGTGAACGCTGTGGACTGTGAACGGGTCCTCTGCTTCCTGGTGGCCATCACCGGGAACGTCGGTATCCCCGGCGGGGGCCTGGTCGCCCTGCACAACTCGGGGGTGGGCCTCTCCCTGCCCCCTGTCGAGCCCAAGACGGAGGCCGACAGGAGGTGGCGGGAGGAGAACGCCTTCAAGAAACCCGGCCTGCCCCCCCAGCCCGATTACTTTTACCGGGCCGTCCTGGAGGGGAAGCCTTACCCGATCAAGGCGGTGATCTACCAGGGAAACCCTGTCCTTCAAAATTCGGACGCCAAACGGGCCGAGGAGGCGTACAAGAAGCTCTTCGTGGTCAACCTGGGCCTCTTCCCCGAGGAGATCGTCTACTACGCCGACTACTTCCTCCCCACCACCACCTTCTACGAGATGGACCATGTCCACCGGCGGCTGGATCGGGCCCTCATGTTCCGCCACAAGGTTGTGGATCCCGTTGGCGAGTCCAAGCAGGACATGCTGATCTTCGCCGAGCTGGCCAACACCATGGCAAAGTTCGACACGAAGCTTTCGAAGGCCTACTGGATCGAGAACTTCCCCACCTGGTGGGCCACGGACAAGCGCCGTCTCTGGAACGAGGTGGCCCCGAAGTATGCCGGGGCCTGGGCCGGAGGGATCAGCGCCGACCGGATGGAGATGATGATTGACCAGAAGGGGGAGATGGGAGCCTTCGCCAAGAAAACGGTCCTCCTCCGGGCCCCCTGCCCCCCCGCCGACCATCCGGTGACCAAGGCGTTGAAGCCCGAACAACGGGCCCCCGATGGTGGCCACCCGGGGACCAGCGTCCTGTACGCTGACGCCGACTGGTGGAAGGGCCTCTTCGACGGCGCCCGTTTCCCCGACAACAAGAAGCGCTTCGGCGTGGACAAGATCATCCTCTACCACCCCAAGCACGATGAAGCGCTCCAGAAGCTGGGCCACCGCTCCATCCCCGAGTTCTACACCTCCCCCGAAACGATGGACGGCCTGCCCACCCTTCAGTACCTGAATGAGTTCGTGCCCATGGCCTGGGGCTGGTGGAACTCCCCGGCCGGCAACGTGGTCCACAAGGTGAGAGTTGGGGTCAAGCCGGATGCGAAGCTCCGGAAGGAGTACCCCATCCAGCTCACGACGGGCCGACCGAGCGTGGCCCACTTCCACACCATCACCCACTGGGCCTGGAGCCTGGTGCAGATCACCGGCGAGCGCTACTGCCAGATGCACCCCAAGCTAGCCCAGAAGCTGGGCATCAAGACGGGCGACCTGGTGAAGGTGGAGACGCCCCGGGATGCCATTACCGCCGTCGCCCTGGTGTGGGATGGCATCCAGGAGGAGACCGTCTTCATCCCTATGACCTTTGGCCCCAAGCAGAGGGTGCATGAGGAGGTGGGCCGGAGGACCTGGGAGACGGTCAACAGGCTGACCGCCCACTACTACGACAACCTCTCAGGGCAGAACGAGTACAAGTGCCAGCTCTGCCGCATCAGTAAGATCTAGAGGAGGGAGCCATGGCCCAAAAGTATGCCTTCTTGGTCGACCCGGGGAAGTGCATCATGTGCCGGGCCTGTGTGGTGGCGTGCAAGGTGGAGAACCGTGTGGGCTCCCAGTGGACACGGAACGACATCATCCTGGTGGGGCCTGATCAAAGCAAGAACCCCCCGGCCTATGCCGTGTTCATGAACTGCCAGCAGTGCGAGTTCCCCCCCTGCGTGGCGGCCTGTCCTGTGGAGGGGAAGGCCCTGGAGAAGCGGGAGGATGGGATCGTCCTCTTCAAGCGGGACAAGTGCGTGGGGGCCCAGATGTGCGTGCTGGCCTGCCCCTACGGGGCCGTCAAGCTCACCCCGGTCAAGAGCCGGTACGGGTACTTCCAGTCGGATAAGTGCACCTTCTGCGCCCACAAGCTGGACCGGCCAGCCGATGCCCCGGGGAGCAACCGGCCGGCCTGCGCCATGGTCTGCCCGACCAACGCCATCGAGTTCGGCGAGCGGGACCAGCTCCTGGCCAGGGTGAAGGAGATGGGACGGGAGGTTCTGGACATTGACTTCGCCCAGGTGGGGCCGAGCAACATTTTCTTAAAGCCGGTCCCGGTCCGGCGGGAACTCTAGAGGGGGTGGAGCATGAAGAGATCTTGGGTGTTTTCAGGCCTTGTCTTGACGGCCCTGCTCCTTTCGATGGTTGTCCCTTTCTTCGCTGCCGAGGCCCCTCCTGTCCCCATCGGCAGGGAGCGGCGGGCCCGGGACTGGGAGGCGGATGTGACCTACCTCCTCTTCAGCCGCCGGACCGCCTCCTCAGATCTGGTCGGGGGCCTGGGGGGCATCGCCTTTAATCCCAGGGCCTGTCTCCGCTGCCATGAGAACGCCCCGGGCGTGGAGGGACAGGTCTTCTACGGCCCAGCCTTTCGGGACTTTGCCAAGGACCAGTGGCCGGAGATGCTGAGCAATCCGGAGAAGGGGCATGTCCCGATCAAGGACTACGACTACTTCAAGACCCACAGGAGACCCGTGGAGCTCTTCTTTGAGGTCTTCCCCGAGCAGGTCCTCAAGCAGAACCCGTGAGGTGGGACCCCGGGCTGAGTTGTACTTTGCCCTTTCCGAGTGCTACAAGGAGCCGTCTTTCGCCTTCGCCAGAGACGTGGCAGAGGGTGTGTTGTATGAGACGGTGAAGGAGGGGTTTGCCATCCTCGGGATAGAGGAGGACCTGGAAGCCCTTCGGATCCCCGGCCCGCCGGATCTGGTCTTCGAAACGCTTAAATCCGCCTATTACCCCCTCTTCGTCATCCCCCCCCGCTTCGTCCTCCCTGTGGAGTCTGTCTTCAAGGACTGGGGCAGGGAGGAGGGCCTCCTGGCCGGGACCCGGGGTCTCATCATGGGCCCTCCCGCCCAGGACATGCTCCGGCGGTACGAGGCTTGGGGAATCGTTCTCCCGGAAGCCTTCAAGGCCTACCCCGATCACCTGGCCCTCCTGCTAGAGTATGGGGGCTTGCTGTGCGAGGTGAACGATCCTGCCCTGGACGAGTTCGTCAGCACCCACCTGGACGGCTGGATCGAGAACCTCAAAGCAGACGTGGACGCCTGCACCGAGAGCGCCTTTTACCGGACTGTCGCCTCGGTCACCCTCGCCTTCGTGCTTTACGAGCGACGATCCTTTCCCAAGGGAGGATCCCATGGCTGACGCCACCTTTCCCCTGATCGGCAACCGGACGGCCATCTGGATTGTGGCCCAGCTGCACCTGAATTTCGCCGCCTTCATCCTGGGCGCGCCCATCTTCATCGTCATCAGCGAGTACCTGGGCTGGCGGAAGAAAGACCCCCGTTACGAGCGGCTGGCCCACGAGATGACGAAGATCACGGCCGTGGCCTACAGCTTGACCGCCCTGCTGGGAGGCTTCTTCGTCTTCCTGCTGATCGGGCTCTACCCCGACTTCTCCCGCTTCATCTTCCCCCGCTTCCTCCTCCTTTGGATTCTGTTGTACCCGGTCCTCTTCATCCTGGAGACCCTCACCCTGTACACCTACTGGTACTCGTGGGACGCCCTCATGGAGCGGAAGAGGCTGCACATCGCCATCGGGGTCCTCTTAAACATCATCGGCACCCTGACCATGTTCAACCAGAACGCCATCACCTCCTTCATGAACACCCCACCCGCCAACTGGGAGACGGCCTCCCTCTGGGAGCTGATGAACAATCCCACCTGGTGGCCCCTGAACCTGCACCGCTTCATCGCCAACGTGGTCTTCGGCGGCTTCATCACCGGGCTGGTGGCCGCTTTTCTGTACCTCACTTCTAAGGATCCTCAGGAGCGGGCCTTCTACGACTGGATGGGCTTCATCGGCAACCTGATCGGCACGGCCACCTTCATCCTCCTGATGGCCCCGGGCTACATCTACGGCCGGGAGATCTACGCCTACGATGCCTCTTTGGGGATCTACATGATGTCGGACCGGCTCTCGATGTTCTTCGAGATGCAGGGGATCCTGGTAGGGCTCACCTTCCTGGCGGCCAACTACTATATGTGGTTGAGCATCAGAAGGATCGAGGGAGGAGGGCGCTTCGCCCTGCCGATGAAGGTGGGCTTCGCCCTTATCTTCCTGGGGAATGCCATCTGGGTCACCCCCCGCCACTTCTTCGCCACCATGATCCTCGAGCCGGGGATGCTCCCCCCTGGCATGACGGAGGAGGCCTTCATCGCCAGGACAGAGCTCCCCGCCCATCTAGGGTTCCTGGCCCTGATGCCGGCCAAGAACACGGCCGCCGCCTGGACCGCCCTGGTCACCCTGGTGAACTACATCTTCTACCGGATCGCCATCCGCCGGGGGCGGATCACCTGGGGGGAGATTGAGGTCCCTTCCCAATACGCCCTGATCCTTCTGGGGTTTGGAGCGATCTGGACCATGGGGCTGATGGGGGCGGTCCGCTCCCTCATCCGAAAGAGCTTCCATGTCTACAACGCCATCCCCGATCTCACCTCCGAATCGTTCACCCCCACCCTGTTCCATTCGACGCTGATTGTGACCGTCACCTCCCTCATCTTCTTCCTCCTCATCACCCTCATCATCTGGCTCAGCCACAAGCTGGGCAAGACCCAGAGACCTGTCACCGCGGGAGGAGGTGCATCTCATGACGTTGTGGGATAATCTCCGCCGGAAGCTGATCACTACCGTCATCCTGGCCATCATCGTCTGGTTTGGCAGCGGCTGGATCGGCTTCCCGACCATCTTCCGGCTCTACTTCACAGGTTACGTCATCATCGCCCTTCCCTTCTTCGTGCTCCTGGACCTCCGCTTCACCACCCGGCCGCGTCACGGGGGGCTGGCCATCCTGGCCGTCTTCCTCCTCGCCTCGGTCGCCTTAATCCTGGCAGGCTGGTTGCTCCCCCAGTATGACCCAAAGGTGGAGCAGGAGAAGATCGCCCGTCTCCAGCGCTCTTACCTGGAGCGCCAGAAGCCCCAGCGGATCGAGGCCTTACGGAAAGAAGCCGAAGGGTTGGGGCTGGTGGTGGTGGAGCCGGGGCAGCTTACCCAGGTCTCCGCCGCCCAGGAAATCCCGGCGCCGCCCCCCGGTGCTCCGACCCCTCCTCGGCCACCCGTTCCCTCCCCGGCTCCTCCAGCCCCCGGCCCTTCCCCGGAGCTGATCGCTCGGGGCAAGCAGGCCTATAACGACTGGGAATGCTACAACTGCCACAAGATCGGCGGGAAAGGGGGCGTCAAGCGGCGGGGTCCTGAGCTGGACAACATCGGCAACCTCCTCTCCCCCGAGGCCATCCGGGCCGAGATCCTGAACCCCTCTTCCTCCCTGGCCGAAGGCTTTGAAGAGGAGTATAATAAGGTCACCATGCCTGACGATTACGGCAAGCGGATGAGTGAGGGGGAAATCAACGCCCTGGTGGCCTATCTTTCGACCTTGAAGGATACGTCCGTCAAGACCCCCAAGGCCCTCTTCCCGGGACCGGCCAAGGGGAATCGGGGTCCCTTCTACGAGATCCCCCTCAAGTATCAGAAGAGCATGCCAAAAGGGTGGTGGACGGATCCCAAGATCATCGCCAAGGGGAAGGCCATCTACGAAGGCCAGGCCCATCCGGACGTGGTCTGCGCCGCCTGCCACGGCCGGGACGGGGCCCCTGTTCTTACGGGCGCCAGCGATTTTCGCAACCCCGATCTCGTCGAGGGGATGTCAGAGGCCTACTGGTACTGGACCATCGCAAAGGGGATCCCGAACACCCCCATGACCCCGTGGGAGGGGAAGCTAAAGCCGGAGGAGATCCTCGCCGTGATGGCCTACGAGAACACCTTCGCCTACAATGGGACCCCTACGGAACACACCCTCTTCCCTCCCAAGGCAAAGGTGAAACCGTAAATGTGGAACGCCATCGCCGTGGCCAGCGGGAAAGGGGGGGTCGGGAAGAGCACCGTGGCCGTGAACCTGGCCGTGGCCCTGGCCAGGGCCGGTACCCGGGTGGGCCTGCTGGATGCCGACCTCTACGGCCCCTGCGTGCCGGTCATGACCGACCTCACGGGTCGGCACCCCTATTCCCCTGACGGGCAACGGGTCCTGCCGCTGGTGAACTACGGTGTCAAGCTCATGTCCATGGGCTTCCTCGTCCCTCCCGAGGAGGCCCTGGCCTTCCGGGGACCGGTTGTCCACCAGGTGATCCAGGAGTTCCTCCACGATGTGGAATGGGGGGACCTGGACTATCTGATCGTGGACCTGCCCCCGGGGACGGGTGATGCCGTCATCACCCTGGTGCAGAGCCTGCCCTTAACCGGGGTGGTGATCGTCACCACCCCCCAGAACCTGGCCGTGGTCTCCGTGGTGCGCTGTGTGGCCCTGTTCCGGGAGCGGGCCGTGCCGCTTCTGGGGATCGTCGAGAACATGAGCGGCTCCTTCTGCCCCCGCTGCGGTGAACCGCTAGAGATCTTCGGCCAGGGGCAGAAGGTGCGGGAGATGGGGGCCTACTGGGGCATCCCCCTTCTTGGCACCATCCCCCTGGATCCCTCCGTGCGGGAAAGCGGCGACAGCGGGGAGCCCGTCGTCCTCCGGGCTCCAGGGTCCCCGGCGGCCCAGGCCTTAACCCGCCTGGCCCAGAACCTCGCCGCCCGGGTGAATCCTCTCAACCTGAACCGGCCACCGACGGGGTGAAGCCTCGGGGGAGGATCATGCCTGAAAAGCCCTGGAGGATCCTGTTCGTGTGCACGGGGAACTCGGCCAGGAGCCAGATGGCCGAAGGTTTTGCCCGGCATTACGGGAAGGGGCTGGTGGAGGCGTCCAGCGCCGGCCTGGAGCCCAGGGGGTTGAACCCCTTTGCCGTCCGGGTCATGGCCGAGGAGGGGATTGACATCTCCTCCCAGCGCTCGAAGGCCTTGGAGATCTCCCAAGCCGAGCGGATGGACATGGTCATCACCGTCTGCGGGAACGCCGAGGAGCGCTGCCCTGTTCTCCCTCCACCGGTGAAACGGCTCCACTGGCCCATTGAGGACCCGGCCCGGTTCACCGGGACGGAAGAAGAGACCCTGGCCCGGTTCCGGGCGATTCGGGACGAGATCAAGGCCAGGGTCCTCGACCTCCTTGAAGGGTTGAAAGCCGGAGCTTCCTAGCAGATCCGGGGGAGAAGCTCCCCGGTGAGCAGGCTGACGATCCGGGTCCCGCCGATCCTCGTCTTTAACAACACCTTCCCAGGAGGCCCCTCGATCACCTCCCCGATGACCACGGCCTCCCTCCCGTACGGGTTCTTCCGCATGGCCTGGAGGACGGTCTCCGCCGCCTCTGGAGGGACGAAGGCCACCAGCTTCCCCTCGTTGGCCACGTAAAGAGGATCGTAGCCCAGCATCTCGCAGGCAGCCCGGACAGGCTCCCTGATGGGGATCCTCTCCTCTTCGATCCTGATCCCGACCTTGGACTGGCGGGCGATCTCGTTCAAGGTGGTGGCGAGACCTCCGCGGGTCGGATCCCGAAGGGCATGGAGCCTGGGGCAGGCCTCCAGCATGGCGGCCACCAGGTGATTCAGGGGAGCCACGTCGCTTTCCACCTCGACCTCGAAGGAGAGGCCCTCCCGCCGGCTCAGAACGGCGATCCCATGATCCCCGATGGGACCCGAGAGAATGACCACGTCCCCGACCTTGGCGTTCGCCCCCGAAAGCTCCACCCCTTCGGGGATCGAGCCAACCCCTGCTGTGTTAATGAAGAGGCCGTCGGCCCCTCCCCGCTCTACCACCTTTGTATCCCCCGCCACGATCTGGACGCCAGCCTCCAGGGCGGTCCTCTGCATGGAGTCCACCACCCGCTCCAGGTGATCAAGCGGGAGCCCTTCCTCCAGGATGAACCCCGCCGAAAGCCAGAGCGGTCTTGCCCCCATCATGGAGAGATCGTTGACCGTCCCACAGACGGCCAGTCTCCCGATGTCCCCCCCCGGAAAGAAGATTGGCTTCACCACGTAGGAGTCGGTGGTGAAGGCCCAACGGGTGAAAGATCCCCTGGAGAGGCCGTCTCCCTGACGGCCACCGCCCGAGACGGCCAGGACCGCCGCGTCGTCCAGGTGGGCCAGGACCGGGTTCTGAAAAGAGGGGAGGAAGAGCCCCTCGATCAGCTCGTGGGAGAGCCTCCCCCCGCTTCCATGGGCCATCTGGATGACCTCACCCATCCTTCCCTCCCTCGCCGTAGTGGTAATAGGCGGCACAGGCCCCCTCGGAGGAGACCATGCAAGGGCCAAGGGGCCGCTTCGGGGTGCAGTGGGAGCCGAAGAGGGGGCAGTCTAAAGGCGTGGCAACGGCCCGGAGGACCTCGCCGCAGCGGCACCCCCTGACCTCCTTCGGGGGCTCGACCTCCACCGGGAAGGCCAAACCCGCATCGAACCTGGCATAACGATCCCGGAGTTTCAAGCCGCTTCGCGGCAAGAGGCCAAAGCCCCGCCAGAGGGCATCGGTGACCTCAAAGACCCGGTCCATCAAGGCTAAGGCATGGGGGTTTCCTTCAGGCCTCACACTCCTCCGGTAGGCGATCCCCACCTCCGCCCTCCCCTCCTCGAGCTGCTCGACCAGCATCCCGATCCCCTGGAGGATGTCCACCGGTTGGAAGCCGGCGACAACGCAGGGGAGGTGGTACTCTTTGGCCAGAAACTCCCAGGCCCTGGAGCCGATGACGGTCGTCACGTGGCCCGGGCCCAGGATCCCGTTCAGCTCCACCTCGCCCGAATCGAGGATCGCCCGGGTGGCGGGGGGGGTCAGCTTGTGCATGGAGAGGACAAAGTAGTTCTCCAGACCTTCGGCCTCAGCCTCCAGGATGGAAGCGGCGACCCCCGGGGCCGTTGTCTCAAAGCCGACCCCCAAGAAGACGACCGATCGGTCGGGGTGCTCCCTGGCGATGTTGAGAGCATCCAGGGCCGAGTAGACCATCCGGACATCGGCCCCTTCGGCCTTGATCTGTTGGAGGCTGGAACGGCTGGCGGGGACCTTGAACATGTCCCCGAAGGTGGCGAGGGTCACCCGCGGGAGTCGGGCGATGGCGATGGCCCGGTCCAGCTCGGCGTTGTGGGTGACACAGACGGGGCAGCCGGGCCCCGAGAGGAGCTGGATTGTCTCCGGCATCAGCCCCCGGATGCCGTAGCGGAGGATGGCCGCCGTATGCCCCCCGCAGAACTCCATCAGACGGATCTTCCTGGTTGAGATGCGGTGGATCCGCTCGACGAGCCTCCTCGCCAGGTGGCCATCCTGGTACTCGTCCAGATACCTCACGGGACCCCACCCCCCTCCGGCGGGGCTTCGGCGGCGGCCAGCTCTTTTAAGAGGCGAAGGGTCTCCTCGGCCTCAACCTGATCAATCAGGGCGATGGCGTAGCCGGCGTGGACCTGGACATAATCCCCCACTTTTGCCTCCGGAACCAGCTGGAGGCTGACCCTCCGCCGGAGACCCCCCATCTCCACCTCGGCCATGCTCCCCTCAATCTCTTTGACCAACCCTGGAACGGCTAGGCACATCGGCTCCCTCCCATGACACGAACGCTCGCCACGGCCGCCTGACCGAGGGCGATCCCCCCATCGTTCGGCGGGACCAGACGATGGGTGAACACCTCGAAGCCCACCCCCTCCAGAAGACGAAGGGTCCGCTCCAGGAGGAAGGTGTTCTGGAAGACGCCGCCGCTCAACACCACCCTCCTGATCCCTTCCCTCCCCCGAAGGAGGACCAGGACATCCCGGACCATCTCCGCAACGGCGTTGTGGAATTTGGCCGAGATGATCGGAGGAGGGGTCCCCCCCAGGTAATCCCCCAGGATGGCCCGGATGAGGGGAGCCGGATCAACGACCGCCGGATCCCCCTCCCCCAGGTCCCAAGGGTAGGCCCCCTCTACCCCTTCGGCGGCCACCATCTCCAGGGTCATGGCCGCCTGGGCCTCGTAGGTGACAACCTGGGAGAGGCCGATCAAGGCCGAGACGGCATCGAAGAGCCGCCCCATGCTGGAGGTCAGAGGGGCGTTCAAGCCTGTCGCCACCTGATGGCGGATGACCCGAAGCTCCCCGGGATGAAGCCCCTTGATCCAGGGGAGCTCTACGTCCAAGGTCCCAAAGGCGTGGAAGAGGTGGCTTAAGGCCATCCGGTACGGGCGTTTGATCGCCGCCTCGCCTCCCGGGAGGGGCACGTAGGAGAGGTGCGCCACCCTTCGGAAGCCCTGATAGTCGGCCACGAGGAACTCCCCTCCCCAGATCCTCCCATCGGCCCCATAGCCGGTGCCGTCGAAGGCAACCCCCAGCACCGGCCCTTCCAGGCCATGCTCAGCCAGACAGGAAGCGATGTGGGCGTGGTGGTGCTGGACGGGGACCAGGGTCCCAGCCTCCCTGGCGGCCCGCTCCAGGGCGTAGCGGGTCGAGAGGTAGTCGGGGTGGAGATCATGGGCGATGATCTTCGGCTCCACCCTGAAAAGCCGCTGGAAGTGCCCGACCATCTCCTCGAAGGAGGCCAGGGTCTCCAGGTTCTCCAGATCGCCGATATGCTGGCTTAAAAACGCATACCCCCCTTTGGTCACACAGAAAGTGTTCTTCAGCTCAGCCCCACAGGCCAGGACCTCCCCTCCCGAGAACGGAAGGCGGACGGGGAAGGGGGCGTACCCGCGGGACCTCCGGATCGGGAGCTCCTGCCTTCGAAAGATCCTGACGACCGAATCATCGCACCTGGCGTGGATGGGCCGGTCATGGAAGAGGAAGGCATCGGCCAGTCCCTGAAGACGGATCCGGGCCTCATCGTTTTCCTTGACGATCGGCTCCTCCGAGAGATTCCCACTGGTCATGACCAGCGCCAACGGTCTCCACTCGTCGGAAGGCGCTAAAAGGAGGTAATGGAGGGGGGTGTAGGGGAGCATGACCCCCAGGGATCGTAAGCCGGGGGCAACCAGCCGTGAAATGGGGGAGCCCTCCTTTTCCCTTAGCAGGAGGATCGGCCGCTCTCTCGAGGACAGGAGCCTTTCCTCCTCCTCACTCAGATGGCAGTACCGTTTCACCGCTTCCAGGTCGTAAGCCATGATGGCAAAGGGCTTCTCACCCCTCCCTTTCCGCTCCCGGAGCCTTTTGACAGCCTCATCGTTCGTGGCATCGCAGGCGAGATGAAAGCCCCCGATCCCCTTGACGGCCACGATCCCCCCCTCCGCCAGAAGCCTCCTCGCCTCCTCGATGGGATCCCCTCCTCCCCCCTCCAACCAGACCCTCGGCCCACACCGCGGACAGGCGTTCGGCTGGGCGTGGAAGCGACGATGGGAAGGATCGTGGTATTCGGCCAGGCAGGCTTCACACATCGGGAAGGTTCGCATGGTCGTGTTCGGGCGGTCGTAGGGGATGTCCTGGATGATGGTGAAGCGGGGACCACAGTTCGTGCAGTTCGTGAAGGGGTACCGAAAGCGCCGATCCCCCGGATCGAAGACCTCCCTCAGACATTCCCGGCACACGGCCACATCGGGGGAGATGGGTTGAAACCTCCCCGGCTCGGCCAGGCTTCCCCGGATCTCGAAGCCCTCGGAGCCGTTTAAAGGGAGGTCGGTCACCGTGATCCGATCAATGCGGGCCAAGGGGGGGACCTCGTCCCTCAAGGCCTTCAGGAAAGCCTCCAGGGCCTCCTCCCGGCCCTCGACCTCGATCTCCACCCCGGAGGAGGTGTTACAGACCCAGCCCTTCAACCCGTAGCGGGTGGCTAAGCCGAAGACAAAGGGACGAAAGCCCACCCCCTGGACGATGCCCGCCACGAAGATCCGCTTCCGGAGCAGGGTCTCTCCCTTAACGTTCACCCCTCCTCCTCACCAACGCAGAGGACCCGGGAACCGGGCACCCATCATGGGCAAGCGTTAAGTGCACGTCCCGGACCACCTGCTCGGCAACCTCCCTCGCCGCTCTCTCAACCTCTGGAGAAAGTCCGATCCCGGCCTCGAACCTCTTGCCTTCAATGCCGTACACGATCAGCCGTGGTGGGAGCTGGTTGAAGGTACGGGCCAGCGCAATGGCCTCGGCAATACCGAAGGCATGGGTTGAGACACGGAAGAACGGGGTGGGAATTGATCGGGCCTGGGCTTCAAACCGGTGAACGGTTCCCGGTTCAGCCCCGGAGGATACCGCATCCAGGAGAATGACGGTGTCTGCATCTTTCCACCTTTCCATCAAAGCGGACCCCTCGCCGGTCTCCTCGATGATCGTCGTATTGGGGAGGCCCTTTGCCTTAAGCCTCCGAGCCACAACGGGCCCGACCCCGTCATCGCGGCGATACTCGTTACCGACACCGATGATGAGGATCCGGGGGCAACCCTGGGAGCCATGCCGCTCATCGCCTGCCATCATCCTCATTCCTGTTCGACGTGGAGCTTCAAGAAGTGGGTGGCGCAGGAGATGCACGGATCGTGATTGCGGATCACCTGCTCACACTTCCAGGTCAGCTCCTCATGGGGGAGATCCCTATGGAGCGGGACGAACCGCCGAAGATCCTCCTCGATGACCCTCTGATTCTGCGCGGTTGGTGGAACAATCTTGGCGTCCAGGATCATACCCCGATCATCAATCCGGTAGCGATGGTAGAGGAGACCGCGGGGGGCTTCGGTACACCCGTAGCCTGTACCACCGCGGGGCTGGACTTGAAGAGCCGAGGGCTCCGGCATCTCGTACCCCTCAATGATGCGTAGGGCCTCATCACACGCGTACAACGTTTCCACGCTACGGACAACGATGCTCTGAAAGGGATTGCGACACCCAGACCCAAGCCCGGCCTCGCGGGCCGCCTCCTGGGCCAGGGGGGAAAGCTTGGCAAAGTTCAGGTTGTAGCGGGCGAGGGGGCCAACGAGGTAGGCGCCGCGGTCCCTGAGCACGGAGTGCAGCGCGTTTGAATAGGGCACGTGCTCCTCGACAAAGTGGTCCTCGTACTCGCGAATGGCGATGTCCAACCCTTTGTTGGAGACGAGACGACCTTCGTTAAAGGGGTACTCCTCAGGATGGCAGAGGGCAACGAACTCATAGTCCTGTTCAAAATCTGGGAAGGGGAGGGTGGCTGTCCACCGAACGGTCGCGAGGGCAGCCTCCCGGGCCCCCTTGAGCTTCTCCACCAGGGGGGCCAGTTCCCGCCTTGTCGGCACCTTGTAGAAGCCTCCCACGCGCCCATTGATGGGATGGATCTCCCTCCCGCCAAGGAGGGTGACGATTTCGTTCCCCACCTTTTTTAAATGGAGACCCCGCTTGACAATCTCAGGGTGGTCTTTCGCCATCTGGATGGCATCGGCGTAACCCAGAAAGTCAGGGGCGTGGAGCATGTACACATGCAGCATGTGGCTCTCGATCCACTCCCCGCAGTAGAGGAGCCGGCGCAAGGCCCGGAGTTGCCCGTCAACCCTGATGCCGAAGGCCTCTTCCATCGCGTGGACCGCGCTCATCTGGTAGGCGATGGGGCAGATGCCGCAGATACGGGCTGTGATGTCGGGGACCTCGCTGTAGTGACGGCCCCGTAAGAAGGCCTCGAAGAAGCGGGGGGGCTCGAAGAGCCTGAGCTTGACATCCACCACCGTATCATTTTTGACCTTCACATACAGCGCCCCTTCCCCCTCGACCCGGGCCAGGTAATCTACCTTGATCGTTTTACTTTTTCTCATGGGCTTCGCTTTCCATGCGAAAGGCCTCCGCGGAGGCGTTGAAGCCCCGAAAGGCCCGCATGATGTCTTGGCCCGTCACCCCCAGATGACCCCACCACCTGCTCAGGGATCCCGTGTTGGGTGTCTCCTTTGGCCCAAAGCACCCATAGCAACCCCGGTGATACGATGGGCAGATGGCGCCGCACCCGGTGTGGGTGACGGGTCCAAGGCACGGCGTCCCATGCGCCACCATGACACAGACCGTCCCCCTCCGCTTGCACTCGATGCAGACGCTATAGGATGGGGTATTTGGCTTACGTCCATGGAGAAAGGCGCTGATGACCTCCAGGAGCTGCTGCTTGCTGATCGGGCAACCGCGCAGCTCAAAATCCACGCGGACATGGTCGGCAACCGGCGTTGATCTCTCGAGGGTCCGGATGAACTCCGGCCTGGCGTACACGATGGCGATGAACTCCTTCACGTCCTTGAAGTTCCGGAGGGCTTGAATCCCCCCGGCCGTGGCGCATGCACCGATCGTCACCAGGAACCGCGAGGCCCGGCGTACCTCTTGGATCCGTTCGGCATCATGGGGTGTTGTGATGGAGCCCTCGACCAGGGAAAGGTCGTAGGGGCCCCTCATCACGGCCCGGGAGGCTTCAGGGAAGTTGGCGATCTCCACCTCGCCGGCTATAGCCAACAGCTCGTCCTCGCAATCAAGGAGGCTCAACTGGCAGCCGTCGCAGGAGGCGAATTTCCAGACGGCCAGCTTCGGCCTGCGCTTCCGGGCCATCTCACACCTCCCGGATCCCCATGAAGGATTGAACCCGGTCGTAGCGGAACACCGGACCATCCTTGCAGAGAAAGGTGGGGCCGAACTGACAGTGGCCGCAGAAACCGACGGCGCATTGCATGTTGCGCTCCAGGGAGATGAAGACACGGTCCGGCCCCACCCCACGCTTCTGGAGCTCAAGGACCGTGAAGCGGATCATGACCTCGGGACCACAGACCATGGCCACCGTGTGCAGGGGGTCAAAGGGCGCTCTGGGAATAAGGGTTGTCACCACCCCCACGTTGCCACGCCACCCCCCTGGGGCGCTGTCCACGGTGACCCCGACCTCCAGGTCGAAGCGGCCACGCCAGTGTTCAAGCTCCCGGGTGTAGAGCAACTCTTGCGGCGTCCTGGCTCCATACAGGAGGACGATCCTGCCATACCTCTCCCGGTTTGGGAGGAGGTCGTACAGGACTGGTCGGAGGGGGGCCAATCCAATGCCCCCTGCCACAAGGACCACATCATGCCCCCTGGCTTCCTCCACAGGCCAGTGACTTCCAAAGGGGCCCCGAACCCCAAGGGTATCCCCCCGTTTCAACCGGCTGAGGGCCTTCGTCACCGGTCCTACCGCCCGTACCGTGTGGATCAGCGTCTCCGGCCGGTGAGGATCACCGCTGATGGAGATGGGGACCTCGCCTACACCGAACACATACAACATGGAGAACTGGCCAGGGGCAAAGGGGGAGCCCCCCTCCCAGCTCGCCGGTTCCAGTTCAAGGGTGAAGGTCTCCCGGGTCTCCCTCCGCACCCGCCGAACGCGGTAACGCCGGGGAAGCAGGGGATCTGGGATGCCCGCTGCCATCTCCTCCCTCAGGAGTGAACGCCGTACACATCCAGGAGTTGGAGCCGGGTTGCCTGAAGCCGCTCCATCAATATATGGGCGAACCGCTTGACCAGCTCATAGCCCAGGTCGTGGTCCTCTTCACACTTGGTGCGAAGGCATTTCCCGTCAAAGGCAATGGCCCGGGTCAGCTCCAGGGCCCGCGCATCGAAGTGCCAGTGGTAGGGGGGAAAGAGCCATGACCAACCGAGCACTTCACCTTCCCCAACGGTCTGGATGGTGATGGAGCCCCGGCCAGGGGCAAAGACTTCGAGGGACACCTTCCCATGACGGATGATGTAAAACTGGTTGGCCTCTTCACCCTCCCGGAAGATAAACTGCCCCGCCTCGAAGCGGACATTGGAGGCACATCCGACGATCACCTGGAGGTGTCGGGGATCAAGGCTCTTCAAGAAGGGATGTTCGGCCAGAATGGGTCCTAGGGTTTGCATGGTTCCTCCTCCCGGAGGGCGCGGACCTCCTCGGTGATGTCAATGCCGACGGGGCACCAGGTGATGCAACGCCCGCATCCCACGCAGCCCGAGAGGCCGAACTGATCAATCCAGGTGGCCAGTTTATGGGTCATCCACTGGCGGTAGCGGGCCCTGGGGGAGGAGCGGATGCTGCCCCCGTGAATGTACGAGAAGTCCGTCGTGAAGCACGAGTCCCACCTCCGCCAGCGTTCGGCGCGCTCCCCCCTCAAATCGGTAACGTCTTCGACGGTCGTACAAAAACAGGTGGGACATACCATCGTACAGTTGGCGCAGGTCAGGCAGCGGGTCGCGACAGCATCCCAGCGTGGATGCTCATAGCAGCGCGAGAGAAGGTTTTTAATGTCAGCGGTCTCCATCGTCCGCCCCATCCGCTTGGCGGTTTCTGCCACCAGGTGCAGAGCCGTTTCCTCCTCCCCTCCACGGGCCTTCCGGTGGGGGACCTCCTGGAGGATCTCCAAGCCCGGCCCCGTCCCGATCTCCACCACGAAAAAGTGGCGGTCCGCTTCTAAGATCTCCGTCAGGGCCAGATCAAACCCGAACGTTGCTTTCGGTCCCGTGTTCATCGAGACGCAGAAACACGTGCCCCCGGCCTGCCCACAGTTGACCGCCACCACAAAGATCTGCTCACGCCGTGATGCGTAACGGGGATCCACAAAAGCTCCCTTCATGAAGACCCTATCCTGAACCGCTATGGCGTGCAGCTCACATGAGCGGACACCGATAAACGCATATTTGGGTACCTCTTCGTGCTCTTGAAGGATCTGGAAGTCGTTGCCCTCCCGCGTTGCCTGCCACAGGCGTATCGCCGGAGGGTGCAGGAACCTTTTCCACGAGTGGGGGCCGACGACGTAGCCGAAAAGGGCTTCATCGTTCCGCCTCTTGAGACGATAGGTTCCCCCCTCCTGCTCATCGGTCCACCCGATGGGCAGATCGGCGAGCGTGGTTAGCTCATCGTACACAATGGCACCATCCCGAACCGTGGGTCCTACAGGCCGGTAGCCCCTCGCCCGCAAAACATCCAGCAGTTGCTGAAGATGCTGGCGCTCGACCACGGCGTGATCTCCGACCTGTAAAGACAGTCCGGTCATCTCCTCCGCCCCCCCGCTTGAGAAATCCTTCCCACCTGTAGTGCAAATCAGAGGCCAAAGGGGGGCGGTCAGCCAAAACAGTTCAAGGGGCAAGGTTCAAAGGGCAGTATTACACCTTCTCAAACCTGAGAGCCGACGGCTTTTGGGTGAAGGCTTCGCGGGAAAAGGCGGGGGTGGGAAAATCCTGCCCCACCCGGGAACCCAAGGCAGGCTAACCTTTCGACGACGAAGGTAGAGAGGCTGGGACAGCCTTGTCCCAGAATGGGAGGAGATACCCCACTTCCACCCTCCGGGGAGGAGGGTCACCAGACCCGGAGCCCCGGGGTGTTGAAGGGGGTCGTACTCACCAGGCGGACAAGGGTGGGGCCGTAGGCGATCACGATCAGGACAACGGCTATCGCAAACCACACCCCCCACCGGTCGAGGACGGCCGGGGCATGCTCAGGGCCGGAGAGGGTCTCGGCGAACCCCACCTCGACGGCCGTCGGCTCCCGGGAGGCCACGGCGGTCAGGACCATGTTCAGGAAGTAGAGGATCGCGCTTACGAAGAGGAGGGTCCCCCCGATCCCCACGAGGGGTAGGAGCGATTGCCATTCGGGCTGAAGATAGGTCGAGGCGCCGACCATGGTCCGCCGGGGCATCCCCAAAAGCCCCAGGCGGTGAAGGGCGAAGGAGAAGAGGGCCATCCCCAGGAACCAGAGCCAGACCTGGACCAGGGCGAGCCGCCGGCTCCAGAGGGCCCGGCCGCGGAGGTAAGGGACCAGCCAGTAGGTGATCCCTATGAACGTGAGGGTGACGGCCGTTCCCACCGTCAGGTGGAGGTGGCCAGGGACCCAGGCGGTGTTATGCACCACAAGGTTCACGTTGAAGGAGGCGTTGATCAGGCCGCTGATCCCACCAAAGGCAAAAAGCACCATGGCCAGGACCTGGGCCGCCAAGGAGGGGTCGCCCCAGGGGAGCTTCCCGAACCAGGTCACCCACCCCTTCCCTCCCCGAGCCCGCGCCCCGCTCTCCAGCGAGGCCACCACGTTAAAGAAGGTCAGGAGGCTCGGGAAGAAGACCGCAAAGGTCAAAAAGGCGTGGACCAGCTTCCACCCCTCCTGGATGCCCGGGTCGGTGAACTGGTGGTGAAAGCCAACCGGCGTGGAGAGGATCAGGAACAGGATGAACGACACGCGCGCCATGGGATCGCTGAAGAGGCGGCCTCCCGCCTGCCGGGGGACCAACGTGTACCAGGAGACGTAGGCGGGGAGGAGCCAGAAGTAGACGATCGGGTGCCCGGTGAACCAGAAGAGGACCCGGGCCAGGAGCGCATCCGTCCCGCCGATCAGCCCCAGAGACCAGGGGATGAGCATGAAGAGCATCTCGGCGGCAAGGCCCAGGGAGGCCAGCGTCCACATCACGAAGGTTAAAAGCGACATGAAGGCGGGGAGCGGGGTCCGGGCTGAAGGGTTGTTGGCCCGCCAGGCGCGATGGGTCAGGACCAGGTTCAAGGTGACAAGCCAGGTGCCAACGACGACCAGCGTGAGCCCCACGTAGAAGGCCCAGTGGGCCTTCATCGGAGGGTAGAAGGTGAAGAGGACCGTTGCCCCATTCCCGACGAGGGGGATCGCGGCGAGGACAAGCCCACCGGTCATGAGCCAGAAAGTTGCCCACCCGAGGGGGCGGCTCCGAAGGGGCACGCCAAGGGCCTGGACGGTCACAAAGGACAGAAACCCGCAGATGAAGAAGGTCGTCCAGACGAGGGCGTTCAGGACCCCATGGAGGCTTAACCCGTGGTAGTAGGATTGGATCACCGGCCTAAGCCAGGGATAGAGGTCGAAGCCGGCGTACTCCAGAGCCTGGAAGAGCCCGGTCACCACACCGCCAAAGAGGGCGATGAGGGCGATGAGGAGGTATGCCCCCGTCAGCCCGTTCTCAGGGGCAAGCTCGGTCGTCCTTCCTCCAGGAGTCCCCATGGCAGGCCTCCTCCAGGTCACCGGGTCAGGAGCTAGGCTCCACAATCACCTTCCCCCCCATCGTGTGGTGGGCAATCCCGCAGTACTCGTTACAGAGGAAGGGGTACTCGCCGGGCCGGTCAAAGCGGGCTGTAACCCGCGCCACCTGGCCCGGGAGGAGCATGACGTTGACGTTCGCCCCGTGGATCAAAAGGCCGTGGACCACGTCCTTGCTCGTGGCGATGAAGGTGACGGTTGAGCCAGCAGGGACCCGGATCTCGTTCGGCACGAAGAACCAGATACCGGCCACCATCCTGGCCTCGTACCGCCCCGGACCGACCTTGAAGACCCCCGGCTGATCAAACGGGGCCGTCACCGCCAACTGCGTGGGATCCACCCGACCCTCGACACCGGGGACGTGGACCCCGGCGCCAAAGGCCGTCACGATGAGGGCAACCAGCATGCCGACCGGGATCGCGATACTCGGGAGGATCCACAGAAGCTCGTAGAGATAGATCGTCGTGCCCCGTCGCATCGTTGGCTCACCCCTTCAGCCAGAGGTGGAGATAGACACCGGTCCACAGCAGCGCCAGAACCAGCAGATAGATCAGCATGAAGAGGAGTGCACCCTTGGGGTGTTCATTCTCCTCCATCGCTCCCCCTTTCTCTTCTTCCCCCGTCCCCTTGAAGGGGCAGAGCCTCCCACGGCCGCCTCCCGTTCAGCCCTGCCAGGCCAATGCTACCAGGAGGGGGCCGGTCGCGTCAAGAGGGAAAAATCGCGTCAACGCCCCGTCCTTACTCCCTCCACCCCTCCCCCTTGGGGGGTGGCATGGGGGCCCAGGGCTCGTAGAAGGGCCAACGCGCCAGCACGTCCTCCGGGGCCAGCTCCAACAAACGCTTCGCCGCCTCCGGGTCGCTGTGGGCCAGCATGGTGTCGCGCGTCTCGCCCTGAGGCGATTGGGGTTGTAGCGGAGGAGGGGCCAGTAGCCCGAGAGGACGGCGGCCTTCTGCTGCTCCATCCTGTGGACCATGCCCTATAGGTCATGGCCAACATCGCCAGGTCCTTTGATCAGGTCCGTGGACCGCCTCGTTACCATCAATCGTGACCTTGGGTCTGGCCATGTCAGAGACCTCCTTCCCCCCTCCGCCCCAGGGGAGCCCCCCGCGTCAGGACAAAAAACGGACTCGAAGACCCCGCGCCTCTTAAGACTTCGAGGCCGAGAGGCGCTCATATTTGGCCAAGAGCTGCTCCTTCGTCTCCCTGAAATCCGGATGAGGGACGATGCACTCCACGGGGCAGACACTCACACACTGGGACTCCTCAAAGTACCCCACGCACTCGGTGCACAGCTCCGGGTCAATGACGTAGGTCTCGTCCGTCTGGCTAATGGCGTGGTTCGGGCACTCCGGTTCACACGCCCCGCAGTTGATGCAGTCCTCAGCCACGATCATCAGTGCCATTTCCATCCCCCTTTCGCGTCGAGAGGTGTTGCAAAAAGAGACCTGAGTTGATCACGCCGCCCGGCGGAGGGCTTCGGCCAGTTCATAGCCGGCCTCCAGGGCCCCCAGATTGATCGCCTCGGTCCCCTTGGGGGCACGTCTCCTGACGGCCTTCTCCAAGGCCTCCCGGGAGACCGGCTTGGCGAGGGCGGCGATCACGCCGAGGGCCACGATGTTGGCGGCAACACCTCTCCCGACCTTTTCCCTGGCCGTTTCCAGGAGGGGAAGCCGGTACCCGACCCATCCCCCGGGGGGGATGATCAGCACCCTGGAGGCCTCGGCTACCAGGATCCCCCCTTCCTTCAGATCATACCGGTGCTTGTCGCAAGCCTCCTGGGTCAGGGCCAGGAGGAGGTCGAGCTGGGTCGCCTTTGGGTAGTCAATCTCCTCGTCGCTGATGATCACCTCGCTCTTCGTCGCCCCTCCCCTGGACTCGGGCCCGTAGGCCTGGGTCTGGACGACGTTCCTCCCATCCTCGATGGCCGCTTCGGCTAGGATAATCCCTGCCAGGACGATCCCCTGACCCCCTTCGCCACTTAATCGAATCTCGTACCGATATGGCATTTACGGCCCCCTTCACCTTTAGCCCCTGCTTTGTTGGGCCTTGGCGATGATCCCTTCGTAGGTCTCAACGTACTCGGGCCTCGTCTCCCTGTGCAGGATGCCCATGGGGAGGGAGAGTTTCCCCAGGGCCTGGAGCATCTCGGCCGGGGTCCCTAGCCTGTTTCGCCGCCCGTGGATCTCGGGACAGGTCGTCATGACCTCGATGAAGGCGAACCCTTTATGCTGGATCCCCTCGGCGATCAGCTTCTCCAGAGGGAGGGTCCGGTAGGCCGACCCCCGGGCCACAAAGGTCCCGCCGGCCCCTTGCACCAGGCGACAGGCGTCGAAGACAGGCTCGGGGTTTCCATAGGGGGTCGTCGTGGAGAAGAGCCCCTCAGGCGTTGTCGGGGCCACCTGCCCCCCCGTCATCCCGTAGATCTGGTTGTTGAAGAGGAGGCAGGTGAGATCAATGTTCCTCCTCGCGGCATGGATCAGATGGTTCCCCCCGATGGCGAGACCATCCCCATCCCCCGTGATGACGATGACGGTGAGATCGGGCCTGGCCAGCTTCAAGCCGGTGGCGAAGGCCAGGGCCCGACCGTGGGTGGTGTGGAGGGTGCAGCAATCCACGTAGCCTGGGAGCCGGCTGGAACAGCCGATCCCCGAGATCATGGCCACCCGATCCATGGAAAGGCCCAGGCGATGGATGGCCCGAAGCAGTGCCTTCAGGACGATGCCGTTTCCACACCCCTTGCACCAGATGTGGGGCATCATCTCCTTCCGGAGATACCGTTCATACTCAAACATCAGCGGGACCTCCGGAGGACGGCGAGGATCTCCTCAGGATGGATCGGCTCCCCGCTCACCTTCTGACAGGCGAGCACCCTGGTCTTCCCGTGGACCGCCCGCTCCACCTCAAAGATCAGTTGACCGAGGTTCATCTCGGCCACGATGATGGCCTCCACCTCTCGGGCCAGCTTCTCGATCTCCAGGTCCGGGAAAGGCCAGAGGGTCAGGGGCCTGAAGAGGCCGGCCCGCACCCCTTCTCCCCTGGCCATCCTGACGGCGGCCCTGGCCGAGCGGGCGGTGACGCCGTAGGCAAGGATGATGACCCTCGCATCTTCTAAAAGGAACCCCTCGAAGGCCAGGATCTCCTCCCTCCCCCGCTCCAGCTTCCGGTGGATCCTCCGCTGGACGGCCTCGACAACTTCAGGGTCCGACGTGGGGAACCCCCGCTCGTCATGGGCCAGTCCGGTCACGTGGTAGCGGTACCCCTCCCCGAAGGTGGCAAGAGGTGGCACGTCGTCTTCGGTCTCGCCGTAAGGGAGGTACGCCTCGGGTGGGCAGGTCGGCTTTTTCCGCTCGACGATCTCGACGTGGGAAGGATCGGGGAGCACCACCTTCTCCCGCATGTGCCCGATGACCTCGTCGTAGAGGAGGATGACGGGGGTCCGGTAGCGCTCCGAGAGGTTGAAGGCCCGGATCGTAAGATCGTAGACCTCCCGGACGGAGGCGGGGGCCAGGACGATGATGGGGTGATCGCCGTGGGTCCCCCACCGGGCCTGCATCACATCCCCCTGGGAGGGGGAGGTGGGGAGGCCGGTGCTCGGCCCCCCGCGCATGACGTTCACGATCACGCAGGGGATCTCCGTGTAGGCGGCGAAGCCCAGGTTCTCCTGCTTCAAGGAAAAGCCGGGGCCGCTGGTCGCCGTCATGGCCTTCACACCTCCGAGAGCAGCCCCGATGCAGGCCGCCATGGCGCTGATCTCATCCTCCATCTGGATGAACTTCCCCCCCACCTTTGGGAGGAGCCGGGCGAGCTCCTCAGCGATCTCGGAGGAGGGGGTGATGGGGTAGCCGGCGAAGAAGCGGCACCCCGCAAGGATGGCTGCATGCGCGCACGCCTCATTGCCCTGCATCAATCGAACGGTCGCTGACACGCTCCCTCCCTTCAGGCTCTTCGACGATGATGGCGAAATCAGGGCAGAGGAGGTCGCACAGGAGGCACCTGTTACAGGCCTCCAGGTTGACCACCTCCACCTTCCCCAGATGGTTCATGGCCAGGCACTTCTTCCTGCAGACCTCGACGCAGATCTCGCAGCCCTTGCACCACTCCTCATGGACCCGGATGACCACCTTTTCGCCGGCGTAGACCTTGAAGGGCTGAACGGTTGTCCTGTTCATGTCATCGGCCTCAAGCGAAACTTAACCGTGAGGTTTGGGGTCTGAATAAGGTGAGGCGGGGACAGGTCCTCAAACCGGGACGGGGAACGGCTAGCCTCGCTCGGCCAGCGGTACGTAGTCCCGCTGATCGGACCCGGTATAGATCTGCCGTGGCCTCGCGATCCTCTGATCCGGGTCGAGGAGCATCTCCTGCCACTGGGCCAGCCATCCTGCGGTCCGGGGAATGGCGAAAAGGACCGGGAACATGTCCATGGGGAACCCCATGGCCTGGTAGATGATCCCCGAATAGAAATCCACGTTCGGGTAAAGCCGCCGCTTGACGAAGTACTCGTCCTCCAGAGCAATCCGCTCCAGCTCCAGGGCGATGTCCAGGAGGGGGTTCCTCCCGGTCACCGAGAAGACCTGCTCGGCAATCTGCTTGATGATCCGGGCCCGGGGGTCGTAGTTCTTGTAGACCCGGTGTCCGAACCCCATCAGCCGGCCGGCCTCCCCTCTCTTCACCTTCTCGATGAAGGCCGGGACCTTGTCCTTGGACCCGATCTCCATGAGCATCTTGAGCACCGCCTCATTGGCCCCACCGTGCAGGGGGCCGTACAGGGCGGCGGCGGCCCCGGCCAGGGCCGAGTAAGGGTCAACATGGGAGCTGCCGATGCACCGCATGGCGTTGGCGCTGCAGTTCTGCTCGTGGTCGGCGTGCAGGATGAACAGGACATCCACTGCCCGCTCCAGGATCGGATCCGGCTTGTACTTCACCTCGGTCGTCTTGAAGAGCATGTTGAGGAAATTCCCCGTGTAGGAGAGGTCGTTGTCCGGATAGGCGTAGGGGAGGCCCCGGCTGTGGCGGTAGGCAAAGGCCGCAATGGTCGGCATCTTGGCGATGAGCCGGTAGATCTGCTTCTGGCGGGAGGCAGGGTCCGTGATGGCCTTGGCATCGGGGTAGAAGGTCGAGAGGGCCCCCACCGTCCCCACCAGCATCCCCATGGGGTGGGCGTCGTGGTGGAAGCCGTCCAGGAACTTCTTGATGCTCTCGTGGAGCATGGTGTGGTGGGTGATGTTCCAGACCCAGGTTTCCAGCTCCTTCCGGGTGGGGAGCTCCCCGTAGAGGAGGAGGTAGGCGGTCTCCAGGTATGTGCTCTTCTCCGCCAGCTGTTCGATGGGGTAGCCCCGGTAGCGGAGGATACCCTTCTCCCCATCAATGAAGGTGATGGCGCTCTTGCAGGAGGCCGTGTTCATGAACGCCGGGTCGTAGCTGAGCAGACCGAAGTCATCCTCCGAGACCTTGATCTGCCGAAGATCCGACGCCCGGATGGCCGCCCCGTAGGTGGGATACGTCCCGTACAGGATGGGGATCTCGTAGGTCTTGCCGGTCCGGTTGTCCACGATGGTCAACGTGTCCTTTCCCATAACCCCTCTCCTCATGAGGAATCAGCCCTGAGCTGAAAGCCGATGGCTGATCGCTGACTGCTGCTGTTTTTAGCAGGGGAGACCCTCATAGATGATCCGCCTCGCCCGCGCCTCCACCTGCTCGGAGGTCAAGGGGCGACGGGCCACCCCCGTTTCCACCGCGGCCTTCGCCACGGCCACCGCTACGGCCACAGGAACCCGGAAATCCATCATCTCCGGGATGATGTAGTTGGGGGAAAGCTCCCGGTCCGAGACCAGCGAGGCGATGGCCAGGCCAGCCGCCACCTTCATCGGCTGGTTGATCTCCCTCGCCCGGACATCCAACGCCCCCCGGAAGATCCCCGGAAAACCCAACGAGTTGTTGATCTGGTTCGGGAAGTCGGAGCGACCCGTGGCAACAATGGCGGCTCCGGCGGCCCTGGCCTCGTCAGGGTAGATCTCCGGGATCGGGTTGGCCATGGCGAAGATGATAGGGTCCTTCGCCATGGAGCGGACCATCTCCTGGGTCACCGCCCCTGCGACCGAGAGGCCGATGAAGACGTTGGCCCCCTTCAAGGCGTCCGACAGGCTTCCTTTCACCATCCGGGGATTCGTGATCTTGGCCATCTCCTCCTTGGCCGGGTTCATCCCCTCCATCCTCCCCCGATAGATCACCCCTTTGGTATCACAGAGGATCAGGTCCTGAACCCCCATGCTGAGGAGGATCTTCGCCACAGCAACCCCGCTGGCCCCGGCCCCGTTGATGACCACCCTTACGTCCTCGAACCGCCGGCCGGTCAGCTTCAAGGCGTTGACCAGACCGGCCAAGGTCACCACGGCGGTCCCATGCTGATCGTCGTGGAAGATGGGGATGTCCAGCTCCCGTTTCAGCCGCTCCTCGATACGGAAGCAGCGGGGGGCGGAGATGTCCTCCAGGTTGATCCCGCCAAAGACGGGGGAGATGGCCTTCACCACCTCGACAATCTCATCCGGGTCTTTGGTCCCGACACAGATCGGGAAGGCCTCCACCCCCCCGAAGGTCTTGAAGAGGACCGCCTTCCCCTCCATGACCGGCATGGCGCCCAACGGCCCGATGTCCCCCAGGCCCAGGACGGCGGTCCCGTCCGAGACAACGGCTACGAGATTCCCCTTCACCGTCAGGTCAAAGACCTTCTCGGGATCGGCCATGATTTCCTGAACCGGCCTCGCGATCCCGGGAGGGAGGTAGAGGAGACCGAGGATCTTCTGGTCCCGGATCGGGAGCTTCGGCTTCACCTCCAGCTTCCCCCGATAGCGCCGGTGGAGATCAACGGCCTCCTCCTCCATCGAGGCCGGCTTCCTCGGGCAAGGAGGGACCAAACCCGAAGGCCCCTGGTAGAGGTAACGGAGGAGCCGCTCGGCCACCTCTTCAGGATCCGCCTTCCGCCCGGCCACCCCTTCTTCCGCGGCAGCCCTGGCCACAGCGGCCGCCAGGGTCGGGGCAACCTGGAGATCCAGAACCGATGGGATGATCATGTCAGGCCGAAGCCGCTCGTCGGGGACGAGGTCGGCCAGGGCCGACGCGGCGGCGAGGAGGATCCCTTCGGTCACCATCGTCGCCTGGACGTCCAGGAGGCCCCGGAGGATGCCGGGGAAGGCCAGGGCGATATCGAGCTGGTTCGGGCCGTCGGTCAAGGAGGTGGCGATCACCTTGGCCCCGGCCGCCTCGAGCTCCTCGGGGCGGATCTCCGGCTCCGGCACGGCCAGGGCAAAGACGATGGGGTCCTTTGCCATGGTCCGGATCATGCCGGGGGTCACCAGCTTCCCGGCCGAGAGGCCGATGAAGACGTCGGCCCCCTGGAGGAGGTCGGCCAAGGTCCCCCGCCTTCCCTCGACATTCGTCGCCTTGGCGATCTCGGCCTTGACCTCGTTCATCCGCTGGAGCCGTCCTTGATAGAGGGCCCCGGCCCGATCACAGAGGACGAGTCGCCTCGCCCCCGCTTTCAGGAGGAGGCGGGCCACCCCGATCCCGGCCGCCCCCGCCCCGGCCAGGACGATGGAGGCCTCTGGCAGCGATTTCCCGACAAGCTTCAGGGCGTTTCGAAGGGCGGCCAGGACCACGACCCCGGCCCCGTGGGCGTGGTTCAAAAACACGGGGAGGCCCAGGGTGGCCTTGAGGCGACCCTCCAGGGTGAAGCAGAGGGGGGAGGCCATGTCCTCCACACAGAAGGCCCCGAAGGTTGGGGCGAGGAGGGAGATGGCCTTGACCATCCCTTCCAGATCCTGGTCCTTTATGCAGACCGGGACCCCATCCACCCCGGCAAAGGTCTTGAAGAGGATGGCCTTCCCCTCCATCACCGGGAGGGCCGCCTCAGGACCAACGGTCCCCTGCTGGTAGACGGCAGAGCCGTCGGTGAGGATCCCAACGGTATTCCCCCGGCAGGTGTAGACGTAGGAGAGCGCAGGATCCTTGGCGATCTCCAGGCAGGGGACCGCCACCCCCGGGGTGTACACCAGGCTTAAGACCGCCCGGTCCCTGACCAGGATCTTGCTCTCGACCCCGATGACCCCCTGGTGGCGCTTCCTTAACTCAAGCGCCTCTTCCAGCAGCCAACCTTTCCTCATGATGAAACCCTCCCTCACCTGACCCATAACGACTTAGAGGGATCGAAGATAACGATCAATCCCGATGGCGGCATCCCGGCCGTCCCTCAAGGCCGTGACCAGCAGGTCCGCCCCCCGGACGCCGTCCCCCCCGGCAAAGACACCCCTCCAGGAGGTCATCTTGTGTTCGTCCACCTCGTAAGTCCCCCCCTTCGTGAGCTTGAGCCTCCCCCCCTCGTCGGGAACGGGGTCCCCTTCGAAGCCGAAGGCAAGGATGATGAAGTCGGCCTCGAACTCGAACTCGCTTCCCTCGATGGGGATAGGGCTCCGCCTCCCGCTTTGATCGGGCTCACCAAGCCTCATCCGGAGGCATTCCACCTTGCGGACATACCCCGCTTCGTCCCCGATGAACCGGACGGGGGTGGTGAGGAAGTGGAACTCCACCCCTTCTTCCTTGGCCCGTTTCACCTCCTGGCGGCTTCCCGGCATGTTCGCCTCGTCCCGCCGGTAGACGCAGACGACCCTTGAGGCCTGGAGACGGACCGAGGTCCGAAGGCAGTCCATGGCCGTATCCCCACCGCCAAAGACGGCCACCTTCCTCCCCCGGAGATCGTCCCTTTTCATCCCTGGAGGAAGCTCCCGCTCGTCCAGGTTGTTCCTGATCAGGAACGGGAGGGCCTCATGGATCCCGGCGAGCTCCATCCCGGGGAGCCTGGGGTTCTTCGGCCGCTGGGCCCCTGTCCCCAGGAAGATGGCGTGAAATCCCCGGTCAAAGAGGTCCTGGAGGGAGAGGTCCCGACCAACCTTCACGTTGCAGCGAAACTCGATCCCGAGCTTTTTAAGGTACTCGATCCGCCGCTCCACCACCCACTTCTCCAGTTTAAACCCAGGGATGCCATAGATCAAGAGCCCTCCCGGTTTGGGGAGGGCCTCGAAGATGGTCACGTCATGGCCCATCTTCCGAAGCTCCTCGGCGCAGGCCAATCCCGCCGGTCCAGCCCCGACGACGGCCACCCGCTTCCCCGTCCTGGGGGCCACGGAAGGCACCGGGATCCCTCCATGCACCCGGAAGGCGTACTCGTTGATGAAGCGCTCGATGGCCCCGATGGCGACCGGCTGGTTCTTCGCCCCGACGATGCAGGCCTCCTCACAGAGCCGATCCTGGGGGCAGATCCTGCCACAGATCTCCGGCATGTTGCTCGTGGATTGAGAAAGATGGGCCGCCTCCAGGAACCTCCCTTCGGCGGTCAGGATCAGCCAATCTCTGATCCGATTGTGGAGGGGGCAGGCCCTCTCACAGGGGGGGTTTTTGCACTCGACACAGCGGGAGGCCTCTTGGACGGCGGCCTTTTCATCGTACTCCAGGTAGACTTCCCGAAAATCGGTGATCCGTTCCTTGGGGTCCCGGATCGGCGGATCAACCCGGGGGAGCTTCAACCGCTCCCGTTTGTCCAGCTTCTCCAACATCTCCCCCCTTTCTCACAAATCAAAGGGTTGGCGGCAGGACGCGGCATCCGGCCTCTTCCAAAGCCTGGATCAGTTCCTCCAGCTCCGGTGTCTTCACCCGGACGATCAGGACAGGCTGCTCCCTCCCCTGCTCCACCACCCGGGCGGCCACGGCCTCCAGGACCTTTCCCCCCCTCTCCTGGACGACCCGGGAGACCTGGTGATAGGCCTCCGGCCCCTCTTCCACGACCAGCTCGACCCGAGAGCCGGTCGCCCAGACCCCGAGGACCTCCACCAGGGCTTCCAGGAGATCCGTCTCGGTGATGATCCCGACCAGCTCCTCCCCATCAACAACAGGGAGGCCGCCAATCTTCCGGGAGATGAGGATCCAGGCGGCATCCACGACGGGGGTGTCAGGGGAGACGACGATCACCTCCTTCCGCATGATGTCCTGGACCTTCAGACGCTCAAACCGTCGGAGGAGCTCCTCGATGGCCTCCACCTGGAGGGGCGACGGGAGGGCGAGCCTTAAGTCCCGGTCCGTGATGATGCCGACGAGCTTCTTCCCCTCGACCACCGGGAGACGGCGGATCCCCTTCCCCCGGATGAGCTCCCAGGCGTGGCGGACACTCTCCTCCCGGGTCACGGTGATGGGGTGAGGCGTCATCTTGTCCCTGACCCGCATCGCCCCCTCCCCGTTACACCCCGCATCGCTTCAAGAGGGCCTCCCACTCCCGATCAATCCGCTCCTGAAGCTCCTGAACCAGCTTCTCATTCCCCGGCTGCAAGAGATGCTTGAACCGCCCCTGGGTCTTCAGCCACTCGGTGATCGGCTTTTTCTCCCTGGGCCTGTAGGTGAGCCTCCACCTCCCTTCCTCGATCTCAAAAAGGGGCCAGTAGCAGGTCTCCACCGCCAGCTGCATGACCTCCACGGTCAGGGCGGGATCATGGCGCCATCCCCGGTTACAGTCGGAGAGGATGTTCAGGAAGGAAGGGCCTTCGGCATCCAGGGCCTTCCGGACCTTCAGGGGAAGGTCGTTCCACCGATGGGGGATGGCAGCGGTCTGGGCCACGTAGGGGATGCCGTGGGCGGCCACGATCCCCGTCAGATCCTTCCGCCACTGGATCTTCCCGGGAATCGCCTCCCCCACGGGGCTGGTCGTTGTCTCAGCCCAGGAAGGGGTGGCGCTGGAGCGCTGGATCCCCGTGTTCATGTACCCTTCATTGTTCAGGCAGATGTAGAGGAGGCGATGACCGCGCTCCAAAGCACCGGAGAGGGACTGGAGGCCGATGTCGTAGGTCCCCCCATCCCCGCCGAAGACGATGATCCGGATCTCCCGGTCGGGGATCCTCCCCTTCCTCCTCAAGGCCCGGTAGGCTGCCTCGATCCCGCTCGCCGTCGCCGCCGCGTTCTCGAAGGCGCTGTGCACCCAGGGGATCTCCCAGGCCGTGTAAGGGTAGATGGTGGTCGCCACCTCCAGACAGCCGGTGGCGTTCACCACCACGGCGGGGTAGGGGCAGCTCAGGAGGACCTGGCGGACAATGATACTCTCGGCACAGCCGGCGCAGAGGCGATGCCCCCCCGCCAAAAGAGTCGGACGCTTCGACAGCTCCTTCAACGACGGGACCTTTCTCGTCTCGGCCTTGACGGCATCCATCCTCCATCCTCCTTACACCCGCACCTGGAGATACGCGCAGCCCCGATCCACCCAACCGGCGCTGGTAACCTTCTGCAGCTCCTCATAGATGTTTAGGACCTCCTCCAGGAGGAGGTCACGACCCCCCAGGCCGTAGATCCGGTTGAGACAGGTGGGCCGCCGCTCCTCCTCGTAGAGGGCGGAGCGGACATCCAGAAAGAGAGGACCGCCCTGGGCCCCGGGGGCATCGGCCCGGTCCAGGACGGCAACGGCTTCGACCGAGCGGAGGGAGGCGCAAACCTCCCTGACCGGGAAGGGACGAAAGACCCGGACCCTCAAGAGCCCCGCCTTGACCCCGCGGGCCCGTAAGACATCCACCGCCTCCTTGGCGACACCGGCGGCGGAGCCCATGAGGACCACAGCCACGTCGGCATCCTCCAACCGGTAGGGCTCCAGGAGGCCGTAGGACCGTCCGAAGGAGCGTCCGAATTCTTCGGAAACTTCCCGGATCACCCCGGCGGCAGCCTCCATCGCCGCCCGCTGCTGGTATTTCAGCTCCGTGTAGTAGTCAGGGAGGACCAACGGCCCATACGTCACCGGATGCTCCAGATCGAGGACGGGGTGGAAGGGCTTGGGCTCCCCGATAAAACCCTGTACCGCATCATCCTCCAACAGCTCCAGACGCTCCAGGGTGTGGCTCAAGGTGAAGCCGTCCATGCAGACCATGACCGGCAACCGGACCCTTGGGTCCTCGGCAATCCTTAGGGCCTGGATCATGCTGTCGTAGACCTCCTGGACGCTCTCAGCGTACAGCTGGATCCAGCCGGCGTCCCGGGAGCCCAACGCATCGCTGTGGTCGCCGTGGATGTTGATGGGGGCGGAGAGGGCCCGATTGGCCACTGCCATGACAATGGGGAGCCTCATCCCCGAGGCGATGTAGAGAACCTCGTGCATCAGGGCGAGGCCCTGGGAAGAGGTGGCGGTCATGGCCCGGCCCCCGGCGGCGGCGGCCCCGATGCAGGCGCTCATGGCCGAGTGCTCACTCTCGACGGGGACGAGCTCCGTCCGGACCACCCCATCGGCCACAAACTGGGAGAAGGCCTCCATCACCTGGGTGGAAGGGGTGATCGGGTAGGCGGCAACCACATCCGGCTCAATCTGCCGCATGGCAAAAGCCACCGCCATGTTCCCGGTGGCAGCAATGACCTTGGACATCTCCTCCTCCATGAAAGACCGCTCCTCTCCCCGTCACGCTTCCAGCTCCGCAGCGATCTCCTCCAGCAAATCGGGGGAGATCAAGCGCTCGGCGATGGGGAAGAGGACCTCCTCTTCCTTCTGGATGTGCTTCCGTAGACCCTGAATGAGGGTCTCCCCCCGGGCCCTCCACGCCTGCCGTTTTGTCTCCTCTGCCAACCCTCCCGGCCGGGCCAGCTCCCGGGCGAAGAAGAGAAAGTCCCGGTAAATCCCTTCATGCTCCCACCCGGCCCCGACGGGCCCTCCGACCCTCCCCAGAAACCCTTCCAGGTAAGGAAACAGAACCTCCTCCTCCCTCTTCATGTGCCCTTCCAGGAACTCCTCCAGGGCATCCACCAGGCCCTGCACCCCTTCGGGGGAGGCCTCCTCCGGGGCGTGGAGGATGGCCTGCTCCAGGGCCTCCAACTGCTCCAGGATCGTTCGGTGCTCCTGACGCAAGCGGTCGGTGACCTTCATGGCGCCCCCTCCCTCGACCGGGGGTGTCTGAACCCTGGCCTCCTCCACCATGGTGATGGCCTTGATCTTCGGCGGGCACACTTCCGCGCAGATCCCACACCCTTTGCAGTGATCCAAGTCAAAACCCAGAACCTTTCCATCGGAGACCAGGACCGAGGAGTCGGGACAGTACCAGAAACAGAGGAGGCAGTCGTTACACTTGTCCCGGTCCAGGACCGGCCTGAAGGTCCGCCATCCTCCCGTCCGATAGTCCCGGGTGTTCCCCGCCTCGAGGATCAAGCCCCCAATGGGGAGCCTGGACGAACCCCGCCTCTCTTCAACCATGTTCCTCCCCTTTGACCTCGTCATAGCCCCTTCTCACCGCCTTCAGGTTCCCCTCAACGATCTTCCGGGGAAGCTTCTTGCCCAAGCTCTCCTCGATCTGCTTCAAAACACCGTCTACGGAGAAGCCCTTGGTGACCTTCGCCACCGCCCCCAGCATGGGGGTGTTGGGAAAAGGACGACCGATCTCCTCAAGGGCGATGCGGGTCGCGTCTAGGGTGTAGAGCTTTCTCCCCTGAATCCGAAGCATTTCCCGAAGACGCTCGGGTGGAAGGGGGCTGTTCACCAAGATCAGGGCCTCCCCAGAGGTTCCCTCAAGGATGTCCTCGCTTCCCAGAAGCGTCGGATCCAGGACCACCACCACCCGGGGATTGGTCACCTGACCGTAGATCCGGATGGGGGCATTGCTCAACCGGTTGTAGGCCCGGATCGGTGCGCCGGCCCGCTCCGGCCCGTATTCCGGCGATGCCTGGACGTATCGTCCCTCGGCCAGGGCCGCCTCGGCTAAAGCCCTGGCAGCCGTCACCGCCCCCTGCCCCCCCCTGGCATGCCAGCGGATCTCCAGAACCCGACCCTCTATCACTCCTCCCCACCCTCCTTGAGAAACCTCACGCCCTCGATTCCGTGGAAGGCCGCATCCCGTCCCCAATCGTGATCGGCCGAAAGCTCCGGCAGGGGGCCAAGCCGTTGAAAGCGGCGGACCTCGCGGGCATGCTCTTTTAAGAGGGACTCCAACCGGGCAGCCTGATCCAGGTAGCGGCCCGGCCGGTAGCCTAACGTCCCCAGGAACTCCCAGAGGAAACAGGCCTTGTTCCGACAGGAGACCCGCGGCCACAGAGTACCGAAGTCGGCAGCGTCAGGGGTCCCCGGCTCGTGCCAGACGGCATGGGGACAACGAAGGCAGAAAAGGGCCGCCAGTTCCCCCAGATCCATCTTCTTCAAGGGCTTCTCCATCTTCAGCCCTCCTCACCACGAAGCCGACGAACTTCCTTGCAAAGAAAGGGAGAAGCAAAAGGGGTGCCAAGAGATGGAGGGCGGGTGATGGAACCTGCCACCGTGTAAGTGCTCTATCCGCTTTAGAAATCTGGAAACGGAGGAAAAGAAAAAAAGAGGAGAGAGGGGTCTTGAAAGGATAGGGATGGGGCATTCATGTCCCAGGGAGGGAGTGGAACCGGTCTAACCATTTAGGAGATAAGGAGGAAACCCGATGGGGCTCCCTCGCCCCAGAGGGGCAGCAACTGTCCTGTTCCTGTCAGCCATCGGCCATCAGGCATCAGCCTGATCCGGAAAGCTGACCTCTTGCATTCCCTCCCGTTCTCCGCTATCCTGGATAGCGAGTCTAACGACCGGCCTCCTCTTCAACTTCAGAAGACCCTTGTGTGCAACCCTTGATCGGATGGAGGAGAAACGGATGATCAACGACATCGGACATGCGGCTGGTGAGATCTGGCGCTACCTCGATCAGCGGGGCAGGCAGACGGTGAGTCAGCTCCAGAAAGGGACCAAACTCTCCTCCCAGATGCTCTACCTGGGCCTGGGGTGGTTGGCGCGGGAGGACAAGATCACGTTTACCCGGGAGCGGCGAAGTGTGTGGGTCTCGCTGAAAGAACGGTCGTGATCGGTGGACTCTTCATTCCTGGAGTTTTGACCATCCCCGGCGCGGCCGCTCACTTCATGAGGAGACAGAGATGGCTGAACATGGAGTCTCATTCTTCATGCCGGGCCTCTCCAACTGGGGAAGGTGGGGACCCGATGATGAGATCGGGACGGCCAACTACATCACACCCGAGGTGATCATCCACGCAGCCAGACTGGTCCGGAAGGGAAAGGTGTTTAGCTGCGCGGTCCCCATTGAGAATACCGGCCCCGTCTTTCCGACCCGCATCCCCCCTCAGCACGTCATGACCCGGACCGGGGCCGACTTCACCGCCGGTGCCAAAGGGAGGGGCACGATCCCCGAGGGGGGGATGAAGTCCTCTGACGATTACATCTACATGGGGCTCCAATCCTCAACCCAGTGGGATAGCCTGGCCCATGCCTGGTACGGGGAGTATCTCTACAACGGGTTCAGCCAGAACGAGATCAAGAGCGTCCGGGAGGGGGGGGCCAGGCGCAACGGCATTGATAAAATGTACCGCCACTTCGTCAGCCGGGGGGTCCTCCTGGACATTGCCGGCTTCAAGGGGATGGACCGCCTGCCGGCCGGTTACGCCATCGGCCCTGAAGAGCTAGAGGCCTGCGCCCAGGCCGAGCACGTCGAGATCAGGTCCGGCGACATCCTCCTCCTCCGCACAGGACATGTCCCGTGGTTTTACGAACTTACGGACAAACACCCCTGGCTCGAAGGCTGGGGAGGGATCGGGAAGGCGGCGGTCCCCTGGCTCCATGAAAAGCAGGTGGCGGCCGTCGCGGCCGACAATCTGTCGGTAGAGGTGTACCCTCCTGAGGATGAAGGGGCCTATATGCCCTTACACTGTGTGCTGATCCGCGATCTCGGTCTCACCTTGGGCGAGCTCTTCCAGTTCGAGGAGCTGGCCGCCGACTGCCGGGAGGACGGGGTCTATGAGTGTCTCTTCGTGGGGGCTCCGCTCCGGGTGACCGGCGGGGTGGGAAGCCCCTTGAACCCGCTGGCCATTAAATAGTCTTAACGCTCAGGCCGCCTCCACCTGCCCCCGCTCCTCCCCCAGCCGGTAGCGATACGTCTCACAGTAGACATAGCGGGAGCACGTGCAGAGGGTTCTGTACTCGAAGATGCTGGGGATCCGAAGGCGACCATCGCTGTACCCTGTGCAGAATCCCTGCACCGGGTAGTTCCAGTCCCCTTCCACCTCCTTCAAAAACGGGCATGAGGTAGGCTCGGCCTGATCGAGGGGCGGCAAACCGTTTTCGTGGAGGTCTTCGGCCATCATCCCTTGCTCCTCCCCCTGGAGTAACCGTCGGACCAACCCATCTCTCGACCCCCCCTGCCTTATCGAAGGATGCGGGTCCAGGGGTAGACGGCGGCGATCCCGCGGGGGCCCTTCCCCACCGGGATCCGCTTGATCTCCCTGAAGGCCTTGAGATCCACCACCGAGACATCACCCGACCCGGAGTTGGCGATGTAGACGAAGGCCGAGTTGGGACTGAAGGCGACCCCTGCCGGGACCCGCCCGACGGGGATCGTCGCGACGATGTGGTCAGTCGCCGTCTCAATGACGGTGATCCGGTGGGACATCTGCTCGCAGGTGACCAGGTACCGACCATCGGGGCTCACCCCCAGCCAGGCGGGGACGTGTCCCACCAGGATGGTGGCCACCACGCTATCGGTGACCACCTGGATCTTCTTGATGGCATCCGCCCACATGCCGCTCACGTAGACAGCCTTCCCATTCGGGGTGGCGGCGGCAAGGAACGGTCCATGGCCGACGGGGATGGTGGCCACAACCTTCAACCGGGTAAGGTCAATCACGGAAACATCGTTGGACTTGGAATTGGCCACGTAGGCAAACTTCCAGTTGGGCAGGATCGTCAGGCCATGGGGCTCTTTTCCGACCCGGATGGTGGCCAGGGGTTTGTAGGTCTCATTCTCCACCACCGTCACCGTGTTCGAACCGGCATTGGTCGTCAGGATGAGCCGGTTATCAGGCGTCACAAAGGTGTGGGCTTCTCCCCGCCCCCGCTTCCAGCGAGCGATGATCTTCAGGGTCGCAGGATCAACTTTGATGACCTCGTCCGTCCCCACATCCGTAACGTAGAGCATCCCATCCGGACCAAGATGGACATCGTGGGGGGTTCGGAATCCGGTGACGGTCGCCACCACCACCCCTGCCTCCGGATCAACAACGGAGACCGTTCCCCCCTCGTTCGCCGTGTAGATGAAATGCCTCGCCCCCAAGACGACGGGGCTGAGAAGGCCCAGGGCGGCGACAATCAAGGCCACCGCTAAGGCCGTCCACACCGTCCTCTTCATGGTCATCACCCCCTCCGGCACCGGCAGGAAACAGCGGACCCCTCCCTACATTAGGCCACCCGGGGAGGTCCGTCAAGGGAGAGCGATAGAGGCCTCGGCTACCCAGGGAGCTGGCAAAGAATGTGCCAAACGAGAAAGGACCTTAACCCCAGGGCCCAGAGCTGCTCAAGGATCGGATTAGAAAGGGTCAGGGGGAGAAGACGAAAAGGGAGGTCCTTCGGGGATGGGGCAGGGATGCCCCTTCTCAGGGCTCCATGGAGGCTAAGGAATGAAGAATGCAAAGCTTGCCCCCTGGGACATCCCTGACCCAAGGGGCTGGAGATGTCCCAGCCAGACATGCTGGATCGTCAGACCCTTAGGCGAACCGCTTCCTTCCGGGCTGAACAACCATGTTCCCCAGGAAAAGGAGGATGGCCACGGCATTCAGCAACCCACCCCACGCTCGCCCGGGCCCCCACAGGGCCAGATCCCCGACAACCCTGAGGAGGAGGGAAAGGTGGAGCAGGGCCAGAGGGGCGTAGAAAGCCGGTCGAAAGGGGATGGGTACTCCCAACACGGCTGGGAAGATGATCGGCGCGTGGCCAAAGATCATGGCAAAGACAAAACCCAGGAAGAAGGCGTGGAGGAAAGCATCGTAACGAGGCCCGACCACCAGGCCCCCGGAGAGGAACCCGATCATCCCACCCACCAGGAGCCATCCATAGCCGGAGAGGAGGCTTACCGCGGTGAAGCGGGGGAGTCCGGCCTTTGGAAGCATGCGTCGGGCCATGTCGTAGCGGAGGAGCCAGAGGGCAAGCGCCGCCATTCCCACCCCGATGAGGCGTGGCCCCAAGTCAACCCCTGTTTCGGGGAGGGCAAGCCCCCCCACGAAGAGGCCGACGGCACCAAGAAAGGCCACCCGGCTTCCCCGGGAAAGGGAAAGGAGACGGGAGAGTTCCAGTCGCTCCCCGGCGATGGTCAGGACCAGGAAGGCCATCCACCAGGGAACGACCCGGAAGAGGGGCCATCCGGCAAGCCACAGGCCATTGCCCACCAGCCAGGCCAGGACGCCAAGCCCCATGGTGATGGTGGAGAGGGCCGGCATCTGCCGGATGATCACGACAAAGGCAGCCAGAAGCCAAAGACTGCCCAGGGTGATGACCAGCGGGCCTCCCCACCCGGGAAGCCCTGCCATCAGGGCCAAGACCCCCAGGCCGGTGAAGAGGGGGGAGGCATAGGCCCAAAGGCGGCCCACCGCCACGGCCCGCTCCAGGCTGATCAAGGTCCCCAGGAACCCCGAGACCATCAGGGGGCCGTGAGCCAGAGGCAGGGTAGGCCACAAGGGGAGGTCCCAGCCCAGGCGCAGGAGCCCGCTCCACAACCCCGAGAGCAGGGCGAGCATCCCTAAGGCCATCAGGGGAAACCGGGTACGAAAGCGAGAGACCATTCCCCCCCCGGCGCCTTATCAGGGCCAGCCCCTGACCAGCATCACCCCCAGGGCGACCACGACAAGGGCCAAGACGAGGTTGAGCCGTCCAAGCCACGAGGCTTGGCGCCTCAACCGGACCGCTCTGGGTGAGGCGGGGTCCCCTTGTCCCAGAGCCGTCGCCTGGGGACCGACCACGAAATCGTGAAGGAGGCTGACCAGGAGGATGACGGCCACCAGGAGGAGCTTTAAGCCCAAGGCCTGTCCGAAAGGCCCCTGAAGGATCCGCCCGCTCCCCACATCCCCCCAGCCAAAGCCCCGGGAGATCAGGTTGACGATGCCGGTCAGGAGGAGCAGGCCCAAACAGCCCCACCCCACCCAGCGAAACCGCACCCCCGTCTCATGGACGAGGGCGACGGCAGCCTCCCGATCCTTCAACCGCCGGATCACCGGGACCAGGACGAAGACCAGGAACCCCATTCCGCCGATCCAGAGGGTGGCGGCCAGGATGTGCAGCCAGACGGAAAGGAGGTAGAACGCATGCACGGGATGTCTCTCTCTTTGCCTTCAGGTCTCCCGAACCACGCAGATCTTCTCCGCCACTTTCTCAAAGAAGTAGCCGGAGCCCCCCTCGCCCACGATCTGGAGCATCTTGGGACCATCCAGGACCCGGAGGCCGCCCAGCACATGCACGCCCCGCTCGAAAAACGGCGGCGGCCAGGGGGATGCCGTTGGGCCGGCCAGGATGACCCGACGGGCCCCTTTGGCGGCCTCCAGCAGAGGATCAAGTCCCCCCTCCACAAGCGAGGATCCGGTGATCAGCACCACGTCGGACCGGGAGAGGACCGGGACCGCTTCCTCCGGCGGCCTCCAAAAGGACAGCTCATCCGGCTTCAGGGCTCCCCGGTGCTTGTCCACAACCCAAAGCTCCCTCACCCGGCCCTTGAGATCCCTGAGAAAGGGGATAAAGGCCCCAACCATCGCCACCCGGTCCTCCGGCTGGATTCCGGCCGCCTCCAGGGCATCCACTCCACGAAGCAGCCGTCCCCCCGGCAGGCCGTGGTGGGCCATCGCTTGAGCCGAAAGGGCATTGAGCACGGCAATTCCCACTGCCCGCCGCAAAGGGACCGATGAGAAGGCCTCCCGGGCCAGGTCCCAGGCCCCCTGTCCAGCCATACGGCCGGCCGGCGGTGCCTGAGCGGCCGATCGCGGGCAACAGACCGTGTCGGCAAGATCCCGGGGTGTAAAGGCCACACCCACATGACCGCTCCCGAGCTGGGCCGCCGTATAAAAGACGCCGACCCGCACCTCGGAGACGACCACAGGCTCACCTTTCAGGACATGATCCAGGGCCTGAAACCACGCATCAATGACCTGCATCCCTTCCCCCTCCAGCGGCTCAATCCAAATGACCCAAAGCCTGGCAGGACTTGACGATGACCTGACCGATCATCGGAGGAGGCGGCCCCCAGGGATAAAGATACACCCCGAGCTTCTCAAACTCAACAGTCTGATGCCCTGGCGTTTAAGGTCCTGTTGATCGCTTGGACGGGATCAGGGCCCTTTCTCGATTTCTAAGCGCTGCCAGACAGAAACGACCTTCTGGCCGTCCCGGTCCCCTTGGGCCCCGTCCCAGACGGCGAAGGCGATGGACGTCACCTGCCCTGGGGTGAACTGGGCATCCTTCTCATCTTCCGTCCGAAGCTTCCGGATCATGACGACCCGCCATTTCCCCCCTTGCCAGATCCCCCTCCCCCTGACCTGCTGATCCTCGGGGGGCTGGGAAGTCAGGGTGCCGAAACCCATAGCATTAAGCTCCTCTACCGGGGAGCGACGGAGCGGATTGGAGAGAGGATTCTCCGCCCCCCATCCGGTCAGGTAGGTGGGATCGTACGAGGTGGCGGACACCCGGGCTGGCTGATCCCCGAAGCTGGCCAGGGGGACATCCTTTTGGAAGAAATAGGCATCGGCGGCCATCGCGGGGTAGGCATCCTGAATATCCTTGAACCGCTGGAGGTCCGCCTCCCAGTCGGCCTTCCAGTGCCAGATGTTCACCAGCCCCTGTTGATCCCCCATGGTGTACAAGGGCTCCTTGGCTCCAACGGGGAACTGGACAGCCACGGCATCCCGGAAGTCTTCGGACTTAAGAAACTCCTGATCGGCGATGGGATCATCCCACTCCAAGAGGAAGGCGATCTCCTCACCATTGTTTAAAGATTTCACCCTGACCTCCTCGACCTCCTTCTTGCGGATCCAGAGGGGCTCCAGGTGAACGCGGACAAAGGGGAGTCGGGCCCAGGCCGGGGCGAAGGGATCGAGGGGAAGTTTTCCCTTGATGAACTTCGAGATGATGGTCCCGGGCTTCCTCGGCGCCGGCTCCGCCAGGGGCTGCTGCGGGAGGGAGAGGACGTAGTAGGCCAGGGCCCACGTTTCCTCTTCGGTCAGGGAGTCGGCGTAAGAGGGCATGGGGGTCCCCCCGATCCCCACCCGAAGGGTCCGGTAGATATCCTTGACGGTGAAGCCTCCCTTCATCCTTCCGGGGATCGTGAAATCATAGGGGACAATCGGGTATCCCCACTCATCCTTCAAAGTGGCGGCCGAGGGGCCATCCCCTTTCCCTGAACTTCCATGGCAATCGAAGCAACCGGCCTCCCGGTAGAACTTCTTGCCAAGGGCCAGGAGCTTCTTCGTCCGCTTCGGGGGTTTCGGGATGAGAACCGGCCTCTCCTGGGGTTGGGCCTCGAAGACCTCCGAGAGGCTCTTTACATAGGCGACCAAGGCCCACCGGTCCTTTTCAGGAAGATGGGCCCAGGAGGGCATCGAGGTTCCGGGGATACCGTTGGTGATGGTCCGGAAGAGATCCTGATCCGTGGGGAGGGTCAAGGTCGAACGGATCTTGAACTTGCCGCTGGTCAAGTCCCTGGGTTTGGGGAAGAGGAGGTAAGCGGCAGGGCCGTCTCCCCTTCCTTCCGTTCCATGGCAGACGGCACATTTCTCCTGAAAGAGGGCCTGCCCCCGCGAGACCAGTTCGGGGGACGCCCCGTTCCGGGCCTTGACCTCTGCTTCCGCCAAGGCCGAAAGGAACCCTGTGAGCACCACCAAAGCGACGGCAACCTTCCCGTTCATCGTAACCCCTCTCCGATGAAGTGGCTCACGCCGATGTCAACCGCTTCCCCGGAAAAACTGCTCCCCTCCGGCTTGAAGTCCACGGGGACAAGGGCCCCCTCCTGAAAGACCGACGGCCTCGCCTGGAGATGTTTGACTTCAACGGCCAGGAACCGATCCAGGAGGATCGCCAGGGCCTGGTAATACCCCTCCCCGGCCTTTCGATGTAAGAGCCGGGTGAAGAGGGGGGCGAACCGCCCGAGGTGCCCTTCGAGAAAGGCCCGTTCCGCCTCCCGACAGATCGCGGCCGCCTCCTCCCCCTGGTGCTCCAACGCGTAGGCCTCTTTGGAGGCGAGGAAGGCCATGAACTCCAATTCCACGGCGATGTGGTCAAGCCGCTCCTTGGCCTGATCGGACACCTCCAGGCCGAAGGCCCGGTAGAACCCGGCGAGATCCCCTAACCGTTGGGCCTGGTGAAAGACATGGGTGTTCCCGTACTGGGTCTCGTAGGGCGGGCACTCCTGGGAGATGAGATGCCCGAAGACCCTTCCGTACTCCGCCTGAAGGGCCTCCGGGGAAAGGGAGGAAAGGGAGGCGGCAAAGGCCGCCAGGGCCTCTCTGAGCCTCTCCCCCTCGTTCTCCGGGAGGAAGGTGAGAAGCCCCTTCGCCTCCTCGACACCCTTTGTCAGGAAGGCAAACCGCTCCTCATCAGGGTAGGAGAAGGCGGCCGAGAGCAACCGGTAGATCCCGCTCCTTGCCAAGGCTCCTTCTACCGTCGTCAAATCATCTTTTGCTTCCATGAGGGTCTCTCCATCCGGCATCCGACATCCGATTCGCTGAGAGCTGACGGCTGATGGCTGAAGGCTAGATCGAGTTCAGGTGCAGCTCGGGCCTGACATGGACAGGTTCCTGGACCGTTGTCCGGACGATCTCCTTCCCGTTCCTGTCAAAACCGAGGATGGTGTCGTTGTACAAGGCCCAGGGTTTCCCGTTGATCGTCGTCTCGAAGACCTTCTCCCCCTCGATCAGCTCGTAGCGGGAGATGACCTTCTGGGTCGTCCTGAAGAGCTGGAGGACGGCGAGAAGCTCCCGGGAGGGGGCCACATACCGTTCAATCGCCTGATCCACCCCGGGGCCGAACATCTGACGGAGGTACCCCCTCGGCACCCAGCGGGGAGGGATGTAGTAGATGTTCGGTTCGGTGCCGAACTGGGGATAGAGTGGCAGGGCCACCTTTTCCACCTTGACCAAAAAATAGATGGGGTTATACCGGTCCTCGGCCCAATCGCCGGTCTTCTCATCGATCCTGACTAAACCCTGGAGCCGGATCTTCCCTACGCAGGCCGTCATGCACCGGGTCTCAAGAGGAACGCCGTCCGGGGTCAGGTCGGGATCCTTCCCCTCGATCCTGGGGTAGCAGGCGACACACTTCTCCGAGACCCGCGTCGTCGCCCGGAACATAGCCTTCTTGTACGGGCAGGCCTCAACGCATTTCTTGTACCCGCGGCACCGCTCCTGATCAATCAGGACGATCCCGTCCTCCTCCCGCTTGTAGATGGCCTTCCTCGGGCAGGCGGCCAGGCAGGCGGGATAGGTGCAGTGGTTGCAGATCCGCTGGAGGTAGAAGAACCAGCTCTTGTGCTCCGGGAGGTTCACCCCCTCCTTGCTTAACCCCAAAGGGCCGGGCTCGTACCGGGTGGCCACATCCTCCCCGATGTTCGGAAACCGCCATTCCTGATCGGAGGGGAGATACCCCAGGGCCCGCTTTGGCCCTTCGGGGCCGTACCATCGGAGAGCGGCCTCGAAGATGGTCATCCCCTCATAGACCCCGTAGGGCTGGTGGACCCCATCCTTCTTGGAGGTGTCCCAGACGGCAGCCCTCTCCGCCTTCCGGTGGGCCTCGTCTAAGAGCCGGAGGAGCTTCACGTCCCAGTACTGGGGATAGCCGCCATAGGGCTTCGTCTCCACATTGTTCCACCACATGTACTCCTGGCCTTTGGAGAAGGTCCAGGTGCTCTTACAGGCCATGGTGCAGGTCTGACAGGCGATGCAGCGGTTGATGTTAAAGACGGCGGCGAACTGCCACCGGGGGTGCCGTTCCTCGTAGGGGTACTCCATCGTCCGGCCAAGCTGCCAGTTGTAGACTTTAGGCATCGCCGACCTCCTTTACCGTCCACTGCGGGAAGCCCCATCTTGCCCGGACCTTCCCGATCAGCGCCTTCACAGACTCCTCCCCCATCTCCTGGTAGATCCGATGGGTCGCGGTGTAGAAGGGGCTTTTGAAGAGGGCAAAGAGCTCCTCATCCCCTATCCCCATCCTGATGAACTCCTCGACGAGGCACTCCGCCATCTCCCTGACATCCCCCTCTGGGACCCCCACCCCTACCAGCTCCATCGGGTCATCGTCTTCAAAGGGCTTTCTGGCCATCGCTCCCTCCTAGGTCTTGACCTCCACGAGGTTCCCGGCCAGGTAGCGCTCCATGAAGTCATCCTCGTTCCCAGGCGAGCAGCCTGTCTTGGCCGGGTCCCAGATCCCCTTCCCCCCGATTCCTCCATCCTCGGCCTTGGTGATCTTCACCAGGGTCTCCTTGGGGGTCGTGTTGACGGCGTGGTTGTCGGCCTCCCCGCCGAAGATGAATCCGACCCTGGCCTTCGCCTTGTGGAAGAGGCTGTCCAACTGGTGCATGGGCATGAGCCACCCCCGGGTGATGGACTGCTGGGAGCCGTACCGGAAGCTGGACTGGTAGCCGGTCCCCTCCGAGAGGGCACGGCCGTCTTTCCTCGTCTCGTGGGCCTTGACGCTCTTCTCGGTGGCGATGAAGGGGGCGTGCTTCATCATCACCACATGGTAGGGGTAGGCCGGATTGTACTTCACCCGGAGCATCAGACGGGAGACCCTGTAGAAGGGGTCGTTCGGCTTCCAGCCGATGTAGGGCCGATCCGCCGGGTTGGCGTCGACGTAGACATAGTCCCCATCGTTGATCCCCAGGTCCTTGGCGGCCTGGGGGTTCATGTGGAGCTGGTGCTCCCCCACTCCAGGGGTCCGCTTATCCATCCGGTAAGGGTCGCCGAACTGGTTGTTCCAGATGAGGTGCCAGTCCGTCACCTGCCAGGAGGAGTGGGTCGCATGGCGGGTCTTCGGCGTGAGACAATAGAACTGGTATCCCCTCTCCCAGAGGGGGTTCTTCGTGGTCTTCACCTCGGTCCAGGGGAGCTTCACGTTCCGGACCTGCCGCTCGTCCCAGCCCATGTGGTCCAGGGGGATGCCGTAGTCCTCGGGTCGGATCAAGGGGTTCGAGGAGACGATCACGTTTGGGAGATACGGCGTCGCCTCCGGCCCCTCCCGATGGACGATGAAGTTCTCCCCATACTCGATGACCTCGGGCTCGTCGTTATAGGCCTGGAGGCGGCCGGTGGGGGTGAAGAAGGGAACACTCTCATGGATCTGCTCCCAGAACGGGACCCTCGGGTAGGTCCTGAAGAGCATCAGGGCCGCTCCCGGCTCCCCGTATTTCCCGGCCAGGATGTCCGCCACCTTGTACCCCTTGGTCGTCGTGCAGACATCCAGGAGCCTCTGGATGTAGACTTCCGTTTTCTTCTCCAGGGCGAACCGCCAGTAGTCGGCGAACCGTTGATCGCCTAACAGCTCCCCCAGCTTTTTCGCCAGCTCCGCCAGGATCACGGCATCATCCTTCGTGTCGAAGATGGGTTTGATCCCCCCCTTCCAGATCTGGAGGAAGGGGTTCGAGCAGGAGGCGGTCACCTCGTAGGTCTCGAACTCCATCCAGGAGTTGGCCGGGAGGATGACATCGGCATACTCGCAGGAGGAGGTCATCTCGATATCCTGGGCGATGATCAGCTCGATCTTCGGGTCCACGTTTTTCAGCATCTCGTAGACCCACTTGGCATTGTTGATCAGGTTCACGTTGTTGAAGAACATCACCTTCGTCGGGGTCGGCATATGGGTCTTGCCGGTAAAGACCTTCTTCCCGTACTTCGGGGTGTTCACGATGAGCGGTTTGTCCCCGTAGTTCCAGTAGGCCGGCTCCTCATCGTAGGTGTAGCCGTGGACCTTCACCTTCGAGCCCTCGGCTTGAGGATCCAGCAGGGGGTGGAACGGGTCCTCGCCGATCCAGGCCTTGAAGCCGGGGCCGACCCAGGGGGCCCCCTGGAAGAGGGCCGCCTTGTAGTTCCCCGCCCAGGTGTGGGAGCCGGCACCGGGTTTGCCGATGTTCCCGGTCAGCATCAGGGGGAGATAGGTTGCCCGGTTCATCTCCGTGGCGTGGAACCAGTGGTTCAACCCCTCCCCGATGTGGATGGCCACAGGTTTGATGGTGGCGATGTCCTTGGCGAGTTTCAGGATCAGCTCCTTGGGGGCATGGGTGATCTCGTGAACCGTCTCCAGGTCGTAGTCCTTTAAGTGGATCTTGTAGGCCTCCCAGAGGGTCAGGACCTCGACCTCGGTCCCGTCCAGAAGTGTCACCTTCCCCTTCCATTCGAGGGCCGGATCAATCCCTTTGGCCGTGAGCCTCTCTCCCACGTCGTCCCTGGTAAGGGGTTTTAAGCCCTGGCTCTTCTCGTCGAAGACGACGAAGTCGCCCAGCTTCTCGTATTGCTCCGAGGTTAACCCCTGGAGCCTGAAGCTCGGCCCATCGGGTGGAAGGCTCCCCTGGTAGTTGGGGAAGACCTCGTGGGCCTTCAAGCGCTTCAGGGTGTCCGTCCGGATCAAGAGCGGCATGTCGGTGAACCGCTTGACAAAGTCCTTGTCATACCAACCTTCATCCATCAGGATCTTTGCAATCCCCAGGAAGAGGGCGGCATCGGTCTGGGGGCGGATCGGGATCCAGTAGTCGGATTTGGTGGCCGGAGGGCTGTACTCGGGGGTAATGGTGACGATCTTGGCCCCCCGCTCCATCAATTCGATAAAGAAGTGGGACTCGGGCCGCTTGTTCTCCACCAGGTTCTTCCCGCACTGGATGTGGAGCTTGCTAAACCTCAGGTCGTTAAAGTCCACATCGGAGGTCTGGAGGCCGTGGACGAAGGGGTGACCGGGGGCCTGATCGCCGTGCCAGGTGTAGTTGGACCAGATCCTGGCCCCCTGGGCCTCTTCCGGGCCGACCCCCCGCACATGGGCATCCAGGAGGGCCAGCATGTTGGCGAAGCGGTACATCCCGTATTTGCCGATGACGCCCAAAAGCCCCATCCCGCCCCGGAGCTTGAAGGTCCTGACCCCCGAGCCGTGCCAGTGGGTGAGCATCTCCTCGGGGTAGCCCTGCTGGAGGAGCCTCTTTTTCCCCTCCTCACCGCTGTAGGTCTTCGCAATCTGGATCATCCCCTTTGCCACATAGGTGTAGGCCTCGTCCCAGGAGACCCGGACGAATTCATCGGTCCCCCGGCTGTCGAACTTGTATTTCGATGTACTCTCAGGGGTGAGCTCGGGGAACCCGTCATCGGCCCATCGCTTCCACCCCTTCCGGATCATTGGATACTTCAGACGATAGGGGCCGTAGACCCGCCGGTGGAAGGTGAAGCCGTTCAAGCAGCCTCTCGGGTTCCAGTGGTGGGTCGCCTTGTTCCCGTAGAGATCGCTGATCCGGTGGAGATCGTAGTTCTGCTCGGTCCGGATCACCACCCCGTTCCGGACGAAGGCCCGCATCCGGCACTCGTGGGTGCAGTTCGGCGAGCAGACCCAGGTGAAGGAACGATCCGTCCGGTACTGGTCCCGGTAGAGCCGCTCCCAGCCTCGATAGGGGTAGGCCTCCAAGGGGTTGCCCACCTCGGCCACAGGCTGGAGGAGCCGCATGGCCGCCAAGACATCATCGGCCAAGAGGACCATCGCGCCCGTCGCCGCCCCTTTCAGGAACTCCCGCCTGGTCAGTTCCATCGTCTTCCTCCTCCTTTACCATCCCGCCGACATCACGCCGAGGGCATAGACCTCCGCACACCGTTCACAGGTACCCTCCTCGGGCCCCCACGCCGGGAAATCCTTTTGAATGCGTTTCGCCACCTCTTCTTCAAACTCCCCCACCCACCGGTACGTCGGAAACCGACAGAGGGGACAGGGAGCACCGGGGAGGAGGAGCTTTCGGGGAAGCTCCAACAGCCGCCTGGGATCCCCGGCCATCGCCAGAAGCGCTCGATGGGTTGGACGATCCCCCTCCCAAAGCTTGTTGAAGACCGGAGCCAGCTCTTCAGAAGGGATCGTGGGGTACAGGGCCTGAAACTCCTGCCAGCGGTCCTCTTTTGAGGCCACCGTCTCCTTCCCTCTCCGGGAGAGCCGCCCGTCCACCGAGATGGCCCAGAGGGTCCGGTAACGATCCCTGATCAGGTTCTCCTCCGCCGGTCTGGAGGCGGGGATCTCCTGAGGGGTATAGTCGAAAGCAGGATCCAGGATATCGGCGATGTGCTGAAGCTCGTGGCGTAAGAAAAGGCGAAGGCCCGGAGCGTCCAGGAACCGCTCCGACCGGACCTTGATCCCGAGGCTCCTCCGGTCCCGGCTAAGATCGGCCCCCTCTTCCTTCGGGGTCAAGGCCCTGGCCACGGAGGCCTCCCCCAAAAGCGCCCCGATCTCCGGGAACTCCTCCAGGACAGAAGAGACCGGCTCGCCAAAGCCCCACCGGTGGAAGAGCTGACGATGAAGCTTCTCAAAGGCCTCCTCCCGCTCCCCGATAGAGAACTGTTCGTAAAGGGGGTCGGCCAGGGCATGGTATTCGTGAAAGAAACGGAGGTCTCCCCGCTCCTCCCCCTGCCTCACCGCCAGGGAGACAACCTCTTCCGTCAAGGCGGGGTCGTATGCGATCTTCATCACCATGAAACCCTATTGGGTAAAACAGAGCCAAAAGACCTTCTTGGTCTTTTAGCCGTCGAAAAAAAATCTAGCGCCTTTTGGTGCCCGCCTTCGTTGATGGGGGGGCGAAACGGGGAGAGGTTTGAGCGATCAGGTCCGCGACCGTCGTCCGCTCTATGACCTCCATGAACTGGGGCTTGATCTGCTTCCACCGATCATGGAGCAGACAGGGGTCCACGTCGGCACATCGGTTATTCCAGAAGATGCACCGGTCAAAGAGGTCTGGACCCTCAACAGCCTCCAGGACCTCCTTCAGGGGGATCGCCGCCGGGGGCTTTGCAAGGGCGTACCCCCGACGGCTTCCCCGGTAGGATCTCACCAGCCCATGCTGAACAAATTTCTGGAAGATCTTAGCCAGGAAGCTCTGGGGAAGCCCTTGGGCCCTGGCGATGTCGGCTAAGAGCATCACCGTCCCCGGGGGCTGTTTGGCTAAGAAGAGCAACCCCTCCAACCCGTACTCACTTTCCTTGCTGAGTTTCATGCCACCGCCATCAAAGGAGTTGAAAGACCTCTTTAGTCCTCTAGAATCTTACTAATCGGCATCCAGGCCCACAATCCCCCAAAGGGACTAATCTTCAAAGAAAAATGGACTATCGTCGGATAGTTCTTTTGAACTATCTTCCATGGGTTCCGTAGAACTCATTTCAAAACCCTATCC
>CAZHST010000026.1:0-42327 GCA_964535215.1 uncultured bacterium
AGGAGGTGATTCTCAATGGCAAGCGCAGCCACTGCGACAACGCAGAAGGAGCAGGTGAAGGAGCAGGAACAGGAGAAGGAGACCTCCTCCTCCTGTGGGACCCACAAGTCATCCTGCTGCGGCTGATGACCGGGGAAGGCAGGTCGGGTGGGTCCTCACGGACCTGCCCGGCCTCTCCCACTGCCTTTTGGTGAATCAGCGAGTGCGTGGAGGATCTCGATGGGGATGCAGGAAAAGATCCGGCTCACGGCCTTCTCCCATGGGGCCGGGTGAGCCTGTAAGATCGGCCCTGCCGATCTGGCTCAGGTCCTGAGCCACCTTCCAGCCTTCAAAGACCCGAATCTCCTGGTCGGCCTGGAGACGGCCGACGATGCGGCCGTCTATCGGTTGACGGAGACTTTAGCCATCGTTCAGACGGTGGACTACATCACCCCCATCGTGGATGACCCCTATTGGACAGGGGCCATTGCCGCCGCCAACTCGCTAAGCGACATCTACGCCATGGGGGCTAAGCCCGTGATCGCCCTGAACATCGTGGGCTTCCCGGCCCAGAAGCTCCCCCTCGAGATCTTGCAGGAGATCCTCCGGGGCGGGGCGGAGAAGGCGAAGGAGGCCGGGGTCTTGATCGTCGGGGGGCACACGATTGACGACAACGAGCCGAAGTACGGCCTGGTCGTCACCGGCATCGTCCACCCGGGAAAGGTCGTGACGAACGCCGGGGGAAAGGCTGGGGATGATCTCCTCCTGACGAAACCCTTGGGGATGGGGATCATCTCGACGGCTGTGAAAAGGGGACGGGCAGAAGAGGAGACGATCAGGAAGGCCGTCGAGATCATGAGCACGCTGAATAAGACGGCGGCCGAGGTGATGGTGGAGGTGGGGGTCCACGCGGCCACCGATGTGACCGGGTTTGGCCTCCTCGGCCATCTCTACGAGCTGACGCGGGCCAGTCAGGTGGGGGCAAGGCTCTCGTTTTCCCAGATCCCGGTCCTCCCCGAGGTGTGGGACCTGGCCCGGGAAGGACTGGTCCCCGGTGGGACGAAACGGAACCTGAAGTTTCTCACGGAGTCGGAGGCCGTGCGCTGGGCGGCGGGGCTTGATGAGGTGGAGAAGCTTGTGCTGGCCGATGCCCAGACCTCCGGCGGGCTCCTGATCGCGGTCCCCAAGGAGAGGAGCGCCGAGCTTCTGGAGCGGTTGGCGAAGGCCCAGGTCCCGGCGGCCAGGATCGGTGAGCTCTCCGAGGATCCCTCGGGAAGGATCACGGTGGAGGAGTAGTCGAGCCTGAACCGGAGCTTCGGAGACTGGTGAGCAAGATGATCGTTCATAGGGCGTACCGTACCCCCCTCCTCCTGTTCTTCGCTTCCCTGGCCGTTGTGTTGTTGGGCCTCGTGGACATCCGAAGGGGGTTTCTCCTCTCCCGGTACGAGCTGGCGAATCCGTGGGTCAACCTGAGTCCTCATCACCTCTGGTGGCTGGCCCTCGGGGTCGCCGGCCTTCTGGGCACCTACTCCCGCCTGCAGAGGTATGAAGCGAGGGGGGAGGTGGATGAAAGGCAGTTACAACCCCTTACCAAGCTGACCGTGTTCGCCCTTTTCGGGGTGCTGATGGCTGATACGCTCCTCTTCTATCGAGGGGTGGCAGCGATCAGGATCGTCGAGGCGGGGAAGATGGGGATCGGGGCCTTGGGATTAAGCCCCGGCCAGCTCCCCGGACAGGCGGAGCTCATCCCCTTGGCCTCCATGCCCCTCCTCCTTCGACCTGTGGCCATCGCGCTGAACTACCTGGCGCTGGTCTGGCATGCCACCTTCCTCGCCCTCTTGTGGGCCGGCCTTGGGACTGTCGCCCTCCCCCTGTACGTTGGCCAATTGATAACCCCAAGGGGGGCAAGCCGGTTCCGGTCGTTGATGGGGGGACTCGTGTATGCGCTCCCCCAGCCTTTCTGCTCCTGTTGCGCCGCCCCCATCGCCGCAACGATCTACAGGACAGGAGCCTCTTTGACTTCCTCCGTGGCCTTCCTCCTCTCCTCGCCAGCGCTGAACATCACAGCCCTGATTTTAGCGGCAACGCTCCTCCCTCTGCCCTTTGCCGTGTTAAGAATCGTCGGCGGGGGTCTCCTCGTCATCTTGACGGCTTACCTGGTCACCACCTTCGCAGGGAGGTTTCCGCTTAAGGAAGCCCCTCAGCCACCCCGGGGGATCGGGGGCTTCGTCTCGCGGGTGCTCAACCGATACACCATGCTGTTCCAGTTCGAACCGAAGGGGGTGGTGAGATCGCCGGCAGAGCTGATCCGGAGCTGGCTGTCCGGCACGGTGAGGATCGCCAAGGTCATGATCCCGACCTTGGCCGTTGGAGGCGTCGTGGCAGGCCTCATCGTCACCTTCGTCCCCGCTGTGTTCACAAACGATGTGACAGGGGTCCTGCTGGCATCAGGATTGGGGACGATTTTCATGATCGCCACCTGGACCGAAATCCCCGTGGCAGCCATCCTCGCGGCTCAGGGGCTGACCGGTCCGGCCGCCGCGCTCCTGATCACCCTCCCGGTGGTCAGCCTCCCCTGCCTCATCATTTTTGGGGGAGCCCTCCGAGGGGGAAGGGTCCCCCTCCTCCTATCCTTGAGCACCTTCGCATTCGGGGTTCTTGCAGGGTTGGTGTTTCTGTAAGTGGTGGTTGACACCCTGAGCGCGTACCTCCGCCGAAAAGCCCTCTAACCTCTAGGGGCAGGTCCCGCTAAATCCGGCTATGCCAAGAAGCCCTCCCATCGTCACCTCCCGGCTCGATGGGGTGAAGGTGCACCCCGTCTTGCCGGGTGTAACCGTGTAGGCCCCCTTGGCCAGCCCCCGGAAGCGGTATATCCCGAAGGCGTTTGTGGTTGTCGTGTCGGTGCAGCCATCGGGGCCATTCAGGGTCAGCGTGACATCGGGAATGCCACGGCCCACCTGCATCTTCACCCGTCCCACGAGGAGGGAGAGGCCGGTCCCGAGGCAACTTTCCGGTTTCGCTTCACCTGAGAGGTCCAGGAGGAAGAGCCCGGCGGCGGTGGCGGCGATGAGGTGGCGCGAAGGCGTGAGGGCAAGGGCAGAGATAAACTGCGCCGACCCCGTTGGCAGCCCATCGTTGGCCGCCGTCCAGTACTCGCCGCCGTCCACCGAATAGAAGTAGCCCATGTCCGTCCCGGCATGGAGATAGGCCGGGTTAGCGGGATCAACGAGGAGGGTGTTGATCCTCGGGAGGGGCGTCGGAAAGCCGGCGTTCTTCTGCCGCCAGAAGCCGCCGCCGTTTGGGCTCTTAAAGATGCCCAGCGAGGTTTGTGTGGAATCGACCTCACCGGCATAGAGTGTGGCAGGCTGCTTGTGGTCAATCGCCAGGGCATAGACAAAACCGGGGGCCGGTGAAACGTTGGTCCAGGTCGCTCCACCGTCGGTGCTCTTGACGAGGTTGGGCGTGCCGGTCCCTCCGGCATAGAGTTTCCCGGAGGTGAGAGGATCAATGGCGAGAGCGTATGCACGGATCTCAGCCCCCTCGGGCTCCGCAGGCTCCTTCAAGTGGAACCACGTATCCCCACCATCCGTTGATTTAATCACGAAAGAATCGCCCGAGAGTTCATCCATCTCCGGAAGCCGGAAGTCCCCGGCGTAAAGCGTCGTAGGGGTCATCGGGTCAATGGCCAGGGACTTGTTCGTCTCGCCGATTTCTCCCCCGTTGGGGACGACCTCCTCCCAGGAGATTCCACCGTTGGCGCTGCGCAAGATCTTTGACGGCTCTCCGCCAAAGATGTCCCGGGAGGCGGCAAAGACCGTCGGGCCATTAACGGCCAGGGCCCGGACGTCCAGCCCCTCTATCCCACCCGTCAGGGCACTCCACGTGTTCCCCCCATCCGTCGTCTTGTAGACGTTCCTGCCTCCCGCAGCATAGGCGATCGAACCATCCGTCTTGTCCGCCGCCACCGCGTGGAAACTGATCGTGGACAGGCCCCCAACGGAAACCCACGTTAACGTTCCAATCACCGTAGCTGCCGCCTCCCGCGAATTGGGGCCTTCGACGCCATCTTCGACGGCGGTCACGACGAAGTAGTAGGTCTTGCCCGGGGCCAGGCCGGTGTGGACAAAGGGGCTGGTGACGCCGGCGAACTTCATCCCATCCGGCAGGGTACTGTAGTTGTCCTTGGTCACACCAGGGACCGAGGCCATGTAGAGGTTGTAGGACGAAGCCTTAATGACTTGGTCCCAGGCCACCGTCACCTGACCATCTCCGGGGGTCGCCACGACAAACAGGGGCGGTGAGGGTTGCGAGGCATCAGCCGGCGGTGTCCCGGTGAAGAGAAAGACTTCCCTGTCCGTCCCACCGTCCTGGCTTAAACCCAGGAAGGCGATGAAGCCATCGGCCAGCCACGGCGTTTCAACGGTTGTGGCCGGGGTGATGTCCACCCCCCCAACGCCCCCCCCATCGGCGTAGCGGAGCACACCGTTCCCATCCTTCCAGAGAAGCTGTCCCCGGTGGAGCTGGAAGGGGTGTTCACCACCCGCGCTCACGAGCCTCGTTTCATCGTTGGTCAGTTGAAGGCCCCCGTTGAGGAGGATGTCCTGATCTGTTCCGTCCGCGTCCCCGTGCAGCCAGGCAACGTGCCGCCCGTCGGTCCGTGGAAAGAAGTTCCCCTTCGTGGGGTCGGTCTCTGCGGTCAGTTGAACGGGGGTGGGGCTTGGCGCCGTGCTGTCGTAGAGGGAGATCTGACGGATCCCGTTGGCGTCCTTCTTCGGGTAGACAAGTCGCCCCTGGCTGAGATGGGGTTGATCGAGATCCCCGGAGTCAATCACCCTCACGGTCGCCCCGTCGTAGAAGTGGAGTTTTGGGGGGATGGGATCATCGGGATTCCCATCCCCATCGCTATCAATGTCTAACCTGTCGTCATCAAACAACCAGGCCGCCTGGCAACCGCTGGTCGTGATGCGCGAGAACAGGCCGGGAACGGGGGTACTGCCGGTCAGGTTGGTGGCAACGCCGGTTGCAGGGTTGATCCGAAAGAGATGCTTCACCGCGTTACCACCGAAGAAGGCCTGGAGGGCCATGAAGACGCAACCGTCGGCGATGGCCACTGCTTCTGGATTCAATGGCTGTGTGGGATCAATCGGGTTCGTCGCCTGCACCAGTTTTGGGTTGGTCCCATCGTTGACCCACACCCAGGCAAAGTCTGTCCCCCGTCGCCAGTCGCCGACCACCTGTCCGGAGGAGGCACCGCTTCCCAGGGCAAAGACGATGTCATCAATGTCGTCCAGACTCGGGTCACCGGCATCAAAGGCCTGCACCAGGCTGGCACTTGTCCCGTTGTAGAAAAAGATATCGTTGTTTTCGTCGAACCAGAGCACCTTCCCCTGGCTGGTGGTGCTGTGGCGGTTGCCCCATTCTTCCTCCGATGTGTTGTTCGTGAGCTGCTGGACCGTCTGGGCGGCGTGAACCGGTTGGATACCCAGAAAAAGAGAGACAGCCAGCAGGAGGAAAAGCCACCGGCGAGAATCCTGGTGAATCATCGAAGATCCTTTGCGCATATCCCCTCCTTTTTACGATTCGAAAGGACCCACCTTAAACAGCTCCTCGGAGCTGGTCAACAGGGCTTTTACATGCCTCTCTGGAAAAAAGGACTGTCGTATCATCTATTTGGAGCTATCCTTTGTCAACGAAAAAAGAAGGCTGTGTCGAGCGTCACAACCGTTAGCGGAGGAGGAGGATGCCGGTGATGACGAAGAGGGCCCCCAGGAGTTTGGAGAACGTGAGAGCCTCGTGGAGGAAGAGGATGGCCAGGAGGGTCGTCACCAGGGGGTAGCTTCCGGTGATGAGGACAACCTTCGAGGCCTCACCCCACTTCATCGCATGAAAATAGGCGGTGAGGCCGAGGGTCCCGCCGAAGAGGCCCGAGAGGAGGATGAACCCAACACTCTTTCCATCAACCTTGGCCAGCTCGTGAGCGCTGCCGCTTAGAAGGAGGATGGTCAGCACGCTCATGGTCACAAAGCCGGTCCTGATCGGGAGGAGGACCAGGGGCTCGACCTTGGCCAGGGCGAGCTTCTCAAAGAGGGGGGCGATTCCCCACAGGATGGTGGTGAGCAAGGCAAGGAGGAAGGCCATCATCTCTTCTCCTTCCCTGGCCAGGGGCAGAGGGCCTCGACCGGGCATTCGGGGCAGCGGGGGTTCCTGGCGGTGCAGGTCCTTCGACCGTGGAAGGTGAGGACGTGGGAGGCCTGGATCCACTTTGACTTGGGGATGAGCTGCGAGAGGTCTTCCTCGATCCTGTCCGGGTCGTCGGAGCGCGTCAAGCCCAGGCGGTGGCTGACCCTCCTCACATGGGTATCCACGACGATCCCTGGAATGCCAAAGGCATTTCCCAGGACCACGTTCGCCGTCTTCCGCCCCACCCCGGGAAGAGTGGTCAGCTCCTCCATCCTCTCCGGGACCTTCCCGCCGAAGACCTGAACCAGTTTGCGGCAGCAATTGATGATGGCCTTCGCCTTGGCATGGAAGAAGCCGGTGGGCCGGATGATGGCCTCAAGCTCCCTGGGGTCGGCCTTGGCGAAATCCCTGGCGCTCCTGTATTTCTTGAAAAGGATCGGGGTGACCTGGTTCACCCGCTCATCGGTGCATTGGGCCGCCAGGATGGTGGCGATCAGGAGCTCCAGCGGGTTCTTGAAGTTCAGCATGATCCTGGCATCCGGGTAGGCCTTCTCCAGGATGGCGAGGATCTTCTTGGCCCGGCTCGCATCCATCTTTGCCATCTCTTCCTCCTTACGGCCTCCTCCCGTATCCATGGGACCTGTTCAGAAGGCGGGCAATACTGAATTTGGCCTGGGAGTTGCAAGCCTTTATGAGCAAGGATCAACCACCAGCCCGTTGAAGGTGCTGAACGATGCCCAAACCACTCCTAGAGCCCAAACTTCGGCGGCAACGCTTTTGGGAAGCAAGCGCCCTGCTCCTCCTGCTCATCCTCATCGGCCTCATCGTTTGGTTGCTCGCCCAGTGAGGGGTCGTCCCTCAATCGGACAGCCGTGTCTAGCCCACCGGATCCCCCCGACATCATACGGCATCCTTGCAAAGAGTCAACCCCTTTCAACAACCCTCTTCCGGTCCTGACCCGCCGATGGTACAATCCTCCTGTGGATCCTTTTCGCGAGTTGACGGAATGGCTTCGAAGGGCAAAGTCTGCTGTCGCCTTCACGGGAGCAGGGATCTCGGCCGAAAGCGGCATCCCGACCTTCCGAGGGGAAGGGGGCCTGTGGGATCGTTATCCCCCTTCCCGCTTTGGCACCCTTCCGGGCCTCGCCGCTATGTTCCTCATCCACCCTCAAAAGGTCGCCCGGTTCTTTGTCGAGATCCTGGAGACTTTCCTGGCAGCCTGCCCCAATCCTGCCCATGACGCGTTAGCCCGGCTGGAAGCGGCAGGGCGCCTTCGAGGGGTGATCACCCAGAACATTGACGACCTCCACGAGCGGGCGGGGACCCGGAGGCTGACCAAGCTCCACGGGAGTCTCAACCGGATCCGCTGCCCCCGCTGTCGGAGCCGGGAGGAGGTGTCCAGGGAGCGCCTTCAGGCCTGGGCCCAGAGACTTAAAAGGACAAAGGTAGGGAGGAAGGATCTCCTGGAGCAGCTCGGTGAGATCATCCCGCGCTGCCCCCACTGTGGGGCCTTCCGACGACCTGACGTGGTCTTCTTCGGGGAGGGGTTGCCCCAGGAGGAGTGGGACCAGGCCATCCGGTGGGCGGAGGGGTGCGACCTGATGCTGGTCATCGGGACATCCGGGATTGTCCAGCCGGCGGCGGAGATCCCATGGATCGCCAAACGGGCTGGTGCGGGGATCGCCGTCATCGGTGGGGAAGGGGGGGAACTGTCAGCGATGGCCGACCTCTTCCTCCCCGGAAAGGCCGGCGAGGTCTTGGGGGCTATAGCTGAAAGTGCCTGGTGGAGGCAGGAGAGGGGGAGCCCATGAATCCTAGCCTGAGTCTTGGGGTCTACAAGGCTTCGGTGGAAGAGCGGTTGGAAGCCTGGCAGCGGGCCAACTTTGCCCGCCGGCTCTGGCGGAAAGACCCGACCCTCTGGTCGGCGACCCCTCTCCCCGAGCTGACCGACCGCCTGGGCTGGCTTTTCCTCCCCGAGACCAAGCCCGAGGACCTGGATGCCCTCGTCGCCTTTGCCGAGGAGGTGAAGGCCGAGGGGGTCCGCTTTGCGGTGCTTCTCGGGATGGGCGGCTCCAGCCTGGCCCCGGAGGTCTTCCAGCGGACCTTCGGCCACAGACCGGACTCTCCCGAGCTGATCGTCCTGGACAGCACCCATCCATTAGCGGTGAAAGCCGTCTTGACCCGGATTGATCTCTCCCGGACCCTGTTCCTGGTTTCCAGCAAATCGGGGACGACCCTTGAGACCCTGGCCCTTTTCCGGTACTTCTGGGAGAAGATGGGCCAGGTGACAGACACGCCGGGTCGTCACTTCGTGGCCATCACCGATCCGGGCACGCCCCTTGAGCATCTGGCCGAGGAGCGGGGTTTCCGCCGCCTCTTCGAGGCCCCTCCCGAGGTGGGCGGACGGTACTCGGCCCTCTCCGTGTTCGGGCTTCTGCCGGCGGCCCTCATCGGGGTGGACATCCACCGGCTGCTGGATCGGGCCAGGACCATGGCCGTGGCCTGCGCTTCCTTGGTCCCGGCGCCGGAGAACCCCGGTCTGGTCTTGGGGGCCACCCTGGGGGAACTGGCCCTGGCCGGGCGGGACAAGGTCACCTTCCTGGCCTCGCCATCGCTTCAGGCCTTCCCCACCTGGCTGGAGCAGCTGATCGCCGAAAGCACCGGCAAAGATGGGAAGGGGATCGTGCCGGTGGTGGATGAGCCTCTGGCCTCGCCGGAGGTCTACGGCGATGATCGTTTCTTCGTCCACCTGGGCCTCCAGGGGGAGGATCAGTCGGCTCTGGAGCGCCGGCTGAAAGGCCTGGAGGACGCCGGGCATCCGGTGGCCCGGATCCCCCTGACCGGGAAGGCCGACCTGGGTCAGGAGTTTTTCCGCTGGGAGGTGGCCGTGGCGGCGGCGGGGGCGGTTTTGGACCTCCACCCCTTTAACCAGCCCGACGTGGAACTGGCCAAGGCCCTGGCCCGAAAGGCGATGGCGGAGGGAGGAAGGGGAACCGGGGAACGAGGTGAAGGGGTGGTATCGGCTGAAGAGCCGGAGGCCTTGGCCCGGACCCTGGGCGTCTGGCTTGCAAAGGCCCGGTCTGGGGACTATGTGGCCCTCCAGGCCTATTTGGCTCCGACAGAGGAAACGACGGCAGCCTTGCAGAAGATCCGCCTGACCCTCCGGGATCGTCTGAAGCTGGCAACGACTTTCGGCTACGGGCCAAGGTTTCTCCACTCCACCGGCCAACTGCACAAGGGCGGTCCCAACACGGGCCTTTTCCTGCAGCTTTTAGACGAGCCGACCGAGGATCTGCCGGTGCCGGAGACCGGCTACACCTTCGGGGCCCTCATCCGGGCTCAGGCGTTAGGGGACTACCAGGCCTTGAAGCAGCGGGGCCGGCGGGTGCTCCGGGTTCAGTTGAACCGGGATGTGGCCGGCGGATTGGCCCGGCTCCTCGCGGTGGTGCAGGGCTGAAACGGAGGCGATGATGCGACCCACCAGCTTTCACTTCTTCCCTTTGGCCCTCCCCTTCCTCCTGGCCCTCTTCCTCCTCGTTGGCCTCTTGATCGCCTCAATCGAGATCGGCCTCCTCCGGTACGCCTACGAGAAGATGGGGGTTGACCGGCGGTACGTCTTCACCCTGCTGCTCCTCTCGCTCCTGGGGAGCTACGTGAACATCCCTGTCGCCGAACTCCCTGCCCAGGAGCTGCTCTCGGGTCGGGAGATCACCTTCTTCGGCATCCGGTATGTCATCCCTTTTGTCGAAGAATGGCCCAGGACGATCATCGCCGTTAACGTCGGAGGGGCGGTGGTCCCGACCCTCCTCTCCCTCTACCTTCTGGTGAAGCATGGGATGTATGGCCGAAGCCTGGTGGGGGTGGCCATTGTCGCGGTCATCGTCCACTGGACCGCCCAACCCGTCCGGGGGGTGGGGATCGCCGTGCCGATCTTCATCCCTCCCCTGGTGGCCGCCGGTACAGCCCTTTTGCTGGCTCGGCAGTCGGCCCCCCCGCTGGCGTATATTGCCGGGAGCCTGGGGACTTTGATCGGGGCGGATCTTTTGAACCTGGATAAGGTCCAGGGGCTTGGCGCCCCTCTCATCTCCATCGGAGGGGCCGGGACCTTCGACGGGATCTTCCTAACGGGGATCCTGGCCGTCCTGCTGGCGTAAGGAGGGGGGAGGTCTCATGGAGCTGACCGGAAAGGTGGCCCTGGTGACCGGGATCAGGAGGATCGGCCGGGTGGTGGCCCTGGCCTTAGCCGACGCCGGGGCAAACCTCGTCCTGACGTACCATCACTCGAAGGAGATCGCGGAACAGACGGTCCAGGAGATCAGGGGAAGAGGGAGGGAGGCGATCGCCCTCCAGGCCGACCTCACCCGGGTGGATCAGGTCAAGACCATGGTGGACGAAGCCGTGGCGGCCCTTGGCCGGATTGACATCCTGATCCACATGGCCGCCCTCTACCGGGGGAAGACCTTTGAGGAGCTGACCGAGGAGGATTGGGATCAGGCCCTGGCCGTTAACCTGAAGAGCGCTTTTCTCTGCACCCAGGCCGTTGCCCCTATCATGAGACGCCAAGGGGGAGGGCGGATCATCACCTTCGCCGATTGGTTGGCCAGGAGTGGCCGGCCCCGGTACAGGGGGTTCCTCCCCTATTATGTGTCAAAACATGGCGTCATCGGCTTGACGGAGGCCTTGGCCCTTGAGCTGGCGGAGGACAACATCCTGGTCAACTGCATCGCCCCCGGTCCGATCCTGAAGCCGCCTGATTTACGTGAGGAGGAGAACCAGGAAGTCCTGGCGGCAACGCCCTTAAAGCGCTGGGGGGGGGAGGGGGAGATTGCCAAGGCGGTGTTGGCGTTGATCGCCTCCGAGTTCATCACCGGGGAGTGCATCCGCGTAGATGGGGGCCGCCATGTCCTGTAACCGGGGGGAAAGTTAGATCAGGAGAAGATGGGAACCCTTCCGGCGGTCCTCCCTCCGCCGCTCCTCGGTGACCGGTTGGAGGGCCTTCCGCCGCTCCCCCTGCCGCCGGTCAATGATGATCCTGACATCCGATCTTCCCTCGAAGAGCTGGAGGAGCTCCGGGTAGAGGTGGAGGCACTGCCGGCTGACCACCAGGTAGTGAACACCAGACCTGTTCATGCCTTGCCTCCCTTCGGCATCCTTTTTCCCATCCGCCTTCAGCCGATCGTGAAGGGTATCCACGGGTAAACGCTTGCCCTGCCCTGTTGGCAGGGCCACGGAAAACCGACCCCCCTTTCCCCCTTCGGCCTCCGCCCAGATCCTCCCGCCGTGCCCTTCCACCAGGGCCTTACAGATGTAGAGCCCCAACCCCGTCCCGGCCTCCTGCCCGGCCCCCCGGTAGAATTTCTCGAAGACCCGTTCCCGCTCCTCGGGCTTAAGGCCCGGCCCGGTATCGGCGACGGTGAGGAGGATCTCCGCCCCGACCCGTGTCACCTCCACCTGAACCTCCCCCCCCTCGGGGGTAAACTTGAGGGCATTCCCGATCAGGTTCAGAAGGATCTGTTCCAGGCGGGCGTGATCGGCCGGGATTGGGGGGATCTCCCCCTCCACGGTGAGGCCAAGGCGAATCCTTTTCTGACGGGCCAGCCCCGCAACCTGTTTCAAAACCCCCTGGATAAGAGGGACAAGCGCCACAGGCTCCAGGTGAAGCTCCAGCTGCCCGGTCTCGATCCTGGACAGATCCAGGAGATCGTCCACCAATCCGTTCACCCGGGCGATGTTTTCCTCCGCGATCTCCAGCATCCTCCGACCGAATTCGTGTCCCTTCCATTCTTCCGCGAGGACATCCAGGGAGCACCGGATGGCGGCCAGGGGGGTGCGGAAGTTGTGAGTGAGCATAGCCAGGAAATCGGCGCGGAGCTGGTCCAGCTCCTGGAGCTTCCGGTTCAGGGCGGAAAGCTCCTGGATCTGCCGGACCATCGGGGTGATGTCCTGGAGAATGGCGAAGAAGCCGGAGAACTTTCCCTCTTCCCACGTCGGGACCAGCTCGACCAGCAACCTCCTCTCCTTAGACGAGAGGGGAAGGCCCTTCCCTTTCTCCGAGGAGGGGAGAGCCTCCAAGGCCTTCCTAAGCCGCTCCTGCTCCTCTTCCCCGAAGAAGGCCAGGAGGGAGCGCCCGATGACCTCCCGCTCGGAAAGCCCCAGGATCTCCAGGCCCGCCGGGTTGATATAGGTAATCTTCCCAGCGGCGTCGGCGTCCAGGACCCCCTCCCGCATGGTCCGGAGGAGCGCCTCCTGATGACGCCTGATAGCCAGAAGCTCCTTGACTAGGGTGCGGGGATGGATCCGGTCCACCCCCCAGATCTTCTCAAGGCTCCCCGACCCTCCCCCCTTCACCCCCTGGAGGATCGCCCGGAGCTCCTCCTGAATATCCTGGAGGTTCCCCTTCGCCAGACAGGCATCCGCCCCCATCGCCAGGAGGGCGGCCTGGTCCTCGACGGCGAGACCGGAGAGGATGACGACGGGGATCGCCCTCGTCCTGGGATCCCCCTTCAGGTACTGGCAGACCCGTTCCCCATCCACCTTGGGCATGACGATATCGAGCAGGACCAGATCCGGAAGCACCCGCTCTAGCAGCTCGAGGGCTTCCAGGCCATCATAGGCCTTTAAGATTTGGTAGCCTTCCCTCTGGAGAAGATCCGCCAAAAGCTCGACATAGAAAGGATCGTTGTCAACGATAAGGGCCAATGGCTTCGCCATTCCCTCACTCCGCGATGACCTTGATGAGGACGATGGAAGCCTTGTTCACGGCCAAAAATCCTCCCTTCCAGAGAACCTCCTGCCCGTTCAAGGAGGAGAGGGTCACATCGGTCACGGCCAGAAAAGGCCTCCGCTCCTCGTTCAACATATCCGAGAGTCTCCCCTTGTAGCCCCCTCCCATGGGGATGTGGACGTTCCCCACAAGGCGGTACCGCTCCGTCCAGATCTCTACCCGGGCAGTCCTACCCCTGACCTGTATCTCGGTCATGGCGCCTGGGCTCACTCTTTAAAAACCATCTGAAGGACATCCTCAAGCTCTTTGACCCCGAAGGGTTTACGCATCAGCATGACCGGGCCAAGGGCCAGGGCCTCAGCCACCTGGGCGTGATCGGGATAGCCGGTGATGAGGACGACCAGGGCCCTGGAGTCCTGCTCCCGGATCGCCTTAAAGACCTCAAGGCCGCTTGAGCCGGGGAGGATCACATCCAGAAGGATAAGGTCAAAACGCTGTTTCTTGACCGCCTCGATGGCCCGCTCCCCGTCAGAGGCCTCGGAGACCTGGTACCCTTTGGCCGTCAGGATCGGCGTCAAGATCGCTCGGATGGCAGGATCGTCATCAACGATGAGGATCTGGCGGAAAGAACCCCTCGCCCGGCGCCGGATCCATTCATCCAGCAGCTCCTTCTTGAACCGCCAGCTCCCGCCGACCTTCACGGCCGGAATCTTGCTACGCTGGGCGAGGCGATAGATCGTCACCTCTTTCAGGTGGAGGTAACGGGCCGCCTCTTTGACCGTTAAGAGGTGTTCCACCCCATCCCTCGTTTGATCAATTTTTGTCTTTTTTAAACTTTTTTTCGATGGCAGTCAAGCAATTTTTCTCAAGGGAGCGTTCGGTGGCTATGGACGACCTTTGGTGAGGGTCTGGTAGGCCTGCTGGATGGCGATGAGCTTCTTGTGGGCCAGCTCTTGGAATTCCTTTCCCAGATGGGCCACCTTGTCGGGATGGTACATGGCCACCGCCTTCCGGTAGGCGGCCTTGATCTCCTCAGGCGTGGCTCCCCGCCTCACCCCCAGGATCTCGTAGGGATCGTCGGTGGAGGCCCCGGCGGGCTCCTCCGCCCTCCCTGAACCTCCCCCCGGCTCCCACGGCCGCTTTGCCCGGCGGTCGGCGTCTCCCCCACGGCGAGAGGTCATGTACCAGATGGCCAGCAGGACGAGGAGGAGGTCATCCAGCCAACCAAGACCTGGGAAGAGGTCGGGGACCAGGTCCACAGGACTTAGAAGATAGAGAAGAACAGCCAGGTAGGGGAGGATCCGAATCAGGGTCTGCATCGTTCTCACCCTAGAGAAAGCATACAAGATTCTCCCGGGAAAATCCACCCTCACCCCTAATCATTCGGGGCCTCGTGGAGGATCTCGCCCCGCTCGATCGTGTAGACCTCTCCCACCAAGGGGCTGATGAGCTTCAAGTCCGACTCGGCCACCAGGATGGCCCGGCCTTGCTCCTGAAGGGCCCGGAGGACCCCGCCCAGTTTTTGGGAGAGGGCAGGGGCCAGGCCTTCAAAGGGCTCATCCAGCAAGAGGAGCTTCGTGCCACTGATTAAAGACCGGGCCAGGGCGACCAGCTTCTGCTGGCCACCGCTTAACTGGGCCGCCCGCCGCCCGGCGATCTCCTTGACCTCCGGCATCAGGCCGTAGACCAGGTCCAGCCCCCTCTTGGGCTCGTGCAACCCGGCAGCCCAGGCGGGGAGCAGGATGTTTTCCTCCACCGTGAGGGTACCGATCAGACGCCGGTCTTCCGGCACGTAACCGATGCCGAGGTGAGCCCGCTGATAGGCTGGCATCGGTAACAGGTCGTGGCCGTCCAGGCGGATGGCCCCGGACAGGACCGGCACCAACCCCATGATGCTCTTCAAGGTTGTCGTCTTGCCGGCGCCGTTCCGCCCCACGAGCCCCACGATGTGTCCTGACGGGACCACCAGGCTGACCCCCCGCAGGATGGCAAACGCCCTGATGTTGACCCGGACATCTTTCAGCTCCAGCATCGCTCCTCTCACCCGGCCACCACCCGGCGGATCCGATCATCGGCCAGGAGGATCTGGGGGTGGCCATCGGCCACAATCCGGCCGTTGTCGAAGACCAGCATCCGCTCGGCGTAGCGGGACACGACCTCCATGTCGTGCTCGACGAAGACGGTGGTCACCCCCGTTCGCTTCAGCACCCCCACCAACGTATCCATCACCCCGAACTTGTCCTTCATGCTGACCCCGCTGGTGGGCTCGTCCATCAGCAACAGTTTGGGCTGTAAAGCGAAGGAGAGGGCGATGTCCAGAAGCTTCCGACCACCCTCCGGCAGCTCCACCACCAACCGGTGGGCATAATCCTGCAGCCCGAAGTGGTCCAGGATGGCCAGGGCCTCAGCCGTCCAGTCCTCTCGCTTGAGGGGGCTTAAAAAATCCAGGCTGTGTCCGGCCCGGGTGGCCAGGGCGATCAAGAGGTTCTCCAGCACCTTCAAGCTGGGGATCAGCTGGGGGATCTGGAACGAGCGGGCGATCCCCAGGCCGGTGACGGCCCGGGGGGAGAGGCCGGTCACATCCCTCCCCAGGTAGAGGATCTTCCCCTTCTCCGGCTTGACGTAGCCGGTGATCAGGTTGAGAAACGTCGTCTTCCCTGCGCCGTTCGGCCCCACGATGCCGACCCGCTCGCCGGCCTCGATCTTGAGGCTGATCCCATCGGCCGCCACCACCTGCCCAAAATGGCGGGTTAGGTTGATCGTTTCCAGGACCACTGCCATCTCCGGAAGCTCCTTGCCAACACTCCATAGATGGTCCAGAGACCTTCTGGTAGAAAGAGGATGATGGCCAGCATGATGATCCCTAAGGTCATCTGCCACGTATACGGTGAGTACTTAAAGGCGTAGGTGCGGAGGAGCTCAAAGATGATGGCCGCCCCCAGCGGCGCGAACACACTGCCTACCCCGCCTAAGAGGGCCACGAACACAAACTCCCCTGAAGTGGTCCAGTAGGCCAGTTCCGGATCAATGTGGCCCACGTTAAACGCGACGAGGACTCCCCCAAGGCCGGCCAAGCCCCCGGCCAACAGGTACGTGAGGTAAATGGTGCGTTGGACCGAGATCCCTAGATACGCCAGCCGCACCTCGTTCTCCCGGATGGCCCGCACGGTGTAGCCGAGGGGTGAATCGGTGTAGCGGGAGACCAGAGGGATCACGACCGCCACGGTCACAAGGGTAAAGGTATACATGGCCAGGCGCAGCCGGTTGGGCGGGGGGGTCAACCCAAGGATGGTGGGGGAGGCAATGCCCATGCCATCGGTGCCCCCCGTGATCCAGTACGCTTTCAGGAGGATGCCGTAAAGGATCATGGAGAAGGCCAGGCTTAGCATGGCGAAGAAGATCTCCCGGTAGCGGGCCAAGAGGAGCCCGGTCAGGGCGGCCACAGCGAGGCTGGCCAGAACTCCCAGCCCGACCAGGATGACGGCTTCCCGGATCCCGAAGAGCTTCATGGCAAAGCCCACCGCATAGGCGCTGCTGGCAAAGAACAACCCCTGGCCGAAGGAGACCAGGCCGGCATGCATGAGGAGGACGACACTCAGGACCACCAGCCCCTTGGCCAGGGCGAGCGTCAGCAGGAAGAGGATCCACTTAGGCAGCACAAGCCCTAACCCCAGGAAGAGGACGAACAGCCCCAAGGGACCCCCGACTAACAGGCTCATATCCGCCGCACCTCCTCCCGGGCAAAGAGGCCATGGGGCCGGATCAGGAGCACGACGGCCATGACGAGGTAAATGGTGAACAGCTCCAGGACCGGGAACAGGTGAACCATCGCCGCCCGGACCAGCCCGACAATCAAGGCCCCAAGCGCCGCCCCTTCCAGGCTCCCCAAGCCCCCGATGACCACGACGGCGAAGGCCAGCACGATCACCTCCACAGCGATCCCTGGCACAACGGCGATCATCGGCGCGGTAAAGGCGCCCCCCAGGGCCGCCAGCATGGCCCCCAGGGTAAAGGCGACGACGAAGACCCGGGACACATTCACCCCCATCGCCGTGCTGATCTCGGGATCGTAGATCACGGCCACCACCAGCCGGCCGAAGCGGGTCCTGTTCACGAACAGCCAGAGGAGGACCCCGGCCGAGAGGGCCACGGCTAAAAGCAGGAAGCTGTACCAGGGGTAGATGATGCCGCCCAGCCGGACCTGGCCGAGAAGGCCGTAGGGCTTATAGGCGTAGTAGGGGTTCACGCCAAAGACCAGCTTGACGATATCCTCCAGGATGAGGAACAAGGCGTACGTCACCAGGAGCTGAAAGACCTGGTCGCGCCCGTACATCCAGCGGAGGAGCCCCCGTTCAATGAGCGGCCCCGCGATCAGCCCGACTGCCAGGGCGCTCCCGAGCAGGACGAGGTAGCTCCCATGGGGCCAGAGATCCTGCCCGAAATAGGCAATCACCAAAGAGGCACCGGCGTAAGCCCCCAGGGCATATAGGCTCCCATGGGCGATGTTCAGGATACGCATCACCCCGTAAATCAAGGTCAGCCCTGCCGAGATGAGAAACAGCCACGAGGCGAAGATCACCCCGTCCACGGCGATGATGATCAACGTGTTCATCAGCCCCCCTGATGGCTGAAAGCTGAACGCTTACTAGGGGCACCTGGCGCCCGGAAAGCCCCGCTTGATCCAGTCCTCGCTGGCCATCCCTTCAGGGGGGTTGACGCAGTCAGCCGGGAATTCGATCACGTTGGTAAGCTTCACCTCCCCCGTGGCCGGGTCAAACGGGCCGGTGATGCCGAAGACTGACGGCTCAACCCCCTGGTGCCCCTTGCCGAGGGCCATCTTGATCGGGCCGCTAGGGGTCTCGAACTCTAAGTGCTCAAAGGCGGCAATGACCTGGGCCATCGTAGGCCACCTGCCCCTGTTCCGGGTGATGGCCTTTTCAAAAGCCGCCTTCACCCCCAGAAGGGCCTGGGCCATGTGGTAGGAGGGGTAGACAGGGCGGACGCCGTAGCGGTCCTTGTAGATGTTCACAAACCACTCGTTCAGTTTGCCCTTGGGGGCCAGGGCCCCGTGGGGACCCCTGGCTGCAATGATCACCCCTGACGGGATATCCCGCTTCAGGCGGGGCAGGATGGTGTCGCCGGTCGTCAGCACCAGCAGACTCTGCTCGGCCAGGCCCCGGGGCGTGGCCTGGATGATCAGCCCCTCCAGATCACCCCCCCAGAAGCTGGAGTGGATGACCTCAGGACGGGCGGCCAGCAGGGCCGAGATCTCGGCCGAGTACTCCCCGGCGAAGAGCTTGGGGAACTGCTCGCTGACCACCCGGACATCGGGTTTCAGCTTCAACACCGAGTCCCGGAAGGCCGTCCAGGAGTCCTGACCCCAGGCGTAGTTCTGATTGATCCCGGCAATGGTCTTCAGGTTCGGCTTCACCTTGAGCACGTAGCGGGCCGCCCCGACGCTGTCAATGATCTGATGGCCCTTTGTGCGGAAGACGTACTTGTAGCTTCTCTCCTCGAAGATCCGATTGGTTCCACAGTCAAAGAGGACGGTCAGCGTCTTCAGCTCTTCGGCAACGGGCGCCACGGCCAGGCAGTCGGCGCTGGAGATATACCCGATGACCAGATCCACCTTCTCATCCAGGACCAGCCGTCGGAGCTCAGCCACCTGCTTATCGGGCCCCCCGGCCTCATCAATGTAGACAGCCCGGATGGGGACCCCACCGATGCCGGGCTTGTTGTAGGGGGCCGGGGCCTTGCCGGTGTTGATCGCCTGGATCAGGACCTCGGCGGCGTTTTTGGAGGGGATGCCAAAAGGAGAGGCGGCGGCGCCCGAGAGGAAGGAAACGATCCCGATCTTGAGAGAGGGGGGGGCGCCGGGCACCCTCTGGGCCGGGGCGGGGGTTGAAATCAGGGAGAGGATGCCGGCAACCAGTCCCATCATCCCCCATCGCTTCCGCACGAGAGCTTGCTTCAACGGTCTCATGGCCTTTTCCCCCTTTCTTCGAAAGGCGTGAAGCGGTTGACAGCTCACCAGAACCTCGAATCCCGGACCTAGAGGCCCAGGTAGGCACGGCGGAGCCCGGCATCGGCCAGGAGCTCCCTCCCATCCCCCGTGAGGACGATCCGACCGTTCTCCAGCACGTACCCCCGGTGGGCTAACGAGAGGGCATGCTGGACGTTTTGCTCGACCAGGAGGATCGTGGTCCCCCGCTGGTTGATCTCCTTCACGATCTCAAAGCACTTCTTGACCATCAGGGGGGCAAGCCCCAGAGAGGGTTCGTCGAGCAAAAGGAGCCTGGGCCGGGCCATCAACCCCCGCCCGATGGCCAGCATCTGCTGCTCCCCACCGCTTAAACTGTCGGCCAGCTCGGTTTTCTTCTCCTCCAGCACGGGGAGGAGCTGGAACACCCACTCCAGGGTCTTTCGCTTCCACCTCCTCGCCTCGGGAAGATAGCACCCCATCTCCAGATTCTCCAAGACCGTCATGAAGGGGAAGAGCCTCCGTCCCTCCGGAACCTGAACGATCCCCAGCTCCACGATCCGGTGGGGCGGGAGGAGGTCAATGCGACGTCCCTGGAAGCGGATCTCGCCTTTCGAGGGCTTCAAGAGGCCGGAGATCGTGTTCAAGGTGGTAGACTTCCCCGACGCATTGGAGCCGACCAGGGCCACGATCTCCCCCTCTTCGACCTTCAAGGAGACCTGGTGGAGACATTGGACGTCGCCGTAGGAAACATCAATGGCATCCACCTCAAGCCACAAGGTAGGCCTCCCCCAGATACGCCTCGATCACCTTGGGATCCCTGGCCACCTCGACCGGACTTCCTTCGGCGATCTTCACCCCGTGGTGGAGGACCATGATCCGGTCGCAGAGGGACATGATGGCAGACATCACATGCTCGATGACGAGGAGGGTTACCCCCTCTCTCCTGATCCCTTGGAGAAGCTGGATCATGTCGGCAATCTCCCGGGGGTTCAAGCCGGCCATGACCTCGTCCAAGAGCAGAAGCTCCGGCTTGGTGGCCAACGCACGGGCCAGCTCCAGGCGTTTTCGATCAGCGATGGTGAGATCCCCTGCCGGCATCTCCCGTTTGGCCCAAAGCCCTACCAGCTCCAGGATCGCCAAGGCCTCCCGTTTTGCGGCTCCCTCTCTTTTCGTCCGGCAGAAGGCGCCGATCGTCACGTTTTCCAGGACGGAGAGGCCCCCGAAGGGCTTCACCAACTGGAACGTCCGTCCGATCCCCTTCAGGCAGACCCGGTGAGGCCGCCCCAGGTTCGTGATCTCCTCCCCTTTGAAGAGGATGACTCCCGCATCGGGACGGTAAAACCCGGTGATCACGTTGAAGAGGGTCGTCTTCCCCGCCCCGTTGGGCCCGATCAAGCCGAGGATCTCCCCCTTTCTGACCGAGAAGTCCACGTGGTTCACCGCCGCCAAGCCCCCGAACCGCTTGGTCACCCCCCTCCCCTCCAGGAGGGGGGGAGAGGCCAGGACCCCCGGGACCTGAGCCCGGGCTGAAAGGGGCGGGACCGCCGGCGGGACCGCCTCCCTGCCCCCGGGGAGCCGCTTCAAGAGCCTCTGGTAGCGATCCCTCATCATGGCGATGACCCCTTGGGGCATGAGGATCACCACCGCGATCAGGAGGCACCCGTAGATCATGAAGTGGAGGCCCCGATAGGTCCCCCCCAGCCAGGCCCGGAGGAACTCGTTCAAAGGGGTGACCAGGAAGGAGCCGAGGAGGGGGCCCGCTGCCGTCCCGACCCCGCCGATGATGGCGACGAGGGCAAACTGAATGGAGAGATCCAGGGCGAACACGCTGTAGGGTTCGATGAACAGGATGTACTGGGCGTAGAAGACGCCGCCTATCCCCGTCAGGGCCGCGCTGATCAATGCGGCAAGGAGCTTCGACCGGGTGGCGTTGATCCCTAAAGCCTCAGCGGCCTCCTCGTCCTCCCGGACAGCCACGAGGGCGTGCCCCAGCCTGGACCGTTCGATCCCAAGCGTGGTCCCGAGGACAAGGGCCATCAAGGCGAAGGCCAGGTAGGCATAGGAGGTCTTCCCGCGGAACATCAGGTTCCTAAACCCGGGCTGAAAGGGGATCAGGATGCCGACCGACCCTTGGGTGAGGTCCCGAAAGTAGATGGCCAGGATCCGGAGGACCTCGGCGAAGGCGATGGTGGCTAAGGAAAAAAAGGGGCCCCGGAGGCGGAAACAGGGGTAGCCGATGAAGAAGGCCGTCAGGGCGGCCAAGAGGGCCCCGGCGATCACGCCGAACCAGGGGGAGACCTGAAAGGTCACGAACAGGAGAGTGGAGGTGTACGCCCCGATGCCGAAGAAGGCCGCATGCCCCAGGGAGAGCTGGCCGGCGTAGCCCCCCAGGATGTTCCACGCCCCGGCTAGAGCGCCGTAGAAGAAGGTCATGGCCACCACATGGGCGTAGAAGGGGTTCTGAATCCCCAGAGGCACCAGCGCCAGGAGCGCCAGACCTCCCAGGGGTACATAGAAACCAGGGTTGCCGAAGCCCTTCAGCACCTTTCCCAGGTTCACTTCAGGCCGACCTCCTCAGCGCCCCGTCCCATCCCGAACAGGCCGGAGGGCTTCAGCAACAGGACCAGGATGAAGAGGATGAAGTAGACCGCCTCTTTGAGGGCAGGGGCAATCAGGAACCCGCTGAAGGCCTCCACCAGGCCGATGATCAGCCCGCCGAGAAAAGCCCCGACCATGTTCCCCATCCCCCCTAAGACGACAACCACGAAGGCGGTCAGGACAAAGTAGGTCCCCACGGTAGGGAAGGTGTAGTAAACGGGCATCAGGAGGGCCCCCGCGACACCCACGCAGGCCGTCCCGATGCCGAAGGAGAGGAGGTAGATCCGATGGACATCCACCCCCATCAGCATGGCTGCCTTTCTGTCCTGGGCCGTGGCCCGGATTGCCTTCCCCAGAGGGGTCTTCGTTAAAAAGAGGAAGAGGGCGGCGGCCAGGGCCATCGCGATCAGGAAGGCCACCAGCCGGGGCAGGCTGATGAAGAGCCCCCCCACCTCCACCACGGCCGTTGAGTAGGTTGTCCGGATCGTCCGATAGTCTGCCTTCCACAGGAGGAGGGCGCCGTTCTGAAGGGCCACCGAGAGCCCCACGGTGGCGAAGATCTGCATGAGCGGCGGGGCGCCCAGGATCGGCTGGATGACGATCCGGTGGACGATCAGGCCCACCAGGAAGAGGAGAGGGGTGACAACAGCAAGGGCGATGTAAGGGTCGAGGGCGAAGAGCTGGAAGAGCCAGAAGGTGGCGTACATCGCCACCATCAACAGCTCACCGTGGGCGAAGTTGATGATCCTCGTCACCCCAAAGATCAATGTCAGGCCGATGCTGATCAGGGCATAAACCCCCCCAACCAGCAGGCCTGAGATTGCGACCTGGAGGAGGGTTTCCACCATCTCTTAAATAAAGTTACTTCTTCTTCCGCTCCTCCCATGTCGGGAGGGGGAGGATCACCTGGCGGGTGGCCAGTTTCTCCGGATAGACGACATGGAGCTTCCGCTCCTGCCACTGCATCATCACCGGCCAGGCCCGGAGGTTGGTCCCGGCGCTTTTGTGGTTGGGGCCCGCGAACTTCACCCCCCACCCCATCACCGTGTCCCCTTCAGGGATATCCACCTTGAGGGCCGCCTCGCGGATCTTCTCAGGATCCAGGCTTCCCGCCTTGGGGAGGACATCCCGGAGGAGGATCATGGCCCCCACGTAGCCCAACGTCGCATGGACGGCCGGCATCCGGCCGTACCTGGCCTGGAAGCGCCTCTGGAACTCCTTTAGCTCCGCCTGGGCCCGGGGCGTCAGGGCCTTCTGGTTGATCCCCACGGCTGGATCCACGTCCAGGATGAAATTGGCATCATCGCCTAAAGCCTCGACAAAGTCTGGGAGGCCGTGGGCGGCGCCCGTGCCGATCATCGCCTTCACGTTCAGGCCCAGCTCCTTCGCCTGTCGCCAGAAGAGGATGCCGTCGGAGATGTACTGGGTGGCAATGATCACGTCAGGTTTTAAGGCCTTGAGCTTTAGGACGATGGGGGAGAGGTCCACGGATTTCTGGCTGTAGGTCTCGGCGGCCACCACCTTGAGCCCCAGCTCTTTGGCCCTCCGCTGGGCATAGCTTCCCACCGTCGTCCCGTACAGCGTGTCCTCGAAGATGATCCCCACGGTCATCTTCTTGGGGTCAAGCTTTAAGCGAGGCGCGACCACATTGGCGGCGTACTCGGCCGCCAGGATGCCGAACTGGCTGGCCCGGGGAAGGGTCCTGAAGAGGTACCTGAACCCCCGCTCGGTGATAGGATCAGCAATCGCCCCCTGTTCCCAGTAGATGACCCGATTCCGTTCGGCCACCTCGCTGGCCGCATAGGAAAGGGAGCTGGAGTAAGATCCCAGGATGACCTTCACCTGTTCTACCGTGATCAGTCGCTCGGCCTCACTGACAGCCGCCGTGGCGTCGGGGGCATCGGCCTTCACATAGACGACCTTCTGCCCCCAAACCCCACCTTTTTCGTTCACCAGCTCCCTGGCCACCTCCGCCCCCCGGAAGGTCTCCTCGCCCAAGAGGGCCATGGGGCCGCTGAAGGGAAACAGGGCCCCGATCTTCACCTCTGCCCCCATGGCCGGGTGGAGGTCCATGGCCGTCCAAAAGATCGCGACGAGACCAAACCAACGGATGATTCCCCTTTTCATCGCCCTCCCTCCCTTGACATGCGCCAACATCCCACCCCCGCCGGGCTGAAAACGAATCGTTTATTTAAACTATGACCTGCGAAAGGTTTTGTCAATCGAAAATCCAAAGACGTTGACAAGAGATCTCGGAGTGCAGTATCGTAAAAGGGCTGGACCGGGAGGATGTGGCGATGAACCCGGAGCAGGCCCCCAGGTGGGCCGTTGCCCTGAAGGAGCGGATCGAGGCAGGGGCCACCTCCCTCTTCATTCTCCACTTTAACGTGGGGGACGAGGTCCCGTATCAGGGCCGGTTCATCCCCCTTCCCCTCTTCTTAAGCCGGTTCCTCGACTCAGGCCGCCCGACCATCTTCTACGACCGCTCCAGAGGCCTGAGCTTCTCTTCCAAGGAGGCCGAGGCCCTCTTCCGGAAGGTGACAGGCTACCACCCGGAGGTGGAGGAAAAGCAGCGGGCCGCCCTGGCTGCTTTGGGAGAGATCCCCCCTCCCCGGATGCTTCCCTCCCACCCTTCAAGGGTCCTCCCCCTTTTAGAAGAGATCTTCCGGTCCGGCTGCTTCACGCCGAAAGGGGGCCTCCTTGTCATCCTCGAGTACAGCGAGACCATCGTTCCCTCCGCTGACCTTTCTGCCATGGGGGAGGAGGACCGGACGAACCTGGTGACGCTCCTCCGCTGGGCGGCTGATCCCTCCCTCCCGGCTTCGAAGATCGTCGTTGTGCTCCTCGTGGCCAACCTGGCTGAGCTCCATCCCCGGTTAAGACAGCAGGGCTCCCGGGTCGAGGCTGTCGAGATCCCCCTCCCCACCTACGAGGAGCGCCTGGCGTACATCACCTACCTCTGCCAGGATGGAGGTTTCTCCCTGGCCCTGTCCCCGGAGCAGCTCGCCCATGCCACGGCTGGCCTCTCCCGCCATCACCTGAAGGCCCTTTTCAGACAGGCGAAGGCGAGAGGCCTTCCCCTCCGCTTCGACGAGGTGAAGCAGAAGAAGCAGGAGATCCTGAAGCAGGAGCTCTCCGGGATGATCGAGGTGGTGGAACCCCTCCACGATCTTTCAACCATCGGCGGGCTGGAACCCGTCAAGGCCTTTTTCCGGCAGGTCATCCAGGCCATCCGGGAGGGGGATCTGAAGCTGGTTCCCCGAGGCATCCTTCTCATGGGGCCGCCGGGGGTCGGGAAGACCGCCCTGGCCGAGGCCTTGGCGAAAGAGTGCGGCTTCAACTTTGTGAGGATCATCAACCCCAGGGAGAAGTGGGTGGGGCAGTCGGAGCGGAACTACTGGCGGATCCTCCAGACGCTAAAGGCCCTCACCCCGCTGGTCGTCCTGGAGGATGAGGCGGACCAGAGCGAGCCATCGCGGGACGAGGCAAGTGGCGACTCGGGCGTCAGCAACCGGATCCGGCAGATGCGTTTCGAGTTCCTGGGGGATCCGGCGATCCAGGGGAAGGTCCTCTGGATCAGGATCTCGAACCGGCCCGACAAACTGGATCTCGCCGAACGGCGCTCGGGACGGGGGAGCGAGCGGATCCCCCTCCTCCTCCCCGATCGGGAGGAGAAGCGGAAGATCTTCGAGGTCATGCCGCGAAGGCACGGCTTCACGACAACCGTCCAGGATTTCTCCCGGATCGTTGATCTTTGCGAGGAGCGGTTCCCTGACCAGCTCTCCGGGGCGGATATCGAGGAGATCTCGCTCAGGGCCTACCGATGGGCCCGGGGTCGGGGGGCAACGGCAGTCGAGGAGGAGGACTACCGCTTCGCCATCGAGGATTTCATCCCATCCTTCAGCCCCGAAGTGCTCCGGCGGCAGGAGCTTCTCGCCCTCTCCCTCTGCTCCTCCCGCCGGTTCCTGCCCGAGCGCTACAGGCATCTGAAGCCTGAAGAGCTGAGGGACGGCCTCTCCTCATAAGCGATGGAGACGATCGAGATTCAAGGCGGGGTGGTCCGCCTCTACCGGTCCAGGCAGGGGGGGGGAAGGATCTTAAGCCGCCAGGTGGCCCTCGGGGATTTCCTGAAGGAGCTCTCCGCTCAAACCGCCGGGCTCCTCCATGAACAGCTCCCCCTCCTCCCCATCGGGGCCCGTTGGCTTCTGATGCGGGGCCCCTCCACCGTCGTCGCCATCGAGGAGACCCCCCAGATCCGGCGGGTGAGCTTCAGCGACCGGACCGGTGGTGCCCAGTCCTACCTCCTGGCCTTTCCCTACATTGTCTACCTCCTCTTCTTTTACCAAGGAGTGTTTGAAGAGATGCGCCTCTACTACCGGAAGGCCCCCCTTAAGTCCCAGGATGACCCCCTCTTCTTACCGAACCTCTGGAACGTCTCGGCCAGCGAGAGCCCGCTGGTCAAATGCCGGGCCTGTCTCCGAGGGAGACCCCCGTTCGAGGACCTCTCCCTGGCGGGCCAGGCCCAGGAGGCCGTGGCATTCTTCTGGAACGCCGATTTCGGGTTGGAGGTCGAGGAGAACTGCTTCCAGCGGGCAATGAAGCGGGACCCGCTGATCAGCTCCCTCGAGGCCTGGGAGGCCGCGACGAAGGCCGATCCTCTCTTCCCCCTCCAGGTGGAGTGGGAGGAGGCCAAGGTCACGTTACGGAAGGCAGGGGAGCACCTCCTGGACTGGAGGGGGTCCGGGAAACGCCTCGAGGAGGTGTCGGACCTCGCAGACCTGATCTATCGGCTGCCAGAGACGTAAGCGCTCAGCCCAGTGCGAGGTTCAAAGGGCAAGGTTCAAGGTTCAGAACATTAAACTTTGCCCTTTGCACCTTGAACTTTGAAGGTTGCTCCAACGATGTTCCCTATCTATTTAAAGGATGACGAATTCCGTGACCCGCCGGAACCCATCTACTACCTCGTGACCAGGGATGGGCTCTTCCAGGTGAAGCAGAACGCCTGCTTCCGCTCCTGTACCAGGGTAGAAGGGATCAACGGGCTTCAAGGGGAGGAGGAAGGGGCTCGTTTGAAGCGTCCCCTGCCCGCTTCCCTGTTGGGCGAGGCGGTAGCGTTCTTCCTAGAGGTCTTTCGGCGGTACAGGGCTGAGGCGATTGTCCTTATTTACCACGATCGGGAGAAGGATCGCTACGAGCTGAAGATCCCGCGGCAGAAGGTGGCCGGGGGGCACTGCGCATATGAGATCGGGCCGACCCCTGAGGGCCTGGTGAGGATCGGGACGATCCACAGTCACGCCTCGGCCGAGGCCTTCCACTCGGAGCTAGACGACCTCGACGAGCAGCACGATGACGGCCTCCACATCACCGTCGGGAACCTCGATGGTGCCATCACCCTCTCCTGCTCCCTGGTCGTGGACGGGCGCCGGTTCCCCTTGAAGCCCGAGGAGGTCTTTGAAGACCTCTCCCGGCTGAAGGAACAAGGCTGGGGAGGGGATTTCCCCTCCATCTCTGCCGATCCCCCCCCGAGAGATTTCGAAGACAATCCCTCAGGGATCTGACGGCTGAAAGCGGACGACTCACCCGTCCTCGCCGGACCTCCGGGAAGCCCCTCACGAAGTCCACATCCCCCCCTTGCAGAGCCAGGGCCTCTCCTTCCCATATCCCCGTTAAAGCCTCCGTCAAGAAGAGGGGATAGCACTTCTCACGCCGGTCTCTCCCACGAAGGTCCCCTGGCGAAGGTCCCGGAGGGCCTGCTCGATCTCCTCCCTTGTGTTCATCACGAACGGACCATACCGCACAATGGGCTCGTACAAGGGTTGACCGGAAACCAGCAAGAAGCGGACAGGATGGTCGGCCGTGATCACCTTGATGTAGTTGCCGTCACCCCAAACGGCGAGCCGGGGATGCGAGATCCTTGGCCCATCTCCCTGATCATCGTTCACAAAGCTCGCCTCACCTTCAAACACGTAGGCAAAGGCCGTGTGCCCCCAGGGGATCGGCTGGGTGAACGAGGCATGGGCAGGAACGGAGACATCCAGATAGAGAGGATCGGCCGCAATACCGGTCACGGGACCCCGCATCCCCTCCACGGTCCCGGCGATCACCCGAATCCTGGCACCGTCTTCCCCTTTGAGTTCGGGAATTTCCCCTGACCGGATCTCCTGGTACCGCGGTGCGGTCATCTTGAGCTTCGCTGGCAGATTGACCCAGAGCTGGAACCCTGCAATCCCCTCAGGACGGACCTCCGGCACCTCCTCGTGCATGATGCCGCGTCCGGCGGTCATCCACTGCACATCCCCCGCCCCGATGCTTCCGGCGTTGCCGAGGGTGTCCCGGTGATGCACCACTCCCGAGAGCACGTACGTCACGGTTTCGATCCCCCGATGGGGATGCAGGGGAAACCCAGCCTTGTAATCCTCCGGATCGCTGGACGCGAAATGATCCAGCAACAGGAATGGATCAAGGTAGTCCAGCGTCCGCGTTCCAAGGCTTCTCTTGAGCCTCACCCCCGCCCCTTCAATGACTGGCTGAGGCTCGATGACCCCCTTAATCCTCCGTAGCTGCAGCTTCATCATGACCTTATCCCCCGAGGCACTGACGGGCCACCTGGCCACACGTGGCCCCAGCCCGGATGGTCAACGATCCGACGTTCAAGAAGGGCAGGGCAAAGCTCGTCGCCTTGTCCGGGCTGTCCGCCTCCAGGACCAGGATGACGGTATGCTCGGGCTCGTAGACCCAATCGGCGAGGATCTTCACCCCATACTTCTCGGCAGTGGCCTGCGTCACATGGTTGGCCAGCTGGCGGACCATTTCCGGATTCTTCGTGGGACAGGCTTCAGCCGTGTGGGTGTGCTGGACCAGATAGATCGGCATCGGGCCTCCCTCCTTTCCTCGCGGCTCTGACAACATGCCCTCTTGCGTATCGGCACGTCACTTCATCCAGCGACAAAGGGCATCCCCTTCTCTGCTATGAGCTTATGGGCGCTTCGGCCTCAGGTCAAGAGTTTTCTGGACCGAAGGGCCAGCACAAGCTCAGGCCCTGGCTAACCCCCTGAGATCGGTCTTGTGTTGCCGGCGTCACCCCGCTACACTATAGACGTCATGAATCCGGGCTTGGAGATCAAGGTCATCGGCATCGGGGGGATTGGCTGTGCCCTGCTTCCCTTTCTGTGCCGCTACCTGACCTCGGAAGGGGAGAGGGCCAGGATCACCCTCGTGGACGGGGATGCTTTCGAATCCAGGAACGCCGCCCGCCAGAGCTTTGAACGTCTCGGGAACAAGGCCAAGGTCAAGGCGGAGGAGCTGGCCCGGGAGTTTCCCACCCTCTCCTTCCGGGCGATCCCTGAGTACGTGACGGGGGAGAACGTGGAGGAGATCATCCGGGAAGGGGAGATCATCTTCCTGGCGGTGGACAACCACAGGACGAGGCTCCTGGTCGGAAGCCGGGGCGAAGCCCTGCAGGACATCCTCTTGATCTCCGGCGGGAACGATCTGACCTCTGGAAACGTCCAGGTTCACCTCAAGCAGGGGGGGAAGGATCTGACCCTCCCCCTGACCGCCTTCCACCCCGAGATCCAGGACCCGGAGGATCGTTCGCCGTCGGAGATGTCCTGTGAGGAGTTGCAGCAGGCCTCTGCTCCCCAACTGCTGTTTATGAACCTGACCGTGGCCTGCTTTATGCTGAACGCCTTCTACGCCTGGCGGATCGGCAGGCTCGACTACGACGAGGTCTATTTCGACATCGTCGAGGGACGGGCCCAACCGGTCCGACGGCATAGGGAAGGGGGTGACGGATGATGGAGGGCGAGCTGAAACAAATCGGACAAATTCCCGCGAAGACAGAGCTAAAGGGGAAGGTCCGGGTGCTTTATGGCGTCCACGCCCTTGAGGCCCCCCTCGCCGGGAGGAGCGTGGGGGAGGTCCGGGCCGCCCTGCAACAGGCCCTGAACATCAGCCCCAGGGCGGTGGCCGTCGTGAACGGCCGGGAGGTGGGGGCCGATTACCGCCTCCAGGGAGGGGAGCAGCTCGAGTTCGTTCGCCTGGCCGGCGAAAAGGGGGCCTTTCCGTTTGACAACCCGCCCCCTCTGTGTTAGCGTTTTTTCCAGGACCGTTCCCTGTCCTACCCTGTATTTTCATTAATGCTCCCGGTGACTCTTTGGCAAATGGACCCTTCACGGTTCACAAGGGAGGAATCATGAAAGGTCGAGCGGCTGTCTTCACCCAGATCGAAAAACCTCTGGAGATCCGCGAGTTCCCGCTCCCCGAGGTGGAGCCGGATGCTATCCTCGTCAAAGTCGGTCTGGCGAACATCTGCGGTTCTGACCTCCACTTCTGGCGGGGAAAGGGACCGGGGATCAAGGGAGGGATGCCGATCATCCTCGGGCACGAGATGCTCGGGCGGGTCGAGAAGCTCGGGAAGAACGTCAAGACGGACTACCTGGGGCAACCCCTTAAGGAGGGGGATCGGATCATCTCCTCGTATTTTCGACCCTGCGGCCGGTGCTGGAGCTGCTTAAGCGGCGAGGCCGCCTGCCCCTACCGGATCAAGCACTGGATCGGCATCCCCTGCGATGAACCCCCGTACTTTAACGGGGCCTTCGCCGATTACTATTACGTCCGGCCAGGGCAGTGGGTCTTCAAGGTCTCCGATGAGCTGCCCGATGAGGTGATCTCCCCGGTGAACTGTGCCACGGCCCAGGTCGTCTACGGCCTCCACAAGGTGGGGATCACGCTGGGGGATACTGTGGTCATCCAGGGGGCGGGAGGGCTCGGCCTTTACGCGGTGGCCGTGGCCCGGGAGATGGGGGCAGGGCAGATCATCGTGGTGGAGAAGATCAGGGAGCGGCTGGAGCTGGCCCGAGAGTTCGGGGCCGATGTCATCTTGGATGCCTCCACCACCAAGGTGGAGGAGCGGATTCAGAAGGTCCAGGATCTGACCGGGGGGAGAGGGGCCGACGTGGTGGCTGAGTTCGTCGGCTCCCCCCAGGTGATTGATGAGGGGACCCAGATGCTCCGGTTCGGGGGGCGCTACCTCTGGATCGGCAACATCAACATCGGGTACAAGGCGGAGATTGACCCCGCCCAGTATGTCCGAGGGACGAGAACGATCTTTGGCATCGTGGCCTATCAGGCCTGGGTCATTCCCCGAACCCTCGACTTCCTCAAGCGGACCTTGAAGAAATACCCCTACACCAAGCTCATCTCCCACAAGTTCCCCCTGGCGGAGGTGAACAAGGCCATGGAGGTAGCCCTCGAGGGGAAGGCCTACCGGGTCGCCCTCCTGCCAGGTTGATTGGTGAAGGCTGAAAGCTGATAGCTCTTAGGTGATGCCTTATTCCAGCAGGGAGGAGGAGACAATGACCGACCAGAGAGATGACCAGGGAAAAGCGGGACGGGGCGTGACACGACGGGAGTTCTTGAAAGCGGTAGGGACCGCTTCCGCCGGTGCCTTCATGGGAGGGACCTTCCTCCGACTGGCTTCAGCCCAGGCGGTCCCCATCAAGATCGGGTACATCACCCCCCTGACAGGGTTCTTGGGCCAGATCGGGGAGTACGGCGTGATGGGGGCTAGGTTGGCCATTGACGAGACCAATGCCAGGGGAGGGGTCCTGGGGAGGAAGGTCGAGGTGATCACCGAGGACTCCCCCAATCCCGGGGTGGCCGTGACCAAGGCGACGAAGCTCATCGAGCGGGACCAGGTCAGTGCCTTAATCGGCGAGATCAGCAGCGCCTCGGGGCTGGCCATCAGCGAGATCTCCCAGCGCCGCAAGCTTCTCTACATGAACACCGGCTGGAACAGCGACGAGGGGAGGGGGGCTAGGTGCCAGCGCTACACCTTCCACGTCGAGTGTAACAACACCATGTTCGTGAAGACCATCGGCCGCTGGCTTGTGCGGGAGCGGAAGATCACCCGGTGGTACTTCTTGACCGCCGACTACGCTTTCGGCCATGACCTCTACCGGGTCTCCAGCCAGTTCCTGAAAGAGCATGGGGGGGTGAACCTGGGGAACGACATGGTCCCCACGGGGACCTTGGACTACAGCACCTACATCCTGAAACTCCGGACGGTGAAGCCGGACCTCGTCTTCCTGAACCTGGCCGGCGCTGATCAGACCACGTTCCTCAAGCAGTACAGCGAGTTTGGCGCCCCCTTCGAGCTGGCCGGCGGGGTCATGGACGTCGCCCCTTTCTGGGCAGCCGGTGGTGGGGCCCTCTCCGGGGTCTGGCAGACCGAGTGGTACTACAAGGTGACCGCGCCGGGTTCTCCGGAGTTCACGGCCCGCTTCACCAAGCGGTATGGCAAGCCCCCCGATAACCAAGCCTGGCAGGATTACGTCGCCTTCAAAATCCTCTTCGAGGCGATGGAGAAGGCAAAAACCACGAACAGCCGCGACCTGGTCCGGTATCTGGAAGGAGGGGCCCGCTTCGATATCCTGAAAGGGCGGCCGGGCTGGTTCAGAGACTGGGATCACCAGTTGGTCCAGCCGATGTACATCGTCCGGGTGAAGGAGAAGGGCAAGATGGAGGACAAATGGGACATCTTCGAGGTGTTGGAAGAGGTCCCTCGCAAGAACGAATCCCTGGAGCTGATCCTCCCCACCAAGGAGGAGAACCCCTGCCGGCTCCCATCCCTCTAACGGTACGCTTCCACGGGAAGAAACAGGTGGGGAGGGATTATGGGGAGAAAACAGGTCATCGTTGCCGGTTTGGCCCTGGTGATCGGCGTGGGTGCTCTCCTGATCCTCCGACCCGCTTTCAAGGCGAGGACCCCTCAGCCAACAGGTCGAGAAGCCTCGCTGCCATCTCCAACCGGGCAGGAGACCCCCGGGGAAAAGGCCCAGCCATCTCAAGAGGAGAAGGGTCAAGCGCTTTCCTTTGCCTCGGCCTCCTGGATCATGGAACAGCAGCGGATTGATGCCGGGGGGTTGACGAAGGAAACGACCACATCAAAGGTCTGGATCAAGGGTGACAAAAAGAGGGTCGAGACCTTCAGGACCCTAGGGGCCTGGTCAGGGACCGCCCTCCAGCCCACGAGCATTCTCTTTTCGGACGGGGAGTATGAATATGCCTACTATCCGGCTGAGCGGAGGATGCTCAGGATCCCCCGAGCCTTAAGTCTGGAGAGCCTCTCCAAGAGGTGGGTCCGGCAAAGGAGTGAGGAAAAAGTTGGGCGCGAGGTCGTTGATGGGAAACCCTGCGAGACCTACCGCCTGGTCAGCGATGTGAAGGTCGCCGGTCTTGCCACGGTGAAGATGGAGGTCCACGAGTGCCGATGGCGGGGTCTGGTCCTGAAGAGCGTCTCCCGGCCCCTCGGATCCAGTACCGGCGATACCTACATCACACACCTGAGGGATGTCCGCCTGAACGTTCCTGTCCCCGATGAGAAATTCATCCTTCCGACCGGGGTACGGGTCGAGGACCTGGACATCCCTCCCGAGGCCCTTGAGTAGGTCTTAGAGGATGCCGGCCTCCATGAGCCCTTTGACGGCGATGCCGCAGCCTAAAAGGGTGACGACCGCGGCGCTGGCCACGGGGAGGTATCTGAAGATCCTCCCCTCACCGGTGAAGCGGGCCATCAGGGGTTTGGCGATAACCAGGAGGATCCCGACCGTCACCAGCACACTGGCCAAACCCAGGCTGAAGCTGACCAGGATCACGAGCCCCAAGGCGATCCTGTTTAAAGCGATGGCGATCAACAGGACGACCAATGCCTCGGGGCAGGGGACCAGCCCTCCGGAGATGCCCAGCGAGAGGAGGCTTCCGAAGGACACCTCTGAGGCCTTATGGGTCGGGTGGATGTGGGCTTCCGATCCATGGGTGTGAAGGCCGGCGGTTCCGGGCGGATGGGGATGGTCATGGGGGTGGATGGGCTCGTGCCCATCCTTGTGGCTCAGGGCTGAGGTCAACCGTTTGACCAGAAGCCAGATCCCCATCCCGGCCACCAGGACGCCGGAGAGGACCATCAGCCAAGGGAAGAAGGTCTTGGGCACGACGGATTGGGAGGCGTAGAGCATCCCTAAGCCTAACACGAACACGCTGGAGGTGTGCGTGGCCGTGACGATCCCGCCTAAAAGGATGGCATCCCACACCCGGCCTTTCGTCCCCACCAGATAGGCTGCGACGATGGTCTTCCCGTGCCCGGGGGTGAGGGCGTGGGCTGCCCCGAGGACGAAGGCAATCAGCAGGGCAGCCACCAGGGCCCCGATGTCCCACCGGGGGTTGTTGATCAGGTCCCTCAGGCGTTCACGGATACTGCCCCCCCCAAGGGTCGAGGCGATGATCCTCTCCTCGCCACCTTTCCGTCCCGAAGCCCCCCCTTTCTCCCCGGTGCGGTACCGGACCGTGATCGTCCGCTCGTCTCTCCTCCCCGTCAGGATCTTGAGCGCCTTTTCCTTTGGGCCTTCGGGGAGGGGACGCTCTTCAGGGATCGTCCACTCCAGGACCCGGACCCCCTGCGACGCGATCAGCGTGGTTTTGAGCCGCCCTGGGAGGGCCAGGAAGGTGCCGTCGTAGAACGCCAGGCGGTGCTCGCCGGGGGCCAGGGCCGACAGATCCGAGACGAACCGGTACCGTCGGGCCCGAAGGCTATGAAAGTCAATGGCCCCACTCATCTCGACCGGTTGACCATCCACGGTCAGCGAGAGGAACCCTTTCAGGTTTGAGAGCATCATGACCTTGAAGGTCTCCTCCTCCTCCGGGGAGACCCTGCCATCCTTGTCCACGTCCATGACCTGGAGGTCAACCATCGCCGTCCCCTCCTGGAGGTAGGTCGAGTAGGTGATGACGACCTGATCCCCGAGGATCCTCACCTCGGTCCAGTGATCAACCCCGGGATCGGCGATGAAGTTGTGGGCGACGGCTACGGATGACAGGAGCAAAAGCGAGAAGCAAGGGAGGAGATATTTGAGAGACCTGGTCATGGATTGATCCTCTGGCCCCGCCATCGCTCGATCAGCTCGTCGAGCAGGGTGTAGACCACAGGTACCACGGCGAGGGTTAAGAGGGTGGACGTGATCAAGCCTCCGATGGCCGCCACCGCCATCGGCTGGCGCATCTCAGCCTCGCTCCCCAGGCCCAGGGCCACCGGCAGCATGCCGAAGATCATGGCCAGGGTCGTCATCAGAATGGGACGGAGCCGGATGGGGGCCGCCGTCAGCACCGCCTCCTGCCTGGAGACCCCTGTTTCCCGGAGGGTCTTGGTGTAGTCTACCAGCAGGATGGCGTTCTTCGTCACCAGGCCCATCAGGAGGACGATGCCGATCAGGGACATCAGGTTGATCGTCATCCCGGTGAGGAAGAGGGCCCAAAGGGCCCCGATGATCGCCAGGGGCAGGGACAGCATGATGGTGAAGGGGTGCAGGAATGACTCAAAGAGGGAGGCCAGGATCATGTAGATGAAGATCACGGACAAGATCAGGGCCCCGATCAGGGCCTTGAAGGACTCTTCCATCTGGGCCACCTCGCTGGCAAACCCGACGGTGTACCCCGGCGGCAGTTTGAGCCGAGCCAGTTCAGCCTTGATCCCTTGAGCGACGTCCCCTACCGGCCGTCCGGCCACCTGTGCGTAGACGGTGACCTGTCTTTGCCGGTTGACCCGCTCGATCCGGGCCGGACCGGTGGCCAAAACCACCGATGCCACGTCACGCAGATACACCAGCTTCCCCTGGGAGGTGGTCAGGAGCAGGTTTTCCAGGGCCTTGTTGGAATCCCGCTGCGACGGGATCAGGCGGACACGCACGTCGTACTCCCGGTTCCACTCGCTGTAGCGGGTGGGCACGGCCCCCTCCACCATGGTCCGGAGGAGGGTGGCCAGCTCCCCCGTGCCCAGACCGTAGTCCCCAGCCTTGGCCCGGTTAATCACCACGTGATACTCCGGCTGGCCCCGCTGGACCGAGGCAAAGACATCGGCCGTGCCCTCCACCCCTTTGACGATATCCACGACCTGTCCCGCCAGGCGGTTGAGGGTCTCGATCCTGGGCCCCCGGATGAACAGCTCGATGGGGGCTTGATAGGACGCCACACCCACCCCCCCGGTGGTCGTGAAGCTGAGCCTCGCCCCCGGGATCCTGGGCAGGGTCCGCCGGAGCTCGGCAATGATCCTGTCTTGAGACCGACGGCGTTCTCGAAGGGGTTTCAGCTTCACCCCCAGGGTGGCGGTGTTGATCTCGCCACCGAAGACCGAGCCGATGGCCGTGAACACCGTCTCGACCTCCGGGCGGTCCACCAGGGAGCGGAGCAGGATGGACGTGGCGTTCACCATGTCGTACATCCGGGTGCCGGGATCCATCTCTAGAAAGATGTTGAACTCCCCGGTATCCACCGGTGCCAGGAACTCCCGACCGATGAAGGGGAGCAGGGCGAGGCTGGCCACAAAGATGGCAAGGGCTATCGCCAGGACCCGGCCCCGATGGCGAAGCACCCACTCCAGGAAATCCCGATAGCCCCTGTCCAGGCGGTCGTACAGCTCGATCCAGCCGGCGAAGAGCCGGCCGAGCCTGGTCCGCCGCCGCTCGGCCCTGTCAAAGACCCGCATGAAGCGGGAGGAGAGCATCGGGTCCAGGGTGAAGGCAACAAACAGGGAGACGAGGACCGCCGCCGCGACGGTCAGACCGAACTGCTGGTAGAAGCGTCCCACCGCCCCCGACATGAAGGCCACCGGGACGAAGACGGCCACGATGGTGAAGGTGGTGGCCATCACGGCCAGGCCGACGTCGGCGGTGCCGCGCTTGGCCGCCGTCACCGGGTCCTCCCCGGCCTCCATGTGGCGGAAGATGCTCTCCCGGACGACGACGGAGTCATCAATCAGAAAGCCGATGGCCAAAGACAGACCCAGCAGGGTCATGAGGTTGATGCTGTACCCCAGGGCGTAGAGCACGGCGAAGGTGGCGATCACCGAGGTGGGGAGGGCCAGGGCGGCGATGACGGTGCTCCGCCAATCCAGCATGAACAGGAACACCACGACGACGGCCAGGATGCCGCCCAGGATGAGGCTATTCGCCACATCCCGCACGGAGTTGACGATACGGGTGGAGGCATCCCTTAAGGTGGTGATCTGAACGTCGCTCGGGAGGGTGGGGGCGATCCTTTGAAGCTCGGCGTGGACCCTGCGGGCCACCATCAGGGTGTTGCTCCCTGACTGGCGGTGGATGGAGAAGATCACCGCCTTGCCCAGGTTGATGCCGGCGGCGACCCGGACATCCTTGAACGTATCATAGACGATGCCCACATCGCGGAGGAAGATCGGGACCCCGTTGATCTTTGCCACCACCACATTGAGGATGTCGTCCAGGCTCTCGAACTCCCCCTTGGTGCGGAGCAGCACCTCTCCCGTCCGCTCCAGGATGGTCCCACCGGGAACGCTCGTGTTCTCCTCCGCCAGCCGTTCAATGACCTGCTGAAGGGACAGACGGTTGGCCGCCAAGCGCTCACCATCCACCAGGACCTGGATTTCCCGTTCAATACCTCCCAGGACCTCCACCGACGCCACGCCGTCCAGCGGTTCCAGGCGAGGCTTGATATCTTCCAGGGCAATGTGGCGAAGTTGATCAGGCTCCCGACCCTCGCTGCTCAACCCGAAGAGCATGATCGGCTCGGCAGCGGGGTCGTACCGCCGGAGGCTGGGCTCCATGATTCCCGGCGGCAACTGGGGACGGACGGTGGAAAGGGCCTCGCTCACCCGGAGGGCCGCCTCTGCCAGAGGAGTCTCCAGGGTGAACTCGACAATCACCCGGGAGAGCCCGACGCTGGAGACCGATCTCACCTGCCTCAACCCCTTCAAAGAGCTGACCGCGTCCTCGATGGGCTGGGTGACCAGCTTCTCCATCTCCTCCGAGCTGGCCCCGGGATACTGGGTGGTCACGACAACCACCGGTGGGAACACGTCCGGGAAGAGTTCGACCCCCAGGAACGAAAGCGACACCACCCCTAGGACCCCAAGGGCCAGGATCACCATGGTGGTGAAGACGGGATACTTGATGGCCTGGTTTGAGAGGTACATCAGCGGAGGACCTTCACCGTTTGACCGTCGTGCACCATCCGGGCCCCGAGGGTGACCACCTCCTCCCCCTCCTGGACGCCGCCTTTCTGCCCGAAGCGGGGCGTCCACTGGTGAGCGCCGGTCAGGCTGGGGTTCGGGGATCCCTGCTCCAGGATCTGGACCCACCGCCCATCGGACGCACCGATCAGCACCTCCCGCTCGTGGACGGTGTTGTCCTTGACCACGTAGACTAGGTGGAACTCGTCCCCCGCAATCACCGCCTCCTTCGGCACCAGCAGGACGTTCTCCAGCTTCCGCGACATCAGGCCGACCATGGCAAACATGCCGGGCCTCAGGCGGTGGTCCCGGTTGCCGATGGTCACCTCAACAGTTGCCGTCCGGCTGTTGGCGTCCAGGCTGGGGCTGATGCTGGTGATCGTGCCCTTGAAGATGGCCAGCGGGTAGTACTCCAAGGGGTAGGCCCCGACCCGGACCCTGGCCTCCATCCCCACCTTCAGGAGGGGCACCAGCGTCTCGGGCAGACCCACCTGGACCTTGACGACCTCGATATCATCAATGGTGAAGAGGGGCTTCCTGCCGGCTCCATCCACGGCCACGGCGAGATCCCCCGGTTCGTAGAAGCGTTCAGCGACGATCCCGGTGATAGGTGATCGGATAGGGATGAGACCCCCATCGTCGCCCTGAACCACCGCCAGGACCTCGCCTCTTTTGACCTCCTCCCCCACCTTTACCCTAACCTCCCGGAGGGGGCCGGTGACCCTGGAGAAGACCTCCACCCGGGCCCTGGGAACGACGCTGCCTGCCAGGGAGATCATCTCCTCCAGGTTCCCCCTGACGACCTTGGCCACCGCCACCGGGAAGGCGGTCTCTTCCAACGGTGGGACCTTCCCTTCCTGTCCTGCACGTCGGGATTGGGAAACCCGATACCCGATGAGGAGGACGAGGAGCAAAACCCCTCCCAGGGCCGCGATCAGCTTTTTTCCGGTCGTGATCCCAACCATGGCTTCCCCCCTGGCCGCTTCCCTGTCAGCCGGCCTCAGGGCCGCTGCTTGTACTCTTCCGGGGAGAGATAGCCTGAAGGCCTGCCCGCCCAGGCCCGCTGGACGTTCTCGACGTACAACCCCTTCAGCTCGGCCATCTCCTTCTTCAGGGCCTCGTGGGTCTCGGTGCTGAAGGCGGGGGCGTCGGGGAAACGGGTGCGGCCCTCCTCAAACGTCTTGATCGCCTTCTCCATCGCCTTCACTTCCCACGGTCCTACCCCGACCTTTTCATCCCTCTCCACCTTGAAGCGTTTGGGCAGAAGCGCCTTCTGACGATAAACTTCCACGAGCTGCTGATACACCTCCACCGGCGCCCCTGTCTGACCGTAAAGCTCCCGGGCCTTTTCCAGCTCGGCAATGGCGTTCTTGTAGAGCTCTTCTAACCTGTCGCGGCTCTGTTCACCTGCCGCCTCTTTCAGGTAGGTCATCCCCAGGAGGGAATGGACCTTCGGAATCTTTGGATCGGCGGCCAGGGCTTCCTGGAGGGCGGCCCTCGCCTCCTGAAGCGAGGCCGGATCATCCTTGGCCAGAAGGCGTTCGGCCTTCTGGAGGGGCGTCTCCTGCGATTTTTCGGTTTCCCGGCCGCACCCCGAGAGGTTCAGGGCCAGGAGCAGGACAACAGAGCCGGCTGTCAACCCCCATGTTCCTTTCTGTCGCAAAGCTCTCCCCCCTCGTTCCACAAGGTCCGCCCGGTGAAAGGAGAAGGCCTTCCCACCCGGAACAGGCGGGAAGGCCTTCTCGAAGCCTTCCCGTCATAAGGGAAGGCTGTTGGTGCAAAACGGCAAGCCTAGTCGATCCGCACGATGTTGTCGGCCACCTTCGGGAACTTCTCCATGACCGATGGATCGTGGCCGGGAACCAGGATCCCCTTGTCCCCAAGGATGCCGCGGATCTTGGCGAAAGAATCCAGCATCTGCACCAGGTTGTACCCGAACCCTAGCGGGATATCCTCGGCCAGGTTCCGGTACGTGTAGACGGCGTCGCTGGTCATGACCGCAGGCCCTTTCCGGGTCATGACAGACGCGCTCATGGTGCCAGCGGTGTGGCCGGGGGTCAAATAGACCTTGACGCCGGGGGCGATCTCGGCATCCCCATCGACAACCTTCACCCGGCCTTCCCAGTTCAGCTTCACCAGGGCCAGGATGTCCCGGGGATCAAAACCGGCCATGGTGTGCTTCTTCTGGGTGATCTCGCCGGCGGCAAACTCGATCTCCCTCTTCTGGACGATAAAGGTCGCCTTCGGGAACTCGTTTAAACCCCCACCGTGGTCCCAGTGCATATGCCCGATCATCACGGTCTGGATCCGATCAGGGGTGGTGCCCAGCTTCCGCAGGTTGTCAGCCACGCTGCTCCAGGCCCCCGCCGGGGCTCCCCACTTCATCCCTAGGGCCACATCCGTGTAGCCGGTGTCGAACATCATCTCCCGGCCGCCCCCTTTAATGTAGGTGTACATAAAAGGGACGGTCATCGTCTTGCCGCGGTCGGTGGCAAACAGGATGGCATCAACCGGATAGTTCTCCAGGCGGCTGTACATGATGTCGTAGACCTCATACATCTGGGCTGCAACAGCCCCGACATACCCGACGCATAGCACCGCCAGGAGTAACGCTATGACCCGCCATCTCCGCATCATCGCCTGCCTCCTTTCTTTTGGTGCAGACAACGCTTTCTATCCACCCGTTCGCTCCCACCCCATGACAGGTTCGTTCTCACCCCCTTTCCTCCTCCCGCTGATGAGGTAAATCGAGGAAGAGATACGTATCCATTCTTCCTCCACCGTACAACCTCTGTCAACACTTTTTTTCATAAACCACAGAAATATTTGGTGTGCCCCGTCGCTTTTTCTGCGGCTTTCAGGATGAGTTCAGGACCCGGGAGGGAGGATCACAATTGGACGGGGTGGCCTTCCTGGGGGTGATGATGGCCCTCATGGGGCTCATGAGGTTCATGGGGCGTGGGACCCTGGGGGCCTTCGGGATGGGGCTTTGCCTCGGCCAGGCGGATTTCCTCCTCAATCTCCTCAGCCTGGTGTTCCAGCTCCTCACCGTGCTCGGTGATATATTCATCGAGCCAGAGGTTGCTGGTCGCCCGCTTGATCTTTCGCGTTCCCTCGCTCATCAGGTCAGCCACCGCGAGGAGCCACTTTTGATCCTTTTGCTTCTCCGTACTCCCGAGAAGCTTCCTGAGCTGGGTCAACGCTGTCTTGTAATCCTCGAACCCTTCCAGGTAATGGAGGTGGAGTCGGGTGAGGGAGGCCGGGGGCTCCAGCTCCCGAAGCTCCCGATCCGCCTCCCGATACGCCTCTTCAGCCTTGCTCAAGAGATGTTTGTAGGCATCCTCGTTCATGACCTTCTTCAGGTAGAGGGTGCTGGCCCCGGCCATGACCAGGATGCCGCTCTTGATCCTGTCGTGGGTGTGGCGGAGCTTGATGGCATACTCTATTTCACGATCCTTTAGCCTGGGGTGGTACACGGGCTCCATCAGAAAACCTCCTGAAGATCAAGCCCGGGGGACCTCCACCGGAAGCCCCCCGGGCTTGAAGGGGATCGGTCGAAAGGAGACAAGTGAATGCTCGCCGGGTTTCTGAACGGCTCGCCCTTTACGCGAGATCGGCGATCTGATTCTTCCCGACTGTCCGAGAGGGGTTGCGGGAGAAGACCTGCATATCGTGCCCCGGCACCAGCCGGTCCACACCCCCAGCAATGTCCTTCGCCTTCTTGATGGCGAAGAGCTGGGTGACCTGGTTCCCCTGGGCGTAGCCGATGGGGAGCATCTTCTCGGCGTTTTCGTACCAGTAGCAGGCATCGCCGGTGAGGCAGTAGGTCCCCTTCCTCGTGTTCACAGCGGCCATCTGGGTTCCGAAGGTGTGGGTGTCGTTGGCGTTGATCAGCTTGAGCCCTGGGGCAATCTCCTGATCCCCGTCTACCAGGACCAGCCGCCCCTCGGCCGCCGCCTTCATGATGTCAATCACATCGTCGGGGTCCACCGCCCCGGTAATCCACTTGAAGTCAGGCGAGAGGCCGAGGGCCCACACCCAGCCTGACAGCTCCGACTTCTGCACGTAGATCTTGGCGTTGGGGAACGCCTCGGTGTTTCCGGCATGGTCGAAGTGCATGTGCCCGATGATCACCGAGTCAATCTGCTCGGGGGTGAGCCCGACCTTCCCCAGGACCGTCCTGGGGTCCTCATAGTCGCTGATGCCGAAGATGGCGTTCCACTTCTGGTTCGCGTAGCCGCAGTCAAAGAGGATATTCCGCCCACCTCCTCGGATCAGGGTGTAGGTGAAGGGAATAGGGGTCGTCCCCTTGTTGTGGGCGCCGTAGACCATGCCGCTCACAGGGAACTTCTCAACCTTTGAGTAGCCCAGGTACGTGAGGGAGTAGGTCTCGCTCCCTTGAGCCCAGGCCACCCCTTCTTCCTGCTGGGCTGCCTTCTTCACCTCGGACCCGAAAGCGGCCATGGCGGCGGTGACCGCGCCCGTTAACTTCAGGAAATCCCTTCTGGAGAGTTCATGAGCCATCTTTCTCCCCTCCTCAACTCCGTTGAGCGACTGGCACCCCGTGGATCAACACCTGACACCAACGCCTCGAGTTGAGATCTCCCCTTCTTTAAGGTTGGCCCTCTCACCCCCCTCCATCTGGAACAGGGTTTTAATACTTTGACCCCTGCCCACCATCTCTCCCTGACCTTCAGGTAAAGAAGCAAGAAGTTTGGTCGAAAAACGCAAACCTGATTTTAATATCCACTTCAGCCCTTGTCAAGGGTTTTTCCCTGACCTCCGGACATAAAATAGGTGATCCCGCTGTCGGGGTTGCCTTGCCCGTGG
>CAZHST010000027.1:0-39937 GCA_964535215.1 uncultured bacterium
TCAAGACCTTCTGCCCCGGCGTAATAGCATCCTGGTGGATCTCCAGGGCGTCGGTCCCATATTCCAGGGCGTAGGTGGCCTTGTAGGTCTTATAGGGCAGCTTGCCAGGTTTTCGCATTAAGGCCAAACCCACCGATAAGTCATAGGCCAAGGCAGAGGCAAGGATGAGACCCCTGGTTTCGATCCCAGCAACGACCTCAACCCCTTTGGGGGCAAATCGCTCCTTGATTAAGCCGATGGCCGCCCGAAAGGCCTCCGGATCGAGCAAGAGAGGGGTAATGTCTCTAAAAAGGATCCCTGCTTTGGGAAAGTTCGGGATATCCCTGATCTTTGCTCTCAACACCTCGAGCATTGCCATCTCCTCTCTCACGGCGAAAACCGGATGCTGAAGTCGCGAAACTTGCCAACGGGTGAACGCCATGTCACGTGGAATCCCTCGATCCGTGCCCCTGGAGGACCGTTCTTAAGTTGGTCGAGAAAGGCATTGATCGCTTCACGTTCCCCTTCTGCCACCACATAGACGCTTCCATTAGGGTGGTTCATGACGTAGCCCGTCAACCCATACCGATGGGCGAGTCGCTCGGTGAAGAATCGGAAGCCCACTCCCTGGACGATCCCTTTGATGGTGATCTCTACCGAAGCCATTTCACCCATAGCACCCGTTATCCAAAGATCAAGGCAAAGGCTTTTCCGACAGCATCGGCCGGATCGACAGCCCTGATGATCTTGTCATCTTGAAAACCGAGATTCAGGCCAATAAGGGGCACCCCGAGCTGAAGGGCAAAAGCGACCTCCGAGAGGGTCCCATAGCCTCCTTCAATGGCGATGATAGCTTGGGAAGATTGAACGATGATGAGATTCCTAGCGAGGCTCATCCCGGTGACAATGGGGATATCCACATAGGGATTGGCCTCCTCTGCGGAAAACCCCGGAAGAATTCCAACGGTCACCCCCCCTGCCCGTTTCGCGCCTTTTGAGGCAGCCTCCATGATTCCCCCAAGGCCTCCTGAGATAAGGACCCCTCCCCTCTCGCCGATCCGCCGTCCCACTTCCTCTGCTAAAGCGTAACCTTCCCGGCTACATTCTCTAGAACCAATCACACCGATCCTAGCCTTCCTCAATCGCCCACCCCTATGAGGGCCTTGTCTGGTGGAGGAATCGTACCTATGTTTTTAATAGGACCCGGAGCGATAAGAGCAATCGCAACAAAGACTCTCTTATTACTTTTCCATACCAGGAGGGCAAGGCGATGAAGCTCATCTGCAGCATCGAAGAGTATCGCGCGATCACAGAAGGATGGTTGAAGCGGACAAAAACCTGCAAATTCCCTATCTTTTGTAGCGCCCTGGAGAACATCTCTTTTGAGAATCACCAGATTGTCCTCTCCCTGGTCGTGGAGAGGCCCCAGTCCCTTCAGCTTGAGGAGAAACCTCAAATCCTTGAACTAGAAGGATTGAACCCAGCTAGGGTCTCCCCCGACAAGAACGGGAACTAACCCATGGTCGGGGCGGGCGGATTTGAACCGCCGACCCCTTGGTCCCGAACCAAGTGCGCTACCAGGCTGCGCTACGCCCCGATGGTCATTCCTGCCAAGCTTGCTCACCCACGAGCTTGACAAAGGCACATCCGACCAGGTCCGCTGAAGAGTAGGAATCCCTCCTCCGGACAAAACGCTTCAAGACCTGGGAATGAGCATCCCCCACAGGAATGATAAGCCTCCCGTTATCGGCCAATTGGGAAAGAAGGGCTGGTGGGACATCGGGGGCCCCCGCCGTCACCAGGATCGCATCGAACGGTGCTTCCTCAGGCCATCCCAGAGATCCATCCCCCACCTTGATAGTAATGTTTGAGTACCCCAGCTCTTTCAAAACCTTAGCGGCTCGATCCGCTAACCCTTGAAGGCGTTCAATGCTCCAGACTCGATGGACGAGCTCGGCAAGGATCGCCGTCTGATAGCCGGAACCCGTCCCGACCTCCAGGGTTCGTTCGTAGCCTCGAAGCTCCAGGGCCTCGGTCATGAGGGCTACCATGTATGGCTGAGACATGGTCTGACCCTCTCCAATCGGGAGGGGGGAATCGTCATAGGCCCTGAATCTGAGGGGCTCGTCAACGAAGAGATGTCGAGGAACCTTACTCATGGCCTGGAGGACCCTCGTCTCCTTGATCCCTCTCCGAACCAACTGTTCGGTAACCATCCGTGCTCTGGCTATCCGGTCATCCCAGAGCCCCCCTCCTCTGCCGTTTCCCTGGGGGAATCCCGCCCCTGCCCAGCTAAACATCGTGAAATCCTCCCCAAAGGGGACCTCCTCCTTATCCCTTCCTCGAGGGAAGGGGGAAAGACCAGGTCTTCAGCTCATCCATGGCCGCATAATTCGTCAGGTTGACGTGGAGAGGGGTAATCGAGATCCAACCCTGCATGACCGCTTCATAGTCGCTATCGGCGATCGGTCTCCACGCAGGGTCCTGTCCCCCAATCCAATAATACACCTTTCCCCGGGGATCCACCTTCTCCACGATGGTCTCAGCGTATGTCCTCCGCCCCTGCGTCGTGATCGCCACCCCCTTGATCTTTGACCAGGGGAGATTAGGGACATTCACGTTCAAGAGGGTGTCAGGGGAAAGACCCCGTTTCAGAATGAGGTCGGCAAGGACGATGGAAAAGTCGGCCGCTGTCTCTAGGTGCCCATTTTCTCCGCCGGCTAAAGAGATGGCGAAGGCCGGGATTCCGAGGAGGGTTGCCTCGAAGGCAGCGGAGACCGTTCCCGAGTAGGTCACATCGTCCCCCAGGTTTGCCCCCAGGTTAATCCCCGACACAACCAGATCCGGCTTTTTTTTCAGGATCCCCTCGACGGCCAGGGCGATACAGTCGGTCGGGGTTCCATCCACGCTATACCATCCCTCCTTGATCTGGACCGAACGGAGGGGACGGTTTAACGTGAGGGAGTGGCCGGCAGCGCTCCGCTCCCGATCGGGTGCAACCACCAGGACCTCGCCCAGAATCTGCAGCCGCTCAGCCAGAATCCGGAGGCCCGGCGAGTAAATCCCATCATCATTCGAAATCAAGATCTTCACAAGAACTTTTCAAAAACAAAGAGCAGATCGAAGCATCTGCTCGAAGGAGTCCTGTGGTCGGGGCGATTGGATTTGAACCAACGACCCCTGGCCCCCCATGCCAGTGCGCTACCAGGCTGCGCCACGCCCCGACCCGTAAGAGGGGCATTATCTTAAGGTGAATCTCACCGGCCAAGAACCGACGAGATAGCGAGGAGCTCAGCCTTGATCCTCTTCAGGACATCGGTAGTCCTTTGTTTGGCCGCCATCTGCTCCTCTGCCAGGCGTTTCTTGGCGCCCGCGATGGTGTACCCTTCCCGGTATAAAAGGTTTTTAATACGGAGGATGGTGAGGAGATCCTCCCTTCGGTAGAGCCGTTGCCCCGTAGGGCTCTTTTGAGGCGTTAAGACGCTGAACTCCGACTGCCAGTACCGGAGGACGTAAGGTCTCACTCCAGTGAGCTGAGCGACTTCACCAATCCGAAAGAACAGCTTATCAGGAATTGTAGGGAAAGGGTTCCCTTCCTCGATGGTAACCCCTTTCCTCCGCGGTAAAGAAGGTTTCCCTTCCCCCTTCTTTCGACCCGCCATGGCACCTTTAAGTCCCCGAGTTCACGGTCTCAAACAGGGCCTTACCTGGCTTGAATTTTAAAACCCGCCTGGCGGCGATCGTAATCTCAGAACCTGTTTGGGGATTCCTCCCCTTTCTTGCCCGCTTGGCGCGCACCTCGAAGGCGCCAAACCCGACTAACTGAACCTTCTCACCCCGTTTCAGGGCATCCTTGATGATCTCGAAGGCCGTCTCGACGGCTTGCATAGCCTGCTTCTTCGTGAGGCCTTTCTGGGCTACTAGGGAAGCCAAGTCCGCCTTTGTCATCTAAGCTACCTCCTCAAAGAAACATCATGGCCTCTCTAGGTATTCAAAACTACCAGTGAAGAGGGAAACAGTCAAGCAAAATATTAATCCTTCACAACGAAGTTCTCAAATCCTCGAGCTTTCAGCTCCCTTCCTAGTTTCAAGGCATCAGCCCTCCTGTCAAAAGAGCCGACCAACACCCGGTGGAATGTGGTCAGCACCTGGCGGTCTACGATCTTTGGTGTGTGTCGTTTCTTCTGGAGCTCATGGGCGAGGTCAATGGCTTCGTCCAGGGCAAAAAAGTCACCTACCCCGGCCAAGAACCCTCCTTGGGTAGAGACGACCTTGGCCGGGAACCCTTCCCGCTGAAGCCTCTGGACGGTTGCCTCCGCCTCCTGGATTGACGACACCTCGCCGATGTAAACCATGTACCGGGTCTTAGGAGACACGGCCTTCTTGACACGGGCTGAGTAACCTAGGCGCTCTAGCCTCTTTTGCAGGTCCGTCGCGTGTCCACGCTGGAGCATTGCCCCCACCTGGAGCGTGTAACGGGGACCGACCGTGGAGGTAGCAATGGTCTTAGAGGTTGGAGGAGACGGAGCCTCTCGTTTCTCCTCAGCCTTAGGGGGGGGAGCTTCTGGCTTCTCCTCCCCGGGGGGCTTGATCTTGGTCACTTCCTGAGACGGCATCGGCGCTGATGGAGGTGGGACAGGAACGGGCGGGGAAGGGGGTGAGATGGGACGGGCAACCGGGGAAGGAGGCGGTGGCACAAAGACAAACTTGGTAGCCACCCAGTAGGCCGTTGCCACGAGGATCACGATGATCCCCACGATGAGGATGCTTTTCCTTGGCCCTTGGTATTCCGCGGGGGGACCACTCCCCTCCCCAGGGTCTTTTGGCGAACCTTTCCCTAGATTGAACCGTTTCATCGGATCTCCTCATCGAAGACTCTGGGGCTTTGCCACCAGGGAGCCTTTGAGATAGTGAGGCATGGCCTCTTGGATCAGCACGGCAACCCGATCCCCCGCTTTGATCCCTTCCCCCCTAAAGTGGACAATCTTGTTCTCCCGCGTCCGACCGGAGAGGAGGTCTCCCTCCTTGACTTTTCCATCTTCGGTATCAACCAGGACCTCCACCACCCGTCCAATCCAGGCCTGGTTCTTTGCCAACGAGATCCGGTCTGCCGTTTCGAAGAGACGGTGGAGGCGGTCCGCTTTCACCTCCTCGGGGACTTGATCGGGGAAGCGACACGCCGGTGTATTGGGGCGCTGGGAGTAGCGAAAGGCGAAGACCCCGTCGAAGCCGACTTCCTCCATAAGGCTTAGGGTTGCTTGGAAGTCCTCCTCGGTCTCCCCTGGGAAGCCCACGATAAGATCTGTCGTCACGGCGATGTCAGGGATCTTGGATCGGAGAAGGCGGATCTTCGCCAGATAGTCCTCTCTCGTGTACCCCCGAGCCATCGCCTGAAGGATCCGGGTTGAGCCCGATTGAGCCGGCAGATGAATGTGCTCGCAAACGCTGGGGAGCTCAGCGATCGCCGAGGCAAGTTCCTCTGTCACATCCAGCGGGAAGGAGCTGGTGAACCGGACCCGGATCCGGCCCTGGACCTTTTCGTCAATCTGCCGGAGGAGCTGGGCGAAGCTTACGGGCGGCTTCAACTTCTTCCCATAGGAGTTAACCGTTTGGCCTAAGAGGATGATCTCTTGATAGCCTTGGAGGTAGAGTTCCTCGACCTCTTGGAGAATATCCGCCACGGGTCGGCTCCGCTCGGGGCCCCGTGTATAAGGGACAACGCAGAATGTGCAGAAGTTATCGCAGCCATCCATGATCCCCACCCAGGCCTTGACACGGCTCTTCCGTTTGAGCCTTGGCCATCTCTGGGCCTCCTGCGGGAAGGAGGTGGCTACCGCCCGCTCATTCTTTTGTAGAAGCTCAGGGAGGCTTTGGTAGGATCCAGTCCCGACGACCAGATCCAGGGAGCTGAACCGCTTCAACAGGGCGGCCCCCTCCCGTTGGGCAAGGCACCCGCACAAGCCAAGCTTGAGATCAGGTTTTGACCGTTTCAGGGCGGCCAACTGCCCTAAACGACTAAAGACTTTCTGTTCCGCCTTCTCACGAATGCTACAGGTGTTCACCAGGATGAGGTCGGCCTCACCTTCATCCTCGATCAAGGTGTACCCGACCCCCTCCAGGATCCCTGCAATCCGTTCCGAGTCTAGCTCGTTGGCCTGGCACCCATAGGTGATGATCTTCGCTTTGGGCATCCTTTCCTCCACTCACGCTTAAGCTAAGGGCGGCTGCTCCCTCCCGGGGACCGGTGATGCGGATCTCCTTCCCCCAGGGCACCTGCCGGTTCGGATCTTACCATCCGTCCCGGAGGAGATCAAGCCCCAAGGCGGAGCTTCGTCAGAGCCTCCTCAATCCGGTCCAACCCTTTGGCCAGTTGGTCGGTGGAGAGGGCATAGGAGAGGCGGATGTGGTCATCGCTCCCGAAGTCTTTTCCCGGCACCAGGGCCACCCGTGCTTCCTCCAGAAGATAAGCCGCCATATCTGTCGAAGTCTGGATGATCCGATCTCGGAATCGGCAGCCAAAGTACGCGGAGATGTTCAGGAAAACGAAGAAGGCACCGAAAGGTCTCACATAGCTCACATCGGGGATCTTATCCAACCGTTCCAGGACGTACCCTCTCCTCTTGGCGAACTCTTCCCGCATCCTCACCACAGGGGTTTGGGAGCCGATTAAGGCCTCAACGGCCCCCTTTTGAGCGAAGGAGGTCATGTTGGCAGTCTGGCTTTGGAGATCGATGATGGCCCGGATCACCTCCTTAGGACCGGCGGCATACCCGATCCTCCATCCCGTCATCGCATACGTCTTGGAAACCGAGTTGACGACGATCGTCCTCGCCCTGATAGCCTCCCCCAGGGAGGCAATGCTGATGTGACGGGCTCCATCATAGGTCAGGTTCTCGTAGGCCTCGTCGGAGATGACGTAAAGATCCCGCTCGACGGCCAGGGTGGCGATGGCCTCGAGATCGTCCCGATCAAGAACCACACCGGTAGGGTTCGAAGGGGTATTTAAGATAAGGGCCTTCGTCCGTGGCGTAAGGACCCGCTCCAGATCGTCCCTCGAAACCCTAAAGCCCTTTGCCTCCGATGTGGGGACGATGACCGGGGTGGCATCCACCAACTTGATCTGCTCCGGGTACGTGACCCAATAGGGGGCGGGGATGAGGACTTCATCTCCCTCCTCGAAAAGGACCATGGCCAGACTGTAAAGGGTGTGTTTCGATCCACACGAGACCGCCACTTCGTCACGGGTGTACTCAAGGCCGTTGTCCCGCTTCAGCTTGGCCACGATGGCATCCCGGAGTTCATCAATCCCCCCGGCAGGGGTATACTTGGTGAAGCCGGCCCGCAAGGCAGAAACAGCCGCCTCCTTGATCCCCTCCGGGGTGTCGAAGTCAGGCTCCCCCACCCCAAAGCTGATCACATCGAACCCTTTAGCCCGCATCTCCTTCGCTTTCAGGTCAATCCCCAAGGTTGCCGAAGGGACCAGGTTCCTGGCCCGCTTTGCCAACATGCCGTTCCTCCCTGTTAAAGAGACGATGGCTTGATCCTGGTTGCCCGTTCCTTCAAAAGTCGCTCCGCCAAAGGTGAAACCAGCCCCGACACATCCCCGCCCAGGAGGGCGATCTCCCTGACCAGACGGGAACTTAAGTACGTGTACGCCTCGGCAGGCATGAGAAAGACCGTTTCAATCTCCTCGTACAAGCGTCGGTTCATGAGGGCCATCTGGAACTCGTAGTCAAAGTCGGAGACCGCTCGAATCCCTCGAATGACCACATGGATCCCTTTCTGACGCACATAGTCAACCAAGAGACCGTCGAAGGAATCCACCTCGACCCCATGGAGGCCCATGGTTGTCTCACGGATAATCGCTTTCCGCTCTTCCAGGTTGAACACGGGAGACTTCTGGGGATTTTCCAAGACGGCAACGGTCACCTCCGGGAAGAGCCGGAGGGCCCGTAGTACAATGTCCCGGTGGCCGTACGTAAAAGGATCGAAGGTGCCCGGATAGACCGCCTTTTGGTTCATGACCCCTCCAGGTTGGTGTAGAAGACGAGTTTTGTCTGGCCGTGACGGACCTCCCTCACCAACCTGAGGAGGCCGAAGGCAGGAGGGAGGGCCCGCTTGTGAAAAACCTCAGCGATGACCAGACTTTTGGGTCTTAAGACCAACCCTTGGCCAAGGCGTGACAAGGCCTCCTCTCCCAAGAGGCCGTGATAGGGCGGGTCGAGGAAGATGACGTCGTACCCTCGCTGGGAACGCCGATCCGCCAGAAACCTCAAGACATCTGTTGGGATGATCTCAGCTTGGGTCTTGAAACCTGACCGCTTCAGATTCGCCCGGAGGGCTTGCACGCACTGGGGATTCTTCTCCACAAAGGTGACAAACTCCGCACCCCGGCTTAAGGCCTCGATCCCGACGGCCCCACTCCCGGCAAAGAGATCAAGGAACCAAGCGCCTTGGACCCTTTCGCCTAGGATGTTGAAAAGGGCCTCCCGGAGGTAGTCGGAGGTCGGCCGAACGACCGGTCCTTTGGGAACCTTCAGAAGTCGTCCCTTTGCCTGTCCCGCGATGACCCTCACGTCGCCCTCTTAGGGGAATCTTCTACCCGACGATCCCTAACCCGATGCCATCCGTCCACCGCTCGAGGAGAACTTCCTTTAGAAAGGCGTGCTCGGGAGCCTCGAGACGAGGGTCGGCTTCGACCAGGTGGAAGGCCTCGGTCCTGGCCTGCTCCAGGATCCGGACATCCTTCAGGAGGCTTGCCACCTTTAAATCGGGCAGGCCCGACTGACGGGTCCCGAAGAAATCACCGGGGCCTCTGATCTCCAGATCCTTCTCGGAGATGGCGAAGCCATCGGAGAGCCTGACCATCGCTTGGATCCGCGCCTCGGCCTCTTCGGAGAGCCGCGCGCTGGTCATCAGGAAACAATAGGCCTGGTCCCCAGCTCGTCCGACCCTCCCACGGAGTTGGTGGAGCTGGGAGAGGCCAAGGCGGTCAGCCTGCTCGATCAGGATAACGGTAGCCGTTGGAACGTCCACCCCGACCTCGACGACCGTGGTCGCAACCAGAAGGTGGATCCTCCCCTCCCGGAAGTCCCGCATGATGGCTTCCTTCTCCTCGAACTTCATCCGGCCATGGAGGAGCCCGACCCGGAAATCCTTAAAAGGCCCCTCCTGAAGATCCTTGGCCGTCTGGATCGCGGCTTTCAGATCCTCCTTCTCCGACTCCTCAATCAACGGACAGATGATGTAAGCCTGGCGACCCTTTTTGAGTTCTCCGATCATAAACTGGTAGAGCCTCAGCCGATCCGCCTCGGTCAAACGGTAGGTCTTGACAGGCTGCCGCCCAGGCGGCATCTCGTCCAGGACGGAGATGTCGAGGTCCCCGTACACGGTCAAGGCAAGGGTCCGAGGGATAGGGGTAGCCGTCATCACCAGGACATCGGGATGGTAGCCTTTGGCCCGGAGCTGGGCCCGCTGGAGGACACCGAACCGGTGCTGTTCGTCAATGATCACGAAGCCTAACCGGGCAAACTGGACCTCCCCCTGGATCAGGGCGTGGGTCCCGACAACGATGGCAGGGCTTCCCCGACGAAGCTCCTCAAGGATTCGCTGTCGTTCCCTCCCCCTAATGCTACTTGTCAACAAGAACACTTGAACCCCCAGGGGGGTCAAGAGCCGCCAAGCCCGAAAGAAATGCTGTTCGGCAAGGATTTCCGTCGGGGCCATGATGGCCGCCTGGTACCCGTTTTCAACGGCGATCAACATGGCGAGGAAAGCAACAATCGTCTTCCCGCTTCCCACATCCCCTTGAAGGAGGCGGTTCATCGGACGGGGTCGTGCCATATCCTCCTTGATCTGCCGAAGGACCTTTTCCTGGGCAACCGTCAAGGGATAACCGAATCGGGCCAGGGCCTGATCGGCCAGGAAGGACTCCACCTTGAAGGCGATTCCGGTTTCTTCCGCGGCCTCCAGGCGTCGGAGGGCGATCCCTAGGGACAGCAGAAAAAAATCGTCGAAGGCCAAACGACGTCTGCCCCTTTCGGCGTCGTCTAACCCCTCGGGGGCATGGATCGCTTCCAGGGCGGCCGCAAGGGAGAGGAGCCGTTGGCGTTCCCTGATCGGATCGGGGAGGAAATCCTGGACCTGAGGGATGAAGGTCTCCACGAGGGTTTTCATGATGGCTCGGACCAAGCGAGGGCTTAAACCCTGGGTTAACGGGTAGATAGGGACGATTCGGCCGGTATGGATCTGCTCATCGCCGGGTTCCAACAGTTCATAGTCAGGATTGACCATCTCCAGGCCAAAGCCAAGGAGAATCTTCCCATAGAGGATAACCGGTTGACCTATTTTAAACTTATTCTTGAGATATGGTTGATTAAACCACTTTGCTACAAGTTTTCCTGATGAGTCGCCTATCACCGCTTCAAAGAGGGGCCCCTTCCTTGTATTCTTCAGGCCGGCGGCCAGAACCTCGCCTTTCACCGTCTCTTGTTCCCCAACCTCCACTTGAGCAATGGGTTTCAGATGTCGGCGGTCCTCATAGCGATTCGGCAGAAGGTACAGGGCGTCCTCGACGGTCTGGACACCGAGCCTGGCAAGCAGGGCGGCCCGTCGGGGCCCGACCCCCTTGACATATTGGACAGGAAGCTTAAGGTCGCGGGCAGCCATTGACCCTTGCTTTAGCGAAAACCCGTTGCATTCACGGGATCGATCCGCTACAATCACTTGCTAAAAGACACCCGGTTGAGGACGGGATGGGCAAAGGCGAGGATCGAGGAACAAAGGGAGGAAGAGGATGTCTGCGCTTAGGAACCGGTGCGAGGTCTGCGGTAAAAAGCCAATGGTTGGCAATCGGATCAGCCATGCTCATAATGTGTCTAAACGGCGGTTCTTTCCGAATATCCATCGGGTGAGGGCCTTGGTGAAGGGCGCCCCCCGGTATCTCCACGTCTGTACCCGCTGCCTACGGTCAGGGAAGGTCGAGAAGGCTCTCTAGCCCCCCTCAGCCGCTCCTCACCCTTTCGACTTTCAAGACCCCATCAATCCGCTGGATGGCGTGCATCGCCCCTTGGAGCTGCTTCAAGTCGGAGACCTCGAGGATGAAGGTGTTGACGCCCTTTCGATCCTCGGTCACCTTGATCTCAGCCTGGGCGATGTTGATGTTCGAGGCTGAAATCGCCGAACTGATCTCAGCCAAAAGCCCCGGCCGGTCCCTGCCGATGGTCACCCGGATCCTGACCTGGTGAGGGACCGGCCGGTCCGAGTCCCACTCCACGGCGATCTTCCGATCAGGATCAATCAGGAGCTGATCGGCGTTCGGGCAATCCCTGGTGTGAATGGAGACCCCTCTCCCTCTGGTGATAAAGCCGACAATCTCATCCCCAGGCAAAGGGTTACAACACTTGGCGAACCTGACCAGGACATCGTTCACACCCCGGATCTTGACCCCCTCCTCGGAGATCCTGGGCTTCGTCTTCTTCTCCCCTTTGACCTCCAGCTCCTCCCGCTCAAGAAGCTTCAGCTCCTCAGGAGGCAGAAGCCTCAACACGGCCTGATGGGGAGACAACCGTCCGTACCCCACCGCGGCGAAGAACTCCTCGGGTCCGGCGAACCCTACCCGCTGAAGAACGGAGGTCAGGTTCTCCTGGTTGAAAAGGGCCGATAAGTTCTTCCCCAGCCGACGGGCCTCTCGCTCCAGGAGATCCTTCCCCAGGCTAACGCTCCTGGCCCGCTCCTCAGCCTTGAGCCATTGCCTGATCTTACTCCTGGCCCGGGAGGTCCTGACGATCTTCAGCCAATCCCGGCTGGGGTGCTGTCGGGGGTCGGTGAGGATCTCGACGATGTCCCCGTTCTGAAGCTCATAGCGCAGAGGGACCAACCGGCCGTTCACCTTGGAGCCGATACAGTGGAGGCCGATGTCGGTATGGATGGCGAAAGCGAAATCAATAGGGGTAGACCCTTTGGGGAGGGCCTTCACATCGCCCTTCGGGGTGAACACGTAGACCTCGTCGGGGAAGAGATCCACCTTGACCGTTTCCCAGAATTCCCTGGAATCCTTGAGATCCCGCTGCCATTCCATCAATTGCCGGAGCCAGGCGAAGCCTTTCTCCCCCTGGTCAAGGATCGTCTTTCCCTCTTTATAGAGCCAGTGGGCGGCGATCCCCTCCTCAGCAACCTTATGCATCTCCCAGGTCCGGATCTGGATCTCGACGGGCTCTCCCCTGGGGCCGACGACGGTGGTGTGAAGGGACTGGTAGAAGTTTGTCTTGGGCACAGCGATGAAGTCCTTGAAACGGCCGGGGATGGGTTTCCAGAGGCTGTGGATGACGCCTAAGCTGCCATAACAGTCCTTGACTGATTCGGTGATGACCCGGACGGCGGTCAGGTCGTAGATCTCGTCGAAATCCTTCCCCTGGTCTCGCATCTTCTTGTAGATGGAATAGAAATGCTTAGGCCGCCCCGTGATCTCAGCCGGGATGCCGACCTCATGCAACTTCCTCATGAGGATCTCGATGACCTCGTTAATCTCCCCCTCCCGCTCCTTTCGTTTCTTGGCCACCTTCGCCGCGAGATCGCGGTAGGCCTCCGGGTCCAGATGACGGAGGGCGAGATCCTCCAACTCAGCTTTCAGCCAGTAGATCCCCAGGCGGTGGGCTAAAGGGGCATAAATGTCCAGGGTCTCTTGGGCAATCCGTTTCCGTTTCTCCTGGGGAAGGGGTTCCAGGGTCCGCATGTTGTGGAGGCGATCGGCAAGCTTGATCAAGAGCACACGGATATCCCTGGACATGGCGAGGAGCATTTTTCTGAAGTTCTCGGCCTGCCGCTCTTCCCGGCTGGCGAAGGGGAGCTTTCCCAGCTTGGTCACCCCATCCACCAACTGGGCGATATCCTGGCCAAACTCCCGCTGGATCTCCTGGAGGGTTGTCCTGGTATCCTCGACCACATCGTGCAAAAGGCCGGCGGCGATGGTGGAAGCGTCCATCTTGAGATCGACCAGGATGTTGGCCACGGCCGAGGGGTGAGAAAGGTAAGGGTCACCCGAAAGCCGTTCCTGACCCTGATGGAGACGCTCGGCAAAGGCGAAGGCCTTCCGGATGACCTCCACATCCCCTGTGGGGTGATAGTTTCGGAACCTTTCGAGAATCTGCTCGATCTGCACGCCTCTCCTCGGCTTGAATCAATGCAGCCTTAGCTTAGCATACCCCTTGAGAGCCTGACAACCCCTTTCCCAGACTCCCCGGTTAGGGATGGGGTCCTCACAGCGGAGAGGCGGGCCATCGGCGGGTTAGGGTGATTGCCCTCCTCCCACCTCCTCGCCCAGGTAGAGTTTTCTCACCGTCTCGTCCTGCTGGAGGTGCTGGGCAGTGCCTTGGATGGCGATCCTCCCCGTCTCCAGGACATAGCCCCTGTGGGCAATGGAGAGGGCCAGGGCCGCGTTCTGCTCGACCAACAGGATCGTCGTCCCCTGCCGGTTGATATCCTGGATCGTCTCGAAGATCTGCTCCACCAGCATGGGGGCAAGCCCCATGGAGGGTTCGTCCAGGAGGAGGAGCCTGGGCCTTGCCATGAGGGCCCGGCCAATGGCCAGCATCTGCTGCTCCCCGCCCGAGAGGGTGCCGGTGATCTGCCTCCTCCGCTCCTTCAAGCGGGGGAAGAGGTGGAAGACCCTCTCCAGGTCCTCGTCAATTCCACCGTCCCTCCTGGCGTAGGCCCCGATTTCCAGGTTCTCCAAGACGGTCAGGCGCTGAAAGACCTTCCGCCCTTCAGGGACGGTGGCGATCCCCAGACGGACAATCCTGTGCGGGGGGAGGCCATTTAAGACCTGATCCTCCAGGCGGATGATACCCTCCCGGGGTTGGAGGACCCCAGAGATTGCCTTCAAAGTCGTCGTCTTTCCCGCCCCGTTGTTCCCCAGGAGGGCCACGATGGTCCCCCTCTCCACCGTAAAGGAGATCCCCTTTAAGGCATGGATTTGGCCATAGTAGACATGGAGGTCTTCGACCTCAAGCATACTTCCCTTCCTGCTGTCCACTTCCCACAGGCCGGGCGGTGCTGTCCAGGACCTGACGAGGGGGGGGTGGGGCCTCCTTTGGAAGAGGGGCGGCCCAGCGCCTCCGCCCCAGATAGGCCTCGATCACCCGGGGATCCTTCTGAACCTCGGCGGGCTTCCCTTCAGCGAGGACCTCCCCATGATCCAGGACCGTGACCCGTTCAGAGATCCCCATGACAACCCGCATGTTGTGCTCAATCAGGAGGATGGTCAGGCCGAACTCATCAATCAGCCGCTTTAACAGATCCATGAGGGCCTGGGCCTCCCCCAGGCTCATCCCTGCCGTTGGCTCGTCCAGCAGGAGGAGTTTGGGCTCCGAGGCCAGGGCCCTGGCAAGTTCGAGACGCCGCTGGTCCCCGTAGGGGAGGTTCTTGGCCAGCTCATCCTCCCGGCCAAGGAGGCCAACGACCTCCACGAGCTCGATGGCCCTCCGCCAGGCCCTTTGCTCCTCCCTCTTGAAGCGGGGGGAGCGGATGAGGGCTTCGAAGAAGCCCATCCCCAAACGGGAGTGCATCCCGACCAGGACATTCTCCAGCGCGGTCATGTTGGTAAAGAGCCTGATGTTCTGGAAGGTCCGGCAGATGCCCAAGGCGGTAATCCGATCAGGGCGCAATCCCACCAGAGACCGCCCTTCGAAGAGGATCATCCCCTCATCAGGGGGGTAGATGCCGGTGAAGAGATTAAAGAGGGTGGTCTTCCCCGCCCCGTTTGGTCCGATGACGGAGGCGATGATCCCTCTCTCCAGGGTGAGGTTCACCTGGTTGACGGCGACCAAGCCCCCGAATCGTTTTGTGACCCCTCTTGCCTCGAAGAATGGCATGGCTACTTCTGGACCCCTGCCCTCCTCTGGCGCTGGGCGGGGAGGATGCCCTGGGGCCTGAGGATCATCATCAGGATGAGGATGATCCCGAAGACCATCCGCTCATACTTGGCCGGCTCAAGCTGCACCGGAAGCTGGCTGAACGAAAAGGGACCGATGAGAGGAAGGTTGAGGGTCGCCCCTGAGCTTCTCAAGCTGTTTAACCACAGGGACAGACTCTTCAAGACTTGGAGGTTCAGGACCGTAACCACCGTTGCCCCCAAGATTGCCCCTGGGATGGACCCCATCCCCCCCAGGATGACCATGGCGAGCACCCCGATGGACTCCATAAAGGTGAAGCTCTCCGGGTTGATGAAGTACTGCTTGGCGCTAAAGATCACACCCATGATGCCGGCGAAGGCGGCCCCGGAGGCGAAGGCGAGGAGTTTCATCCGGACGAGGGGAACCCCCATGCACGCCGCCGCCGTTTCATCCTCCCGGATCGCCTCCCAGGCCCGTCCGATGTGCGAATACTGCAAGCGGTGATTGGTGAAGATGACGATGACCACGATCAGGAGAACCAGGAAGTAGAAGTACAACGGGTACAGGACAGAAGGCTCCACCTCCAAACCAAGGGCCTCCAGAAGAGGTTGGAAGAAGAGGGGGGGACGTTGAATAGGGGTAATGCCCTTGGGGCCATTGGTGATATTGATGGGCTTATCCAGGTTATTGGCCAGGACCCGGATAACCTCGCCAAATCCCAGTGTGACAATGGCCAGGTAATCACCCCGCAGCCTCAAGACGGGCAGTCCTAAGAGGATACCGGTCAGGGCCGCGACCACCAGCCCAACCACGAGGAAGACGAAGAACCAGCCGGGGGCCAGGGGAAAGTGGGCGAAGGAGAAGATCTCATTCGCCTGGTGGGAGCCAAAGATGGCCCACAGATACGCCCCTACGGCATAGAAGGCCACATAGCCCAGGTCTAGGAGCCCGGCTAGGCCGACCACGATGTTCAACCCCAAAGCCAACGCCACGAAGATTCCGACCTGGGTGGCCACCTCCAAGTAGTAACCGTTGATCATCCCAAGGTAGGGCATTAAGAGGCCAAGGACCACCGAAGCCAGGCCGATCTTTAAGGCAAACGGGAACCGGGCATAGTAGATAACCAGGAGGGAACTCTGGAAGAGGAGGAAGGCTAGGATGGATTGAGGGAAGGTGCTGACCAGGAAGACGCTTACGCCGATCAGGGCCACCGTTCCTCCTGCATGGAATATCAGGCGAAGGGAGACGGGGGGGGTCTGTCTCTCCAGGGGGTGACTGTTTTTCCCGGGCTCGTCCATCGTTCCTACCTTCATGCTTTCTCGGCAACGATCTCACCAAGGAGGCCCCGGGGGCGGAAGATCAGGATGAGGATCAGGAGGCTGAACGCGAGGATGTCCTTGTACTCCGCCCCAAAGGCCCCGCCGGTCAAGAGGGAGAGATAAGAGGCTGAAAAGGCCTCCAGCAGGCCAAGGACGAGTCCCCCCACCATAGCCCCTGGGATGTTACCGATCCCACCCAGGACGGCGGCGGTGAAGGCCTTCAGACCTGGGATAAAACCTGTATAGGGATTGATCAGGCTGTACTGGATGCCAAAGAGCACCCCTGCCGCCCCACCCATGGCCCCTCCGATCAAGAAGGTCACCGAGATAATCCGGTTGACATCGATCCCCATCAAACTGGCCGTCACCTGATCCTCGGCCACTGCCCGTATCGCCTTGCCAATCCTCGTCCGGTTGACAAACAGTTGGAGGGCGGTCAGCATCAGAAGGGCTGAGACGATGACGACCAGCGACTTCAGCGGGATGTCAATGGTAGCCCCTAGCCTGAGACGGCGGTCAAAGAATTCGATGGAAGGGTAGGTCAGGTAGAAGGCGTTTCGCCAGAGGCTCTCAAAGAGGCGGATGGCATCCTGGAGGAAGAAGGAAGTCCCGATGGCGGAGATCAGGGGGATAAGCCGTGGGGCACCCCGGAGGGGCCGATAGGCGACCCGTTCGACCAGGACGGCCAAGAGTCCGCTCCCGGCCATACCGGCCAGAACCAGGACGAGGAGCAGGAGAAAAGGAGGGATGACCGAAAGGTACCCGGCGGCCTGGAGGGAGAGGAGGATCTCGATTCCGACAAAGGCCCCAAAGACAAAGATCTCGCTATGGGCGAAGTTGATGAGCTGGAGCACCCCATAGATCATGGTGTAGCCCAGGGCGATCAGGGCGTACATAAACCCCAGGCTGATCCCATCCATCAACACCTGGGGGAGGATGGCAACCAAGAGATCCATTTAGCCCTTCTTTAAAGGTGGCGCTGCGATCTCCAGGGTCTTGACGACCTTGTTCTGGCCCCACCTGGTCGGATCGGGGGAAAGGACCTGGATGATGAAGTACTTGGCCTTGACCGGATCCCCCTTCCCATCGAAATTGATCATCCCGGTGATCCCTTTAAAGTTCCTGATCCTCCTAATGGCCGCGCTGACCTGGGTTCGGGTTGGTTTCCTGCCCCCGGCCTCCTTGATTCCCAGCTCGATGGCCTTGAGCCCAATGGCCGCCGCATCGTAGGCTTGGGCGGCAAAGGGTTCGGGGTCCTTGCCAAACCTGGCCTTGTAAGCCTTGATGAAGTCCTTGGCCTCCGGGTAGATCGTTGGAGGGCCCACGACGGTTGTATAGTGCATGCCGACGACGGCTCGACCTGCGATCTTCACCAGCTCCGAGGAATCCAACCCGTCAGGGCCCAGGAAGCGGCTCGTGATTCCCTTCTCCCTGGCCTGCTTGAAGAAGACTGCCGCCTGATTGTAGATCCCCCCGAAGTAGATTAGGTCCGGGTTCTTGGCCTTGATCGGGATCAGGATTGGGTCAAAGTTCGATCGCTCCTCCGTTCCCTCAAAGCCGAGGATGGTGACGCCAAGCCGCTTGGCTGTGTCACGGAAGAATTCGGCCACCCCCTGGCCATAGAGGGTCTTGTCGTGGACGATGTAGACGGACTTGACCTTCAGATCCTCCTTGGCGAACCTCGCCCCCACCTCCCCCTGGACATCATCCCGCCCACAGACCCGGCTCACATTGGGGTAGTTCCTGTCGGTGATGAGGGGGTTCGTGTTGGCCGGTGAGATCATCGCAAGGTTCGGCCCCTGGTCCTTGTAGATCTCTGATGAGGGCAGGGCAACCCCTGAGTTCAGGTGGCCGATCACCAGGAGGATATCCGGATCGGCGACAATCCGCTTGGCATTGGCCACCCCCACATCGGGTTTTGCCTGATCGTCGAAGGGGACCAGGACCACCCTGAACCCGAGTTTCTCAATGGACCCCTTGAACCGTTCAATGGCAAGCTGGGCTCCATTCTTAATCCCCTCCCCAAGGGCTGACTGCTCGCCCGAGAGGGGGCTCTGGGTGGCGATCTTTATGACTCCCTTTTGGGCAGATGCCAGGGAAGTCAGGACGGAGAAGCTGATGGCCAGGGTGGCGATCAGCATGAGGAATCGCTGAAGCCATGTGCACCTCATGGTCTCCTCCCTTTGTCCCTTGCCGGGGCATTATCAAGGGCAGGCCTGCCGGGCCTGACGGATCACGGTCATGAACCGCCTGGCGGCCTCTCTGACATCGGGCGCCCCAACAACCGCCGAGATCACGGCGGCTCCAGCGGCCCCGGCGGCGATGACCTCTGACACATTCGCCAAGGTAATCCCCCCGATGGCCAAGATGGGGATCGTCACGTTCAGCCGGATGTCCCGGATGAGGGAGGGCCCCCTCGGTTCGTAGCCGGTCTCCTTTGTCCCGGTTCTGAAGATGGGGCCGACCCCGATGTAATCGGCGCCATCTTCCTGGGCCTTCAGGGCCTGCTCCAGGGAGTGGGTGGAGATGCCCAGAAGCCTCCCCTTCCCCAACAGCCTCCTCGCCGCTTTGGCGGGGAGATCCTCCTGGCCCAAATGGACCCCGTCGGCTCCGACGGCGAGGGCCAGATCCAGGCGATCGTTCACGATAAAGGTGGCCCCGAAGCTTCGGCACAGTTCAGCGATCTCAAGCGCCTCGGGGAGAAGGCTCCGGATAGGAGCCTCCTTGTCCCGGAGCTGGATCATTCCCGCGCCCCCCTCCAAGGCCCTCTTGGCCATGTCGAGGTGGGAGAGGCCCCCCGAGACCCGCCGGTCGGTGATGACGCATAAATCCCAGACAACAACGCGGGGATCGGAGACGAGATCCCTCATGCCTTAGACCCTCTCAACGTAGGTTCCGGTTCTGGTATCAACGCGGATCTTGTCACCGACCTCGATGAACAGGGGGACCTGGATGACGGCCCCGGTCTCCAGCCTCGCCGGTTTGGAACCCCCCTGGGCGGTATCCCCTTTGACACCCGGGTCCGTCTCGACCACGGAAAGCTCCACGAAGATCGGGAGCTCGACAGAAACGGCCTCGCCCCGATGGAAGTAGGTGGTGAGGGTGAGCTCCTCCTTCAAGAAATCCTTCGCAGGTCCCAGGGCTCCCTCCCCGAGGGGAAACTGCTCGTAGGTCTCTAGGTCCATGAAGATATAGTCGGCTCCGCTTCTGTAGAGGAACTGGACCTTTCGTTCCTCGATCTGGGCAAGGGAAACCTTTTCCTCGGTTCGGAAGGTCTTGTCCAGGAGGGTGCCGTTTTTCAGGTTCCGGAGCTTTGTCCGCATGAAGGCCCCCCCCTTTCCCGGCTTCACCCACTGATACTCCAGCACGACATAGGGAACACCGTCCAGCTCAAGCTTCATCCCGGTCCGAAGATCTCCTGCAGAAATCAAGAGAACATCCCTCCTTCTCCACCAAGGGTCAAGGGGGAAGCCTCAAGGAAGCTTCCCAGCCTGATCCCCTACTGGTTTGCCCTTTTCCCTTTGCTCGATGAGGGCCAGGGCGGCCTGGACGCCGAGGAGATAACTTAACGGGCCGAATCCCGAGATCTGCCCATCGGCTACCTCGGCGATGAAGGAATGGTGCCGGAAGGGTTCCCGCCGGTGGATGTTGGAGAGGTGGACCTCGACCGTTGGGAGGGCGGAGGCGACGAGGGCATCCCGGAGGGCCACACTGGTATGGGTTAAGGCGGCAGGGTTGATCACGATGGCCTCAGCCCACGTCATTGCCTCATGGATCGCGTCAATCAAGACCCCTTCATGGTTCGATTGAACAAAGCGGACCTCGACGTTCATCGAGGCCGCGTAGCGCCTCACCTGTTCCTCGATCTCCTCCAGGGTCGTTGAGCCATAGACCTCCGGCTCCCTCCGGCCCAAGAGGTTCAAATTCGGCCCGTTCAGAATGAGGATCCGCCTCATAACCTCTCAGATCCCCATCAAAACTCTTGTTCAATGGCCGGTAACATGGGGCGGAGGAGATGGCGGGCCCGGGCATGGCATCCGGCGGCTCCCACCAGGATCCCCAGGGTCAGGTCCCCTTGGGGAAAAGCAAAGGAAAGGCTCCGCCCTTCGGAGAGGATAGAGATCCCCTTTGTCCCCCCCAGGCCCATTTCCCGCCCGAAGGTAAGGGCCTCCCTGAGAAGGGAGGCATACTCCGCCCCTATCACCTCCAAGTCCACACCCTCTTTCGCCACGCCTTCAATGAGGAGACCATCGAAGGCCATGAGGAACGCCCCTTCGGCCCCCTTGACCCTTTCGATCAACGAACCCAACAGGGCTTGAAACTCCACCTTAGCTCCTCTGACGGAGGGCCTTTAGCCGCTGGAGCTCCTCCAACCATTCTTCAAAGATGATCAGGAGGCGTTGCTCGAACCCCGAGGGTGCCTCCCGAGGCTGGGGGATCTCGGGACCTACGGCAGCAACCGGCTCCTCCTGGACCCCCTCTGCCCTCTGCCGGTCCTCTCGTCCTCCCGGCTCTTCCTCCGACTTCGAGGTCAAGAGCTCCCGGGCTGGAGCGAGGTCCTCGTGGAGCCGTCGAAGCTCACCAAGGGCTTCCAGTTTCCGTTTCAGGTACTCTTTGGAAGGGTCCTCCTCCAGAAGCTTCCGGTAGAGATGGGCGGCCTCCTCGAGAAGCCCCTGCTGGATGTAGAGATCGGCCAGGGTCTCGCTGAGGGGAATCCCTTCCAGGGCATCTTGAGGGTCCCTCGACCCTTCGAGGACCCCCCCCGCGCTTTCCCCTTCGGGCTGAACCTCCTTGGGTCCAGGTTCAGGTCCGGTCAGGGAAGGTGTCGGAGCCGGTGGGAGGGTGTGCAGAAGCTCCTTGACCTCTCGGTCGAAAGGGTTTAACCTGAGGACCTCATCATAGCATTTCCTCGCCTCGGCCTGCCTTCCCTGCTGGAGGTAGATCTCCCCCAGGAGCCGGTGGGCAAGGAGGTTCTCTGAATCCAGTTCGATGACCTTGAGAAACTCCCCTTCCGCCCGATCCAGTTCCCCCTTTTCGAGATAGGCCCTTCCCAGGACGACCCTGGCGCTCACGTAGGTAGGATGATCCTTCAACCCCTGGAGGCAGATCTCGATGGCCTCATCGAGGAACCCTTCCTTCCGATAGGCATCAGCCAGTTGGGCGAAGGCCCTCGATTTCGGATCCCTCGCCCATCGAGCGGCATGGCGTTCGATCTCTTCCGAAGGCGCAGGCATGGCTCACTCCTGAAGCGAGGCAAGGACTTCTTCCAGCTCCTTCAAGTCTTCAACCCAACTCACCGTAACATGCCCGATCCCCTTTGTCAAGACGAGGCGAGGCACCGTCTCCCTGACCTTTTTATCGTAGAAGATCGCCGTGATGACCTCCCCCGGGGGAACGGGAAGGGCGGTGGGAAGGCCTGTTCGAGCCAGCAGGTCCCGGATCCGCTGAAGATCCTCCTCCTGGCAGAGCCCTCGCTTGAAGGAAAGCGTCGCGGCCACGAGCATCCCAATGGCCACGGCCTCACCGTGGCGGAACCGGCCGTAGCCGGTCAAGGCCTCGATGGCATGCCCCACGGTATGGCCGAAGTTCAGGACGATCCTTCGACCTTCCTCCCGCTCATCCTGGGCCACGATCCCTGCCTTGATCCGGCAGGAGGTCAGGACGATCTCGGTCAGGGCCTCCTGGTCCCGGGCCAGGATGGCCTCCAGGTTGAGTTCCAGGTACCGGAACAGTCCGGGGTCGGCGATGACCCCGTACTTGATCACCTCAGCCAGGCCGGCCTTCAGCTCCCGCTCGGGAAGGGTCCTCAAGAAGCCGACATCGGCCAGGACAAAGCTGGGCTGGTAGAAGGCCCCGATCAGGTTCTTCCCCTCGGGGAGGTTGACCGCCACCTTCCCACCGATACTGGCATCAACCTGGGCGACCAGGGAGGTCGGGACCTGGATCAGGGGAATCCCCCGCATGAAGGTGGCTGCCACGAACCCTCCCAGGTCCCCGATGACCCCTCCCCCCAGGGCGAAGAGGGGGGACCGGCGATCCATCCGGTGACGGAGGAGTTCGCGATAAAGGACTGCGGCCCGCTCCAGGGACTTCTCACCCTCCCCATCAGGGATCTCGATCAAGGCCGTTTCAAAGCCGGCCTCCTCCAACGAAGCCCTGGCAGCCTTGCCATAGAGGGCGCCGATGACAGGGTTCGTCAGGATCAGGGCCCGTCTGGAAAGGTCTTGCTCCCGGGCAAGCCTCCCCAGGGCGGCCAGGATCCCGGTCCCTACGTAGATCGGATAGCTCCGGTCTCTTAAAGGGACGGCGATGGTTTCCACCCCAGACCTCTCTCAGTAAAGGCTTTGCACCCGGATCGGGCGGCCGATCCCCTTCTGTTCCAGGAAGGTCATGACGGCTTCAACAACCTCATTGAGGGGGTGGCCCGTGGTATCAATCAAGACATCCGCGGCGGTTCGATAGAAAGGGTCCCTTTGCTCCTGAAGCTCCCGGACCCTTGCGAGAAGCGCGGGACCCCGAAGCCCCTTCAGCATGGGTCGGGAGGTCGAGTCGGGGATCCGGGCCAGGATCGCCTCAGGCTCTGCGGTGAGACAGATCACAACCCCTCCCTCCTTCAGGTGCCGCACGTTCTCGGGATCCATCACAGCCCCCCCACCCGTCGCAATAATACAATCCTTCGCCTGCGCAAGGCGGGCAATGACCTCCCGCTCCCGTCTCCGGAAGTCGGCCTCATTCTCGCCGTTCGGGCCGAAGATCTGGGCGATGGTTCGTCCCTCCTCCTCCTCGATCACCTGATCAATGTCGAAAAAGGGGAGGTGGAGTCTCTCGGCCAGGAGGCGGCCGACCTCCGTCTTCCCTGTCCCCATGAACCCGATCAGCACGATCTTTGCCATCTTTCTTTCAGTCCCCTATTCGTCGGGTCACCCGATTCATGGGGCTAAAAGTTTTTCAGGTAGTCCAGATACCCTTCGTAATTCCGGCGGACCTCCTCCAGGCTGTCCCCGCCGAACTTCTCCAGGAAGGCGGAGGCCAGGGTGATGGCCACCATCGCCTCCCCGACAACCCCTGCCGCTGGAACGGCGCAGACATCGGAGCGTTCGACGCTCGCCTGGAAAGGTTCCTTGGTGAGGAGGTCCACCGAGGAGAGGGGGGTGTACTGGGTCGAGAGGGGTTTCATGGCCGCCCGGAGGACAATCGGTTCCCCGTTCGTCATCCCCCCTTCAAGCCCCCCGGCGTAGTTCGTCCTCCGGTAAAATCCTGTTCGATGGTTTCGGTCTGGGGTCTGGGGTCTGGGGTCTGGGGTCTGGTACAGGATTTCGTCATGGACCTCGAAGCCAAAGCGTCTCGCCGCTTGAAAGCCGAGCCCGATCTCAACCCCTTTGATAGCGTTGATGCTCATCACGGCATGGGCGAGCCTCCCGTCCAGGCGCTGGTCCCACTGGGCATAGCTCCCCAAGCCGACAGGGGGGTTTAGCACGACCACCTCGAAGACCCCCCCCAGGGAGGTCCCCTTCTCCTTCGCCTCATCAATCCGCTTCATCATCCCGAGAGACGCTTCGGGATCGGCACAGCGAACCGGGGAGGCCTCGGCCCGCTCCCTGATCTCGTCGTACGAGAGCCCACCGACATGGGCCACCACATCGCCGATCTCCACCACATGGCTGAAGACCTCGATCCCGAACTCCCTGAGGAGCTTCTTGCAAACGGCTCCAACGGCCACCCGGGCGGCTGTTTCCCGGGCGCTCGCCCGCTCCAGGACATTCCGGACATCCCGATGGTTGTACTTCAAGGCCCCCACCAGATCGGCGTGGCCCGGCCGTGGCCGCGTCACCGGAGGACGGGTATCCCCCGCCTTTCCTTCCACCGCTGGATCCATCGTGGCCTTCCAGTTCTCCCAGTCCCGGTTGTGGAGCAGAAGGGCAATGGGACTCCCCAGGGTCTTGCCATGCCGAACGCCGGAGACGATGAGGATCTCATCCTTCTCGATCTTCATCCGTCCTCCCCGGCCGTAGCCCTGCTGCCGGCGGGAAAGCTCGCCGTTAATGTCCTCCGGGGTGAGGGGGAGGTTCGACGGCATCCCTTCCACAATGGCCACGAGGGAGGGGCCATGGGATTCCCCGGCTGTCAGGAACCTGAGCATCAGCGACCTCGTTGTTCGCGTTCAGTGTCGAGTATGGGCTGGAGGCTAAGTGTTTACATTGTACACAAAACCCGGCACCTGGAAAAGAGAAAACGCACCAGAAATGGTGCGTTTTTCGTCGGAAGAGGGGGAAAGGACGCTTACGAGAGCTTGGCTTCCTCCAGAATGGTGGGGGTGAGGAAGATGAGGAGCTCGATCCGCTCATTCGGGCCGATGTTGTGCCGTTTGAACAGATACCCCAAGACGGGGATCCGCCACAGGAACGGGACCCGATCCTCCGCCTCCGATTCGGTGGTCTGGAGAAGACCGGCGATGACGATCGTCCCCCCGTTCGGGACGAGGACGTTCGTGATCGCCTTCCTCGTGTTGATCGGAAAGGCAAACCCGCCCGCGAAGTCAATCCGGGTGCCGGGGAAGGACCGCTCGGCCTCCACCTTCATGGAGATCCGGTTATCCGCCGTAATGTGGGGCGTAACCTTCAGCCGGATGAAGGCATCCTGGAAGGCCACCACGGTCCGTCCTGAGCTGTCAATGGTGGTGAAGGGGACCTGGGTCCCCTGCCTCATCTCGGCCTCCTGGTTATTCAGGGTGACCACCTTCGGGGCTGAAAGGGTCCTGACCTTTCCCTCGGCCTCCGCCGCCGAGAGCTGAGCGCCCAGGACAAAGCGATTCTTGACCTCTCCCAGGATGAAGCCCAGCGCCGCCGGGGCCGTTCCCACGGCCGGGAAGTTCACGAAGAGGGGCACAGGGCCCAGGGGGTTAAACCCGATGGGTAATGTGGCCCCCGGTTGAGCGACCGCAGGGGCCGCACCGGCCTCGACGCTCGTGCCGGTACCGGCCCCGGGGACCTGGATGGGGGCCCCGGCCACGGTGCCGAAGATGGTCCCCACCGACGTTGATCCAAAGAGGGGGGCCCCCTTCGCCGCCCCGCCCCAGGTGATCCCCAGGCTCTGGGCAAAGGTGCGGCTGGCCTCGACGATCCTGGCCTCGATCAACACCTGGGGGGTCGGGGTATCAATCTCCTTGCGACGGGCCTCCATCCTTTCGATGGCGGCTGGGACATCGGTGATGATCAGGCTGTTCGTCCGCTCGTCCACTTCGATGCTCACATCCGTTCGGCCAGGGGTCTTGAGGGGTTCCAGGAGCTTCTTCACATCCACCGCCTTGGCATAGTTCACCTGCACGGTTTTCTGGATTGTCGGTTCAAGCTGAACCTCCTTGACCTTCTTCTCCCTGGCCCGTAAGGTGGCCTCCTCCTGGGCAACCCGCTCCTTCTGGATCGTGGCCTCGGAAGCCACCCAGATGATGTTATCCCGCTGGAGATAATCCAGTTTGTTCACCTTCAGGATCACCTCCAGGGCCTGCCGCCAATCCACATTCGTCAGCCGGACCGTGACCTTCCCCTTCACCTCCTCGCCGGCCACGATGTTGACCCCGCTGACCTCGGAGAGGATCCGGAGGATGTTGCCGATGTCGGCATCCTTAAAGTCCAGCGAGAGGCGGCCGGGGCCTGGGGGGGCGACGGCCGTGGGAGGTCCGGGTGGGGGAACAGGGGGGGTGATCTCCTCCATCTCCGGGGGGGTCGTCGGGGTAGGGGCTGGAGGGGCCTCCGCTCGAAGCGCCTCCGCCTCTTTGGCCCGGAGGTCAAGGGTGATGGCCTCGGGGGTCTGGGTGATCGTGTAGGAGGACCGTTGGGTCAGCTCGGCCACGACCCGGACGACCCTTTCCGGCTCCTTTCGGTACTGGGCCGCCCGGATCCGGGTGACGACCGGGGAACGCTTCCGGACCTCCAGGCTCTTCCGGACCTCGGGCGCGAGGGAGGCTCCGGCGATATCCACCACCACCCGCGGAGGATTGGCGATTTCCGAAACCTTGTAGGACACCTTCCCACGGGTCCCGATGATGACGCGGGCCAGATCCTTCAACGGCTGGAACTCCACCGACGTGACCTGCCCTTCAGGCGGCGGGGAAGGTTTGGCCTCCTCGGGCTTTTCCTCCAGGACCTGGGAGGGGCGGGGCGGCTCCGCCGCGGGGGCTTTCGCAAGAGCCGGCATCTCCTCCGGGGGTCCGGCGGCCTCCCCGATGAGGACCTTGACCTGCCCTTCCAGGACCTCGAGGCGGTACGGGAGGGGCTGCCGGAGGTCCACCACCAGGCGGACGATCCCGACAGGCTGCTCCCGATACTGGGAGGAGCGGACCTGCACGATCGGTCCCCCTTTCACCGGTGGGATCGGGGCGGGGATGGCGTGGAGGGCGTTGGGAAGGTCAATCACCAGCCGTGGGGGGTCCGGGAGGGAAAAGGATTCCGGATAGGGCAACGGGCCTTCGGCGACGACGGCCAGCGCCGCCGACGCCGGCCCCAGGGGTTCCACCTTCACCCCGGTCACCTTGACCGGCCCCGAGGCCTTTCCCGGCTCAAGCTTCCCAGGTGCAGGGGCTGGGGGTTGACCCAGGGCCGGGAGGACAGCCCAGGTCATGATCAAGAGGAACAGCGCACCGACCCGTCCTCTCCGATGCCTCATCACCTACTCCTCCTTCCGCAAGCGAAGCGTGATCGTCCGGGGCTCCTCGCGCGGGAGCCGGCCCTTGACCTCGAACACGACCGAGTCCTTGGTCACCTTCACGACCCTGGCGTCCTCACCGATGATCGCCCCTTTCCGGAGGATGTAGCCCAAGCCGTTGGGGGCCTCGACCAGGGCATAGGCGTCTGTCTGTTCCCACACGATGCCGGCCAGCTTCAGGTCTGTCACCTCCAGGCCGGCCAGGCCGGATTTCCCCTTGGAGGGACGTTTGGGCGAGAGCTCAGGCGGCGGCTGGAAGGGATCGCGCCTCCCCTTCGGTTCATAGCGATAGACCGGGGCTGCGGGCGTGATCTCCTGGGGAGGAGACGGGATCGGGGGGGGAGGCATGGCGACCGAGAGAGGGGGAGGGATGGAAGGAGAGGCGGCTGAAGGGGCTTCCCGGTTTCCACACGCCACCAGGAGGAGCCCAACGGATGTGACAAGGACCAGGTGGGATAAGGATATGAACCTAGGTTCCACCTTGCGTTCCACTCCCGCTCCCTCCGGTAAAGGTATACGTCATTGCGGTGAACTCGGCGGTCACCGTCGCCTGGGTGCCTTTCTTCCCCCCGAGGCCGTCAATCTTGAGATCGGACACGTTCACGATGCGCGGCATCTTGCTCACCCGATCGAAGAAGATCCCAAGGGCGTGATAGGTCCCCTCCACCCGGAGCTCGATGGGGATCTCGGTGTAGAACCCCCGGCTGACCCCCTTCCCAGGTTTGAACAGGAGAAAGTCCAGGCCGGCCTGCCGCCCCTGGGTATTCACCTGCGTCAAGAGCGATGGGATCTCCTTCTCGGCGGGAAGCTGGGCCTTCACCTCCTCAAGCCTCGCCTCCAGGGCCTTGATCTCCCGCTCCAGGGCAGCTTTTCGGAGCGCCAGCCGCCGTTTCTGGACCAGTTGGGCCTGGAGAGACTGGAGCTCCTCCTGCAGCCTGGCCTTCTCGGCCAAGGCTGGCTTCAACAGCAGGGAATAGGAGCCGAACCCAACAGCTCCAAGGGCCAAGACAGCCAGGAGGATGAGCTGCTTTTTAGGGATATTGGCAAAATAGTCCTGGACGGCCACGGCCACCTCTCTAGCCTTGAACGTTGGCGGTGATCTCGAACCGCTCCACGGGGATCTGCTGGACCTGGGCCTTCTCCGAAAAGGACAGCTCCACCTGGGAGAAAAGGGGGGAGGCCCTCTGGAGGTTCGTCATCAGGTTGGCCACCCCGAAGTTCGAGAAGGCGTACCCCTGAATCACCAGGCGGTCTTGCGTCTTGGTCAGGGAGGTCAGCCAGACCTCGCTGGGGAGGAGCCGGCTCAGCTCATCCAGGAGCCGGGCCGGGCCCTGCTTGGAGGTCAGGATCCGGCTGATCACCTGCTGACGCTCCTCCAGGCTCTTTTTGGTCGCCTCGAGCTGATCAACCTCCTTCGCCTGGTTGCTTAAGTGCTGGAGCTCTTCACGGGTCCGCTGGACCTCTTCGCGGAGGGCCTTGACCTGCCCGGTCAGGGTCCACCACCCATACCCTATCCCGGCCAGGAGGACGATCCCTACCACGGTGGCGAGGGGCGTCTGCCAGTTGAACGGAACCTTTCGCCGGCGTTGTTCCTTGGGGAGAAGGTTGATCCGGATCATTTATCTCCCACCTCCCGAAGCGCGAGCCCAACGCTCACCGCCAACTGGGGTGCGATGTAGTCAAGGTACTCCGGATCAAACCGCTTGGGGTCGGCCTTCACGGCCCGCAAGGGGTTGTTCAGCTCGACAGGGAGGTCCAGGGCTTCGCTTAAGTACGAGACCAGGCCGGGAAGCCTCGCACTCCCTCCGCTCAGGAGGACCCGGTGGATGGTGTCGTGGTGGGTGGAGGAGCGGAAGAAGTCGAGGGACCGGCGGATCTCGGCGCTCAATTCGGCGTTCACCATCTCGACCACCGGCTTGGCATCGGCGAAGGTCCGGCCCTCAACCTCTTGACCCAGCTTTAAGGCCTCCGCCTGGTCGTAGCTTAAGCCCAACATCTTCTGGATGGACTCCGTGTAACGGTTGCCCCCGATGGCCGAGTCCCGGGTGAACTCCGAGACCCCTCCCTTCAGGATGTTGATGTTCATGACCGTCGCCCCCAAGTTGACCAAGGCGACAATCTCGTCAGGCTTGACCTCGTAAGAGATGCCATAGGCGTTCTCAAGGGCGAAGGCATCCACGTCCACGACCCCGACGGTCAGACCGGCAGAGGCCAGGATGGTCAGGTACTCGTTGATCATGTCCTTCTTCACGGCGACCAGGAGGACGTCCATCTCGGGGGACTCGGGGGTATTCGTCTCCAGCACCTGGAAGTCCAGGTTGACGTCCTCAATGGCGTAAGGGATGTACTGCTCCGCCTCCCAGGGGATGACCTCTTCCAGCTCCTGGGGCTTCATCCGCTGGACCTTAATTTTTTTGACGATCACCGAATGGCCCGAGACCGCCACCGCCACATCCTGGGTCTTGATCTGGTTCGCGGCGTAGATCTCCTTGATGGCCGAGATCACCGTTTCTGAATCCATGATCACCCCGTCCACGATGGTCTCGGGGCGAAGGGGGACGATCCCCAGGTGCTGAAGCTCATACCCTTTCCCGGAGCGCTTTAACTGAACAGCCTTGATCGAGCTGGCACCGATATCAAGGCCGACCAATGGCCGATGACGCGACAAGAACGGAAGCATCTTTACACCCCTCGGAGCACCTGTGGTCAAAGCCTGTCAGCCCAACTCACAAGCCTATTACCCTTAAGGGAAGGAGCTTGTCAAGCAAAAAATGCTGGAAAGGCCCATGTTCCAGGAGGTTTAGGGGCCAGCCGGGCTGTCCCGGCTGGGGAGCGGCTACTCGACGGCCCCGTCCACATCAATCCAGTCCTTGATCACCGCCAGCTTGTCGTTGGTGGAATGGTTCGGCCCCGCCATGTTGATGTGATGCAGCCGGTCCTGGATAAACGTGTAAAAGCGACTCTCCCCGGAGCGACCAGGGACCACGTAGCGGCTCACATCCTGGTAGGTCTCCAGGGGAATATGCGACGCCGGCCCGGCTGGTCCGTGGCACTTCGTACAATAGGCAGCGATCAGGGGTCGAATATCCTTCCGATAGGTGCGGGAACCTCCCGTGGTAAACGACCAGTTGGCTCCAACCAAGATGTAGGGTTCCCCCCCTCGGGAGCCCCTCATGGGGGTCAGGGAAACCGTATACTGGGTGGCGGGAAGGAGGGGGGTATCGGGGGTGAAGACGAGCTGGTCGGCCTTGGGCCACGAAAAGGTCCCGGCCACAGAGGGGGAGATGGTGAAGGCCCGCTCCACCACGTCCCGCTCGACGGGGATGTTGAAGAAGAGCTTGATCGCCGACTGCCGTGAAATGCCCATCTCTCCCATCTTTGGAGAGCTGAAGAGGACCCGCCATTCGCTCGGCTGATCCGAGGGACGGGGAGGCGGCTCCTCAGCCCGCGGAGGAAGGGTGGCGGCCCCCTTCTCCCCTTCGATGGTCGAAGGGGGAGCCGATGTTCCCGGGGATGAGATCTGGTTCCCGCGAGGCAGGACGAACGTCAACAGGACCACCACCACGAGGACACCCATCAAAAGCCAGATCAGCATCTTGCTCATCGGTCCTCTCCCCGACGGTTGGACCGGCGGCCCGGGCCGCTCAATACACCTCTTTCCACCACAGGGTGGCCCCCCGGAGCTTCCCGCCGCCGACGCTATTGGCCACCCGAATCCCCTGCTCGCTGAACCGGATCTTCACATTCCCCTCCCCCTCGGCATCGGGGGCCTGGACCTGGAGATTCTCGGCCAGGAACAGGGAGCCGTAGATGGACCGCTCCCCGCCGCCCCCGCCCCTGAGGTCAATCGAGACGTTCGACCCGATGACGATGATGGCCCCCACCCAGGTGGAGTTCCCGGTGATCCGGAGGCTCCCGTTCTTCACGATCAGGATCCCGGCTCCCTTGGTGGCGCTCAAGGTCAGGGCTGGATTGGCAGAGCTTCCACTGGCATCCACGACGACGATCTTGGGGCTGGCCTGGGTGCCCAGGGTTCCGCCGCTGATGGAGGTCCCCGGGTTGTACTTGAGGTCCGCCAGCGGGATCAGCCGGTCCACCAGCTGCTCCAGCTGGGCCTGGGTCACGGTCGCATCCACGCCGATGCTGGGGGTATCGCTCAGGGGGCTCCAGGGGGGATTCGGGGGGGCCCCGGTCACATTGTCCATCTGCTGGCTGTTCAGATCATTCTTCACCTCTTGCTGCTGGATCACGGTCGGGACGGCGATCCCGAACTTGGGACAGGTCCCTGTGCAGGCCCCGTTGTTCTTGGAGGCCGGCGTCGAGCCGTCGTCGGAAGGGGGGATCCAGTTGTTCCCGTCAATCTCGAAGGAGTTCCCGGCGAACGAGACGTTGGTGGTGACGCCGACGGAGGTCACCCCCCCGGGCGGCACCGGCAGGGTCAGGCGGGTGATGGCCGCCTCCACCTGCTTGGCCGCGGTCTGGTACTGCCCGGTGGCTTTGACGAGCACGGTGTTGTTGGTGTCATTGGTTGCACAGTCCGGCTGTGGGACGGGGGTGCACCGGGGGTCCTGGGGATCGTTCTCGATGGTGAAGGTGCACCCATCGCCGGGCGCGGGGTTGCTTAAGGCGGCCACCACGCTGGACGGGCACGACCGAAGGATAGGCGGGTTTGCCAGGAGATCGTTCCAGTTACTATCGGGATCCGCCCTGAGGATCCGCTGGGCCTCGGCGATCCCGGCCTCGGCCAGGTAGAAGGCCTGCCCCAAGCGGTTCTCGTTCAAGGCGATGGAGCTTTCCGTCATGGAAAGGGTCAAAAAGGTCACCCCTAACAGGGAGAGGACGGTGATGACCAGGAGGACGATGACCAGGACCGATCCCGCCTCCGATGCCTCCCTTCCGGTCACGCCGTGGGGCCTGCAACCCATGATGTTCCTCCTCGTCGGATTTTAGAGATTCCTGAGACGTACATCTGATGTCACGGCGAACGACAGCGTCTGGCCGGCCCCTGTCTCCTGGACCTGGACCCGGATGCTCACCCTGACGGGATTCGTGGACGGGAGATAGGTGAAGGTCAGTTCCTTCACGTTGCTCGCGAGGATCTGGTAGTTCGACCAGGATCCCCATGCTGAGGTAGAAGGGTTCCAGTCCCGCTCCCTTCGGGTCAACTCGCAGACCCCATCAGTGGTGGGGGTACAGTCACTAGCTCCATCGTTCTTCCAGAGCCTGTACTCGACTTCTTCTGTCACCCCATCCCCATCCACGTCACCCCGGATATGAATGTGGGAGGTCTCCTGGGTCGGGAGGAGGCAGCTCGCCGTCTTCGGGGACGGGCATGCCGGATTGGCCAGCGTGGGCGATTCGTAGCCGGCCAGCCGGATCTCCCGGATCATCTGCCCCAGGGCGATCCTGGTGTTCTGCTGGACATCGGTCTTGGTCAGGCCCTTTTTATAGGCGCTGTGGCTGGCCGCGTACATGGTATAGACGGCCATCAGGACGATCACCATCAGCGTGGCGGTCACCAGGAGTTCAATGAGGGTAAACCCTGTCTCGCCCTCTCGAAGGGTGGAGGTCCGTTCCGGCACGGGACGACCCCTTCCTTAAGGAACCATCATGCTGGTCAACGTCACCTGTTTTGACCCAAGGACCGATGACCAGGAAACCGTCACCGTCACGGTAGCGACCTGGTTCGGTGCCGTGCCTGACACGGTCACCGTCCACCTTCGGGTGTACACGCCTTCAAGCGTCTCGGGGCCCCCTGAAGAAGGGGGGAAGGTCCCGGCCCGGAGTTCCTCCATCTTCTGCTGGGCGAGGGCCACCGCCTTGGTCCGCTTGCCCCCGTACTCGACATTCGAGTAGGCCGTGGGGAACATGCTGGCGATGGCCAGGAGGGCCAGGGCAATGATACTGGCCCCGATCAGGACCTCAACGACCGAGACCCCCCGCCGGCGGATTGGGGACTTCGGATAACTCCGAAATCCAACATCCAACGTCTGAAATTCGAATTCCGAATTCCGACATCCGAAATGCATTACGGGGCCCTCACCGTCCCCGTCGGGAGGACCTCGATGGTCCGCGGGGTGCCGGTGGCGTTCACCAGGGTGATCCGGATCGGTGGCGTGACGGGGCAGTTGGGGTTGGTCAAGGGTAAGGCCCCCCGGGCGTCGAAACAAACTCGGGTCCGCGTCACATTGCCGCTGTCCTTGATTGACTGGATAGTGATCCCCTGGAACTCGCTGGCCAGGTCGTACCAACCGGTCACCTCTGTCCACGTGCTCCCCCCATCGGTGCTCCGTTCGATCCGGTACTTACTCGGCGCGGCCGGGGAGAGATCGTTCCCCCAGTGGAGGGAGGCCTGACCTCCTCGGCTGACGGCCACCGACTGGGCATACCGGAGATCCACCAGCACCTTCTGCACGGCCCCGTCGAACCTGTAATTTTGGAGAAGGGTCAGGAAGAAAGGCAGGGAGGCTCCGGCCAGGATCACGATCATGGCCAGCGCCACCAGCAGCTCGATGACGGTAAAGCCTTTCCCTCCCTCCTGTCCGGTCCATCCCCTCACCTGTCGCCCCTTCTGCCGCTAAAATATGCAATATCAATGCCAAGGATCCCCAGCGGGAGAAGACAAAGGTCTAAAGACCTTGAGAGAAATGCATCCCTGGTATTAGGATGTTACGTTAAGTAACAGGGTAGGTAAGGCTGTTCGTAAGCGTTCAGTTAGGCGAGTGTGATGTCGGCCACGGCTGATCGGACGATGTACAGCTTCAGGTTGTTGCTTTCAGGATCCACGGGGAAGAAGAAGAAACCTCGCCTCCCGGGGTCGGAAACTTCGGCGGTCAGGACATATCCCCACAGCTCCTCCCCATCGTGGAACCGAACGATCGCCCTTCGGCCGAACTCGTTGGCGATCTCGAAATCCTTCCGCTCATCATAGAAAGGCCGGCCCGTGTAGCTCTTCACAAAGAAAAGGGCCTTCAACCCCGCGAGGTCGAGGGTCTCCTCCATCCCGTCATCAGCCCTGATCACCGTCAGGGTACCCGATTCCGGGGAAAAGTCTCGGAGGAGGCCTTTCACCATCTGTCCATCCCGCCCTCGGGCAACCACCGGCCTGGGTTCAGCGATTCCCGCCTTGGTGAGATCAACAACGAAGGTGGTCCTGTCCTCGTCCACCAGGATTGCGTCCTTCACCAGGAAGCCTCCGTAGGAGACGACAACGGAATAGGGGCCAGGCTCCAGGAAGAAGAAGGTCCCTTGTTGAAACTTCGTGGTATGGAAATTCGGGTCCGCCTTTTGAACAAGAACCTCGGCCCCATCTACGTCTTTCCCCCCCCGGACGACCCGGATGTTGACCTCGTAGCTCTCGGCGGGTAGCTCGAAGGTGCAGAGGGTTGTCCTCCCGGGGACCACCGTCACCCGTTGGACCCGTTCAAACGAACCGTAAACGTTTCGATAGGCGTGATGGTAACTACTCTCCCGGCGGGGGTCTGCCATCAGCCCTTTCAACACCAGGGTGTACTCACCAGCCGGTAACTCAAAGGCCTTTCCCTCAAAGGTGATGGGCATCTCCTCTTTCAGCTCCTTGATGGAGAGGGTCAGGCTGTGGTGGTAGGCCGTGTGGTAGCTGAGCCTGACCTCCAGGATGCCCTTTTCTCTTTTCTTGAACAGGCCTCGCATACCTTCTCGCCTCAAGGACGGGAGGGCATAAAGCCCTCCTCTACATCGAATATGGGTTTTGTTGGGGGCTCTAAGAGGAGGGGAGGACCTCCTGCCAGGTGCCCCCCACCGGTTGCCAATCCTTATCTTGAGGTTTATAGGGACATGGACTTGAGCCTGGAGTGATATCACAAGGAGATGTCTTCCGAAGGGCCGCGTCGAAGTGGACCTTGTTATCCTGCGCAAGATTAATGCTCCTTCCGATGAGGGAGCCGTAGATCTCCGAATCCTTCTGAGTTGTGATGTCGGTGTCTGGGGCGTAGATGGCCCCGTAGAACTTCAATTCCTTATCAAAGGACACCCCACGCTCGCTGCCTTCTGTTCTTTTGAAAGAGGAATAGATCAGGAGGTTGGTCGGGAGGCCCGGGGGTGGCTTGCTCGGCAATGTACAGGCCGAGTTGTCGAACTTACTAATGTTGATCTCCGCATCCTTATCCACATTTATCTTGCCGTTGATATAGATCTTGACCTGCCCGGCCGGGCAGATCTTCAGCTTGGCCTCTTTTGCCATTTTGATGCTGAAGTCACTGCCATCCTTGTAGAAGGAGTAGGTCCCACCAGACAAAACGATTGTCCCCTTTTCGCCAACGTCTAACTTGCCGTAGTTTCCAGGATTTAATGGCACCGTGTCGTTATTCCCCACCGTGACGTTTGACCCTGAGGAGAACATAAACGAAACCGATGGCAACGTCACAGGATTGGAAAAAGAGGTTTCAACCCCTGTCACGACGGCACCGCTTTGTTTTGCGATCGTCCCTCTGGCAACGGCGCGACATTCTACCCTGGCGCCCGACTTCAACCGGATGTTGCCGTTGCTCCCGATCTCGGCCTTCGTCCCCGGAGCGCTGGGATTGTACGCCCCCCGGCTGGAATCGTAGCTATCGACCTGGCTACTCTCGCCGATGTCGAGTTCCGGATCACCGGTAGGATCAGTACCCTGGGCGAACAGGGCCATGCTGAAGAGGGGACCCCTCAGGGTAACCTTAACCTTGGCCTGGGCCCTGGTGGGTGATGTGCTGTTCGGCACGTAGCCGAATGCCTCGACGATTCTCTGATCGAGGGTGGCTCCCAAATTGACGGTCCGGGTGAAGGTCCCCGAGCCTAAAGACACATCCCTTAAGGAGGAGCAGACCGCTCCGGCGTTCAAGTCGGAGATGGTCTTGTTCAGCCCGGCCTCGGCCAGGTAGAAGGCCTGGATGGCATTTCGTTCATTGAAGGCGATCTGACTCTCGGTAGAGGAGATGGTCATGAAAGCCGTCCCCAGGAGGAGCAGGAGTCCCATGAGCAGGAGGGCGATGACCAGCGCCGCCCCCCGTTCGGCAACCTCTACCCTCCCTCCTCCTGAAGGGGGGAGGTCTCGTCGGTCCATCTTCCACCTCATGGTTGGAGGCTCAGGTTCCGTGGCGTGACCTCTGATCGGAGGGCATACGAACGAGGCCCCTCCCGGGGAAGGGTGTCAGAGGTCGTCAGGGTGATGGTGACCCGGCGGATGTCTTTGAGGCTCCCAGAGGCGACAGGGGGAGTGATCGGGTTATTGATCGCATCGTAGTACGTGAAGGTTAACCCTGTGATCTTCTCGGCAAGGGGCTGGGCACCACCGGTGTTCGACCATCCTGTGGCACAGTCCGATCCTGAAAAAGTGTTCCACTGCTGACGCTTGATCTTCGGCGGGTTGGACAAGCTGTCGTGGGTGTACTGGATTTTCTCACTGCTGCCATCGCCGTTAAGATCGGTGATGAAACTGATACTGGTCGCCGTCGCTGATTGGATGGCTGTGGTGCATGGCAGGGGGAGGGAGCCGAAGCCGACCATCCGGAGCTCCCGGACCATTCGATCCAGGGCCACCCGGGCGTTCTGTTGAAGATCCGCGTCCGCCTCCCCCTTGTTAAACGTTGATTGGTTGGTCTCGAACATCATGTAGATCGTCAGCACCAGGAGGACCCCAATCGTTGCTGCGACCAGGAGCTCCATGAGGGTGAAGCCCCTGGAATCAATACTGCGCCACATAGCTTACCAGTTCCACCTTCTTGGTGCCGTACCGTTCGGTCCAGCTTACGCTTACCGTGATCCTCCGCAAGTCGGACGTTTCAGAATCCACTTTGACACTTCCCAATCCCGAGGGGAGTCCCACAGCCACCATGTCATCCCGCCACTTCCGGCAGTTCGTGGCGATCGAGTCGGTCCCGGATCCACAGGCACCGGTGTTCAGGTCGTTATAGGAGGCAAGGTTGGTGAAGGACTCGTTCCTCAAAATCTCCATCATCTCCTGGGCCAGGGCCGTCGCCTTGGTGATCTCCCCCCCGTACTTCACATTCTGGTATGCGGAGGGAAACATCCCGGCAACGGCCAGGATGCCGACGGCCAGGACGGCTGAGGTAATTAAGATCTCCGGCAGCGTGAGGCCTTTTTCATCACCGAGGGCGCTCATGGACAGCTTCCCTCCTTCTCCACGAGAACCCTTCCCGTTGAGGCGGTTCTCACCGCATAGGTCCCGATGGAATTGGCCAAGATGAGTATGCCTCCGCTCGCGTCTCCTTTGGTATCGAAGGTGATGGCCGTGGTGCTGCTGCACCTTGTCATGCTGACCCCTGCCGCGAAGGGAAGCCCTTTCGAATCCAACACCCAGCTTGTCTCCTCTCGTTCAAGGACGTAGCCGTTCGCCGGGACTGTCGTGGTGCAACTGGTGAAACAGACCCTGTGCCGCTTTTGGAGGGAGACCGCCTTCTGCCGGGCCAATCGCAGGTCACCGGCCAACTGCCAGGCGGCGGCCCTCAGGCGGTAGCCCTGGAGGAGGCCGGTGACAACGGGGATGGAGGCAAAGGCCAGAATAAGGATGATGGCGATGGCGATTAACAGCTCGATAGCGGTGAAGCCGCACGGCAGATGCTTCGAAGCCCGAAGAGCCCTAAAAAGCCTCCCCTGCATGGTTTCGCTCCACCCTGCCCTGGAAGGCTGCCGGGTTCTGATCACGGCTCCCGCTAGACCTGATAGCTCCTCCCTTCCTCCAAGAGCTGGACCTGGGGAACGTGTTGGAGCTCTTCGGCGATCTCCTTCAAGAACTGCGGTTTGACATGGTAGATGTAGATGGGGATCCGGGCGCCCACCTTTTTCAGCTCCTCCTGGAGACCGTTGGGGGTCAGGTGCCTGCTGGCATCGGCCACGGTCTGGTAACGGTTCGGGAAGGAGGACTCCGTGATGATCGCCTTTAGCGATTGCAGGGATCGTGCCATCGCCCAGACCTCGTCGGTCGGGCCCGTGTCACCGGTGTAGAGGAGCGTGGTCCCGTCCCGCTCGACGAAGAACCCGACGGCCTTGACCACATGGTTGACCTGGACGGCCCTGATCGTATAGTCCCCGATTCTGAACGGGACCCGCTCGGGAATGGCGTGAAACTCCAGGATTGGGGCCGAGGGGGAGGGGAGGCAGGTGAAGTCGGGCCAGAGGATGTTGTTGAAGAGATGGTCCTTCAGATCCTTCAGCACCTTCTTGAGGCTGTAGACCCGGATAGGCTTCTCACGGCACGCGAAGACGTTATCGGCCAGGAAGGCCAACCCCACCGTGTGGTTGATGTGGGCGTGGGTCACCAGGATATGGTCAATCCTGGTCTGCTCCTCCAGGGACAGGACGGAGGTCACGGATCCCGCGTCCAGGAGCAAGGTTTCATCAATCAGGAAGCTGGGGTGATGGAACCCTGACGCCTCCCCCCCAAAGCAGCCAAGGACCCGAATCTTCATGATCTCCCCCGTTCAGCCCCCCCATCCGAGGGCTGGCTTTTGATCCTCCCATCCGCATGGGCCCTGAGGAAGGCTTGGACCACCTCTGGATCGAACTGGGTTCCTGCAAACCGTTGAAGCTCGGCCAGGGCCACCTCATCAGAGAGGCGTTTTCGATACGGACGGTCGGTTGTCATGGCGTCGAAGGTATCCACCACCGCGATGATCCGAGCGGCCAGGGGGATCTCCTGCCCCTTCAGCCCATCCGGGTATCCCCTCCCGTCCACCCGCTCCTGGTGGTGGCGGATCGCCGGGACAACGGGCTTCAACTGTTTGACGTGGGAGATCAGGTCCGCCCCGATGGTGGTGTGGGCCTTCATCAGCACGTACTCATCTTCACTCAAGCCTGCTTCCTTCCGGAGGACGGCATCGTCAATGCCGATCTTCCCCACGTCGTGGAGGATGGCCCCCAGGCGGAGGTGCTCCAGCTCCTCCGGGGAAAGGCCCATCACTTCCCCGACGGCAACGGCATACTCCTGCACCCTTTTCACATGCCCGCCCGTATAGGGGTCTCGTCGCTCGATGGCCTCGGCCAGGGTCTCGATGGTGCTCAGGAAGGTACTTCGGACCTCTTCGTAAAGCCTGGCGTTCTCCAGGGCGATGGCCACCTGGTTGGCTAGGGCGGCGAAGAGTTCCATGTCCTCCTGGCTGAAGGATCTCCCGTTCAGCCGGTTGATCGCCTGGAGGACGCCGATGATCTTCCCCTTGCTCTTAACCGGCAGACAGGCCATGTTCCTCGTGACGAACCCGGTCCGCTCATCGGCCCCGTGGAAGAAGCGGGGATCCTGACTCACGTCGTTCAAGACGAGGGGCTTCCCCTCCTTGGCCACCCACCCGGCGATCCCCTGCCCCATCTTTAAGCGGATCTCCTTGACCTTCTCGCCCCTCTCCCCGAGGGCCACCTCGAAGACCAGCTCCTGGGCCTCCTCGTCCAGCAGGAGAAGGGAGCCCACCTCGCACTCCATCAGGCGGACGATGGCCTCCATGGCCCGCCGGAGGACCTCCTTGGTCTCCAGGGTCGAGTTCAGGATGGCGGACAGTTCCATCAGGGTGTTCAACTGGGTCACCTTCCGCTGGGAGGCCTCGAGGAGCCTGGCGTTCTCCATGACGATGGCGATCTGGTGGGCGATGGGAAGGAGGAATTCCACGTCTTCAGGGGTGAACGGGGAACTCTCCTTCCTCCCCTTAAGCTCGAGAAGCCCCACCACCTGCCCGGCGGCCTTCAGGGGAAGGGTCAGGGAGGAAGCGGTGAGGAGGGCCTCCCCCCGCTCGACCACCGGACCGGCCAGGGCCTGGGGAAGCGGGTCCCGACAGACCTTCCCCTCTACCGAGCCCTCCTCGCCCTGCACCTTGAAGATCACCTCCCCCGTCTCCCGATCGAGCTGGAGCAGGGCCCCGGACAGGGCCCCTACCTCCCGGACGATCAGCTCCAGGTAGAAGGCCAGAAGGCTGTCAATCTCGAACGTGGCCATGGACGCTTTGCTCACCTCCTGGATGAGGCGAAGCTTCGTCTCGTGAGTCTGAAGCCTCTTCTGAAGGGATGCCTGATCTTCCCCCCCCCTGA
>CAZHST010000028.1:0-37983 GCA_964535215.1 uncultured bacterium
ACAGGGTACGGGGAGCCGTAGGAGGAACGGTGGATCCAGTCGCGCGGACGGTGACACCCATACCGGGCCGAACGGGCTGGCCGTGGACGGTGGAGAGCCCTCCGTTACCGGACACCATGCCTGATGGCCACCCCTGGCCACGGATCAGCATTGTCACACCCTCGTACAACCAGGGGCAGTATCTTGAGGAGACTATCCGCTCCGTCCTACTTCAGGGTTATCCTAGCGAGCAGTGGCGTTTAGGTTCAAAGCCAACACGCCTCTGGAGGAAGGACTCCGGAGGACGATCGCGTGGTACAAGGAACACGGGGATGGATAGATATGACGATGAGTGCTAATCCTCCCCTGATCTCCATTGTGACGCCCTGTTTGAATCGGAGTCAATTCATTGAAGAAGCGATTCAAAGTGTCCTGCGCCAGGATTATCTCTACGTTGAACACATCATCGTTGATGGTGGCTCCACCGATGGGACGCTGGAGATCCTACGCCGCTACCCTCATCTGCGCGTGATCAGCGAGCCGGACCAAGGGGTGTACGATGCCCTGAACAAGGGCATTCGCCTGGCCCTGGGGGAGATCATTGGTCATCTTAACAGTGATGACTTTTATGAGGAGAACGTCTTTGCTGAAGTCGCTGGGAGATTCGCGGAGGATCCAGAGCTTGATGCGGTCTACGGCGGCGCTGTCGTCTTCGAAGATAAGGCCGATGGAACACGCTGGACAGTCGCTGAATATTTGGCCCCTCCAGACGTCGAGCTGTCCCTCCATAACATCACGGTTGGCATCCCTATCATCAACGCTCGCTTTTTTCGTAAGCGTGTCTACGCTCAGGTCGGCCTCTACGATACCCGCTACCGTATCGCCGCCGATCGGGATTTCCTCCTGCGCGTGGCACTCGCAGGGGTCAAGAGTGCGCACCTGGGATCCTTAGTCTATCACTATCGCCAGCACCCCGGGTCGCTGTCCATCAACCCTCGAGGCGTTTCCTGGCGGAGGATGGTGAGTGAATACCTGAGCATCGCCGAGCGCTATTTCCACCATGATGGCGTCCCCTCCGATCTAAGGCGCTGCTGCCGGGTCTGGCACACAAGGACGACAGCCGATGGGGTCGTGCTGGCCCTGCAGGAGATGAGGTATCGGGAGGCCGTAAGCTACGGGAGGCGGGGCTGGCGCTACAACGCGTGGTGGCCTATCACCTTTGCCGCTTTTGTCCTCCCAAAAATTGCGCACTTGCCTTTCAGGAGGCACGATGGTCGAGCGTAACGCTCCTCAGGTCAGCGTCATCATCCCGACCTACAATCGGGAAGAGACCATCGGACGGACGATCCGGAGCGTCTTGACACAGACCTTCCAGGATTTTGAGATCATCGTAGTGGACGATGGCTCTACCGATGGGACTCGGGCTATTGTCGAAGGATTCTGTGACCCTCGGATTCGTTGCCTACGTCACGAGCAGAACCTGGGCGCGGCGGCAGCCCGAAACACGGGGATTAGGGCGGCTCGTGGTACCTATCTTGCCTTCCTGGATTCGGACGATGAGTGGCTGCCGGAGAAGCTGAGCGAGCAGATCAGTATTCTTCAAAGCGCGCCCGATGGGACCTATGCAAGCTGCACGGGCTACTACTTGCATGTAGGCAGTTCAGGCCTGGTCCTTGAGACGATTCCGCACCAGCCTCCCTCCTGGCTGAAGCAGCTCCTGCTAGGCGGATGCGCTCTTAGTCCAGGGGCAACGCTCGTGGTCAAAAAAACCCTATTCGATGACGTGGGCCTGTTCGATGGTGCGCTCTCCAGATTTGAGGACTGGGACTGGTTGATCCGTTATGTGAAAAAATACCGGCTTGTGGTCTTGGAGAAACCCTTAGCACGGGTTTATCTGGGTGGCTGTCCCGATGCATGCCGTCTGGAGCGGTCAACGGCTCACTTCATGACCAAGTACCGCCGAGACTTTCAAACCCTGGGCGGCTATTCCCGGCGGAAGGTCACCGCCAGACTCTGGTTCCAGGTTGCCGACGCTTTTTATCGGGAGAGGCAATTCGGGAAAGGAAGCCTCTATTTTCTGAAGGCCCTTTTCCAGAACCCGATCCAGCGACCCGGCCTGTATCTTCACCTGGCGGATGCGGTGTTGGGCACATCCCTGGCCTTTCAGGCGCTGCGCTATAAGCAGGTGCTTCTGAGACGCTGATGGACTACACATATCAGTTTACCGTCTTCACGCCGACCTACAACCGTGGCCATACCCTCCACAGGGTATACGAAAGTCTGGCAGCACAGACCTTTCGTGACTTTGAGTGGCTGATCGTGGATGATGGATCCGCCGACGATACCTGTCGTTGTGTGTCGCATTGGATCGAGCAAGCCGATTTCCCCATTCGGTACCTGTGGCAGAGAAATTCGGGAAAGCACGTTGCGTTCAATCGGGCTGTGAGAGAGGCCAAAGGACGGTTTTTTGTGCCAGCGGATTCAGATGATCGGTTCGTGCCCACCGCGTTAGAGCGCTTCCTGTTCCACTGGAACACTATCCCGGAAAGCCGACGCCGCGAGTTTACCGGGGTGGCCTGCTTGTGTATGACCGAGCGGGGCGATGTGATCGGAGACCAGTTCCCTTTCGACCCGACCGACTCCGATTCCCTCGAGATCTCCTACAAGTACAAGGTGCGCGGGGAGAAGTGGGGGTTCCACAGGACGGATGTGCTTCGTCAGTTTCCGTTTCCAGAGATTCCAGGTGTGGGGTTTGTTCCAGAGGGGATTGTTTGGAACCAGATCGCGCGGAAATACAAGATCCGGTTTATCAACGAGGCGCTCCGGATCTATACACAAGACGCATGCAACCAGCTCACAAGGCGATCGGCCAAGGAAAAAGCCTCGGTGCGCGTATTTTACGCCGTTCCGCTCAACACGGAGCTGGATTTTCTGAAGCATGATCCCATAAGCTTTCTGAAGGTTTCCCTTCAATACGTTCGGTTTTCGTGGTTAGCTGGCGACAGCCCACGGGTTCAACTATCCAGGCTGTCTCAGTGGACTGGACGGGCGTTGTGGGCGATAACGTTCATTCCCGGATCCTTACTGGCCGCGATGGATAGCATTCTTGAAAGGGGCAGCCATGGGTAAGCTGCTTCCTTTTGGGGTGTACCGCATTATCAGGCAGCAGCAACAGCCAGTCCGCTTCCTAATATCCAGGGTACTCTGGCGTTCCGGCCTCTGTCGGTTCTTCCTGATCCATCGGGACGGTTATCGGCTCAGATTTTACCCAAGCGCCCTGTCTGCAGAGTACTGGCTGAACCCCGATGCGCGGCGAGAGGATGAGCAGTTTATCTCAGTATACTTGAGGCCAGGCGAGGTGTTCGTGGATGTCGGTGCCAATATCGGCGCGTTGACCCTGGTCGCCGCGAAGAGGGTGGGTGACACAGGCCGCGTATTCGCTTTTGAGCCCCATCCGAGGATCTATTCTTTTCTAATGGGTAACGTGACGCTGAATCGACGGCGAAACGTCCAGCTCTTTAATGTCGCGCTTGGGGACAAGCGGGGCGAACTGAAGCTCTCTAACTACAGATCCGATGACCAGAACGAGATTACCGAATCAGGGGAGATCGTGATCCCTGTGGATACGCTGGACAGCATATTGCCTAATACGTTATCGGAAATTGCGCTCATGAAGATTGATGTCGAAGGTTACGAGAAATTTGTCCTAGAAGGGGCGACGGAGACGATGGCGAAGACGGGTTGTGTGTACTTTGAAGCCTGGGACACCCACTACAAGAAATATGGCTATGAGGTGCATGAGGTGATCGGTTTCTTTCATGCGCGTGAGTTCCAAGTTCTTCGAAGAGATGGGATGCAGTGGAAACGGGTTGGGGAAGGGTATCGAGCAGAGCAGTGCCAGAACCTGTGGGCGGTGCGGGATACGGCGGATTTTCAGCGTCGCATCTGTGCAGAATCGGCGTGAGTCAGTAGGTGCAACAAAAAGTGAGGCGAAAGGTATTGTTCCTTGCCCGCTCGTTGGAATACGGAGGGACAGAACGTCAGCTGGTCACGCTGGCTAAGGGCTTGCAACAAAGGGGATGGCCGGTCACGGTGGCCGTTTTTTACGAAGGTGGGCCGCTTGAAAACGAGCTCCATGCGGCTTCTGTTTCCGTCGTGCCGCTCCATAAGGGCGGACGCTGGGATGTCCTACGGTTCCTAGCGCGGCTTAGCAAAGTGCTACAGCGTGAAAATCCGGCATTGCTGTACAGCTTCCTCAGTGTGCCGAATATCATAAGCATTGGGTTAAAACCCCTCTTCCCAAAGGCGCGGAGAGTGTGGGGGGTACGCGCTTCCAATATGGACCTCAGACGGTACGATTGGTTATCCAGATTCAGCTACCGGGTAGAGCGGGGCTTGGCGCGTTTCACCGATCTGGTCATTGCGAACTCCCGTGCGGGATGGGAATACGCAGCCGCCCACGGTTTCCCGAAGGACCATACGATTGTGATCCCCAATGGCATCGACACAGTACGTTTTCACCCAGACCATCAGGCAGGTGTAGCGATCAAGCAAGAATGGGGCGTGGCAGAGCATGAGAGGTTGATCGGCCTTGTAGCGCGCTTGGATCCGATGAAGGATCACCCGACATTCCTTCGTGCGACGGCAATACTGGCTGAAGAAAGGCCGGATGTACGCTTCGTTTGCATCGGTGACGGGCCACAAGGCTACCGTGAGCAGTTGCTGGGTATGGCCGCAGCGTTAGAGTTGAAACAGCGTATTATTTGGGCCAGAGCAAGGACCGACATGGTCGCTGTATACAATGCGTTGGATATTCTCTCACTATCTTCCTGCTATGGGGAGGGTTTCCCGAACGTCATAGGAGAAGCCATGGCGTGCGGTGTGCCGTGTGTTGTGACGGACGTGGGAGATTCCGCGTACATCGTGGGAGATACGGGTGTGGTGGTTCCGCCACGGGATCCGGCTGCTCTGGCTCGAGGCTGGGCAGAGATGATCGACCGGATTGAGAGCGCCAGGCCTGAGGTGTGTAGCATGACACGGGCGCGCATCGTCGAGAATTTCAGCGCCGATGCCTTGATCCAGCGAACCGAGAAGGCACTGGAGGAGCTGATTGATTAAGGTTCTGCACCTCATCACCGATCTTGATATCGGCGGTGCCGAGATGATGCTGTATAAACTGCTCTCCCGCATGGACTGCTCGGCCTTTGAGGCTACAGTGGTGTCGCTGACAGATATCGGGCCTATCGGCAAAAAGATCCGGGCGCTGGGGGTGCCGGTACTGGCACTGGGGATGCGGCGGGGCATGCCGAACCCGCTGGCCGTACTGAGGTTGGTTCGATGGCTCCGGCAAAACCCTCCCCATGTCATCCAGGCCTGGATGTACCACGCCGATCTCATTGGTGGGCTGGCGGCCAGGCTGGCCGGGAGGATCCCGGTGGTTTGGGGAATTCGCAACACGAACCTCAACCCTCAAGCGAGCAAGCAGAACACCATCTGGACTGCCAGGGCTTGCGCGTACCTGTCCCGCTGGCTGCCGGATCGGATCGTCTGTTGCTCGGAGGCCTCCCGGAACGTGCACACGGAACTGGGCTATGCAGAAGACAAGATGGTGATGATCCCCAACGGGTTCGACCTCGACCTCTTCAGACCCAACCCATCAGCGCGATGGTCCGTGCGCCAGGAGCTGGGGATTTCCGGGGATGCGCTGCTGATTGGGTTGGTGGCGCGCTTTGATCCCCAAAAGGATCATCGGACGTTTATCCAGGCCGCTGCCCTGCTCCACGCTCATCTGCCCAAGGTTCACTTCCTGCTCTGTGGGGATGGGATCACCTGGAAAAACCGGACTCTGACCTGGTGGATTGAAGCGGCCGGCTTAGAGAAGCACTGCCATCTCCTGGGTCGGCGGGAGGACATCCCGCGCCTGACTGCCGCCCTCGATATCGCTTCTTCCTCTTCTTATGGTGAAGCGTTTTCCAATGCGATTGGCGAAGCCATGGCCTGTGGAGTGCCCTGCGTGGTGACCGATGTGGGGGACTCGGCCCTGATTGTGGGCGACACAGGGAAGGTTGTACCTCCAAAGGACCCGCCGGCTTTGGTTGAGGCCTGGCACGAATTAATCGAGATAGGTCCTGAGGGAAGGAACCGTTTAGGGTTGATGGCCCGCTACCGCATTGAAGAGCATTTTAGTTTACCGGCCATCGTCGTCCGGTATGAGCGATTATACGAGGAGCTCGTTGCCGGGAAGCTCCAGAGGGAGGGGCGGCTTTAACCAGACCATGCGGCGCGAGTTTTGCAGTTTTCCGAAGGAGTTTCGGATCGAGGACATCCTCCAAACCCGGGATCGCCTCCAGGCGCTCTGGAGTGTGTCCTCGACATCTGTCGCCACGTCGTCGCCGTGAAGGGGGCCAGCCTCGCTGAGATCGAGACGACAAACCTGATCGAGCTGGCGGGGGAAAAGGGGCTCATGCCGCCCTCGTTCGCCAGGCGGATCCGGGGGATGGCAGGGATGCGGAACGCGATTGTCCACATCTACTGGAAGCTCGATTACACCGCCATCTATCAGATGCTCACCGAGCGCCTCGGGGATTTCCACGAGTTCAGCCGCTATGTGTGGGCCTTCCTGGAAGGCGAGTCAGCGACCTCATAGCCAACGATGGACAGGCGGTCCCTCCCCCTCCTCCTGATCCTGAGCCTAGGGTTCTTGATCCGTTATCTGAATTTTGAACGGGTGATCTGATGTGCGGGATCTCAGGCAAGATCTATTTCGAGCCAACTAGGCCGGTGGAGGAGGCCCTCCTCCGCAGGATGTGCCAGGTCCTCCGCCACCGGGGGCCCGATGGCGAGGGAATCTATCTGAAGGGGCCTGTGGGCCTGGGGCACCGGAGGTTGGCCATCATTGACCTAAGCCCCTCAGGCCGGCAGCCCATGCCGAACGAGGATGGGACCCTCTGGATCACCTTTAACGGCGAGATCTACAACTTCCAGGCCCTCCGGGACGACCTCCTGAAAAAAGGTCATCGGTTCCGGTCGAAGACCGACACCGAGGTCATCCTCCACCTTTATGAAGAGAAGGGGGTCGGGTGTCTTCAGGATCTTCGGGGGATGTTCGCCTTCGCCCTCTGGGACGAGAAAGCCAAGGTGCTCTTCCTGGCCCGGGACCGCCTGGGGAAGAAGCCCCTCTTCTACTACGCCGATCAGGAAAAGTTCCTGTTCGCCTCCGAGCCCAAGGCGATCCTCCAGGACCCCTGGGTGAAGGTCGAACCGGACCTCGAAGCGATCCACCACTACCTCACCTACGGTTACGTCCCCAGCCCTTTTTCGGCCTTTCAAGGGATCAGGAAGCTCCCGCCCGCCCACTACCTCCTCCTGAAGGAGGGCTCGATCCGGGTTGAGCGGTACTGGAGGCTGAGCTATAAGAAGCAGGGGTCGGGGGTTGGGGGTCGGGGGTCAGGGGAGGAGGCGCTTTGTCAAGAACTGCTGGAAAGATTGAGAGAAGCGGTGAAGCTCCGGATGGTGAGTGATGTTCCCTTAGGGGCGTTTTTAAGCGGCGGGATCGATTCGAGCGCGGTTGTTGCCTTCATGAGCGAGCTCTCATCAGAACCGGTCAAGACCTTCTCCATCGGCTTCGAGGAGGAGGAGTACAACGAGCTCCCCTACGCCCGGCTGGTGGCCAAGCGGTTCGGGACCGACCACCACGAGTTCATCGTCAAGCCAGACGCCGTCGAGGTTCTTCCCAAGCTCATCTGGCACTACAACGAGCCCTTCGCCGACTCCTCGGCCGTCCCGACCTTCTACCTGGCCAAGATGACGAGGGGCCATGTGACGGTGGCCTTAAACGGTGACGGGGGCGATGAGAACTTCGCCGGCTACGACCGCTACGTGGCGAACCGGATGGCCTGCCGCTACGACCGGCTCCCCTTTCTCCTCCGAAGGGCCCTGGAGCGGGGGGCTGATCGGTTTTTGCGCTCCTCCCGGCCCGGGAGCCTCCGGAACCGGGCCCGCCGCTTCTTCGAGGCCATCAGCGCGGAGCCCAGACGGCGGTACTCGCGCTGGATGAGCCATTTCACCAACGAGAGGAAAGAAGACCTCTACACCGTGGCCTTTAAACAGGCCGTGGGAGGGCTGGATGCGGTGGACCTCCTCGTCAAGGCCTACGAGGCCTCCGACGCCCCCGATTTCACCGATGCCACCCTTGATGTGGATGTCCAGATGTACCTCCCCGATGACCTCCTCGTCAAGGTGGACATCGCCAGCATGGCCCACGGACTTGAGGCCAGGTCCCCCCTCCTCGACCACCGGTTCATGGAGTTTGCCGCCTCCCTCCCCTCGGCTCTGAAGCTGAAAGGGCACGTCCAGAAGTACCTGTTGAAGAAGGCGTTGAAAGGGCTTCTCCCGGACGAGATCCTTCAGCGGCCCAAGAAGGGCTTCGGCGTTCCCATTGATCACTGGTTCCGCCACGACCTCAAAGAGATGGCCTACGACCTCCTCCTCGACCGTCGGAGCCTGGAGCGGGGGTATTTCAAGCGGGAGGCCGTCGAGCGCCTTCTGGACGAACACTGCCGGGGCAAGGGGAACTGGCACTACCTCCTGTGGAACCTCCTGATGCTGGAACTCTGGCACCGGATGTTCATTGATGAAGGTTCAAGGTTTCGGTATAATTCTTGCACTTCTGCAAGGTGAGAGATGGCCACGTATCTGGTGACAGGAGGGGCGGGGTTCATTGGCTCCCATCTCGTCCATGCCCTGGTCGAGCGGGGGGAACCGGTCCGGGTCTTCGACAACTTCTCGACCGGGAGGCGGGAGAACCTGGAAGGGCTTGAGGGGAGGATCGAGGTGATCGAGGGGGATCTTCGGGATCCGGTCGCCCTGGAGAAGGCGGTCCACGGTATCAACTACGTTCTCCACCAGGCCGCCCTCCCTTCGGTCACCCGCTCCGTCGAGGACCCTTTGGCCTCCCATGCGGCCAACGCGACGGGCACCCTGAACCTCCTTCTGGCCGCCAAGGCCGCGAACGTGAAGCGGGTTGTGTACGCCTCCTCCTCGTCGGTCTACGGGGATGCCCCCACCCTCCCCAAGGAGGAGGGGATGAAGCCCGACCCCAAATCCCCGTACGCGGCCTCGAAGCTGATGGGTGAATACTACTGTCAGATCTTCTACCGGATCTTTGGCCTGGAGACGGTCTCCCTCCGGTACTTTAACGTCTTCGGCCCAAGACAGGACCCCTCCTCTCCCTACGCCGCCGTCATCCCCCGCTTCATCAGCGCCATGCTCGAAGGCAGGTCCCCGGTGATCTTCGGCGACGGCCTTCAATCAAGGGACTTCACCTACGTCGAGAACGTTGTCGAGGCCAACCTCCTAGCCCTCTCGGCGAAGGGGGTGGCGGGGGAGGTCATCAACGTGGCCTGCGGCAAGCGTTATACCCTCTTGACGCTTGTGGAGTGCCTGAACCGGATCCTGGGCTCCCGTCTCGTCCCCCGTTTCGAGGCCCCCCGGCCGGGGGATGTCAGGCATTCCCAGGCCTCCATCGAGAAGGCCCAAAGCCTTTTAGGCTACAAGCCGAAGGTCGGCTTCGAGGAGGGCCTCTGCCGGACGGTCGAATGGTTTCAGAGTTCAAAGGGCAAAGGGCAAGGTTGAACCTGGAACCTGGAATAGTCGTATGGACAAGATTCGAATCTGCCGCGTCATCACCAGGCTCAACATTGGAGGGCCGGCCCAGCACGTCATCCTCCTCTCCGCCGGCCTTCCCAAGGAAGAGTTCGACACGCTCCTGGTCGCAGGGAGGGAGGAAGAGGGGGAGGGGAGTCTTCTGGATCTGGCCCTGGTCAAAGGCGTGCACCCCTTCCGCCTCCCCAGGCTTTGTCGGCCGATCCGGCCTCAGGATGACCTTTTGACCCTCCTCGCCCTCGTCCGGCTGTTCCGCCAATGGCGGCCCGCCATCGTCCACACCCACACCTCCAAGGCGGGGGCCCTGGGGCGGCTGGCGGCCCGAATTGCAGGGGTGCCGTTCATCGTCCACACCTTCCACGGCCACATCTTCGACGGGTACTTCCCGCCGTGGCAGGCGAACATCTTTCTGAAGATGGAACGGCTCCTGGCGAAGCTCACCACCCGGATCATCGCCTTGAGTGATGGACAACGACAGGAGCTTCTCACGCTAAAGATCGGAAGCGAGGAGAAACTGGCCGTCCTTCCCCTGGGGCTTGAGCTGGACCCTTTCCTGACCTCTGCCGCGAAGAACGGCCAGCTCCGAAAAGAGCTGGGCCTCTCGGATAAGGGAAAACTGGTCGGGATCATAGGCAGGCTCGTTCCCATCAAGGGTCACGAGATCTTCTTGCGAGCTGCGAGGTCGGTCGCCGAAAAGCTCCCATCCTGCTACTTCCTCATCGTGGGTGATGGACCAGAGAGGCCTAAGCTCCAGGGGATGGCAGAGGCCCTCGGGATCTCCTCCAAGGTCCTCTTCCTCGGGTGGCGAAGGGACCTGGACCGGGTCTACGCCGACCTCGATCTTTGCACGCTCTCCTCGTATAATGAAGGGACCCCTGTCTCCCTTCTCGAGGCGATGGCGGCCGGGGTCCCCATCGTCGCCACCCGGGTGGGGGGGGTCAAGGACCTCATCACCCCTCCCAAGACAGGGCTTCTGGTGCCGCCGGGCGATGCCCAAGCCCTGGCAGAGGCCATCATCACGCTCCTAAACGACCCCGAAGGGGCCCGGAGGATGGCAAGGGCAGGGAGGGAGCGGGCCTACCCCTTCTACGATGTCAAGGCCTTGATCTCCAGGATGGAGCAGTTTTACCGGAAACTCGTGGCCGCCAAGTAAGCGTTCAGCTTTCAGCAAAAAGTGCTGACTCAGTGCTGAGTTCTGAGGGTTGAGTCCTGAGTTAAAGCTCATCGCTTGGCACTCATCCCTGACAGGTTGATGGAAGGAGGTTGCTGATGAAGGTTCTGGTGACAGGGGGGGCAGGCTTTATCGGCTCCCACCTCGTGGATACCCTCTTAACGCGTGGGGATGAGGTCTTCGTCATTGACAACCTCTCCACGGGAAAGATCGTCAACCTCCAGCACCAGCTCGGGAACCCCCGCTTCCATTTCGTCAACGATACCATCCTGAACGAATCCCTTGTGGACCGCCTGGTCGCCCAGGTGGACCTGGTCTATCACCTGGCGGCCGTGGTGGGGGTGAAATACGTCGTCCAGGACCCGTTAGGGGCCATCTACACGAACGTCCGGGGGACGGAGGTGGTGCTGGGGGCTGCCTTCCGGCACTGGAAAAAGGTGGTGCTGGCGTCCAGCTCCGAGATCTACGGCAAATCCGACAAGGTGCCGTTCCACGAGGAGGATGACCGGCTGCTGGGCCCCACCTCCATCCCCCGCTGGTCCTACTCGATGGCCAAGGCCATGGACGAGCTGTATGCCTACGCCTACCATGCCAAGGGCCTCCCCGTGGCCATTGTCCGCTACTTCAACGCCTACGGCCCGAGGCTGGATGAGCGGGGCTATTCGAGCGTCGTCGCCAACTTCATCCGCCAGGCCCTTGCCGGGGAACCCATCACCGTTCACGGGGATGGGTCTCAAACCCGGTGCTTTACGTACGTGGAAGACACGGTCAGGGGGACCTTGCTGGCGGGGGAGGTCAAGGCCGGTGAAGGTCAGGCCTTTAACATCGGGAACAACAGGGAGACCAGCATCCTGGAACTGGCCAGACTGATTAAAAAACTGGCCCGTTCGAATTCGAAGGTCATCTTTGTCCCTTACGAATCCTATTACGGGGAGGGGTTCGAGGATACCCGGCGACGGGTCCCCTCCATCGAGCGGGCCAGGAGGGTCTTGGGGTTTGAGCCGCGGGTGGACCTTCCTGAAGGGCTTCGCCGAACCATCACCTGGTGGCGGAAATCCCACCGGTCCTGAAGGGTGCTATGGGTTACCTCCGTCCTCTGATCCAACCCTTCCTGATCGCCTTCCTCTCTTCCCTCCTCCTGACCCCTCTCTTCCGGCGGGTGGCGGTGGGGATTGGGTTCATTGACGCCCCAACGCCCCACAAGTTCCACAAGGTGCCGACGGCCCTTCTGGGGGGGGTCGGGATCTACCTCGCCTTCACCCTCGCCCTCCTCCTGACAAGGGGCCTGGAGAGACCGGTAAGGGGCATTCTCCTGGGGGCCACGCTCCTCCTCCTGGTGGGGCTTCTGGACGATTGGCGGGGGATGAGCCCCTGGGTGAAACTTTCGTGGCAGACCCTTGCGGCGGTCATCGCCCTCCTCTCCGGCGTCCAGATCTCCTTCCTCCTCACCCCTTATCTGAACCTCCCCGTCACCCTCCTCTGGATCGTAGGCATCACCAACACCTTCAACCTCCTGGACAACATGGACGGCCTCTCGGCAGGGGTGGCCTTCATCGCGGCCTCCACCTTCGCCGTGCTGGCCGCCCGGTACGCGGAGGTCGGGCCCGAACAGCTCCCGGCGGCGGCAACGGCCGCCTCGTTGGCCGGCGCCTCCCTGGGGTTCTTAGGGTATAACCTGAAACCGGCCTCGATCTTCATGGGGGACGCCGGGAGCCTGGTGATCGGGTACGTGCTGGCCTCGGTGGCTGCCCTGGGAAGCTGGAAGAGCCCCACCACCCCCACCTCGGTCCTCATCCCATTCCTTGTGCTGGCCTACCCCATCTTCGACACTACCTTGGTGACGATCCTCCGCTGGAAGAGGAGGCTTCCCCTCTTCCAGGGAGGGAAGGACCACTCCTCCCACCGCCTGGTGAGCCTGGGCCTGAGCGAGCTGGAGGCGGTCCTCCTGATCTACCTCTTTTCCCTCTGCCATGCCTTGACGGCCGCCCTGGTCACCTCCATCACCCTCCGCCTTTCCCTGCTCGCCCTGACGGTCTCCGGCACGGTCCTGTTTATCTTCGGCATGATCCTTCGTAAGGCCAGGGTCTAAGATGAACGCTGAACCTTGCCCCCGGCCCTCCGCCCCCCTGATCATCCTGGCCTCGGCCTCCCCGCGAAGGGAGGAGCTGCTCCGAAACATCGGCCTTTCGTTCCAGGTCATCCCCAGCGAGTACGGAGAGGAAAGGGAGCGTTCGACGGACCCAAGGCTCCGCGCCCTCTCCCTGGCCCTGGGGAAGGCGCGGGACGTGGCCAGAAGGGTGAAAGAGGGCCTGGTGATTGGGGCCGACACCCTGGTGGTGGTGGAAGGGCTGATCCTGGGGAAACCCCGGGATCGCGAGGAGGCGTGGCGCTTCTTGCAATCCCTGAGGGGCAGGATCCACCGGGTCATCACCGGGGTCGCCGTCGTGGAAGCGGGGAGCCTGAAGGAAGAGGCCGCCACGGAGATCACCTGGGTCAAGATGCGCGCCTTCTCCGACGAGGAGCTCGAGGCGTACCTTCAAACGGAAGAGCCCTTTGATAAGGCAGGTGGGTACGCCATCCAGGGCCTTGGGGCCCTGCTCATCGAGGCCATCCACGGCGACTACAGTAACGTCGTGGGCCTGCCCCTTGGGAGGCTCCGAACGCTCCTCCTCCCGTTCGGCGTCGATCCCCTCCGTCGAATTTTTTGTTGACACTTCCCCGCTTTTGTGCAATTTTACCGCTGGATCCTTGTCTCCCGCCTTGTGGAGGGTGGTGACGTGTCTTCGCTTTTCTCCCGTTGGACAGCCAAGACTGAGGAGGGCCCTGAGACCATGAGGAAGGATATGGAGAAACCTCCTCAAGAGGAAGGAGCGTTTGGCTCAAAGAAGAAGGAGGTCGCCATGCTTTCATGGTCCTCCTCCCCGGCCCTGGAAAGGATTGCCCGCGAGCTAGAGGCCCAGCAACGACTCCTGGAGGAAACCAGGCGCTCCCTGGAGGAGCGGCTGGTCCCGTTCCAACGCTACCTCGCGGAACAGCGACGGAGCATCGAACAGGCCCTCCGGAACCTTGAAGCGAGGATCAAGCCCTTCCGCCAGTACCTGCAGAACCAGGAGCAGAACCTGGAGCGGGTGGTGACCCACCTGAACGCCGAGCTGGATGATCAGTTCTCCTCCTTTGGGCGCTACCTGGCTGAACAGCGCCGGATCCTGGAGCGGGCTGCCCGGTATCTGGAGGAGAAGCCAAAACCGTTCCTCCAGTACCTGGAGGAGCAGCAGCAGATGGTGGAGCTCATCTTCAAGGATGTCGAGGAGCGGATGGAGCGCTTCAGCCAGTACCTAAAGGAGCAGCAGAAGATCCTGGAGGCCATGGCCGAGCCCCAGGTCCGCGAAGAGTTCGAGGCCCTGGCCAGCTTCATGGGGGACCGGCAGCGGGCCCTGGACCGTTACGCCAGCTCAGGGGAGACCCGTCCTGAAGAACTCTTCGCCGAGTTGGAGCAGATCTACGAAAAGTACAAGGAGCTGGATGGGTCCAAGCGGCGGTTGCTCGCCCGGATCCTGGAGCAGACGAGGCTGGCCGACGAGCGCTTCCGGGAGGCGTTGAGGGCTTCACCCCAGGAGCCCCCTGGGGGGGGACTGCTGGAGGCATAACGGGTGAAGGAGGGGCAGGGCGAATTTATCCTGGCCATCACGGGGGCCAGCGGGGCCATTCTGGGGCTTCGAACCTTGGAGGCCCTGGTGACGCTGGGCTGTACGGTCCACCTCATCATCTCCGAGGGGGCTCAGGAGACCCTCCTGGAGGAAACGGGGGTGAAGGCGGAGGAGCTGGCCGCCCTGGCCTCTTTCTCCCATGATGATCACACCCTCCACGGGCCCTTGGCCAGCGGCTCCTACGTCTCCCCCTCCATCGAGGCGATGCTGGTCGTCCCCTGCTCCATGAAGACCCTGGCCGCCATCGCCTCCGGATACTCCCCGAACCTGGTCGGCCGGGCGGCGGATGTGGTCCTGAAGGAAGGGAAACGGCTGGTCTTGGTGGTCAGGGAGAGCCCCTTAAGCGCCGTTCACCTGGAGAACATGCTGAAGCTGGCCAGGCTGGGCGTCAGGATCGTTCCTCCCGTTCCCGCCTTCTACCAAAAGCCTGGGACGGTGGAGGAGCTGATTGACCAGATGGTCGGAAGGATCCTGGATCAGGTAGGTCTTCACACGAACTTGACGAAACGATGGCAGGGTCAAGAGACCAGCGGGGAGATCAAGGCTTCCTCTGCTCGCGGCCTTCACGGAAGCTCAGGTACTCCCAAATGAAACGGTCCAAGCCCTTCTCCCTCTCCCTTCCCCCTTTGAATTTCCCCGCGTTGAGATCGGCGATCACCAAGCGGTGCTGGTGTTCCATCAACTGCCTGACCTGTTCCGGATCGGGATCGGGTCCCACACGCTCACGGTAGTTCGTCTTGACGCGATGGATGATGGCCCCGGCATGGAAAACGAGGGTCAGGATAAAGGGGTTGGTGATGCCCAGATCCTCCGTCTGGACATGGTAGCTCTCGCCCCTGAACACAACCTGGGTGTTTAATCCCGGGATCATCGCAGCCTGTCCGAGGACCAAGCCTCAAGGAAGCCTTTGAGGCGGTCGGAGGCATTCTACACCACCAAACCAGGAACAGGGAAGGATTTTTTCCCTGAGGGGAGAGACGGTGAGTCGGAAGCTTAAGGTCGGGGTGATCTTCGGCGGCCGTTCGGGGGAGCATGAGGTCTCGCTGGCCTCGGCCTCCTCGATCTTGGATGCTCTGGATCGGGAGAGGTACGAGCCGATCCCTATCGGCATCACCCGGGAGGGATCCTGGCTCCTCTCCGGGGATCCCCTCCAGACGTTAAAAAAAAGTGCCCGAGACCGGACATCCCCAAAGGGGGAGGGGGTGGCGGAGGCCGTCAGGACCTTAAAGGCCTTAGATGTGGTCTTCCCGGCCCTTCATGGCCCCTACGGGGAGGACGGCACCCTTCAGGGCTTCCTGGAACTCCTGGACATCCCCTATGTGGGGGCAGGGGTGTTGGCCTCGGCCCTGGGGATGGACAAGGCGGCGATGAAACAGGTCTTCCTCGCCAGAGGGCTCCCGGTGGTCGAGCACCTGGTCACCTTCAAGCGGGAGTGGGAGAAGGACCCGGAGAAGCTGATGGCCAGGATCGAAGAGACCTTCGGGTATCCCTGCTTCGTCAAGCCCGCCAACCTGGGCTCGAGCGTGGGGGTCTCCAAGGTCAAGGATCCCCAAGAGCTTTCCCAGGCCCTGGAGATCGCCGGCCGATACGACCGGAAGCTCCTGATCGAGCGGGCCCTTGATTGCCGTGAAATTGAGGTGAGCGTCCTGGGAAACGACGACCCGCAGGCTTCCCTTCCGGGGGAGATCGTCCCCAAGAAGGCCTGGTACGATTATGAGGCCAAATACCGGGAGGGGATGTCGGACTTCCTCATCCCCGCCCCCCTCCCCGAGGAGAAGGTTCGAGAGTTCCAGCGGTTGGCCATTGAGGCCTTCCAGGCCATTGACGGTGCCGGCATGGCGCGGGTGGATTTCTTCCTGGAGCGGGGGACGGAGCGGATCGTCGTCAACGAGATCAATACCATCCCCGGGTTCACCACGACCTCTGTCTATCCGAAACTGTGGGCGGCGAGTGGTCTTTCCTACCCGATCCTCCTGGAGCGCCTCATTGACCTGGCCCTGGAGCGCCATGCCGAGAAGGATCGGCGGTCAGCCCATCTCGCCCCCCCCTCTCCGTGGGGAGGATGATGCTGGAGGGAAATCTGATCCACCTGGCCTGGGGAGGGAGCTTAAGCCTCCTTGTCCTCCTCCTGTTCTCTATCTCCTCCCTCGCCGTGATCGCCGAGCGCCTGTACACCTTCCACCAGGCGAAACGGTCCTCCAGAAACCTGGCCCCGGCGGTCTTGACATACCTGAAGGCGGGGAAGCTCCACGAGGCCCTCTCCCTCTGCGAGATGAGCCCGGGAAGCCCTGTGGCCGTCGTCCTCCTGGCAGGTCTTAAAGAACTCCGCGAGGCCCTTGACCAGCCACCTGGCGGCCCCTCCCTCGATCGCGTTCCGGAAATCTCCAGGGGGGCGATGGAGCGGGCGGCGGGGAGGGAGGTGGCCCGCCTCGAGCGGTACCTGGGCCTGCTCGCCACTTTGGGGAACGTGAGCCCCTTCGTCGGCCTCTTCGGCACCGTTTTGGGGATCATCAAGGCCTTTCAGGCCATGGCCGAGACCGGTTCCGGGGGCTTGGGAACCGTCTCCGCCGGGATCGCCGAGGCGCTGGTCGCTACCGCCGCCGGTCTCTTCGTGGCCATCCCGGCGGTCATCGCCTACAACGCCTTCCTCGGGAAGGTCAGGATGTTTGCCCTGGAGCTGGAGCATGCCGCCTCGGAGCTCCTCGACCAGATCCAAAAATTCAGGGTGGAGGGTGTCGGGTTCCGGGTGTACGGCTGAAAGCTCAAGAGGGGCTTTATGCGAGGGGCTTTTCGCCAGCGGGAGCGGCGTCATCTGTCGGACATCAACGTTACCCCTCTGGTGGATGTGACGCTGGTCCTCCTCATCATCTTCCTGGTCACCACCCCCCTGCTGGAGCGGGGGGTGGATGTCAAGACGGCCCGGACGGCCTCCGCTGCCCCCCAGGAAGGCCCGATCGTATTGACGCTCACGTTGGACCTCCGGATCTTTCTGGATGGAAAGGAGGTGCCGAGGGAGGGACTCCCTTCCACCCTGGAAGCCCTCGCCCGCTCCGGCCGGGGGAAGACCCTCTACTTCAGGGGGGATCCCAGGGTCCCTTACGGGGCGGTGATGGAGGTCCTGGACATCGTCAAGGACTCCGGAATCGAGGTCATTGGCCTCCTGGCCCAGCACCCTGGGAAAAGGTAGGAGAGGAATCTAGGGATCATAGGAGGAAGAGCCCCATGTTTAAGCTCATCCCTCGGGAGGAGAAATTCTTCGAGTACTTCCAGGAAGCCGCCAGGAACGTCCTGGAGGCGGCCAAGGCCCTCAAGGAGATGCTCGACGACTACAGGGATCCCCACGGGGCCTGGAAGAAGATCGTGGACTACGAGCACGAAGGGGACAAACTCACCCACCAGATCATGAGGAGGTTAAACCAGACCTTCATCACCCCTATTGATCGGGAGGACATCCACGCCCTGACCTCCGCCCTGGACGACGTCGTGGACGCCATCGAGGCTGCCGCGTCCCGGATGGTCCTCTACAAGATCCCGAATGTGACGCCGGAGGCCAAGAAGCTGGCCACCCTGATCGTGACGTCGGCGGAGCAGATCGTCAAGGCCGTCGGCCATCTCCCCAGGCTGGAGGATGTCGAGGAGCACTGCATCGAGATCAACCGGCTGGAAAACACCGCCGACGAGGTCTACCGGGAGGCCATTGCCATCCTCTTCGAAAGGGAACATCCTCCCCTGGAAGTGATCAAGTGGAAGGAGATCTACGAGATCCTGGAAACGACCACCGACTGCTGCGAGGATGTGGCCAACGTCGTCGAGGCCATCGCCCTGAAGAACGCCTAGGGTATGACAGGAGAAATCGTCAAGATGCCGGAGACCTGGTTCCCTCTGGGAGTGGTCCTCCTGTTAGTCCTCGCCGCCGAGTTCGTCAACGGTTGGACCGACGCCCCCAACGCCATCGCCACCGTCGTCTCCACCCGCGTCCTCTCCCCCTCCCAAGCCGTGCTCATGGCCACCATCCTGAACACCTTGGGGACCATGTCGGGAACGGCTGTCGCCGCCACCATCGGGAAGGGGATTGTGAAGCTGGAAGCGATCGACCTTACCACCGTAGGTGCTGCCATGGTCGGGATCGTCTTCTGGAGCACCCTGGCCTGGTACTATGGGCTGCCAACGAGCGAAAGCCACGCCCTGGTCGCCAGCCTCGCCGGGGCAGGTCTTGCCACCGCCGGTCCAAAGGTCCTCCTCTGGGAGGGATGGCAGAAGGTCTTTATCGGCCTCACCTTCTCGACCTTTCTGGGATTCCTGGTCGGCTTCTGGATCATGGTCGGGATCTACCGGCTGTTCCAGCGGAACCGGCCGGGGACGGTCAAGAAGATCTTTGGCAAGCTCCAGGTCCTCTCAGCAGCCTTCATGGCCTTCAGCCATGGCTCGAACGACGGCCAGAAGTTCATGGGGACGTTCACGTTGGCCTTGGTGCTGGGCGGGATCCTGCCCGAGTTCCGGATCCCCTTTTGGGTGATTCTCCTCTGCGCCCTGACCATGGGGCTGGGCACCGCCGTCGGCGGATGGAGGATCGTCAAGACCATGGGCCTCCGCCTCACGAAGCTCGAGCCGGTCCACGGCTTTGCCGCCGAGACCGGGGCGGCCTTGACCATCGAGCTGGCCTCCCGCCTGGGCATCCCTTTGAGCACGACCCACACCATCAACACGGCCATCATGGGGGTAGGGGCGACCAGGAGGCTTTCGGCGGTCCGGTGGGGGGTGAGCGGTGAGATCGTGATGGCCTGGATCCTGACCTTCCCCGTCTGCGGCCTGCTCGGTTTTCTCGTCGCCAAGATCGTCTCCCTCGCCGCCGCCTTCGCCCGTTAAGGCTCTCCGGGGGAAGGGTGGGCAACCGCTCATCACCCTCACGAGAGCCTTGGAGGTCGTAGTGCCGATCTGCAAAGAGTGCCAGACCGAATTCTCCGTCCCGAACCGGTGGAGCCGGCGCCGATACTGCAGCCGGGGGTGCTACGAGCGGGCCGCCTCAAAGAGGAACCAGGAGCGCTACCGATCCTTCAGGCTGCAGAGAAGGGTGTGGAAGGTGCTCCCCTGCCTGAAGTGTGACCGTGGGTTTGAAAGCTGGGGGCCGGGCAATCGTCTCTGCGAGCGGTGCCGGGTAAAGAACGCCGAAATCCACGAGGTCGCCGTTGCGGTGATCCGGTGATCGGCGAGGGCGGAGGGCCCGTGTAAGGAAGGGTGGGCGGCCTGGATCCGGAAGTTTCTGGGCTGACCCCCCATGGTCCCTGTGCCCGATTTCGCTTGACACCACCGACCCTCGGTCGGTATCCTATTTTCCCCAAAGGGGAGTAGGTCATTTATGACGGGTATCATGGGGCGAACGATTTTCCTCTCTCTCTTCTTGTCCCTGACCATCTTTGTCGGATTCCTCGCTTCCCAGGACCTCCTGGATTTCGAAGTGATCGAAGAGGACGAGGAGGGAGAGGGTGTGTTCGAGGACATGTTGGCCTCGGCCTCTCCCTACCTCGTTTTGGCTTACGCTCGACGGCTGCTCTCCAAAGAGGATACCCTTTCTTTCCTCGTTTCGATCCCCCCACCTGACCAGCCCCCCAAAACCGTCCCTGCCTTCTAATCCCTACTTTTCGTCACCTGAATGCCCGTCGTGGGAGTCTAGCCGAAGACCCCTGTCGTGGGGGCTGACCTCCCCGTCTTGACCATTATCAACAGGAGAAAGGGATGCTTAAAGACTGGCTGTGGTTGGCTTCCGCCACCGGCTTCGCGTTGCAGTGGATCATCTTAAGAGGGAGTGGGGTCCACCTGGACCCCCCCTGGGAGGCCCTTGCCTCGGGACTGGCCATCTTCGGGGCCGCCTTTCTCCTCTCCTGGGCGGCGGAACTGGCCCAGTTAGAGATCCCCAAGAATCTGGCCCTGGCGGCCCTCGCCATCATCGCCGTCATGCCTGAATACGCGGTGGACCTCTACCTGGCCTGGATGGCGGCCAAGGACCCCGCCTACATCCCCTATGCGACGGCCAACATGACGGGCGCCAACCGCCTCTTGATCGGGGTGGGATGGGCGGCCCTGGTCTTCGCCTTCTGGCTGAAGGTCCGCGAGAGGGGGATCAGGCTCGAACCTTCCCACTCGGTCGAGCTTCTGTATCTGACCTTAGCCACAGCCTACTCCTTTGCGATCCCCTTGAAGGGAACCCTCACCCTCCTGGACACTGCCATCCTGCTCACGATCTTCGCCCTCTACATCCGGGCGGCGTCCCGACAGCCGGTCCTCGAGCCAGAACTCCACGGTCCGGCCAAGTTGATCAGCCACTTCCGCCAGAGGCCTCGGAGAAGCCTGACGGTGTTCATGTTTCTCTACGCGGGGCTTGCGATCTTCCTCGCCGCCGAGCCCTTCGCCGAATCCTTGATCGTCACCGGCAAAACCTTCGGGATCGAGGAGTACCTCCTGATCCAGTGGCTGGCCCCTTTAGCCTCCGAATCGCCGGAGTTCATCGTCGCCCTCCTCTTCACCCTCCGGGGGAACCCGACCGCCGGCCTCGGCACCCTCCTCTCCTCCAAGATCAACCAGTGGACACTCCTGGTAGGGATGCTCCCCTTAGCGTATAGCGTCTCCCTCGGGGGAATCGGGACGATGGTCCTGGATGGACGACAGGTGGAGGAGATCTTCCTCACGGCGGCCCAGTCGGCCTTCGGGGTCGCGGTCCTGGCCAGCTTTTACCTCTCCCTGGGAGAGGCGGCCCTGCTCTTTTTGCTGTTCGCCACACAACTGCTGTTCACGACCCCGGAGGCCCGCCACACGTATGCCATTGGGTACCTGATCCTGACGGCCGGGCTCTTCGTGGTGAGCCGGACCACCCGACGGGGTTTTTTCGAGATGTTCCCCCTGGCTCCAGCCCGGGCCGCCAACCCTCATCCGAGAGGACGAGGGAAGCCATGAGCCAAGTCAAGAGCGACCCAAGAGCGCTATCATGTGCCCTTGATGGGGAGGACCCCAGAAGGGAGAGCCCCCGAGGGGTGCCCGAAGGAGGAACCCATGAACGTGCTCCTTGCAACGGACGGTTCCCGGTACGCTGAATGGGCGGTCGAGCTGTTGCTCCGGTTTCCGCTCCCGGCCGGGACGGGGGTCACGGTCCTGACGGCCATACCGTGGGTAGCGGTGGAGCCGCCCAACGGGGAGGCCATCTCTTCTGAACGGCAGGAGGCCATCGCCACCATGCGAAAGGTGGACGAGGCCATGGCTGATGAACTCCTGGAGGGGATCCGGAAGACCCTCGCCTCCCGGTGGAAGGATATCGGGACCTGGATCAAGTACGGTACCCCCAGTGCCGAGATCGTCGAGGCAGCCGAGGCGCTGGGGGCAGACCTCGTTGTCCTCGGTGCGAAAGGGGTAAGCGGGATCAAACGTTTCCTGCTGGGGAGCGTCGCCCAGAAGGTGGTTCGCTACGCCCCCTGCCCCGTCCTGGTGGTGAAGCGGAGACCGGAGGCCCTCCACAAGATCCTCGTGACCCTCGACCGATCGGCCTATGCCTCCACCGTGGTGAGTTTCCTTGAGGATCTGCCCTGGCCTGAGAGGACGGAGATCACCCTCTTAAGTGTTGTTGAGCGGCGGAGGTATTTCGCCGCGGGGGTTTCCTTCAACGCAAGGGTCGAATTGAAAAAGACCTTGGACGAACTGTACCGGACCGAACGGGAGGCCCTGGAGCGGGTGCAGGTAAAGGCGGCAAACCGGCTGCAACCGAAGGTGCGGAAGGTCGAGATGGAAATCAGGGGAGGACACCCGAGCGGGGAGATCCTTCGGGTCGCCCAGGCAGGAGGCTTCGATCTGGTGGTGGTCGGAGCGAAGGGACTCACGGGGGTCAAACGCTTCCTCCTGGGAAGCGTGTCCCAGAAGGTCGTGAAATACGCCCCCTGTTCCGTCCTGGTCGTCCGTCCGTAGAGGGACATGGGGATGCCGGAGGCCATCTATTGCACCCCCTGCCAGGAAAAGTAAGGAGAATACTGGCAGGATCATCCGTGCCAATGGCTGAGCCCAAAAGCCGAACCACCAGAGGTGGTCGTCGGAGAAAGGAGGAACCATGTCGAACACCTTCAAGACAGTTCTGTTGTTAGGTCTCCTCACCGGCCTCATCGTCCTGGTCGGTGAGGCCGTCGGAGGGAGGCAGGGGATGGTCACCGCCTTCTTTCTGGCGGCCCTCATGAACTTCGGGGCCTACTGGTTCTCGGACCGGATCGTCTTGGCTATGTATCGGGCGAAGGCGCTCTCCGAGGCCGACGCCCCCAAGCTCTACCGGATGGTAAGGGGGTTAGCTCAGCGGGCGAGGCTCCCCATGCCGCGCCTCTACCTCATCCCGACGGCGACCCCGAACGCCTTTGCGACAGGACGTTCCCCCGAACGAGCGGCGGTGGCCGTTACCGAGGGGCTCCTCCGGATCCTCGACGAGGAGGAATTGGAAGGGGTCCTGGCCCACGAGCTGGCCCACGTGAAGAACCGGGATACGCTGACCATGACGATCTCGGCTACGCTGGCCGGCGCCGTGGTCATGCTGGCCCGGATGGCTATGTGGCTTCCCGTCTTCGGCGGTCGGGATCAGGACGGGCGTGGGAGCGGAATGCCCGGTATGATCATCTTGGCCCTCCTGGCCCCCCTCGCGGCTACCTTGATCCAGCTTGCGATCTCTCGATCGAGAGAGTTTCAGGCGGATGAGACAGGGGCCAGGATCACGAGGAAGCCCTGGGCCTTGGCCAACGCCCTGGAGAAGCTGGAGTGGGCCTCAAAGCGCCTCCCCTTAGAGGCGAACCCGGCGACGGCCCACCTCTTCATCGTGAACCCCTTGAGGGGCGGTGGGCTCTTCTCCCTCTTCATGACCCATCCCCCCATCGAAGCACGGGTGGCGCGACTCCGCGCGATGATGGTCGTTTAAGAGAAGGGTGCTCTTTGGGAGACGAAGAACCCCCCCATCAACAAGGCCCAGCCGGGGTTCAAGAAGAAGATGACGGAAACCTTCGCCCAGCCTGAGATCGTATGAAGGATGTCACCGTCAAGGCCAGGGAGGAGGCGAAGGTCACCCTCGAGCTGGCCAGGAAGTAGATGAAGAACCCCTAAGCCTCACGAATCCGGAGGAACGATGACGGCTGAGATTGGCCATGGGAGCTTGATCCTTGCCCTGGCCTGTGCCGTCTACAGGGCCGGGGCCTCCATCCCGGTTATTGTCCCAAGGGAGGGTCCCCTGCTATACTTTTTTTGGAAGTGAGCCTGTTAGGTGAAAGAACGAACCCTCAGGAAGGCATGCGTAACATGAGGGTTCTCTTTTTCACCTTCGATATCGGCTTCGGGCACCGGCGGACGGCTTTAGCGGTGGAGAAGGCCCTCCGCCGTCTGGCTCCCGGCCTGGAAAGCCACGTTTGCAACACCCTGGACCTCCTTTCCCCCTCCCTCGCCGAGGGGCTCGCCCGCCTCTACCTGACCTTGGTGAAGGAGGATACAGCCCTCTACACGCTGATCTGCAGGCGGATTGACGATCTCAAGAGGGGGTTTGGCCACCAGGGAGGGAAACAGGAGCTGGTAGAAGGCATGCAAAAGGTGGCGAGGATGGCCGGGACGTACCTGAAGCCTTCCATGAAGGAATTGAAGCGGGGGGATGCCTGGCTGCCGAAGCTTTCCTTCTACCTCTACCTTCGAGCAGTGGCCAGGTGGCCGGAGTTACTCCGGTATCTGACCGACCAGCTTGAGGGGAGGGCGAGAAGGTGCCCAGGGGAGGGGCTTCAGGGCTTGGTGTTTTCCGGCCTCATCCTGAAGGCGCTTCACCGGGCCATCCTGGAGAGCCGGCCCCATGTCATCGTGACGACCCAGCACTACCCTAACGCCTTTACCGCCAGGCTCAAAACCCAGGGAAAGCTGACCATCCCTCTGGTGGCCATCCCGGCCGGTTTTCGCCTCGGTCCCTTCTGGGCCCAGCGGGAGGTGGATCGCTACCTGGTGGCCACTGAGGAGATGCGGGAAGACCTCTGTGAGCAAGGGGTGCCTCCGGAGCGGGTCCGGGTTTCGGGCATCCCGGTGGATCCCGAGTTCGCCCTCCCCAAAGACCGCCAGGAGGTACGAAAGAGGCTGGGCCTGCAGTCAGGGCTTCCTGTGGTCCTGGCCATGGGCGGAGGGGAAGGGATAGGCCTTGACGGAGTCGTCGAGCCCCTCATCAAAGAGGGACGGACCCTCTACGAACTGGTCGTCATCGCCGGCCGGAACCGGGAGCTGTACGAAAGGGTCCAGGCCCTTCAAGGGACTTCTCCCCGCCCGGTGCGGGTTCTTGGCCTTGCTGAGCGGATCGATGAGTGGATGAGGGCCGCCGATCTCCTCGTGACCAAGCCCGGCGGGCTTACGGTGGCCGAGGCCCTGGCGGCCGGGCTCCCAATGATCTTCCACACCTCCCTTGGGGGGCAGGAGGAGTCTTACAAAGAGTACATCGTCCAGCACGGGGCTGGGATCGCCTTGGACCACAAGTCCCTTCTGCCCCACGCCATCGGTCACCTCTTGGAGGAAAAGGACCGGCTGGCCCGGATGGCGGAGAGGGCCCGTCTCCTGGGGAGACCCCGTTCGGCTTGGGAAGCCGCTCAGGAGATCTACGCCCTCGTCCAAGGGGCCAATGAAGAGCCACTGAGGAGATCCTGGAGCGGGCCTTGGGGGATGGTCCGGTGAGCCCTGGTGTCGGTACCCTCTGGGATCTTGGTGAGTGGGCCTACGAGAAGATCCATCACCTTCGAGAGGTGGGGCCTATCCTGCGGGTTGGCCTGGGATGGTATCGAGGAGAGCCCCTTACCTTTTCCGATGGAACGATCCTCAGGGAGGGGGAGCCGGTTGGGGAGCTCCATCTCCATAACAAGCGGCTCTTGGCCTTCCACCGTCACGACCCCCGGACGGTTTTCCGGTTCCGGAGGGAACTGGTGCTCTCCCTGGAGGCCCTGGCCTCCGTCGTGGCCTCGGATCCCTCCTATCAAGCGATCAAGGCCTGGAGGGGCAAGACCTGGATCACGAAGGGGGTCGAACGGTTCGGCTTTGAACTTCAACCCATCAGGAGATCCCTGGAGCGGTGGCGATTAACGGTTCACTTTCGGGCGCTCCTCTGGCATTATGGGGGTGGAAGCCGGAAAAGGTCTCTTAAGCCCGTCGTCCTCTGGATCACCCATGGGGAGCTTTTGCGCCGGTACGGAGGTCGCTAATGGAACTGCCCTTCCAAGGGCTTCTCGGGATCCTGGCCGCCTCTGGCGCCGGAGGGATCACCCTTTACCACCTCAGCCCTTACGGTCTCGGCTTCTTCAGTTCCCGGATCATCCGGAGGGGGAATGCCAAACCCTGGATGGTGGCCTTGACCTTCGATGATGGACCCGATCCCCGTTACACCCCTCGCTGCCTGGAGATCCTGAGCACCTATGGGGTTCGCGCCTCCTTCTTCTTGGTGGGGGAGCGGGCCACGCGCCACCCGGCCCTGGTCTGGGAGATCTGGGCCCAAGGCCATGATGTGGGCAACCACACCTGGAGCCATCAACGTCACTGGTGGCTTTCCCCCCGGAGGACGAGGCTCGAAGTCCGGAAGGGGGCCGAAGCCCTTTCAGAGGTCCTGGGGGAACGCCCCCGTTTCTTCCGGCCTCCTCATGGACAGATGAACGTGATCGGTTACCGGGAGGCCATCGCTCTAGGGGAGTGGTGTGTCCTCTGGTCCCTGTCCGCTCAAGACTGGCGCCGGGGACGCTCCCCAGCCTGGATCGCCAGAAGGGTGACGGCCCGTCTCCAAGGGGGTGACATCGTCCTTCTCCACGATGGCGGAGAGGTCGAAGGGGCTCAGGAGGCCATGCTGGCGGCCCTCCCGGAGATCATCCGTGAAGCCAGAAACCGTGGCTTTCACCCCGTGCCTTTAAGGGAGATGGTGGCCGTGGAGGGAATCGGCGCCAGCCCGGCCCTCCCCGCCCCTTAGCGAGATCAAGGAGGGATGATCTAGATGCTGGAGAAAGAAGCGCTCTTGGAGACAAGGCTTCCCGATGTCCCCCTCTACAAGCGGGGGAAGGTCCGGGATCTCTACGATCTGGGCGACCATCTGTTGATCGTGGCCACGGATCGGATCTCGGCCTTCGACGTCGTCCTCCCCACGGGCATCCCGGGGAAGGGGAGGATCCTCACCCAGATCTCCCGGTACTGGTTCAACGTGACCAGGGATCTGGTCCCCAACCACCTCCTCTCCACAGAAGTCGAGGATTTCCCGGCCGTCTTAACGCCCTATCGAGAGATCCTGGCGGGGAGGAGCATGCTGGTCAAGAAGGCCAAGCCGCTCCCGGTGGAGTGCATCGTCCGGGGGTACCTCGCCGGGTCAGGATGGAAGGAGTATCAGGCGAGCGGGACGGTCTGCGGCATCGCCCTGCCACCGGGGTTGCAGGAGTCTGCCCGGCTGGAGGAGCCAATCTTCACCCCCTCTACCAAGGCCGAGGACGGGGCCCATGATGAGAACATCCCCTTTGAACGGACTGTGGCGCTCCTCGGCAGGGATCTGGCCGAAGAGGTCAAGGGGCTCAGCCTGGCCCTCTACCGCCGGGCCCGGGAGGTAGCCGAACGGAAGGGGATCCTCATCGCCGATACCAAGTTCGAGTTCGGGATCGAAGAGGGAGATGGCCGGCTGCTTTTGATTGATGAGCTGCTGACCCCCGATTCCTCCCGCTTCTGGCCAAAGGATGCCTACGCACCGGGGCGGCCCCAGCAGAGCTTCGACAAACAGTTCGTGCGAGACTACCTGGAGAGCATTGGATGGGACAAGCGCCCACCGGCTCCCCCTCTCCCTGACGAGATCGTCCGGAAGACGGCGGAGCGGTATGCCGAGGCCCTGACGAGGCTCACCGGGGATGAGTGAACGATGGAGACCTGGGTCGTTCCCATCAACCCCCGTCACCCGGAGGCCGGAGCCATTACCCAGGGGGCCTTGCTGCTCCGGGCTGGAGAGCTGGTCGCATTCCCGACGGAGACGGTTTACGGTCTGGGGGCCGATGCCCTGCGGCCCGAGGCGGTCCGGAAGATCTTCGAGGTCAAGGGACGTCCACCGGATAACCCTATCATCGTCCATATCGCCGACCGGGATCTTTTAAGAGAGCTGGCCCAAAAGGTTCCCCCCCAAGCCTTCCTCTTGACCGGCCATTTTTGGCCAGGGCCCCTGACGCTGGTCCTGCCCCGGTCGGCGGCTGTTCCGGACGAGGTCACCGGTGGGCTGGACACCCTGGCGGTCAGGATGCCCGCCCATCCGGTGGCCCTTGCCCTCATCCGGGAGGCTGGGGCCCCCGTGGCTGCCCCCAGTGCCAACCGATCAGGACGCCCCAGCCCCACCACCGCCGCCCATGTCCTCCAGGACCTGGACGGGAGGATCCCCTTGATCCTCGACGGAGGGCCGACGGAGATCGGGGTGGAGTCCACGGTCCTGGACCTGACCGGTCCAACCCCTGTGCTCCTCCGTCCGGGCGGCGTCACCCTGGAAGCGCTTCAGGCGGTGGTTGGCCCGGTGGAGACGAAACCGGTGGAGGGTCTCCGCCGCCGTTCCCCTGGCACGAGATACCGACACTACCAGCCCCAAGCGAGAACGGTCCTCGTGGTAGACCCCACACCGGACCTCACCCGAGAGGTCATTGCCGCGCATCGGGCTCACGGGCAAAGGGTAGGCCTTATCCAACGAGGGAGGGCCCTTAAGGCCACGCCCTCCGGTATCCGGGTGGAGGTCTTACCTGAGGAGGTCGCCGGCTACGCCCAGGGGCTGTTTGCCGCCCTGAGGGCCTTGGACGAGGCGGGGGTGGACGTCATCGTCGTTGAGGGGGTGCCTCCGCAGGGGCTAGGCCTCGCCGTCATGGATCGGCTCCGCCGGGCCGCTTCTGAAATCGTTGAAGGAACGTGATGGGAAGGCGTGGCGCAACTTATTCTTGACAGGACCGGCCGACGGTAGTAAAGTAATCCTCCGCTAAAGAGGCACCGTCTCATGAGGGAAGAGAAGCCGGCTGGCTTCTCTTTTCGTGCATTAGGGGGTAAAATTCAGGGGTGGCTTCCATGGGTCAAGATGAAGCGGCCGCCGGAGCGGGCAGGCTGGAGCTTCGACGGGATGTGACCGTCTGGGGCTCCTTCATGTGGGGCTATGCCGACGTCGGGGCCAACACCTTCGTGGCCCTGGGTCTCGTCATGGCGGCGACCCAGGGGGCCACCGGGCTCGCCTTTGCCCTCGCGGGACTGGTCTACATCATGCTCGGGTTGGCCTATACGGAGCTGGCCTCAGCTTATCCCGTGGCCGGGGGCGGCCCTTACTTTGCCCTCCGAGGGTTGGGCGACTTCTGGGGCTTCGTGGCGGGATCAGCCCTTCTGCTGGACTACACCATTGACATCGCCCTCTTCGCCGCCGCCTCAGCCGGTTACCTCAACTTCTTCCTGCCCTACCTCTTCGGCTTCGGCATCGATCGTTTCGTCGTAGACCTCGGCCCTTTCCTGCGGATCAACCCGGTCTGGTGCCTGGAGACGTTAGCCCTTATCAGCTTCCTCGTCTGGCTCAACATCCGCGGCATCCGGGAGTCGTCCCTGGTCAACGAGGTGTTGGGGGCCCTCATCATTGCGATCGAATCGGCCCTCGTGATCATCGGCTTCGCCCTGGCCTGGAGGCCTGAGCTGGTCGCCCATCAGTGGAAGACCGAGTTCCCCTCCCTGCACAATTTCATGTACGGCTCCTCCCTCGCCATCATCTCCTTCATCGGCTTAGAGTCCATCTCCCAGGCCGCCCAGGAGACGAGACACCCGGCCTCCATCATCCCCCGAACCTCCCTGGCGCTGACCTTCAGCGTCTTCATCTTCGCGACGTCGTTCTCCGTCTTGGGGCTGGGACTTCTCCCCTGGCAGGTGTTCGCCCGGCATGCGGATAACCCGATGGCAAGGCTGGCGGAGGCCCTGCCCTTCATCGGACCCATTGCCGGTCCCCTGACGGCAACCTTGGGGGGTATTGTGCTCTTTATCTCTTCAAACACCGGGGTGATGGGGGCCTCCCGCCTGACCTACTCCATGGCCCACTACCAGGTCATCAGCCCCTGGTTCAGCGCCGTCCATCCGAGGTATCGAACGCCAGCCCGGACCATCCTGATCTTTTCCCTGGTGGGGGCCCTTGAAACCGTCCTCTCCTTCCTCACCCCGAAGGCGCTGGACACCTTGGGGAACATGTACGCCTTCGGGGCGACCCTGGGCTACACCATGGTCTTCATCGCCCTGATCAAGCTTCGGTTCAAGGATCCTTACACGCCCCGCCCCTACAAGATGCCGTTAAACCTCCCGATCACGTATAAGGGACGGAAGGTGGATTTCCCCCTCCTGGCCCTCATCGGTCTCGTGGGGATGAGCGCGATCTTTTTCGAGGTGATCTGGACCCACGAGATCGGCCGGATCGCCGGGCCGACATGGGTTCTTCTCTGCTTCATCTACTACGCCTGGTTCCGTCGGAAGCAGGGCCTCCCCATCTTCAGAAGCGTCACGAGAAACTGGGAGAAGGAGCAGATGGATGTCCTCCTCTCCGCCGAGGAGTTTGACCTGCTGGAGCAGTACAAGGTCGCCCTCGCGGAGCGGGACAAACAGAGGAAGAGGAATGCCAAGGCCAACACCAATGCCTGAACGCCGGGGCTTGGTGGATCAGAAGAGGTGACCTGCCATCACCCCTGAGCTTCACATCACTCCCTTAGGCATTTTGCTGGCCGCGGTCTTCACCGCCGCGATGGGGGGTCTTCTGTGGTGGATGCTCCACCCCCCTGCCCCCATCCCGGCTGCCGCCGCCAAAGCCCGACGCTCGGTGGATGCGTTGAAACGGATCCTGGTCCCCACGGTAGGGGCGCCGTACGCCGAGCATGCGGTGGAGCTGGCCTGCCGTCTGGGCCAGGAGCAGAAGGCCGAGATCGCGCTGATCTACGTCCTCGAGGTCCCCCGGACGCTTCCCTTGAGCACTCCCCTTCCCCAGATCGAGGCCATGGCGCAGGAGGCCTTAAAACGGGGGCAGGAGATCGTCGCCCTCCACGGTCTCGTTTCTGACGCCCGGATCGAGCGGGCCCGGGAGGCCGGGGAACGGATCCTGCATGTCGCCCAAGACCTCGATGCAGACTTAATTGTCCTCGGTCTCCGTCCCAGCGGCGGGGGGGGCCAGGATGTCCTGGGACGGACAACCAACTTCCTCCTCCGCCGGGCCTCCTGCGAGGTCATCATCGATAAACCCCCCGCGGAACCTCCGGGGACCCCATGATCCCCTTGGAGAAGATCCTGGTCGCCATCAGCAACCCCGAGCACACGGAGGAGCTCATCGCCCTGGCCGGGATGCTGGTGAGGGGACGCGAAGGGCCCAAGGTCCACGTCCTGCATGTGGTGACCGTTCCCGGCTCCCTCCCCTCGGAGGAAGGGGTGCAGGAGGAGCTGAAGCGGGGTGAGGCCCTGTTGCACAAGGCCTGGGGGATTGCCCGGGAGTGCTTCGGCTTGGAGGTCACCACCCGTCTTGTCCGGGCGCGGGAGGCGGGACCGGCTATCCTGGAGGAGGCTATGGTCAAGGAGGTTGATGTGATTCTCCTGGGCTACAGCCAGCGGCGTCGGTTCGGGGATCGGTTCTTCGGGGCCACCACCGTTGACTACATCTCCCGCCATGCCCCCTGTCGGGTCCTGATCCACGTGACACCCCCCAAAGTGAAGGAAGGGGCAGAGCGATGAAGGCCATTGTCGTGGGTTGCGGAAAAGTAGGATCATGCCTGGCCAACTCCCTCGCCCGGGAGGGGGATCAGGGGGCGATCGTCGACCGGAACCCCGGGGTCGAGGAGGCCGATGCCTTTGCCGCCGTGACGGAGAGCGACTACGCCAACATCATGGCCGGGCTGATCGCCAAGGAGATCTTCCACGCCCCATCGGTCCCCAGGGTCATCGCCAGGGTGGTGAACCCGAAGCATCAGAAGCGGATCTTCTACAGGTAGCCCATGGCCGTCACGCGCTGGCTCAGGTATCAGTACTTAAGGCTCCTTCGGATCAACGACGATCCCCAGCCGATCGCCATGGGGATGGCCGTGGGGGTTTTCCTCGGCATCTTCCCCACCTTTGGCCTGGGGGCGGTCCTGGCGTACATCCTGGCCGTGATCTTCCGGTTCAACCGGGCGGCGGCCATCATCGGGAGCCTCATCATGAACCCCTTGACCACCCCCCTGTTCTGGAGCGGGAGCGCGATCCTGGGAACCATGCTGGTGGGGGGGGATTGGCACTCGACGGTCCAGGCGGTGGAGACCTTCTCCAAGACCTTCAGCCCCCAAACCTTCCTGACGAAGGAGCTGTGGGTAATCCTGGCAGGGGCGGCCCGGAAGAGCCTTTACGTCTACATGGTGGGAAACACGATCCTGGCCATCCTCTTCGCGATCCTGAGCTATTTCCTTACCCTCAAGCTGACCTTTGCCTACCGCCGGCGGAAGGCCGACCTGCTCCGGCAAAAGTCAAAGGTCCACACCCCGTAACAGATGCCGGCAGAGCCGGATCCTCCCCGAGGAAGACCCCTCGCGGCAGGGAGTCGGGGCGTTGGGCGGGAGAGCGGGAAACGAAAAATTTTCTTGACAAGGCATGGGAAGGGATGCTACAAGAAAGGCACCTTTAGAAGAGGAACCTTTTGGATGGGGAACGGACGGCTTCGGGAGTATCAGCTTTCTACCATCGTGATTATTCAGCGCCGGCGTCTGCCCTCGGGCAGGCGGCTTCGGCGCTGATCTCCTGAACGAAGCCGACCTCATCGAGTAAGCCGCAGGGAAGACGCCGAACAGGCCCTGCGGCTCTTTTTTTTTCGCGGCAAGGAGGGTCCCCTGTCAGGGGGAAAACCTTGACGGAAAGGAGTCTGTCATGCCGGTCCTGTTGCTGGAAGTCCGGGTCCCCGCCGGTCAGGTCAACGGGAAGGTTGAGGCCCTTCAGGAGGTCCTCACCTTGGCCAGGGCATGGCCGGGCTACAAGGGCGGACGGTTCCTCCGGTCCAGGAAGGATCCCTGTAAGCTCCTGATGCTGACGGAGTGGGAGGACGAGGAGGCCTGGGGGCTTTTCCTGGATTCACCAGAGCTTTTGGCCTGGATGGAGCGGACCTGGACGACGTTGGGGCCGCTCTCACGGCGGGAGCTCTATGACATCCTTGACTGAGGACGCCTTTCAAGGAGAGGAGGGCCTTTGACAGGTTCGTGGAGGCTCGCCTCGAATTTTAGTGCCACCATCCTAGAAAAATAGGTCATTCATCCTATTTACAAACCCATCAGTTGAATTTACGTTGAACCCATCACCCCCAGCATCCCCAACCTGCACTTCCTCAGGACAAAGGCAGGGATGGGTGCGGTTGGCGACGGGATGAACGTGATCATAGGGAGGGGAAAACATGGCCAAGATGCTGGTTTTCGACCCCCGGAAGTGTACCGGATGCCGGCTGTGCGAGCTGGCCTGCTCCTTCCGCATGGAGGGGGAGTTCAATCCGGCGAAATCCCGGGTCCAGGTGGCCATCTTCGACGAAGAGGCGTTCTATACCCCCCTGAGTTGCTTCCAGTGCGACGAGGCATGGTGCCGCCATGCCTGCCCGGCTGGTGCCATCACCCGGGATAGGGCCCTGATGCGCGAGGTGGTCAACCCGCTCAGGTGCGTCGGGTGCCGGATCTGCACCCTGGCCTGCCCCTTCGGTCAGGTGATGTACAACGCTGACACGGGGAAGGTCTACAAGTGTGAGCTGTGCGAAGGCGATCCGGCCTGTGTCAGGTTCTGTCCCACCGGGGCCCTGCTCTATCAGGAGCAGGATACCGCCGTGCTGGCTAAGCGGCAGGCCTGGTCACGCCGGCTGATCGAGAGCTATCAGGAGGTGCGGGCATGAACGGCTGGACGGGAACCCTGTTGCGGGTCAACCTCACCCGGGGTGAGGTGACCAGGGAAGCTGTGAACATGGAGTGGGCCCGGGAGTACATCGGCGGGCGGGGTCTGGCCACCCGCTACCTCTACGAAGAGGGCGTCGCGACCGTGGACCCTTTGAGCCCGGCGAACAAGCTGATCCTGGCTACCGGCCCCCTGACCGGCACCGGCGCCCCTTGCGGCGCCCGGTACATGGTGGTGACGAAGGGGCCCCTCACCGGGGCCATCGCTGCCTCCAACGCCGGGGGGCAGTGGCCGGCCGAGCTGAAATTTGCCGGCTACGACCTGATCATCTTCGAGGGGAGGGCCGAAAAGCCAGTTTACCTGTGGATTTACAACGACCAGGTCGAACTCCGCGATGCGGGCCACCTGTGGGGGAGGACCACCTGGGAGACGGAGGACCTGATCCGGGCCGAGACCGACGCCGAGGCCAAGATCGCCGGCATCGGACCGGCCGGCGAGAAGCAGGTCCTCTTCGCCTGTGTGGTGAACGACAAACATCGGGGCGCCGGCCGCTCCGGGGTGGGGGCCGTCATGGGTTCCAAGAACTTGAAGGCGGTAGCCGTCCGTGGCACGAGGGGTGTGAAGGTCGCCGATCCGAACGGCTTCTGGCAGGCCGCCCTGGAGACGCTGGCCAAGCTCAAAGCCTCGGCCGTCACCGGCCAGGCCCTCCCCACCTACGGCACGGAAGTGGTGATGAACGTCATCAATCAGGCCGGCTTCCTGCCGACGCGGAACTTCCAGGAGGGGCAGTTCGAGCATGCCGACAGGATCAGCGGCGAGACCCTGGCTGCTACCCTGCTGGTGCGAAACCGGGGCTGCTTTGCCTGCCCCATTGCCTGCGGCCGGGTGAGCCGCATCCCCGATCCCCGCTACCCCGGCGCCTATGAGGGACCGGAGTACGAGGCCGCCTGGGCCCTCGGGGCCGACACCGGTGTCTCCGACCTAGCCGCCGTCACCAAAGCGAACTTCCTCTGCAACCAGTACAGCATGGACCCCATCTCGATGGGGGCGACATTGGCGGCGGCGATGGAGATGTACGAGAAGGGGATTCTTACCGACAAGGAGACGGGGCGTCCCCTGCGCTTCGGGGACGCCACAGCCCTGGTGGAGATGGTGGAGGCGACCGGCAAGCGGGAGGGGTTCGGGAACGAGCTGGCCTTAGGCGCCAAGCGGCTGTGTGAGAAGTACGGCCATCCCGAGTTCTTCATGGGCGTCAAGGGGCAGGAGTTCCCGGCCTACGACGGGCGGGGCGCTCAGGGGATGGGGCTCAACTACGCCACCTCCAACCGGGGTGCCTGCCACGTGCGGGGCTACACCATTGCAGCTGAGGTGTTCGGCATCCCCCAGAAGGTCGAGCCGTCTACCACCGAGGGCAAGGCCGGGTTGGACAAACTCTTCCAGGATCTGACGGCTGTCGTGGACAGCAGCGGCCTGTGCCTCTTCACGACCTTCGCCATCGGCCTGCCAGAAATCCAGGCCCTTCTGGAGACGGCCACCCGGGCCGGCTACACCCAGGACAACCTGCTCCAGATTGGGGAACGGATCTGGAACCTGGAGCGTCTCTTTAACCTGAGGGCCGGCTTCACAGCGGCCGACGACACGCTCCCCAAGCGTCTGCTGGAGGAGCCCATCCCGGCCGGCCCGGCCAAGGGGCAGGTGAACCGGCTGGGTGAGATGCTCCCCGAGTACTACCGGCTTCGCGGCTGGGACGAGCAGGGGGTGCCGACACGGGAAAAACTGGCCGAACTGGGGCTTGCCAGCATGTAGAGGGAGGACGGGGGTCCAGGAAGATGACGCTATGGGCAGGCGTTACGTGATTCTCGGCTCCGGCCCTGCCGGTTGGAGCGCGGTACAGGCCATCTGCACCCACGACCCCCACGGGACCGTCACCCTGGTCTCCGGCGAGGCGGCACCCCCGTATGCCCGCATGCTTCTCTCCTACTGGCTGGAGGGGAAGGTGGGCGAGGAGGTCCTGTACCCTTTCCCCGATGGGTACTTCGAAGGGCTGGGGGTGGAGGTCCTGTACGGGCAGCGGGCAACAGCAGTGGACCCCCATACGCAGCAGGTCACCCTGGCCGACGGCCGGATCCTTCCCTACGACGAGCTGCTCATCGCCACCGGGGCATCGCCCTGGCGCCCCCCCGTCACCGGTCTCGAGCAACCGGGGGTGTTCAACCTGTGGACCCTGGAGGATGTCCGGGGCATCCTGGCCATGATCCGGTCAGGGGGTGAAGCCGTGATCATCGGCGCCGGCTTTATCGGGATGCAGGCTGTGGATGCCCTGGTCAAGGGGGGGATGCGCTGCACGGTCATTGAAGCCTTGCCTCAGGTGCTGCCCCGTATTCTGGATGCCGAAGGAGCCCATCTGGTGGAGGAAACCCTGACAGGGCGGGGCGTGCGGGTCTTCACCGGCCGCCAGGTGGCCGAAGTCAGGCCGGCCGGGAAGCGCAGGAAGCGTCAGGAGGTGGTGCTGGACGACGGACGCACCCTGCCGGCCGATCTCATCATTACCGCCACCGGCGTCCGTCCCAACCTGGACTTGGCCCGCACGGGTGGCCTGGATACCGCCACCGGTATCCTGGTGGACGAACACTTAAGGACCAGCCTCCCCCACATCTATGCCGCCGGGGACGTGGCGGAAGGGTACGACTTTTCCACCGGTGAACGGGCCGTCCATGCCATCTGGCCGACGGCAGTAGACCAGGGGCGGGTCGCCGGTCTGAACATGACAGGTCTTCAGATCACGTACCCGGGGAGCCTGAACATGAATACGCTGGACGTCCTGGGACTGCCCCTGGCCTCGGTTGGCCTGTTTGAGGGTGAGGACTTGGTCGTCCAGGTCCATCGAGGACCGGCCCGTCGGACCTACCGGAAACTGGCCTTTCGCAACGGGCGGCTGGCCGGGGCCATTCTGGTTGGTGAGATCAAGGACATCGGCCTCCTCCAGGCCATGATCCGGCAGCAGGCCAACCTGACCCGGTGGAAGGCTTCCATAAGCTGGGCCCCCTTCAACCTGGGAAAGGCCATGTTGGCCTACGGGGGGTGCAGCCGTGAAGATCGAGGTGCGGCTCTTCGCCACCCTGACCCGGTATCTGCCACCAGGGACCACAGGTAAAAGTGCGGTGCTGGAGGTGGCCGAAGGGCTGACCCTGGCCGGGCTGATCCGCCAACTGGGCATCCCTCCAGAGCTTGCCCATCTGACCCTCGTGAACGGTATCCACCAACTGGACAAGAATATCCCCTTGCATGAAGGCGATACCGTCGCAATCTTTCCCCCGGTGGCCGGGGGTGGCCACAGTCATTGGGATTCGACAGCAGGCGCATGAGCTTGGACCTGGGTCCATTCAGGCCAGAGCCGATTTCGGAGACCGCCTTTGTGACGGCCCAGCCCTATTGGCTCGCATACTCCACGAGCCTGGCCATCTGCCGGTCCAGGTCCGCCTTCTGATCCGCGCTTGACCCGCGGGCGTAGAGGGCCACGGCATGGGAGGGGGTTTCAGGCTCCTTTACCAGGATCGTGCCTGTAGGCGTCTGTTCGAAGGGAACCGGCATCTTCCCTTGTCGGACCCAGCGCCAGGCGGTCTTGTAAGAGATGCCTTGTTTTTTGGCCCACTCGCTTAGCTTCATGTGAATAGGATAACCAATTTGTCCACAGCTGTCCATATTTTCGCGAGCAGTTCTCTACCCTTTGAGGGAGTATCAGCGACTTCGCCACCATATATCTGCATCGCCGGCTTCCCGGCAGGCTTCACCCGCTGCGCTGAGTCGACCGGTGGAGGGCTTCTCCCGGTTCGATCACCCTTTGATGGAGGAGGGAATAGTGGCGGTAGCAGGCCGGCATGTGGGAGCCGATGGAGGCGATCCCCACCACCACGAGGAGGAGAACCACCCGGGCCTCCCAGAAAACGGGGATCAGGAGCAGGACGGCCAGCTTGATCAGCACCAAGATCCCCTTGCCCAACACAAACCAGTAGAGGCCCTCTCGGTACACCTCCAGGGCGATCAGGCCAAGGCCGCTTAAGATCGTGAGCCAAAGGGATGGCAAAAGCTTCCCGGCTTCCACCTGAAAGGCATGGCCGCCGAGGAAGGTTCCAAAGGCGGCCAGGTGGAGGGTGCGAAACGCGATGGACCAAGCCCGGGCCTTTGGAAAGACCCTCGGTTGCTCGGGAAGGAGCCAGCGGCGGACCGTCTTAGCCATCGGTCTCTAGAACCAGATCTGCATCCGGGAAAGGATCTCCCAGGAGGTCTTGTCCCCTGGCTGAAGGGTTGTCGGGGTGCAGGTCCCCCCTCCCTTGCAACTGAAGGGGGTGCCCAGCTCATTATCATACCAGTAGTGGGTCCAGTTGAACATCAGCCGGGTCTGTCGGTTGAGGTACCAGTTCAGCCCGACGGTTAAACCCGTGGCCCCATTCTCGGCTGTGGTTCCCCCCCCAGTGATCCCATTGGTGATGTTCCCATCAGCGAAGTCCAAGGGGTCATCGGAGTTAAAATCGAGGCGCATCCCCCGGAGGGCCAGCTCCCACG
>CAZHST010000029.1:0-30466 GCA_964535215.1 uncultured bacterium
TCGCCTCTTCCTGCCAACCTCCAGGGCTCGGGGAGAAAAAGCGTCTTTAGTGAAGGGCTTCACAGTTTTTGGGTTCTCCCTCCCCTACCCTTCTAGCCGAGATCTCGGCGGAGCCGAACATGTGGATTCTCAAGGATCAAGAACCTCGTAGGACAGCGTTCGAACGGGAAGCCCTACTCCATATGGATTCTCTATACAACCTTGCCCTCTGGATAACCAGGAATCGGGAGGAGTCCGAAGACCTCGTCCAGGAAACATACCTGAGGGCCCTCCGATTTTACCACCAGTACGAACCGGGAACGAACCTTAGGGGCTGGTTGTTTAAGATTATGAGAAACACGTACCTCAATCGGTACCGGAAGAAACAGAGGGAGCCAGCCTGGAGCTCCCTTAACGATCCCCCGGGAGGAGCTCCTGCTAGGACCAACGAGGATCCCAAGGGACAAGACCTGGGAGGAGACGGAGCGTCAGGGCCCTGGAGAGGCCTTGTCCGGTCTGACATTGATAAGGCCTTAGCAAGGCTCCCGGAGGAATTCAGGGCCACGATCATCCTTTCAGACCTGGAAGGCCTTTCCCAGGAAGAGGTGGCTGACGCCCTCGGCTGCCCTAAGGGGACGGTGAAGTCCAGGCTTTTCCGTGGTCGACGCCTGTTAAAGGAACTTCTCAAGGACTACAGCGGCTGAGGAACCCGTTGATGATGGACTGCCGTGAGTCCCTTCTGTATCTGGCCGATGCGCTGGAAGGCACCCTGGATGAAGATCAGGCCTCCCTCCTCCAAGCCCATCTGGCCATCTGCCCCGGTTGTGGTGAGGAGTTCCACCGCCAGAAAGAGATCAAGACCTTGATCCAGGAAAGGGCTACCCGTCACAGGGCTCCCGCCGAGCTCAGGGCCCGTGTAGAGCTTCTCTTCGCAGGAGGTTCCCAGGGGAAAGGATGGTTCCGAGAGGGGCTTTCCTTCTTCCAGGCCCATCCCCTCATAATGGCCTTCGCCACCCTCTTGATCCTTATTATCAGCCTTATGTTCGCCAGGTTCCCTAACACCCCCTCCCCTCTCTTCGCCGAGGCTGTCAACCAGCATATCCGGGTCCTCCTTCGGATGGAGCAAGATAGACCCCAGACCGTTCATCCCGCTCAGCTTTTCCCCTTGTTCCGGGGGAGCCTCGATTTCGGGTTGACCATCCCTCCGGGGATTGGGGAGGGGTTCAAGCTGGTGGGGGGCGAGCTGACCTACTTCCTCGACCGAAAGGTCGCTTGTCTGGTTTATAGAAAAGGGCCCTCCCTTGCCACCCTTTTTATCCTACGAAGCAACGGGATGAAAGTCTCGGGGGAGAGACGGCTAGAGGTTGAAGGCCAACGCTTTTTAACCTCCAGGCATAAAGGGTTCAATGTCCTCGTCTGGAGACGGGAGGAGCTTCTCTACTCGATGGTCTCCAATCTGGGCGAAGATGATCTGGTCAGGTTAGCCCGCCGGATGATGGCCATCTGATCGCCTACAACCTTCCCGACTCTTCCTCGCCTACCCTGGGTGTCCAGGCAGGAAGGAGGGTGCTCCCATGGGGACGATGCCTGCTGGATTAAAAGCCTTGCTGGGAGGGATCCTGATCGCTTCGCTGGCTTTCCAGGTCCCTTGGACCTTGGCCCAGGAGGTGACCTGCCACCTTATCCCGCCTAAGGCCACCTGGACCATCACCGTGACGGGAGGGACCCTCTCAGACCCCACCCTAGAGATCAACCGGGGAGACAAGGTGAGCTGGCTCATCCTCGATCAGCCGGTGACCATTGCCTTCCAAGAGGAGGGGACCTTAGTGTTCCTGACCTGCGCCTCCCCTACTCCCCTCGAGTCTGGTGACGGCGGGACGTACCTGTCAGGGGTCATCCTCCCGGGGGGCAAGGTCAGCCTTTGCTTTATCGAGCCCGGGCGCTATGAGTACGTCGTCTCCCCCTGGCTCGGGGTGGATTCCCTCAGTCCTGGACGGGACACCCTGACCGGAACCATCATTGTCCGATAACGGAGGGGACCTGGAAGGAGCAGGCCAAGCGCCTCTTGACAAACCTCACACCAAAGCGGAGGACCGTCCATGCGGGAGTGGCTCTTGAAAAGCTTCTGGCTGTTGTCTCTCGCCTTCATGCTGGTGTCCGTCACCGCTTGGGCCCAGGAGCGGGGGGTGAAGCCCACCGGTGTTACAAGGATCATCACGATCGCTGGTGGGGAGGTCAACCCGGCCAGGATCGAGATCCAGCGAGGCGATACGGTCATCTGGACCGTCTTGGATCAACCCGCGAACGTGTACTTTGCTGAAGGGGACGAGGTGCGCCTGGCCTGTGTGGCCCCCACCCGCTTCCGGCTGAATGAAGATGGGGCCTACACCTCGGGGATCATCCCGGTCGGGGGGACGGCCAGCCTCTGCTTCGTCGAGCCCGGGACGTACCACTATGTCGTGTTCATGAGGGGAGGCATGGGCGGTCAAGTCGGGCCACCGGCCGGAGTGCCCATGGGAACCATCGTTGTCAGGTGAACCGGCGGGCCACCCTCGACCTGAGACCTGTTCGCCCATCGGGGGGTAAGAGGCACCCTTGAGAGACTTTTCAGGAATCCTATGGAGAAAAGAGGGGAGGGAACGATGCGAAAGAGGGGGTTCTTAGTGATGTCTTTGGTGTTCTTGGGCCTGGCCTTTAGCAGCAGGGACCGGGCCTGGGCCCAAGCCCTGAGCACGACGCCAGAAGTCCCAACAATTAAGGGGGAGACCCCTGCCTTCACGGCGAAGGGATTTGAGTTTGTCCTGGGGGGCTTCATTGCCTCCGACCTCTTGTACGACACTTCGGACATGGGGGGGTTCGAGAACATCATTACCCCGCCCCGGGGGCCGATCTGCACCACCCTGGACGGGGTCACGTGCGCCGTAAATGATGGGATCACTCCGGGAACGGCGGCCTCGGCGCGGGCGGTCAATGTCGATTTCACCGCCGCCAACAGCGAGTTGAATCTCCTCGTCAGGGGACCGGGGCTGTGGGGCGGCTTCAGCCGGGGGTTCTTTGAATTCGATTTCATCGGCACCATCGGACCGGCCGGGTCCGTGAACAACACCAACACCGTCCTCCTCGCCCCCCGGCTCCGCCACCTGTACTGGCAGATAGGCTGGCCCAAGGCCGTCACCAAGTTCGGGGACTTGAGCGTGGTCATCGGCCAGGCCGTCCCGCCCCACGTCCTTCTGGTCCCCGAGACGACCCAGGACGAGGTCCATCTAGGGGCCGGAGCCCACTTCGCCCGTTCTCCCCTGGTGTCGGTCACAACGGTCCTCCCTATGGGGGAGGGGAACAATCTCACCATCGGGGTAGCCCTCCAGCAACCGAACTCGGAGCTCTTCGGCAACGTGGGGGTCAGGACCTTTGCCGGAACCGCCCAGATAGGGGTCGCCTCCCAGTCGGGGATCCCGAGCTTCGGCGGGGCGATCAAATTTCAAAGCGACTTTTTAGGAAGGAACAACTACTACGGCGGCCTGATCCCTTTCGAGGTGGGGGTTGGAGCCGTTGTCAACCCTGAGGTGCTTTTGACCTCCCGGTGTAGCCTCCCGGGCTGTGATGCGACAGGGGTCGGCCCAAAGATCAAGAAGACCGGATGGGCGATCCTGGGATCGTTGAACCTCCCGATCATCGGGACCAGGACGGAGAAGCGGAAAGGGGTCCTCTCGGTCAAGGGAGAGGTTTGGTACTCCGAGAACATGGATGGTGAGTTTGGAGGCCACTTCATGGGGATCGCCATGACACCCGGAGAGGATGGAAACCCGGCCACCCTGAGGGATAACCGCTTCTTCAACGTGAAAGACCACGCCGCCTGGCTCACGATCCAATGGAACCCCCTGGAGACCCTTATGCTTTACGGGCAGCTTGTGGGGGAGTGGACCAACAGCTTCCCCCCGGGGACCACGACGGTTTCAGGGATTAACACCCAGGTCCAGCGGAGCCGGGTCGCCCTTATCGGCGCCCACCTGAACCTGAATGCCGCCATCAGTATGGCCCTGGAGTTTCACTACCTCCGGGACGATTACATGAACACAGGGGTGGGGAACGGCTTCGGCGGCACCGGTGAGAACTTCCGCATCATCTGGGGTACAACCTACTCCCTTTAAGGATCCGCTTGGCACCCCCAAAACTATCCTATCCTCGTCCTCACCTACCCTGAGGGCGCTCCCTTTGGGAGTGGGAGGATGCCATTCAAAAGCCGCGATTGCCTTGAGGGCACTCTCGGAGGTCGGCGGTTCCCCAAAGACTTCCTTGCACAGCTTGACATAGGGCCTGAGGGACTTCAAAACGGCGGGGATGGTGAGCCCCTGAATCCCCCTTCACGACGGATCCGCGCTTTGAGGAAGCTTGCTAGCCGGGCACGCAGCTCCGCCGGCATCTCCTCACAGGCCAGCTCCTTGAGAGAGGCCAGGGTCGCTTTATAGGTGTTAAGGAAGGCCTGGCAGTTCTGACAATCCTTAAGATGCTCCTCTAAGGCCCGAGCAGTCTCCGGCTCCAGGGTCCCGTCGAGATAATCCACCAGGAACTCCACCAGATCCTTACAGGTGATCATCACCCCCTCCCCGAGCATTGGCTACCTTGTAGGCGCCGCGCCCGGTTTACCCCTTTCTTCCTGAAAGAGGCGTTCCAGGAGGGCCCGTAGTGCCAGGCGGGCCCGGTGGAGCCTGGCCTTGACCGCCAGGACGGTCAGCCCCAACACCTCTGCCACCTCCCCATTCGAGAGCCCCTCCAGGTCCCTAAGCACCAGGACCGCCTGGTACTCGGCCGGGAGGGTTGCAATCCCCCGCCGCACCGCCTCCCGTACCTCCTGTTGCAACAGGTGCTCCTCGGGAGTCTTAGTCCAGTCATGGACCATCTGCGCATGCCGCCCTTCCGCCGTAAAGGAGGGCAGGAGCGCCTCAACGACACCCGGGTCTTCCGGCCCCCGTCCCCGGAGCATCATTAAGGTGACGTTCATTGTGATCCGGTAGAGCCAGGTGCTGAAAGCCGCCCTCCCCTCGAAGCTGTGGATCTTTCGATAGATCGTGAGGAACACCTCCTGGACGACCTCCTCAGCATCCCGGGGGTCCCGGGTTAAGCCTCTCGCCAAGCGGTACACCCGGTCCTGATACCGTTCCAGGAGCGCCTCGAAGGCAGCCTCATCCCCCGCCTTCACCCGCTCGACCAGCTCGCTGTCGGAAGGCTTCAGAGACCGGCGTTCCGCCATAAGATTAGATGCCTCCTTTCACCCAAAGGATGCGCCCGCCTTTCTACAAGGGCTGTGAACGGTTGCACAAAACTGCGAGCATCTTTCACTGCCAACCCCTCATCTGAAGGGATAGAAAGGACGGGACACCGGTTCCGATGGGCGCGAAGCCCGAAAGGATCGCAAGGCTCCGCAACTTTGCAGCAGTGAACCACCTGTGCGGACCGGCGTATTACAAGAGGAACCATGAAACGCCGATGTTGCTGCTCGACGGCTCCTAGCAGCCGATGCAGCCCGTTGGCGGGAAGGCAGGGTCAACGATGAAAGCTTGGCATGTCATCTTCACCAGCGGTACCAACCGTTCAGGCCCAGGGCCTTCAAGGCGAGAGCAGCACCGGCCCCTGACGACGCTGATCGTTCCGTTCCTCCTCGTCGCGTCCCTTGTCTCCTCACCCCTGGCACTGGAGGCCGAGGCGATGAAGGCGCTCACGACGGCGGCGGGCCAGACCGTCCTGGTCCCGAGGGAGGTGCCGGACAAATCCGGCTTCCGGCCGCTCCCCCCTCTCCCGGTCGATGGGAGACTTGTCCTGCTCCTCTACGATGATCCCACAACGAACCGGCCAGTTGATTATGCTGAGGCCTACAGTCAGGGGGGGACGCTTTTGTCCATTGCCTGGTATGACAAGTTTGGCATCCGCCGAAGGGCGGATGATGCCAACCTCAGGGACCCGAATTCTCCAGGTCCCGCTGGGGTCTTCGTGATGGCCATTGATCCCAACAGCCTTCTCTAAAGGGGTACGGCAATGCCCGTCCTTGCCCCAGTTCAAATTGAACGGGTTTCGAAGAGGATTGACGAGAAGATCGAGCCAAGCCTGGAGGAGTTCCAAGAGGTGTTCTGGAACCTCGTCGCTGGACTCCGGCGGCGGCTGGTGGGGAAGGAGCTGGAGGAGTTCGCCTACCACCTGGCGGGGGCTCCCTTCACCTGGAACCACGTCACCCACCGGCGAAGAAGTGTCGGGGATGGGTTCATCTACGAACCCTACACGAACTTCGGGCACATCCTGGTCCAGGGCCCTCCTGGCGTCGGGAAGACGCGCGCCATGCTTATCCTGGCGGCCTTGATCGGCGGTGAGAACCAGAAGATCCAGTTCCACCCGGAGTTGACCCCGAAGGACCTGATCGGCTTCGAGCTGCCGGTCAAGCGAGATGATGGCGCGGTCGAGTTCCTCTTCAGGCCGGGTCCCATCGAGACGGATGTCCTCCTGGCCGACGAGATCAACCGGGGCACCACGAAGGTCCAGGCGGCCCTCCTGGAGCCGATGACGGAAGGGGTGTACACCGTTGGACGGGAAGCCAAGTTCCTGAACGGGATCTACCTGGTCGTGGCGACCCAGAACACCCTGGAGGGGTTTCGGGAGGGGACCTATGCCCTTCCCTCGCCCCAGCTCGACCGCTTTACGAAGCGCCTCTTCCTCCACAAGCTTCAAGCGGATGAGCTGGTCGAGTTGCCGCTCCTCGAGATGCGGGTCGCGAAGGAGCCGATCACACCCGTCACCACCATCGAGCGGATGCTCATCCTTCGAGAGTGGCTCTCGTCGGCCATCGAGGTGCCTCCCCCTGTCCTCCAATACATGGCCCGGCTCGTCCTCGCCCCGAGCGAGGAGGAATCCCTCCGGTTCCTCGCCGGCCTCAGGAAAACGCTCGATCCGGGGGCCCGCCTCTTCGACCGGGAGAGCATCTCCGGCCGGGGGATGAACGCCCTCTTCAGCGCCTCCCGGGTCGCCGCGGCGGCCTCTGGGAGCCGGACGGTCCTCCCGGACCACGTCGCCCACGAGGCCTTTCCGGTCTTGAACCACCGTATTCCCCTCACCCGGGAGGGGCGGAGCCTCGCCCTCCAAGCCTTTGGCTCGGAAGAGGCGTTCTTCCGGTGGTTCATCGAGGAGCTGTTAAAGGAGGTCCGGCCATGAGGCAAAACCTTATCCCGCCCATCCGCGAGGTAGAGCTTTGGCTCTCCCGGCTCGTCCAGGGTCAGGTGACCGGCATGCATCCCAGCCGTCGGATCGGGCCAGGGTATGACCTCGAACGCCTCCGGCCCTTTGAACCGGGTGATGCCCCGAAGGACATTGACTGGGTCGAGTCCTACCGGAGTGGCGAGTACGTTGTCCGGGAGGCCCTTCGGGAGCAGGAGCTGGCCGTGGTGATCGTCTTTGACGTGGCCCCCGGCGTGGACTTCGGCCACCCGCGGTCTCCCCGGGATCTCTACCCTGAGCTGGCCGCGGCGTTCTGGTATTCGGCCATCACCTCGGGGGACCCGGCCGGGGCCCTCCTCGTCGGGACAGCGACCCGATGGGTGCCGCCGAGCCTGGATGAAGGGGAGCTCGCTTTCACGGTGCGTCAGTTTCAGAGGATGCCCGCCGCCTCAACGTGGCAGCTCACCCGGGCCCTCCGCGCCCTCCAGGGCCGTCTCGATCGCCCGACCCTCATCGGAATCCTCTCGAATTTTCCTGCCGTTGAGGAGATGACCCTTGACGAGTTCTCCCGGGCGATCCAGGGGCTCCGCGCCGATCAGCACGACGTCGTCTCGGTCGCCTGCCTGACCCCTCTCGAGCGGGAGTTCGGCCCCGCCCGGGCGAGCGTGCCGCTTCGGAGCCGATCCGGCCGTCGAGGGATCGCCTACCCCTTCTCCAGGCGCTTTCATCAGGACTACGCTAAAACCTGTACCAGCCGGCTTGAACGGCTTCGGCGGGCCGCAGGCCCGCGGACAGATTTCCTCGTCCTCTTTACCGACGAGCCGCGGCCGATCCATGGGCTCCTCGATTACCTCGAGCGGCGGACCCTCCAGCTCCAAGGGAGCCCCTAGCGCCTCGGTCTGAGGGGGTGTCCAGGGAGGAAAAGCAATGTCCCGAAAGATCTGGCCGTTCCTGATCTTGTTCGGCGTCCTGGCCCCTTCGGTCTGGATCATGAGCGGACCTCTCTATGGGTTCGACCCGTCGTCCGCCGAGGTCTCGGGGACGAAACCGACGGAACAGGGGGCAGAGCCTAGGCCAGTAGCGTCGGAGAAGAAACCAAGGACTGCCGGTTACCCTGAGACGCTCTTGACAGACCGCCCGATCCTCCGCGAGGGTGGGTGGGATCGTCCCCTCCTGGGGATTGATCGGTCAAAACTGGCGGTCTGGATCGCCCGCCAAGCCCGTGAGGGCCAGGTCTTCCAGGCGATCCTCCAGGGCCTCCCCCCGCTCGCCTCGATTGAACACCTCCAGGATCTCTCCCGGGTGACTTTCCTCCAGGAGCTCACGATCCTCACCTTTCGGGAGCCCCTCTCAGCACGGGCCATGGAGAAGACGATCAACACACTTCTCCGAGCGGACCTTGTTGAGCAGGTTTCACCGGTCTACCTCCACCAGGGGGAGAGGGTGGGGGTAAACGGGATGATCCGGGTCCGGTTCAAGGAAGCCCCCTGGGTGAACGAGACGGTTCAAAGGGAGATCTTTCATCGGGTCCAGGAGGAATTCGGCGGGTCCTCTGTCCCGCAGCCAGGGACTGGGCAGACGGTCCTCTGGGTCGCCCAGAAGGGGGCACCGGTCTTCACCATCGCCCAGCTCCTCTCCCGGGAGATCGCCGTCGCGGAGGCGATCCCAATCCTCGTCCCCCTCGAGCCGAAGGCCCAGGCTGCGGCGTGGGTGATGGCCCATGGCTTGCCCCGACAGCAGGAGGCCGTGACGATCGGTGACCCGTTCCTCGTGATCGTAGAGGTGCGGACGAAGGGAGGGTACAAAGCCGCGCTCAACCCGAATACGCTCGTGAGTGACCTTCGAAAAGCCTTCTGGGACCTCCCTCCTTTCAGCATAAGGGTGGACATCCAGGACCCCCGCAAGGAGCCGTGGGGCTACCGAGACCCCGAGGGGGGCCGGCCTCTGATTCGCTGTCAGGTCAAAGATTGGAGCGTCCCGACCTGTACCTTCCGCCTCGGGAAATGGACTGTCCAGCAGGCCCGGTTCCTGGTCCAACTCTTCTTCGTGGGTCGGCCGTGGACGGTGGGGCCGCTGGCGATCCCGGTGACCCTGCTGGAGGGTGGGACCATCACGGTGGTGACCCCGCCGATCACGGTGATGGTCCATCCCACCCTGCCGGTCGAGGTGCGGGAGCCTGTTGGGGCTCGCCCCCTCCCGAAACCACCGGTGGTACAAAAGCCTGCCCACAGGCAGCAGGCAAAGAAGCCTGGGGGGGAACTTCGCCCCTGGCAGCGCGAAGTGACCACCTGGGTCCGCGAGCGGACCAGGACGTGGTTCGGTCTCGAACGCTCCCTCACAGAGCGGTCTGAACGGCTCTCCATCGCAGCGGGCATCGCCGGCATCATCGGCCTGGGTTTCGTCCTCGCCGCCCTCGGGATGATCGGCCTGCCCTTAGGGCGATGGCTCTCCCAGCGGCTCCGGCAGTGGGGGATCCGCTGGGCTGCCTACGGCCGACTCTGGATGGTCCGGTGGGTCCCATTCCCGGAGTTCCCCCAGGCCTTTCAGGAAAGGCTCCTCCACTACCTCGCCGTGGTGCGGGGCGAGGCGCTTCAGCCGACCGCCAACGCCCTCGCCAGCGCCCTGGGCCTCCCCGAACCGGCTACCTGGCTCGAGAAGAGGGTGGAGAAGGAGGCCCTGCTTCAGATCCTCCGAGGTGAGCGACGAGGGAAGGGGCCCCAGCCCCCCCGTTCGGACGTGGTCGTCCTCTTCATCCTCGCCAGCCTCGCCCGCTACGCCCGGGTCCCCTTTGACCACGACGAGGGGGAGGTCCTCCGGGCAGCCCTCATCCGGGCCCTTCCCAGCCTCGCATGGGGCTTTTCCCGCAGGCATGGAGGCGTGGGGGTACCGGCGACGGGGAGGATCTGATGGTGGACTCCCTGAATGCCCTGGCCCTTCACCTCCTGCATGCGGTCGCCCCATCCCTCCATTTCCGGTTCCCTTGGGCAATCTTCCTGGCATCCCTGGTCATCCTTGGACTCGCCGGTTGGCTGCTGAAGCGCCCCCGGATCGATCACCCTGTGATCCCTGCCCTCCTCCGGGAGGCAAGACAGCGTGCCGGGACCGTCCTCCAGATCTCCCAAAGTGCCCGGCGGGGCCTGGGGCAGACCCTCACCTCCCTCACGCTCCTCACCATCGCTTTTGCCCTCACCTACCCCTATCAGGAACGCCGCCTCGTTCGGCGGGAAGAGGAGGCGCTCCGGGTTGTCCTCGTCCTCGACGGGTCGGCGTCCATGCAGGTCGGTCGCGGATCCCTTGGTGGGTACACAACAACCGGGCCGACCAGGTTCGAACAAGTGCGCGACTTCGCTGGGTTTATGGCCGAGGCGCTCCTCTCCCGGGCCGGCACCGCCGGGCGGGAGAAGGTCGGTCTGGCCTACTTTTCCGATACGGCCTTCGTCGAGCTTCCCCCCGTCTCGGCCCGCGAGGCCGTCAAGGACCACCTGGCCCTCATCCAGCCAACGAGCGAGTGGGGCCTGGGAGGCGGAACGGAGATCGGGAATGGCCTCTGGGCAGGAGTTGAGGCGCTCCTGGGCCCCCTCCTCTCCGATGAGGACCTCCAGGTGCTTCGGGCCTCCCTCTTAGAACAGAAGCCGCAGGAGGTGTGGTCCCCCTCCAAGGCGCTCGCCCCGATCCTCGGGCGGGCGAGGGGGACCGGGCGGATCATCGTCGGCTTCACCGACGGGTTCGTCTCCGAGACGGCAGACCCCCCGAACGTCTCACCACGACTCCTCCTCCAGTTCGCCAGGGCGGTCGGCATCCGGGTCTACCTGGTGAGCGTCGAGGCGAGTCGGGAGGAACTCCAGCACCGCGTGGAGGCAACGGGAGGGACGTACCTGGTCGTCAGCGATTTCTCGAAGCCTGCCCTCATGCGGGTCATGAAGGCCATTGAAGCGTCCCCCAGGGAGATCACCACGAAGGAGGAACCCCTTGGCCCGGACGACCAACTGTTCTGGAAACTCGGCCTGGGGGCGATTGTGCTTTTCACGGCGTCGCTCCTCACCCGGGCTTCCTGGGGGAGCTGACGAAAGGAGTCATGCCATGCGGGATGCGGCATCTTTCGAAGAGAGGCCGTCAGGTCTGTGGCGGAGGGCCCTTAAGGTCCTCGCGCTCCTTCTCATCGGGTTTCTCCTCCTCGGCCTCGGAGGGCTCCTGTACCTCTTCGCCCTGGAAGCCCAAGGAGGCGTGGCCGAAGCCGCCGAGATCGGCCTTCAGCGGGCCCCCTGCGAGGCTCCTTCCCTCTATACCGCCGAGGAGCTTCGCATGCTTCAAAGGATCGGCGGAGGGGATGAACGGGGCCGCTACTTCGCGCTGGAGACCAGACTCGCCGAACTTCGGAGCCTCTGGGAGCACTACGGGTCGGAGGCCCCCCAATCCTTTTGGGATGAGCTTGAAACGTCCCATCGGCTCCTGGAGGAGGTGCGAAGGGCCTTTGAGGCCTTCCAGCCCACCACAGCCTGTGGCAAGCTCCAGAAGGCCTACTACCTCGCTCACCTCCATTACCGGGAAGGGGCCTTCGCCAAGACCGGCCAAGAACTCCTTGCGGCCCTTCAACGCGCCTGGGAAACGTTCGCCGAGGCCCTTGCCGCTTCCCCGATGGACATCCTGACGAAGCAGAGTCTGGAGGCGATCCTCAAGCGTTACGAGGAGGAGTCCAAGAAGAAGGCGCCCCATGCGCCCCCCGCCGATGGGGACCGCCAGGCCTTCCTCCCCGGGAAAATCCCAATGGAGCAACGGAAGGGGCGCGGGGAAGGAGGCGTGGTCCTCCCGGAGCGGGGGAGGCCGACGCCGGGGCGCTCTCCCGGCAGCCGCCCGAGGCTCTAGAGGAGCGGCCTCTATGCGCTGGGGAAATCCCACCGCCCTCCTGATCGGCCTCGCCCTCCTCCCGCTCACTCTCGGGCTCCTCCTCCTCGAGTTTCGTGCAAAGCGTCGCCTCGCCCGGGCTGGCGTGGCCCCGAAGCCAAGAGGGGGGAAGGTCCTCGCCGGAGCCCTTGTGGCCGTGGGGCTCATGGGGTTCGCCGCTGACCCCCGTCGGGTCGTCCTCCGACCTCTCCCGGCGGAAGAGGTCCACCTCTGCCTGGTCGCCCTTCTCGATACCTCTCCCAGCATGGGGGCCGAGGATCTTGACGGCGCCGAGGCCTTCAGGAAGAGGACTGGGAAACCCCCGACCCGCTTGAACCGCGCCCTCGACGAGCTTGAGCGGTTCCTTCAGGGGACCGGCGGCTACGACCTGGCCCTCCGGTTTTTCACCGCCGATGTCTCGGGCCGAGGCTCCTACTTCCTCAAGGTCGAACGAAACGCGGATCAGCCGGGCGATCGGGCCGCCCTCCTCTTCCTCCTCCGCACGACGCGCCCGTCCCCCGATTGGACAGGGACCGATCTCCTGAAGCCCCTCCAGGTGGCCCGAGGGATGCTGAAGGCTCGGATGCAGGAGCGTCCCTGCCGGCCTCTCGTCCTGCTCCTCACCGATGGCGGGGAGGACGAGCATCCCGCAGACCGACGGCAGGCGATCCTCTCCCTCGTCCGGGAGATGCGAAAGGAGGGGATCTCGACCTACGCCTTTGGCGTCGGCGGCCCGGTACCCGCCAAGATCCCGGTGTACGTCAGGAACGAACTCGTCGGCTGTGTGGAGGAGCAGGGCATATGCCTGACGACGCGCCTGGACGAATCGTTCCTTCGGGAGATCGGCCGGGAGGGGGGAGGGGGGTATGTCCGCTTTGACCGACCGGGACGGTTGATGGAGGCCCTCAGGGCCACCCTCGCGAAAGAGACGACCGTCGGGAGGATCCGGAGGGTCCAGGAGGACCGGTCCCTGGCGTGGGAATTCCTCCTTGGGGCGTTCCTCGCCGGGCTCTCTTGGGGGAATATGTTCGGATGGCTTTCCTTCTTTCGCCGGCGACACCTTTCTTTGTGAGATCAAACGGCGATCGCTTGGCCCGATGAAGAACCGTGGAAGCGACCGGTAGCCTTTCCGCGAAGTCTGTGAACGGTTGCACAGATCCTCACCCCCTCCCCTCCTCCCTTGCACCGGCCCCTGGCCGCTCCCCGGGTATCGTGGGTGTGGGTACAGGATGAGGCCGCTACAAGTCCTGAAAGGTCAACCGGCGCTCCACCCCCTCGTGCCGGGCCCCATCAACCTCCACATATGCTGCGGCCGGTGACCCCCCAACTTTATCGGGGTCCAGATCCAGGTGGATCGGCTGCCGGATCACCTGAGAGTGCACCCCCAGGGAAATCTCTCCCACGAACGGGGCAAAGACGACCCCGTGGAGCATGGGGTTCCCGAATTCCCCATCATGGTGGAGGGTGAGGGGGAAGGGTGAATCCACCTCGAGCCTCGTCACGCACTGGTGCTCATCGGTCGAAAGTAAGGGGATCCAGACGTCCGCCCACGGCCTCCTCCCTGGGCACCCTGTCGTTCGAAGGTTCTGACGAGGGTCGCCGCCATCGCCACCATCAAGAGGTTTCCCACCCTCCAGAACGCTCCCGTCCGCTTCATCGCCCACCTCTCGGGGTTCCCTTTGAGAGTGGCAGGATCCCATACTCTGGGAGGACGGGCAGCTCCACCAGGACCTCCTCACCGCTTAAGCTCTCGAGGAAGGCCCGAAGCGCCGCTTTCTCCTCCGTGGTTAACCCCAGCGGTTTGATCAATGGAGACTTGGTGCCAAAGGGGTCCTCTCCCCCACCTTTGTCGTAGAACTCAATCACTTCTTCCAGGGTGGTGAAGACCCCGTTATGCATGTATGGGGCGGTATATTTCAGCTCCCGGAGGGGAGGGGTCCTGAACTTGCCCTTGTCCTCCTCTTGTTTCGTGTCCAGATACCGCCCAGGATCCCGGTCAAAGGCCAGGTACACCGCTTCAGGGATCCCTTTCGCTTTCATCCGTTCGCGCATCGCGATCTGACGTAAGGGATTCTCTTCAAAGGCGGGATGCTTCGGCACACCCAGGTTGTGGAAGTCCTGATCCGTGAACAGGGGGCCGTGGTGGCACTGGATGCACCCCGCCTTCCCCTGGAAGAGTTCGAGTCCCTTGACCTGCTCCGGGGTCAAGGCCGCCTTATCACCCTGCATGTAGCGGTCGAAGGGGACGTTCCTGGAGAGGATGGTCCGCTCAAAGGCCGCGATCGCCTTGAGGATATTCTCGAAGGTCGGCGGTCCCCCAAAGGCCTCCTGGAACAACTTGACATATTCAGGGATCTGCTTCAGGCGCTCCTCCGCCAACCCCGGATTCATGTTCTGGGCCAGGGGCCCGGTGATGGCCGCCCTGGCCTGGGCCTCCAACGTGGGAGAGGAGCCGGTCCAGAACCATTTGTCCAGGTAGGCGACGTTCAGGATCGTCTGAGAGTTGCGCCAGTGTAACGTCCCGGGATAGCCCCTGGAGAGGTCATTCCCATCCCCCCAGCCCAGCTTCGGATCGTGGCAGCTCGCACAACTGGTAGTGGCATCGCCGGATAATCGAGGGTCAAAGTAGAGGAGCTTCCCCAACTCCACCTTGGCGGGCGTCTGGGGATTGTCAGGGGGGATGGGGACCGGCGGCAACGGCCCCAAGGGAGGGAAGGCCTTCTGTCCGACCGCATTCCCCCCCAGGATCAACAGAACGACCATCCCAGCCATCACCGCGAGGCTCAAGCCAAACGATCTCCTCCTCATACTCCACTCCTCCTCTGCCTCAAGAAGGCCTATTAGGCCGAGAATCCAAACGCGCTCTCACCCTTTCCCTAGATGCCTCTCATGTGGGAGGCAAGCCTCTGAAGGTCCTCCGGAGGAAGTTCCGCGACGAGGGCGTAGAGGAAATGCTCATCCCCCCAAAGGACCATGCCCGGTCCCTGGGGCTGACCGACATAAAGATGCCCCGATCCCGGCCGCGGGAAGGGGGTTCGCTCCGATCGTTCCAGTTGGTAAAAGGAAACGGTCCGGCCCTTCCCCAGCTCATACGTGAACCGGATCCCCTTGGTCTGGCCAAGCTGGCAGAAGCTTCCTCCCATGAGCCTCGATCCTTCGTGGATGAGAACGGGCACCTGGGAGGGAAGAGGAAACTGCTCTCGGAAGTGCTGGACAATCTTGGCCAGATCGGCCGATGGGAAATCGACGGGCCCACTCTCCTTCGTGACGGAACGGATGTGATCCTTGACGAGCTCATCCACGAGAAGCGATGGTGCCTCCCTCGGATAGATGAACAAGAGCGAGAGGCTGAAGACGACGACCACGGCCAAACCGGCCAACGCCGCTTGGAAGAGCCGCGCCTTTGGCCAAAGCTTCCTGAAGGCCTCCCAAGGATGCCTTCCTTCCGCGGTCTCCTGCTCGATCCGCCGGACGATCTTCTTCCAAAGGGCTGGTGAGGGAGACCAGGCCGAGAGCTGCTCCCGGACCAAGACCTTCAGGCGCTCATCCAGCTCCCGCTCCCGCTGACAGGCCAAGCAGCCTTCCAGGTGGCTGAGGATCTCAAGGTTCTTGGCGACATCCAGCTCGCCGTCGAGAAGGGCGTATAAGCCGAACTTTGCCTCCTCACAATCCATCCTTACCCTTCCTTCTTTTTGACCAGGGTCTTGATCCTGTGGCGGATGAGATCGATGGGCGTCACCGAGGCACCCTGGTTTGGAGGTCGTTTTGGATCTCTGGAGCGTTCTCCCTCAAGATATCCTTCCAGGCGCTGCCGAAGGCACTGCCTGGCCCGGTACAATCGCGACATGACCGTCCCAATGGGGCACCCGAGGATGTCGGCAATCGCTTTGTACGAAAACCCTTCCACGAAGCTCAAGAGAACAACGGCCTGCCATTCCTGGGGCAGCTCACCGATGGCCGCCTGCACCGCTTGGGCCAATGATCCAGCCATCAGATGCCCCTCCGGATCGAGCGGGGGGTTGCGTTCGGCCACGACATGGTGATTGAAGAGAAAGTTGTCCGTTTCGAGGCTCACCGCTGTGAGTTCCCTGGAGGCTTTCCGTTGAAAGTCCAGGATGGTGTTGATCAGGATCCGAAAGAGCCAGGCCTTGTAATCGGTACCCTGTTCAAAGTGTTCGAAGGCCCGATAGGCCTTGAGGCAGGCCTCCTGGACCAGGTCCTCTGCCTGGTGGGCATCCCTCACCTTCTGGACGGTGAAGCGATACAAGGCGTTAAGGTGGGGGGCGGTCAGCTCCTCAAAGTCCCTCTTCCTTTCCTCCCCTTTCCCCTTAGTCCTCATGGCCGCCGCCGCCCCACCGGAACCGGCTTAATCCCTCGTGGCTTCATAAAAGAGAAACGCTCTCGCTAGGCGATTTATTCCCGAAAATATCTGTTGTTGCCTCATGGTGGCTGGCTCACCCACCTTTCCGCGGAATCCGTGAGCCGTTGCACAAAATCGTTGAATCCTTTGGCTTCGATCCGGCATCGAAAGGAGTGAAGGCAGTGCCACGAGACTGATCCCAGGGTACCTGAAGGCCGACAGGAGTTCAACAGTAAGTGGAGGAATCAGGATGGGGAGTATCATTGAATAAGGAACCTTTCGAACCTCCTCAGCGGTTGTTCTCTTTGGAGAGGGTTCAAAGGGCAAACCCATGAAACCTTGGCATGCGATTTTCATCCTCATGTTCGTGGGTCTCTATGGGGGTATCGGCCTATGGCTCCTGGGGACTTGGCTCGTTGAGCGCCTCAGAGCGACCTGCCCACCCACCGGTGGAACCGATCTTTCAGGCCGCGGGGGTTTAAGGTCTAAGGAGCGAAGGGCTCTGACGCGGTAAATCTCTACGGCTAACCCTTTGACTTGTATACGAGGAGGGAAACCGATGAAAAAAGCGCATGGAGGTTTCTGCTTGATCGTGGCTGCCGTCCTGGCCATCGGGGTTGTGAACACCTGGGCCCAGGTGACACCCACCGGCGTCACCAAGATCATCACCCTGGCCGGCCGGGAGGTCAACCCGGAGACCCTCGAGATCAACCGGGGCGATACGGTGATCTGGGCGACCATTGACGAGCCCGCTACGGTGTACTTCTCGGAAGGTACCCCTGTCAAACTGGCCTGCGTGGCCCCGACCCGTTTCCGCTTGAACGAGGATGGGGCGTACACCTCCGGGATCATCCCACCAGGAGGCGTGGCGAGTCTCTGCTTCGTCGAACCCGGCACCTACGACTACGCCGTGTTCTTCAGGGGAGGTATTGAGGCCGCCGGTCGCATCGGCCCCCGCCCCGGTGTGCCAGCAGGACGGATCATCGTGAGATAGCACCAGCAAAGGGGCAGCAAGGTGTGCGACATCCTGCAGCACCTTCGTCTTCCCTATCACGAGGGGTTGAAGGCTGGAACGCTGAAGGGCTCTAGGGTTGGGCACTAATGGCTCGTCCCGTGGAGACGGCCCTTAGCCTTGTCGCCCCTCTGGCCATGGGGGGTTGTGGGACAGGCCTGGTCACTCCCCCGCTGCCTACCCGGGCAGTCTTCAACCGTCCCTTCAGAGGAGGTCTGGCGGGCTGGCCTCGCGGCCCTCCGGGCCACAAGATACCCCGTGGTTGCCCTGGAAAAGGAGGAAGGTGGGAGGGAGGATGATGAAACGGTTGGTTCTCATGATAGTGCTCTTGATGCTTCTCGCCGGATGTGCAACCACACCCGGGCAGGAGAACGTGGGAGGGTGGGCGGCACCTTATTGCGTCCGGTCGTACTATGGTCAAATCATCTGCTATCCGCTGAGTTATTGAAGCGGGGAAGCTTGAAGAAGGGGAGAGAAAGCTTGACAGGGAGAGATCGTGCCGATAATTTAGGAGATAACCTACCTTATTTTAGGAGGGGTAAAGCATCAGCTCCAGGGTCTCGTGAGATCAGCTTCTGGGGTCTGTCAGGAGAGGAGATGGGAAGAGGGTGAGATGCCAGATGAACGATGAAGAGGAGACAAAAGAGCAAGGGAAGGAAGTTGACACTGATCGCCAGCGGACGGAGGCCGCGCTCCAGGCCAGCGAAGAACGGTTCCGCAAAGTGTTTGAGCACTCCAACGATGCGATCTTCGTAATTGATCCGGAGCAGGATAAGATTCTTGAGGTGAATGTGAAAGCCTGCCGGATGCTCGGCTATTCCCGTGAGGAACTCTTATCTCTGCCCATCACTGCGATTCATCCGAACGAGATGCCCCAGTTCCTGGCGTTTGCCCGGTCGGTGGTTGAAACGGGGAGTGGATGGACCAATGAACTCACCTGCCTGACCAAGACCGGTGAGACTCTCCCTGCCGAGATTTCAGCCTCAGTGATCGAGATCGGTAGCAGGACCTGCATGATTGCCTTTGTGCGGGACATTACCGATCGCAAGCGGGCGGAGGCCGCGCTCCAGCAATACACCGCGAACCTCCAAATGCTCGTCGAAGAGCGGACCGCCGAGCTCCGCCGTTCCCAAGAGCGATACCGGGTCCTGCTAGAGATCAACAACGCGATTATCTTAAACCTGACCCGGGAGGCCCTCTTCCACGCCGTTTCCCAGACCCTTTCCCAGGCCCTTCTCTTCGATCGGGCAACCCTTACCCTCTATGATCCGGAGAAGGACAGCTTGAAGGTGTTCGCCCTGGAGGGGCCCTCCCTCCCAAAGGCCTTCGGAGGCGTTGGGACCGAGGTCACCCGTCAGGGGAGCCATGTTGGCTGGGTCTTGGACCATAAGCGGCCCCTTCTCCGACGTGACCTCGAGCAGGAACGCCAGTTTGCTATCGAAGAACGGTTGCTGGCCGAAGGCCTCCGATCCTATATCGTCGTACCCCTCCTTGCCAAGGGGAAAACCCTGGGGACATTGAACGTGGGAAGCCACGGGCCGAACCGGTATTCCGAAGAGGATGCCCTGTTCCTCCAGGAGGTGGCGAAGCAGATCGCGATGGCCATTGAGAACATGCTGGCTTACGAGGAGATTGCTAAGCTTCAGGCGAGGCTCCAGGAGGAGAACATCTACCTTCAGGAGGAGATCAAGACGGACTACAACTTCGAGGAGATCATCGGGGGAAGCCGGGCCTTGAAGAAGGTGCTAAAAGCTGTGGAGATGGTGGCAACGACGGACACCACGGTCCTCCTCCTGGGAGAAACAGGGACGGGGAAGGAACTGGTCGCCCGGGCCATCCATCACCTCAGTCCTCGGCAGCATCGGACGTTGGTCAAGGTGAACTGCGCGGCCCTCCCCACCGGGCTCATCGAAAGTGAGCTGTTCGGCCATGAAAAAGGGGCCTTCACCGGGGCCCTTTCCCGGAAGATCGGCCGCTTCGAGCTGGCCGATGGGGGGACTATCTTTCTCGACGAGATCGGGGATTTGCCGCTGGAGCTCCAACCGAAGCTCCTCCGGGTCCTCCAGGAGGGGGAGTTTGAGCGGGTGGGCGGCTCCCCCACCATCAAGGTGGATGTTCGGGTGATTGCGGCCACGAACCGGGACCTGGAGAAGGCCGTCCAGGAGGGGAGGTTCCGCCCGGACCTCTACTACCGGCTGAATGTTTTCCCGATCCGGCTCCCGCCGCTGCGGGAGCGGCAGGAGGACATCCCGCTCCTGGTCAGGTATTTTGTCCAGAAGTATGGGACCAAGTTAGGTAAGAGGATCGAAACGATCCCTCAACCGACGATGGAGGCCCTCAAGGCCTATCCCTGGCCTGGGAACATCAGGGAATTGGAGAACGTGATCGAGCGGGCGGTTATCCTCAGTCGGGGCTCTCAACTGGAGCTGGGCGAGTGGCTTCCGAAACCTGGTGTCAGCCCGCAGGGGACTTGGATCCCGACCCTCGAAGAACTGGAACGGGAGCACATCCTCCACGTGCTGGAGCTGACCGGCTGGCGGGTGAGTGGGGAGAAGGGGGCGGCCAAGCTTTTAGGGCTGAAACCGACCACCTTAGAAGCTCGGATGAAAAAACTCGGAATCACAAGGAAGGGGTGAGAAGTCCCAACATTTCGTGAAGCTCCCAATATATTGGGATAGACGGGAGTTCAGGACGGGGCCTACGACATCCCCCCAAGCTTACCTGACTCTAGCTTTCTCGGCCATTTAGAGCACGCTCTAGATGGCCGTTTTGTTTCTGGCATAAGACTTGCCCGCTTTCTAGGACAGACCACCCTCTTTAGAGGCCTGTGAGCGAGACCGAGCTGGTCACGACCATTGAAGGCCTTCTCACTCAACGCTCGCACCTCAGAGATATGAGATAGAGAAAAGGAGGAGAAGATGCCCACGATCGTCGAGTACAGTGCAGTGAAGCGACCCCTCAACGCCTATCCTACCTGCATCATCTCGCCCCCCTTCCCGAGTCCCTGTTGCCAAACCCATATGGAACAGATTGGAGCCCAGGAGGAGGACCAGGGATGGCCCTTCTTCTATACCCGGTGCCGCCTCTGTGGGTACACTGTCCGTCAGTTTTTCCCGGTGCACCAGGATCTCCTCCAAACTCACGTGAAAACGCTGATCGCTCGGAGGGCACACCTGGACGCCGTGGCCTGAACGCTTAAGGGTCCCCTCGGTCTTCCTCACAGTTCCTCATCAATGGTCCTCCGCTCACCGAGGCGCTCTTGAAGGGAGGGGGAGAGCCGTGAAACGAGCTGACGGAGGAACAACGTTAAGGGGCTTCGACCTCTTCGCCGGGATGAACGAGGAGGAGCTGAAGGCGCTGGACCGGATCTCCCACATGATGCGGGTCAAGAAAGGGCAGCTTGTGTTCCTTCCCGGGGATCCCGGGCAATCGGTCTTTTTGCTGAAGACGGGACGGGTCAAGATTGCCCGGCTCTCCCGAGAGGGGAAGGAGTTCATCGTGGAGATCGTGGAGCCGGGAGAGATCTTTGGGGAGTTGAGTCTGGTGGCGGAAGGGCCGCAGGAGACGATGGCGGAGGCCCTGGAGGATTCCCTCCTTCACATTATCCCCCGTGCTGACTTTGAGGCCCTCCTCCGGCAAATCCCGGACCTCTGTCTCAAGGTGGCGAAGCTCATCGGGCTGAAGCTGAAGCGGATCGAGAGTCGGTTGGAGGACCTGGTCTTCAGGGACGTCCCGGGGCGGGTGGCGACACTCCTCCTAGAGTTGAGTCGGGAGTACGGTATCCCTGACAGCCGGTGGGTTCTGCTTCGGATCATACTCAGCCAGCGGGAGATCGCCAACCTGATCGGGGCCAGTCGGGAGATGGTCAACCATACGCTCTCGGAGTTTCGGCAACGTGGGGTGATCGAGTTGGAAGGGCGACGCCTCATCATCCGGAGGCGGGAGGTTCTGGAGCATCTCTAGGAGAGGAGGAGAAACGCTTTGCTCCGGATCACGAAAGTGGCTGAAACCCCATCCCAGGTCACACTCAAGCTGGAAGGGAGGATCGTGTCGGACTGGGTCGCCGTGTTAGAGCGCGAGTGCCTGAGGTTTCTCCAAGAAAAGCAAAAAGTCCTCCTGGATTTCTCAGGGGTGACGTTCATTGATGGCCGTGGTGTGGAGATGTTGAAGAGGATCACATCCGAAAATCTAAAGATCCTCAACTGCTCTCCTCTCCTTGCGGATTTGCTCCAGGGAGGGGGGGAAGTGTGGGACAAGCCGGAGGAAGAACACCCCTCTTATCAATCTTAGCTTTAGCGATGTGAAAAGGAGGTGAATCTCCTCAGCGATCCTCTGCATCTAAAGAGGCGATGACAACTGGTGAGTTATCAGAGACCTTCTCTTCATGGCTTTTAGGGGGACCATGGAAAGCTTTTTAGGGTTGTTAGCCGCTCTCGGGATCCTCTACTGGATCGCCCGGAAAATCGGTTCTGGTTGAGGCACCTCTTGCCCCGCGGGCCGGGGTGTTCCCAATGGGGAGGATCCTGAACACGATGCCGAAAGTGGTAGGGCATATCTCTAATCGACGCCGGTTAGTATTGAATCCAAGGAAAGGAGGAAAGTGAGATGCTGAAGAAACTGAACATCGGCTCGGCCATTCTGGCCGGCCTCGTTGCTACGGGAGCCATGACACTCCTGATGTACACAGCCCCCCTGATGGGCCTCCCTAAGATGGACATCATGCTCGCCTTGGGGAGCCTCTTTCCCTGGAAGATCTCCCCCTACATCCCGGGGACGATCCTCCACTTTGGCATCGGGAGCGCCCTTGCCCTCCTCTACGCCCTGCTCTTCGCCCGTTGGCTCCCAGGGCCGAGGTGGGCGCGAGGGGCGCTCTATTCGCTTCTCCCCTGGCTCCTGGCTATCTTTGCCATGGCCCCGATGATGACCCTGGTGCAGTCCTGGACGAATCCGGCTGCGGCAGGCCAGGTGGTGAATCCTTGCGCTGCCGTCAACCCCTGTGCGGTGACCAGCCGCCCCACCAATCCGTGCTCCGTGCCACAGGGGCCGGCCAACCCGTGCAGCCCAGGGCAGTCCCAGGCTATGAATCCCTGCGCGACCCCAACACCTCAGGCGATGAATCCCTGTGGTATTGCCGCTCCAAAGGCCCTCAACCCCTGTGGCGCTGCGCCCGGTCCAGGTCCAGTGGCCCTCAGCCCGACCGTGACCCGGCTGATGAGCCTCATGGCCCACTTGGTTTACGGGGCTGTCCTCGGTCTCCTCTACCGGCCAAGGGTGGACGCTGCAGGCTAAGCGTGATTTGCCACAGAGGCAAACCCGTGCTGGTTCCGTCGGTGAGAAAAGACCCTTGCTTAAGGGCTCAACAGAAAGGAGGACGTTTACGATGAGAAAGCTCATTGTTCTGGCCATCGCCTCGCTTGCCCTGGTGAGCCTCTGGGGGGCCGGTTTGGCCTTCGCCGCCGAGAAGGTGAAACTCGCCCTCCAACGGGCACCAGGGGTTGAGAGTGGGAGCGGGCAGGCAGTGATCGATGGGAACACCCTGGAGCTCAAGGTGAAAGATCTGAAGCCCAACTCGGTCTATACGGTCTGGTGGATGAAGACACAGCCCCAGATGGAGATCGCAGGGGTAGGCGAGGCCCCCTTTAGCTTTAAGACGAATAGGAAAGGGGCCGGGACCTTCAAGGCCAAGCTGGACTCCACTCCGTTCGGCCGGTGGCAGATGCTGAAAATCATCCGGCATACGACAGGGGATCCGCGAGACATGCAGAGCATTGAGGATGCCTTGTGGGCCCCCCTCACCCAGGCTGAGGGGAAAGTGCTGGCCAACCCCTGCTCGTCCCGGTGACGCCGTGAGAGTGGAGCGGCCCGGATTTTGGGGGCCCTGACGAAACGGAGGCTCCAATGGGCCAGCCGAACATACGTATCCTCATCCTGGGTGGCGGCTTCGCCGGGCTCGCGACGGCTCAGGCTCTGGAGCGGATCTTGGCGAGGGAGGAAGGGGTGGAGATCACGCTGGTGGACCGGGAGAACTTCTTCCTCTTCACCCCCCTCCTCGCCGAGGTGCCGTCGGGGAGCATCGAGGCCAAGCATCTGGTCACCCCCCTCAGGGCCTGTCTCCGCCGGGTCGCCGTCCGGCAGGCCGAGGTCCACGCCCTCGACCTCTCGACGAAGGTAGCCACCGCCGCCCATTGCCCCAAGTGCCGCGTCTATTCCTTAGAGTTTGACCACCTGGTCCTGGCATTAGGCTCAGTGACCAACTTCTACGGCCTGCCAGGGGTCGCCGAGCACGCCCTGACCTTAAAGACGCTGAACGACGCCATCGCCCTGCATAATTACATCATCGACAAGTTTGAGCACGCGGACATGGAGGAGGACCCTGAGGTCAGACGGAGGCTGTTGACCTTCGTCGTCGCCGGGGGCGGCTTCGCCGGCGTGGAGGTGATGGCCGAGCTAAGCGACTTCGCCAGAGGGATCAAACCCTACTACGCTGGTATCTACCCGGAGGAGGTCCGGCTCCTCCTTGTCCATCCCGGCCCCCGCCTCCTCCCGGAAGTAGATGAAGGGCTGGCCGCTTATGCCTTGAAGAAGCTGCGGCAGAAAGGGGTGGAGGTCCGGTTGACGACGTCGGTGGCGGCCGCCTCGGCGGAGGAGGTGGTGCTGCAAGGAGGGGAAAAGATCCCCACGCGGACCCTCATCTGGACGGCGGGGATCGCCCCCAACCCCCTCCTGGCGATCCTCCCCTGTCCCAAGGATGAAAAGGGGAGGATTGTGGTGGAAGAAACCCTGGAGGTGCCGGGCTACCCAGGCGTCTGGGCCCTGGGGGACTTAGCCCACATCCCTGACCCAAAAACCGGCCTCCCCTATCCTCCCACGGCCCAGCACGCGGTGCGGGAGGCCAAGGTCGTTGCCCAGAACATCGCCGCCTCTATCCGAGGAGGGGCCAAGCAGCCTTTCCGCTACTCGCCCCTGGGGGTGCTGGCCGGCCTAGGGCGACGCTCCGCCATCGCGGAGATCCTCGGCGTCAAGTTCTCCGGCTTCTTCGCCTGGTGGCTGTGGCGGACCATCTACTTGTTCAAACTGCCGGGCCTGGAGCGGAAGGTCCGGGTGGCCCTCGACTGGACCCTGGACCTGTTCTTCCCAAGAGACATCGTCCACTTAAGGGCCTTCATGAAACCGGCCGTCCCCCAGGAGATACTTCACGATGAGCCTGTCCCTAACCTGGCCGGAGAGACAGGTTGAGGCAAGCTCTCCAAAGGGGGAGGAGAAGGCCTGGAGGAACAGATCGAGACTCCGAGGTGTTCTTGAGAGCGGTGCGGCCTCTGTAAAAAAAGGGTGAAGCGACGCCAACAGGAGGGAAGCACGGATGAAGCGGGTAGACATGTTCTTCGTTTTTCTCACGGTGGACGTATTCTTCCTGGGGCTTTCCTCATTCGCCTTTGCCCAGGAGGAGGTGCATGAAGGGTGGGTCAAAGCCATTAACATCATCAGATGCGACCTGAAGCCGGGGACCTGTGAGGGGTCCTTTGTTTTGCATGAAGATGGCAAAGAGGTCACCATCCTGGTGAACCCCGGGACGAGCATCGAGCGGGCAGGCAGCCGCATCCTCCTCGGGGCCATCGGCATCAGGAATGTTGTGCGGGTGACCTCCACCGGGGAAGACGGGAACGTCACCGCTTCCAGCGTTGAGGTGACGGCCGACCTGGGAGAGGGGAAGCGGATCTATCAGACGATCTGCTTTGCCTGCCATGGTGAGAAAGGAGATGGGAAAGGGCCTGCGGCCATAGGGATGCAGCCCAAACCGATGGATTTCACCGATACCAACTACATGCGGCGTCTCACCGATCAGTACCTTTTCGCCGTCGTCAAATATGGGAAGGAGGCGGTCATGACGAAAGGCAGCCGCGACTACCTCGGGGCCGTCGCCATGCCGGGGTTTGGGGAGACCCTGTCGCCCGAGGAGGTCAACCATCTGATCAGCTACGTGAACACCTTCCTCTCAGGACCGCTCCAGGATGGTAGAGCCCAGACGTTGTTCCAGACCAACTGTGCCGTCTGCCACGGCCTGGCGGGGAAAGGCAACGGGCCGATCGCCCAGAGCATTCAGCCGGCGCCGGCCGACTTCACCGATCCGAAGTTCATGGCCCGCTTCTCCGACGAGTATAAAACGTTGGTGATCACGAAGGGGAAGCTAGGAGCCGTAAAGGCCGGGTTCCCCACCATGCCCGGGTTCGGCCGGGTCCTCACCGATTTCGAGATGTCAAGCGTGGTGAAGTACATCAGGGGCTTCGCAGGAAAGGAGGCGTTACTGTCCCGGGGATCGAACCGATCATAGAATCAGAACCAAGAAGGGGGAGGGGCATCCGATGAAGCAGGTGATTTTGTACCAGCAGCCCGGCTGAGGGGATTGCTGGGCGGCCGAGGAGTTCCTTCGGCAGAAGGGGATCCCCTATGAGGGGAAGGATATCCAGCAGCTTCTGGTCAGGGACCGATAGGCAGCAGAGCTTGTCGGCAGGATCAGCGCGTTGCGAGGTGGCCTGAAGTCCGACTTAAGGGAGGACGGGTAGGAAGCAGGAGAGGAGGAGAGCGAGGTCGAAGATGGCTTGGATCAAGACGATCGATGAGCAGGAAGCGACCGGGGCTCTTCGTGAGCTCTACGAGGAGGTCAAGAGGCGAGTGGGCTTCATCCCTAACATCCTTAAGGTGTACAGCCTCAGGCCTGATGTCCTACGGACCCTCCAGCCGTTCTACGAGGCCCTCATGTTCGGTCCCTCAGGTTTGAGCCGGGCCCAGCGGGAGATGATCGCGACGGTGGTCTCGACGCTCAATCACTGCCACTACTGAACGGAAGCCCACGGAGCGTTGCTCCGTCGGGAGACAGGCAGTGATGAGCTGGTTACCCAGATCAAGGCCGACTACCGACAGGCGGCCCTCGACCTCAAGACGAGGGTGATCCTCGAACATGCCGAACGGCTCACCAGGGATGCCAGCAAGATCGTGAAGGAGGAGATCGACCGCTTACGGGCTGCCGGGCTCTCGGACGAAGAAGTCCTCACCCTGACGCTGATCACCGGCTTCTTCAACCACCAGGATCGGGTGGCCGATGGCCTCGGTGTCGAGCTGGACGAGGCGTTCACCAGGTGGTGAAGGAGATTTACGAAGACATCAACTGGCAGAAGATCAAGACGATCCGGGCCGGCAAAGAACTGTCCATGCGGGAGAAAGAGATCATCGCCCTGGCCGTCTCGGCCACCAACGGGTGTGAATGCTGAATGCCAGGCACAACCAGTGAGACGAAGCAGTAGGTAAACGGCCTGCCAGGAGTGGGTGCGATGGAGCTGGTGAGCAGCCTCTGGCCCTTCTTCCTTCGATACGGCTACGCGATCCTCTTCCTCGGGATCGCCCTGGAGAACGCCGGCCTCCCCCTCCCCGGGGAGGTCTTCCTCCTCGCCGCAGGGTTCGTGGCCTCTACCGGGTCTTTCAAGCTCCCCTTGGTGATTCTCCTGGGGGCCGCAGGGGCCGTGATGGGTGATAGCCTCAGCTACCTCTTAGGCCGGCTGGGCGGGGAGCGCCTGCCTCAGCTCTACTGCAAGATGACGTTGGGCTCGGCGGAGTGTGTTCGGAAGACCCACGAGTACTTTGGTAGGTATGGCGGCCTCACAGTGGCCTTTGCCCGCTTCGTCATAGGCGTCCGGGCCTTCGCCGCTCCTCTGGCCGGTTCCACCGGCATGGCCTATCCCCGCTTCCTGGCCTATGATGCCCTGGGGGCCCTCCTCTGGGCAGCCCTCGTGGCAGCCTTCGGGTCTCTCTTCGGAAGCCGCTGGGAACGGCTCCTAACTGGCTACCGCCGGTATTACGGCCTTGTCCTCCTCACCGTCTTGCTCGTCGCCCTGGGCTCCATTCTCATGAAGTTCCTGAGGCGGCGCCGGTATGGGCCTGCTTCCAGCTTCTAAGCCGTCTTCGTCTGAAAGGGAGTGCCTCAGCTCAGCCCCATTTTTATACACGACACCCTGATCCACATAGAGGAGGCATGAGCATGGCAACGTTTCGTGGCCAGCGCGTGGCCTTCGGGCGGCCGGGCATCGAGCCCCGATGGACGCATGGGAACAAAGACGGGGTGGGGACGGCCTACGCAGCCTCCAGCCGGATCTGGTTTACCGTCTGGAATGGCGTCCTCACGGAGGTCTACTATCCCACCGTGGACCGGCCTCAGCTCCGGGACCTCCAGTATCTCGTCACGGACGGCGAAAGCTTTTTCCACGAGGAGAAGCGCCATCTCCAGTCCAAAACGGAACGCCTATCGCCTCACGCCCTGGGCTACCGCATCACCAACACCGATCCAGAGGGGCGCTACTCCATCGTCAAAGAGATCATCACCGACCCTCACCTTCCCTGCGTCCTTCAGCACACCCGGCTCATGGGTGATCCGCCATTGCTATCCCGGCTCCGGCTCTATGCCCTCTGCGCGCCGCACCTCGAAGTGGGCGGCTGGGGCAACAATGCGTATGTGGTAGAGGTGGCGGGCCGGTGGATCCTGACAGCCGAGAAAGGGGGAACCTGGATGGCCCTGGCAGCGACGGTCCCTTTTCGCCGCCTCTCCGTCGGGTACGTGGGCCGAAGCGACGGCTGGACGGATCTCGCTGATAACCTCCAGATGGATTGGGAGTTCGATCAGGCCCTCAATGGCAACGTTGCCCTCACCGGGGAACTGGACCTGGAAGGTCATCACGAGTTCACCCTGGGACTGGCCTTCGGCGACGGTCTCCACAACGCGGTGACGACGCTCTTCCAGGCCCTCGGCATCCCCTTCCCGGACCACCGGGAGCGGTACATGGACCAGTGGAATCGCCCTTGCCGGAAGATCCTTCCTCTCGAAAAGGTCTCCGGCGATGGGGGAAACCTGTATCATGGAAGCTATAGTCTCCTCATGGCCCATGAGGACAAGACCTACCCCGGTGCGATGATCGCGTCCCTCTCCATCCCCTGGGGGGAAGCGAAAGGCGATGAAGACATGGGAGGCTATCACCTGGTCTGGACCAGGGATATGGTCAACAGCGCCACCGGCCTGCTGGCCGCTGGCAACACCGAGACGCCCCTCCGGGCGCTGATCTATCTTGCCGCCAGTCAACAGCATGACGGGGGCTTCCCCCAGAACTTCTGGCTGAACGGCGAGCCCCACTGGCGGGGCATCCAACTGGACGAAGTGGCCTTCCCCGTCCTGCTCGCCTGGCGCTTGCGCCGGGAGGGTGCCCTTCGGGACTTCGATCCCTATCCGATGGTGCTGCAGGCGGCAAGTTACATGATCCGTCACGGTCCCGCTACTGAGCAGGAGCGGTGGGAGGAGGCGGGCGGATACTCTCCCTCGACGTTAGCATCCAATATCGCGGCCCTGATCTCTGCTGCGTGCTTTGCCCGCGAGCGGGGGGAGGCGGCCACGGCCCAGTTTCTGGAGGAGTACGCCGACTTCCTAGAGTGTCACATTGAAGCCTGGACGGTGACCACCGAGGGAACACTGGTCCCGGGGATCAACCGGCACTTCATCAGGATTCATCCTGTAGATGTCAAAGACCCCTGCCCTGATGAAGACCCCAACCACGGAGTCCTCCCCATCCCCAACCGTCCTCCAGGGGCTCAGCGAGAATTTCCGGCGAAGGAGATCGTGGACGCAGGGTTCCTCGAGCTGGTTCGGTACGGGATCCGCAAACCCGACGACCCGCTCATAGAGGATTCCCTGCGCGTCGTGGATGCTGTCCTCAAGGTTGATACCCCCTTCGGGCCTTGCTGGCATCGTTACAACCACGATGGGTATGGACAGCGGGAGGACGGTGGGCCCTTTCAGGGTTGGGGCAAGGGGCGAGCCTGGCCACTCCTGACCGGGGAGCGGGGTCACTATGAACTGGCCGCCAAGCACGATGTCAGCCCCTTCATCCGGGCGATGGAAGGGTTTGCCTCGCCCACCGGCCTGTTACCCGAGCAGGTGTGGGATGAGCCGGATCGCCCCGAGGTCCACATGTCCCTGGGGCGGCCGACGGGTTCGGCCATGCCCCTCATGTGGGCCCACGCGGAGTATCTCAAACTGCTCCGGTCGGCCTTTGACGGACAGGTCTTCGACTTTATCCCGGAGGTCGCCGAGCGCTACCTTTCAAGCCGGAGAGCGTGCAAGCCCTTGGAAATCTGGAAGCCCAACCGTCAGGCCTGCACCGTGAAGAAAGGCTTCACCCTTCGGGTTCAGGCGCCATCCCCGTTCCAGCTCCACTGGTCGCGGGATGAATGGCAGACTGTCCAGGAGACCCCCTCTCATCCGACGGCCCTTGGCATCGAGTTTGTGGACATCCCGATCCCTCCCACCCAGCGTGCCCCGATACGCTTCACCTTTTTCTGGACGGCGAGGAACCGCTGGGAGGGACGTGACTACGAGGTGGCTGTTCTCCAGTGAAGGATACCGAGACGAGTTTCATGATAGAATATCCCGGAGGACACTCCCAATGAGAAGGGAGGCAAGCCGTGCATTGCAGAAGGCGGTGGCTTTGGGCATTGGGGTGGCCGGCGGGGGCTGCGGGTGCATCGGGGCAGCCATGTCGCTGATGGGCTTAAGCGGCTGGCAGCAGCCATCAGGGAATAGCATGGAGGAATCCCATGGAGCTCGGCATGATCGGACTGGGGCGGATGGGCGCCAACATGGCGGAGCGACTTTTACGGGGCAGCCATCGGGTGGTGGGCTACGACCGGGATCCCGAAGCTGTCCGGCGGGTAGTAGCCGAGGGTGCCGTTGGGGCCGATTCGCTGGCAACGCTCGCTAAACGGCTCACCCCACCGCGGGTGGTCTGGCTGATGGTTCCGGCCGGTGACCCGGTGGACCAGACGCTCCAGACCCTCCAGCCTCACCTGACCTCGGGGGATGTGATCGTGGACGGTGGCAACTCCAACTACAAAGACACTTTACGCCGAGCCACGACCCTCAAGGAAAAGGGGCTGCATTTCGTGGACGTGGGGGTGAGCGGCGGCATCTGGGGGCTCACCGAAGGCTACAGCCTGATGATCGG
>CAZHST010000029.1:30496-37828 GCA_964535215.1 uncultured bacterium
GAAAGCCGCCGTGGAACGGCTCCGTCCGATCTTCGAGACGCTGGCCCCAGCTCCTGATAAGGGCTGGGGACATGTCGGGCCGAATGGCGCAGGCCACTTCGTCAAGATGGTCCACAACGGCATTGAGTACGGCCTGATGCAGGCCTACGCCGAGGGATTTTCAATTCTGAAAGAGAAAGGGGAGTTCGACCTCGATCTGCACCAGGTCGCAGAGGTCTGGCGCTACGGCAGCGTGGTCCGCTCTTGGTTGCTCGACCTCATCGCCCGCACCTTGGATGGGAACCCGGATTTGAGGGGCATCGCGCCCTACGTGGAAGATTCCGGTGAGGGGCGCTGGACTGTCTTTGAGGCGATTGACCTCAACGTGCCCGCACCGGTCATCACCCTGGCCCTCGAACAGCGGCTGCGCTCCCGCGTGGAGGACTCGTTCTCGGACAAGCTGCTTGCGGCGATGCGGCACCAGTTTGGCGGTCACAAGATCAAGCGGGAAGGGTAGCGATGGCTGGAAATCAGCTTGAGCCTCACCTCTTCGTCGTCCTGGGGGCAACAGGTGACCTGATGCACCGCAAACTCCTCCCGGCCCTCTCCCACCTGGCCACGAAGGGGAGGCTGAAGGAGCGGTGCCTGATCCTCGGGGTCGCCAGGAACACGAACTTGGATGACAGCGGTTTCCGGACCCGGGCTCGTGAAGCCCTCAGGGCTGCCGGTTTCTTGACCCCTGACCTGGCGTCCTGGTGCGACGGGGGCCTGTACTACCAGCCGATCGGCCGGGGTGAGGCAGAGGACTACCGGGCTCTGGCCGCTCGCATCAGGGACCTGGAGCAGGTCCACCACCTGCCGGGCAACCGGGTCTTCTACCTGGCCCTGCCGCCGGCTGCCTTCCCGCCGATGATCACAGGGCTCGGGGAGGCTGGGTTGAACCGAAGCCCTGGCTGGACCCGGCTCGTGATCGAGAAACCTTTTGGGCGCGATCTCACGTCGGCCCAGGAGTTGAACCGTCTGGTCCATCGTGCCTTTGACGAATCGCAGGTCTACCGGATTGACCACTACCTTGGCAAGGATACGGTGCAGAACCTCCTGGTCTTCCGCTTCGCCAATGCCCTCTTCGAGTCCCTCTGGAACCGGGATCGGGTGGAGAGCGTCGAGATCACCGTAGCCGAGGAGCTGGGGGTCGAGGGGCGGGCGGGTTACTACGACCAGACCGGAGCCTTGCGGGACGTCGTTCAGAACCACCTGACCCAACTGCTGACGCTCGTCGCCATGGAAGTCCCGGCGGCCTTTGAGGCGGAAGCCATCCGCTTTGAGAAGGTCAAGGTGCTCCGGCAGGTTGCGCCGATCCCCCCTGAACACGTGGTCTTCGGTCAGTATACCAGGGGAAAACTCGGGAGCCGGGAGGTTCCAGGCTACCGGGAGGAACCGGGGGTAGCGCCCGATTCCACGACGGAGACCTTCGTGGCCCTCCGCCTGGAGATCGCCAACTGGCGCTGGCAGGGGGTCCCATTCTATTTACGCACGGGAAAGCGCCTCCCCCGCCGCCTCACCCAGATCGTGGTCACCTTCCGCTGCCCTCCTGTTTCGGTCTTTCAGCCCTTCGATGCCTGTAAGATCCATCCCAACGTGCTGGTCATGACCTTGCAACCGGATGAGGGCTTTGATCTTAGCTTTGAGGTGAAGGCCCCCGGCCAACCCATCACCTTAGAGACCCACCGCATGCACTTCCGCTACGCTGAGGCCTTCGGCCTCCTCCCGGATGCCTACGAGACCCTGCTGCTCGACATCATGATGGGCGACCAAACCCTCTTCGTCCACGCCGAGGAGGTGGAGGCCTCCTGGCGGCTCTACACCCCCCTCTTGGAGCAGCGACCCCCCGTCCATCCCTATGCGGCGGGCACCTGGGGACCGCCAGCGGCGGACCAACTCCTTAGCGGGAAGGGGGGACCAGGGATGGCCCGCTAAATCGCTCCCCGCTGCCGGATCACCCTCACCCGGCCGGTGATCAACAGGGCGAATTGGGTGTTTTTCTTAGCCTCGGGTGCCAGAGCGATGCCATCGGAAGGAGTCCACCGGGCAGAGGTGGACGAGAGCAGGAATCTCCGGGGGCATGCCACATCCGGGGCCAACCTTCTCCGAATGCCGAGAGGCATGCTGAAGCAGCTTCCAGTCCTGAGCCTTCCCCTGTTCCTCCTGGCGGCAAGGGGCTGTGCCACCCTCCCCATCCAAGAGACCGAGCAGGCCCTGCCGCTTCGCCAGACATTTCCCCGTCCCTTAGAAGATGTGTGGCACGCCAGCCTGGAGCTGGTGAAGCTCGTCCGGTATCCGCTTGCCAGGGTTGAGGGCTCTGTCCAACAGGGCTCTGTCCTGCTCCGGACGGGATGGAAGGTCTTCCCCGGGTACAGCACCCGCTCCTTTTCGCAGGATGTCTGGGAGCGCTTCACGATCACCATGGTAGAGGCCCAGCAGGAGACCACCGTGGAGGTCACGGTGGTGAGGGAGATCAGGACACGGAGCGTTAGGGGTTTCCAGATCCGGGCGGCCCCGGAAGAGGAGCGCCAGAGGCGGGCCCAGGGGCTTTTGGCCGGTCTCGCGGATCTCCTCGGGCGCTGAAGTCAATGGGGCGAGGCTGGTTGAATGGCGAACATCAAGTGTGAAGTACCTCACAAAACAATGGATGCTAACCATGTACTATCCTTTTCCGAACGGTTCGACCGGGAGAGTCCTGGGACCTGACGGTCAAGGGGGTTCTCCCCTTCTCCAAGGGCGGCTTCCAGGAGTTTCAAAAGGAGGGTGATGCGATGGCGACACGGGTTCGAGCGTTGAAGCCGGGAGAGTCCCCCGATCCCGAGGTGAACAAGATCCTCCAGAACGCCAAGGAGGGCTGGTTCCTAGATACCACCATGTTCGGGGTGATCGGGCACAAACCGGAGCTCCTGAAACGGATCGTAAGGGTCTTCGAGGCCCTGTTCGGCATGGGGGAGGTGCCTCCTCATCTGCTGGAGCTGATGCGGATCAGGACGGGGAATCTGAACGCCTGTACCTACTGAGCCGAGGTCAGGGTCGCTGCGGTCCGCAGCGAGGTCGAGCCCAAGGAACCGGCCGTGAAGATCGGCGATGTCAGCCAGCTGACCAAGCAGGAAGCCCTTACCTACTGCGGCCGGATCGATGAGACGAGGTTGACCAAGAAGGAGGCGCTGGCCATCCAGCTTGTCGATCGGATGGTGGCCGATCCTCACACCGTGGACGACCGCTTCTTCGAAGAGCTGAAGACCCACTACTCGGAGGGGGAGATCGTTGAGTTGGTCTTCGCCGCTGCCCTCTTCATCTGGGGGAATCACTTCAACATCACCATGCGCCTCGATACGGCAGAGGATTCCCCCTACCGACATGGGCTCCAATACGCTACCGTGGCGAGATAGGGGGTAAAGGGCGAGCTTGGGTTCTTTGCCACCCACCGCTTCCGGAGGGTCTTGAAGATGAGTAGGTTCAAAACCTCGTCGTTAGTGGTTGGAGGGGCATTGGTCTTCGCCTTGGCATGTTCCTTCCCCGGGCCGGCCACAGCTCAAGGAGGGCAGGTGAAAGCGTTAACCTTCGATGTGTACGGGACCTTGATCTCGTGGGAGGCGGTGGAGAAGGCCGTCGCCGACCTGTTCCAGAAGAAGGGGATTGGGGCTGACCCCAAGGCCTTCAACCTCCTCTGGCGCTCGAAGCAGCTCCAGTACACGATGCTCAACACCATGATTGGAAAGGGCTTCGAACCCCTGATCTTCTTAACCAGGAAGGCCCTGAGGACCGCCGCCGCCTTCCAGGGCGTCCCCCTCACCAAGGAGGAGGAGGATCGGTTGGTCCAGGTTTGGATTCGTGAGGTCGAGCCGTACCCTGACGTGGTCGAGGGCCTGAAGGCCTTGAAGAAACTGGGCTACCTGATGACCCCCCTGACGAACGGTGACAGTGAGATGGTCAGGATCGGTGTGGTCGAGGGGCTGGCCAAGCGAGGCTTCCAGTTCGATACCTACCTGACGGCGGATCTGTGGGGGGTGTACAAGCCCCACCCGGAGATCTATCTCAAGTCCATCGCCAAGCTGGGGCTCAAACCTGAGGAGGTGATCCATGTCTGTCGAGCCCAGTTCGACATCTTTGGGGCGAAGGCTGCCGGCCTGAAGGTGGCCTGGATCAACCGGGGACGGGAACCCTTGGAAGCCTACGGGTTCCAGCCTGACTGGATCGCGCACGACTTGCTGGAGCTTGCAGAGATCTTGGAGAGGGAACGCCCCTAAGCGACAAGCGGAGAGGTCAAGGCACACCGCGCTTGTTGAGCATTGGGCAGAACGTGGCTTCTCCCCGATGCATTTGTTTACCCTTCCCCTAGGGTACCGCATCACCAATACCGACCCGGAGGGGTGTCGTACCATTGTCAAAGAGATCATTAACAGGAGGGGAATCCAGATGAGAAGGGTAGGATGGCTCGCTGGAGGCCTCGTGGTGGCTGGGATCGTTGCCGCGGTGAACAGGACCGGCGCAGGGGATCCAGATAAGGGGAAGGAAAACTACCGAGACTTTTGTGTCCCATGCCACGGCGTCTCGGGCAAAGGGGATGGGCCGATGGCGGCGAACCTCCCGACGAAGCCTCGGAATTTCACCGACGGTGCCTCCATGAACGCCCTCTCGGACGAACACCTGTTTAAGGTCATCAAGGAGGGCGGGGCCGCGGTGGGCAAATCCCCTACGATGCCGGCGTGGGGGAAACAGATGACCGACGAAGAGATCCGGGACATCATTGCCTACCTTCGGACCCTTGCGGTTCCACCTTATCCTGGAACGAAGTAGGCCCGCCCCTGACCGTATATCCTTATCCGTAGCTCAACTCCCACCTCTCTTCGAACGAGGAAACGTTCGATTCTGTGAACTACTTCACCTCTACCCGCCGCTCCTCCCCTCTACACTTGCTACGATGAGAAAAAAAACTCCTTTCAACAACCCCTTGCAGGGTGGGCGCGGCACCCGGAAAGGAGTGTGCCATGGCCGCTCAAACCACCCCGGTCACCCCTGTTCTGCCAGATAGCCAGACGTCGGAGACTTCCAAGCTGTACCAGGAAGGGATTATCGCTGGCATTCTCGGAGCGGCGATGATTGCCATCTGGTTCCTGCTTTTGGATACGATCCAGGGACGGCCCCTGTACACGCCCACCGTCCTCGGAACTGCCCTTTTCCAGGGGGGAGAGGGGCTCACCTCCTCGGAAAGCTTACCGATCTCCCTGGAAATGACCCTGACGTTTACCTGGGTGCACGGGCTCGTCTTTTGCGTCATCGGGGTTGGTGTCTCGCGGCTCCTGGCCTTAGCCGAGCGGAAGCCGAATCTCGGATTCGGCATCCTGCTCCTCTTTGTCGTGTTTGAGTTCGGGTTCCTGGTCGGAGCCATGGTCTTCGCGGAGCCTGTTCTTCATGCCCTCGCATGGCCGGCGATCCTTGTCGGCAACCTGCTGGCAGCGGCCGCCATGGCTGGCTATTTCTGGCACCGTCATCCGCATCTCACGATTATCCCCTAACTCCAATTGGCGGATGACCAGCCAGGGGAGGTAGGAAACAGGGAACATGAAAAAGGAGGGAAGGATGAGGCGAGCAAAATTGGTTGTTGTGGGCTTAGCCGTGCTGGGGATGGTCGCTGGCGTTCAGGAGCGAGCCTGGACCCAGCTCCTGAGTTCGACGCCGGAGGTCCCGACCACGAAGGGGGAGACGCCAGCCTTTACCACGAAAGGTTTCGAATTCACCTTCGGGAACTTCATCGCCTCGGATTTCTCGTGGGATAGCTCCGATGTCGGGGGCACCGAGGGTTCCATTCCCCTCCCCAGGGGGCCCCTGGGGACGATCTGTCCTGGAGGCTTTACCGACGGCCCCTGTGCTGATGGCGTGGCAAAGCGGATTGCGGTGCGGGCCCGGGACACGAACCTGACCTGGACAGCCGCCCAGACCCAGCTCAGCTTCGGGGTGAAGGGACCGGGGCTCTGGGGAGGGGCAACCCGAGGCTATGTGGAGTTTGACTTCATCGGCACCGATGGCGGGACCTCGAACCCGAATCCCACCAGCAATATCGGTCCCCGCCTCCGGCACGCCTATGTGCAGATGACTTGGCCCCATAGCCAGACCGGGATCGGCGATGTGGACATCCTGATCGGACAGACGGTCCCCCTCTTCATCATCCAGATCCCTGAGACGACGGAGGATATTGTCCTCCTGGGGAATGGGGGCATCTTCGGCCGGGAGCAGCTTGCCTGGGTGACGACGACGATCCCCCTTGGAGTAGGGAATAACCTTTTCCTCGGCGTCAACGCCAGCATGCCGAACTCGAACCTCTTCGGCAACCTGGTGCCCGGTCCCTTTGTCCCCAATGCGGCCAGTCCCATTGGTGAGGCCAGCTCGAGTGGCGTCCCCTACCTGAACTTCGCGGTCAAGTTTCGGACGGACATCCTAGGTCGGGCCAACTACTTCGGCGGCCTGGTCCCGGCCGAGGTGGCCGTGGGTGGCTTCTACGGCCGGGAGATCCTCCAGAAGAGCCTCTTTGAGCCAGGGGAGAACTTTTCGAACATCGGGAAAACCCCGTGGGGCATCGCCGGCAGTTTGATCCTCCCCATTCTTGGCACCCGGACGGAAAAGCGGGCAGGGCTCCTCTCCGTCAAAGGGGCCGGCTGGTACAGCGAGAACGGAAACGCCTACTTCCTGCACAGCTTCCAGGGGATTGTGGCAACGCCCCGGGACGGGGCGCCGCTGTCGGCAACGGGGACCCCTGGGGATGTGAATGGCGATGGGGTGGTGAGCCAGGCTGATGTCGTAGCGGATCCGAATGCCTTCGAGTTCCACAACACCAAAGGGGCGGGAGGCCACGTGACCGTCCAATATAACCCCTTGGAAAACCTCATGCTGTACGTGGTCTTGGCCGGAAGCTGGACGACCAGTACCTTTCGGCCCGGCACGGTGGTGGTCGAGGGGCCAAATCTCTCCATCCAGCGGAGCCGGGCGATTGAGGGAGGGTTCATCCTGAATCTGAACGCCGCTCTCGCGGTGGGAGCTGAGTTCCGCTACATCCGGAACGATTTCGCCGATATCGGCGTCTCCCCCTTCGGCTTTGGCGGCCGGGGGGAAGACCTCCGCTGGAACTTCAATACGACCTACGCCTTCTAAGGACATCTTGATGGAAGGAGAGGATGGCGATCCAGGAGAAGGATCGCCTCCCCAAGGGGAGGAGGTCGGGTTTTCCCTCCTTCTCACGAACACCCCCAAACGTTCGTTATCGAGGCAGGGCCCTCACGCCTCCTCCCCTTTTCCTCACCCAGCTCGGCCACC
>CAZHST010000030.1:0-36798 GCA_964535215.1 uncultured bacterium
CCTGCTCCTTCTGCGTTGTCGCAGTGGCTGCGCTTGCCATTGAGAATCACCTCCTTTCCCTATAAGGGTCTTCACATGAAGTTTGGCGTGTGCATCTCGGAGAGCCTCTCAGCCAGCTCCCGGGAGAGCCCCCCCTGGACCATCCGCTTCACGCGGTTCTCATGCATCTCCTGGTACAAACCCTTGACCGCCTCGATCCCTTTCGCCATCTGCTCGGGAGCCGACCCTCCACCAGCGAGGATGGCCAGGGCCTGCTGGACGTGGGAGTTCACACCTGCCACTGCCTGAAGCACGGCGGCCCGTTCCTCCACTGCCTCGGCCAAGGCCTCGGGGAGGCGACTTTCGTACTCCAAGCTGAACTTGAGATGGGCGATGCCGTATTTCACATGGCGGGCTTCGTCCAGGCGAGCCCGCTTAACCAGCTCACGGGTCGGGGCATCCGGGGTGTATTGCTCGATAAACTTTAAGAGATCGAGGAACGTCCCTTCTCCAAGGACATGAAGGAGGAACGAGGAACTGGCATAGTCGTCCTGCTCAAAGAGGGTGAGGAGGGAAAGCTCTGCGGAGGCGGCGGAGTACTGAAGACCTCCCCCGTTGGCCAATGCCCGCTTCACGAAGACCTCGATGTGGCGGGCCTCGTCATTCATGACGGAGGCCAGGAGGAGTGCCACCTCCATGTAATGGGGGTTGATCCGTGGGAGGAACTTGGCCGGGATGTAGAGGGCCGAGAACTCGTTCTCTGCCAAAAAGGTCATGAGCTGGCAGGTTGCCCACTCCAGCTCCTCTGGAAGGGGCTTAAGATCGGCCCAGGGGATGTCCTTGGTCGCGTCCCACTGGGCGGCCTTGGCCTGCTCGTAAAGGTCCGCCAACGTCTCAGCCCAGATCTCTCGCTTCCGGTTGAGGGTAAAGGGATAGGCGGGCGCCCCTCTCTCCACCACCGCCCCACGGGGCGCGAAGCCATTGGTCACTGGTGCCTCTTCGAGGACCTGGCCAACCCGACCCACATACCAGTCCCGAAGATCAACCCCTGTTCCTGGGCGGGGTGGAACCTTGATCCCCCAATCGGGCTTCTGAGCCACCCCATCGGCCTTCCCCCGCCGGATGAAGTACTTCACGTGATCGGCCATCGGCTGGATAGCTACCAGCTCATTCTCCGTCATCCGGCACCAGGCAGGGAGATCCTCTTTGACGCTGACCTCCCGGCTCTTCAGCTCCAGGACCTGGCCGGGCTCCAGCTTGTGTAACGCCTGGCGGATGATCAACAGGAGGCCGCTTCCGCAGTCCAGGTCGCCACCATCGAGGACAGCATGGGCGGTGGGAACCACCCCGCCGTTGATGTTCGCTGAGACCATGGATCCGTTTGTCACCGCTGACCTCATCTAATACGTCAGGGAAGGCGCCCCCTGGGACAGGAACTCGATGGCCTTGGCCGCCCCGACAATCGTCGTGTTGGGGAGAAGCTCCCCCTCGTTCAGTTTTCTCCGCTTGAAACAGGGGCTGCAGACCCAGATCTGGCCGCCGGCGTCGATGAACTGCTGGATCAGATCCTTCAAGGGGGCAAATCCCTCTTCGTGGATGTCGTCGGCATACCCTTTGATCGAGAGACGGACCCCTTCGGTGCTTAAGAACACCACTGTCTCCTGTCCAGAGGCCACGGCCCCGTTGGCAACCACGAAGCCAACGGTAGCCTTATCGGTGTTGTCCTTCGAATGGGTGATACTCACCATGAACTTCCCAGGCATCGCGTTCCTCCCTCCTCCCTATCTTGAAGCAGGTTCCCCAGCGCTGATCAGCGTCCACCACCTTTCCTGATCCAATAGCCGGGACGTCCGTCGGCATCTCCCATCCGGAGCAGCTCGTGCCCCTGGAGGCGGCACCAGGCGGGGAGGTCCTCGACGGCGCCTGGGTCAGTGGTGATGGCGAGGAGGACCTGGCCGGGTTGAAGCTCCTTCATCCGCTTCATCAAGAGAATGAGCAGCTCCCCGCACCCCAGGTCCCCTCCATCGCAGATCGCATCGGCGTCCATCTCACCACTTACTCAGAGCGTAACCCCAGGGCCTCTTCCAGCGGCTTGTACCCTTCCTTAGCAGATCCCCTTCCCTGCCCGGTCGCCTCCTCCTCAGCGATTAGCGGGACCGTTGGCATCTTGACCCCATCTTTCTCCCGTCTGAGGCTTCGATGCTTCTCCCAGAAGAGGTTCGGTCCCCCGGATGGGGGTTCTCGCCAACGAGGATAGGCCGAAAGGGCCACATCAGGGTGTGAACGACCTCACAGTATATCCAAAAATCGAATAAGTCAAATAGGAAATTTCAATAAAAGTGAGGGAATTCTCAAACCAGGACCTATCGCTGAGGCCCTAACCCCCAACCCATGCGTTGAGAAAAGGCTTGACAGGCGAAAGCGCCCTCCGATACAAAGAAGCTATCCTTCCCTACGTTTGGGAGGCCCAGATCAGAGCAGGGAGGCTCCGGAAGCGTGCGACAACAGCCGCCAAGATGAGGAACCGGATAGGAGGACGCATAGGTTGCTGCTCATGCCGGTGAACGTCCGTTTCCTTTACTACGAAGAGTGCCCCTCCCACGACGTGGCCCTCGACCGGCTGCGCCAGGTCCTGGCCGAGGAGGGCATTCAGGCTGAAATTGAGATCATCAAGGTCGAGACCGAAGAGCAGGCCCAACGCCTGCGCTTCATCGGCTCCCCAACTATCCTGGTTAACGGGCAAGACCTTGATCCGCCGCCGCCCGATGCCCACTACGGCCTCACCTGCCGCGCCTACCGCCTGGAGGATGGGCGTATCTCCCCCCTCCCCTCGCCCGATATGATCCGGCGGGCTTTACGGATGGCGACAACCAGGTGAACAGACCAAACCCGTTGCCCCCTCTCAACGCTGGGAGCTGACGGCTCATGGCTGAAGGCTTACACCCGAGGAGTGTTTATGCTGAAGATCATGTTGTTCATTGATGGAACATGGCTCTACTCGAACACCCCCAGGCTTGCCGAATCGTACGGCAAGGAGGACTTTCAGGTGGATTTTGGACGCCTCCCCCGGGTGCTGGCGGAGGAGGTCGGGAAGCAACTGGGCTCAACCGAAGTCGATGTGGTTCGCACCTACTTGTTCGGAAGCTACGCGTCGAACTATGACCCCCGGGACGCGGACGCCGTTCAGCGCCGCCTGGACTTCTTCTCCATGCTCAAGGAGGAGTACCACTACGAGCTCGAGATCTTTCCGATCAACTTCAGGGGGCGACGCTTGAGAAGGTCCGATCGGGACCCTAAAGACCCCTTTGAGCCGAAGGAGAAATGTGTGGACATCTCCCTGGCCACGGCGATGCTGTACTATGCCGCCATCCCGTATGCCTATGACATTGCCATTGCCGTGATCGGGGATCAGGACTTCAAGCCCGTCCTCCAGCACGTGCGCCGTCTGGGCAAACGCGTGGCCATCGCCAGCATCAAGGGGAGCTGTGCCCCCGAGTTCGCCGACCCCCGGGATGAGGCCAGGGTCAAGGACTTTGACATCATCTGGCTGAACGATCTGCTCCACAAGCTCGAGTTGAAGTACGAGCGCCACCAGCTTCTCTGCGAATCCCCTTCCCATAAAGGGGATCGGCGGGTGTGGACCACCTTTCACCCGCGGAAGGGGCAGAAGTTCTTCTGCCCTGAGTGCCGGGCGGAGTTTGCCAGGCAAAAGCAGGAGGCGGAGCAGGAGTTCGTGGCCTCCCAAGGCGAGACATCCAATGATACGGGGGAGAATGGCAGGCTCGGGCAGCTCCTGACCGGTACCGTCAAGAAGAAGGTGGCGGATCGGGGTTTTGGCTTCATCCACGGGGAGGACGGGAAGGACTATTTCTTCCACTTCACCGACCTCCAGGCCGGTTTAGAATTCGAGGAGGTCGGAGAGGGGCTCCAGGTGGAGTTCGAGGTCAAGAAAGGGCCCAGCCAGGACAAGGCTGGGGTTGCCCAGAACGTCCGTCGCCACGGTGGGTAAGCAGCCTTGGTGGGAGAGGTCAGCGGGGCGCCGGGGCCTTTTGCAGGAGAAAATCGAGAAAGGCCTCAGCGATCGGGGAGCGGGAGCGGCTCTTGTGGTGGATGATGAAGAAGTCCCGGACAAGCCTGACCCCTTTGATCCTTACGGCCGCCAGACTCCCGCACATCACATCAGCCTCGATCGCCCTGGCGGAGACGATGGAAAAGCCGCATCCGGCTTTCACGGCAGACCGGATGGCCTCGCCGCTCCCGAGCTCCGCCACGATCTTGAAGCTCCCCGGTTCGAGGCCAAGTTCCTGGAGGCGCTGTTCCACGAAGCGGCGAGAGCCCGATCCTTTCTCCCGGGCGATAAAGGGCTCTTTGGGCAGCTCCTCCAGGGGAATGGCCTTGTGCTTCGCCCATGGGTGACCACCCGGGACCACCACGACCAGCTCGTCCTCAAGGAACCGGTGGTAGGTCAGCCGCCCCTCGTCGAACCTGGCCCCCACCACCCCCAGCTCGCAGGTCCCCTCGGCGACGGCCCTGCTGATTGCCTCGGAGTCCCCGATCTTCAGGATCATCGAGACCTCCCGGTGGGCCGCCTTAAACTCCGCCATGAGGGGTGGGAGCACGTAGCCCCCGGGGATGGTGCTTCCCCCAAGGACGAGGGTGCCCTTGAGGTTTCCCAACAACTGATGGACGGCCTGCTCGGCCTCTGCCCTTAAGGTGAGGATCTTCCTTGCGTAGCCGTAGAGGAGCTCCCCGGCCTTCGTCGGGGCAACGGTCTTCCCCAAGCGATCGAAGAGGCGGATCCGGAGCTCCTCCTCCAGGGCCTTGATGTGGCCGCTCACCGTGGGCTGGCTGAGGTGGACAGCCTCGGCCGCCTTGGAGAAGCTCTTCAGCTCCACGATCCGGCAGAAGACCTCAAGGGACCTGATGTCCACAGCGTTAGGACCCCCTTCAGCAATCCTTTTGCACCAGGTCCTGGTAGAGGGCCAGGTACTCGTGGATCTCCCCCTCCCAGGGGAACTCCCGTTCGATCTTCTCCTTAGCCACCTGCCCCAGGGTCCGCCGGAGCTCAGGCTCCACGATCAACCGCTCAGCCTTTCTTCGGAACTCCTCCTCGGAGGTGTACAGGAGGCCGTCCAGCCCGTCCCGGATGACCGAGCGGTTGCCCTCGATATCCGAGGCAAGGACGGGGACCCCCCGGCTCATGGCCTCCAGGACCGTGTTGGCCATCCCTCCCTCGGAGAGGGAGGTGTTTAAGACCACGTCCACCTCATGAAGCATGGCGCAAAGCTCCTCATGGGCCACCTGTCCGATGTAGAAGGCCCAGGGGAGGCCTTCAATGGCCTCTCTTAGCCTCCGCCCCTCCTCCTCCTCGATCACAGGCCCGACGAAGACCAGCTTTAGGTGAGGATAGCTTCGCTGAAGCTGGGCGAGGGGCTGGATGCAGAAGGTGACATTCTTCACCTTCCTGATCCCGGCCGGCATCAGGAAGACGACATCCCTGTTCCCGAAGCCAAGCTTCAACCGGAGGCCGTACGGTTTCTCCTGGCAGCGGACTGTCTGTTTGATGACCTTGATCTTCCCCGCGGTCTCCGGGGCCGCCGTGATCACCTTCTCCCGCATCACCTCGTGGAAAACCACGATGGCATCGGCCCGCCGGAGGACATCCAAGACCACCGCCCTTTGCCCGGGGTCGAAGAGGTCATGGTTGATGTCGGTCCCGGTGACGGTGATGACCGACGGGACCTTCAGGGCCTCGGCCCCCTGGACAACGATTCCTCCAGAACGGGAGGCGTGGAGACCGTGGAGGAGGTCCGGCCGAAAGGCCTGGAGGGTGGCGAGCAGCGATGGGAGATCTCCCCCGTACCGTTCCAGGGAGAAGACCTCAACCTCCAGGCCCTGGTCCTGGAGCCCGGAGGCGATCCGCTGGGCGGTGATGGAGTTCCCCCGGACGGAAGGAAAGTAGTAAGGGGTGACGAGGGCTAACCGCATGGAAGATTATTTTTTGAAGAGTTCCCGCAAAAGCCCCTTCAGCCTCCCCCCCTCCTCTTTCTTCGGGATCCGGATCTCGATCCGTCTCCTCAGGGTTGCCTTCTTCGGCACCACGATCGGATCCATGACGGTTCCCGTAAGCTTGGCCTCCAGGGTGGCCTTCGGAAGCTTCGCGGTGACATCGAAGTCCAAGCTTGAATCGAGGAGGCCCAGGCTCCCCACAGCGGTCAAGATCCCTTCCCCCTTCCGGAGGGTGAGATCCCTTGTCCTGAGGGACCCCTTCTCCAGGATGAAATGGCCTTTGAGATCGTCGAACTCCCCAAAGTGGATGTCCAGACCCCTCGCGGCGAGGAGAGGGGCAAGGGCCTCCATCACCCGCTCGAGGGGTGCATAGCCCTTGAGACGCCCCTCCCTGATCGCGACCCTCCCCTCGCCGGAGGCGGCCCCCAGGGCCGAGGCATTCAGGGGACCGTGGACCTTGACCTTTGACTGAACGTTCAGGATCCCCTCCAGGAGCCACCGGTGCTCTTGCCTCAAAGCCTTGAGGAGAGGTTCCGTTCTCACCTCCTCCAAGCGGGAATTCAGGGTGAGGCGCGGCCACCGACCGGTGAGATCAACCTTGACCTCGGCTGTGAGCTTCCCGCCGTACATTGAGGCCGTGAGGTTCTCAAGCTTCAGGATGGGGTGGTTGTAGAGCACCTCCGAGCTTAAGTTCCGGAGCCGGAGGGTTCCCCACCGGACATCGGCCACATGGACCTCTCCCGAGGCGGCCAGGCCCCTCCCCCCCTCCGGGGATTTGGCCGGAGCCCCATGGCCGACGGCGGCCCAGGCAACACCCCTGACCCAGGGCGGGGATGGGGATGAGGCTGCCAGAAGATCCTGAAGCTCCAAACGGGGGGAGCTGAGCGAGAACCGGATCTCCGGGTGCTTCAGGTCCGCGATCCGGAGGCTTCCTTTGACCGTGAGGGTCTTGGTGGTCAAACGGATCTGATCGAAGACGAGCCCTGTCCCTTCCTGCCTTCCCTGGAACTGGAGCCAACCCTCTTCCCCAACCGCCTTGGGGGAGATTCCCCGGAAAGAGATCCCCAGGTTCCTCAGGTTCATGTCCCCCCTAAGGGCGAGCCTCTTCCAGGGGCCGTGGAGCGTCAGCCTTCCATCAACCCCACCGGTGAGGTGGAAGGGGACCTTGTTCAAGCTCCGGAGCCAGGAGGCCGCTTGAAGACCCCTCGCGGTCAGAGCCGCCTTAACGGGGGGCCCGTCCTCCGACCAAGGGCCGATGTCCCCTGAGGCCTCCAAGGAACCCAGGTCGTCGTCAAAGGTCGCCGTGAGGTGGAAGCGGATCGGATCCTGGAACGAGGCCCGGGAGACATCCAGATCCAGGGAGGCGCTCCGGTCCCTCCTCACCCCCAGGCCGGGGGTTTCGAGCGTCACCCGAGCTTTCCTGATCTTCAGCTCGCCCAACGCCAGACCCGGGAAGAGGGAAGCCCTCCCCACCCTTTTTGCCTCAGGCTCCCGTCCCCTCCCACCCTGCCTGAGGGGCTGGTGGAGGGGAGGTCTCGGCGGAAAGAGATCCTCAACGTTCCACCGGCCCTCCCGGTCCCGGATCAGGATGATGCGGGGCTTTTCCAGGAGGGCCTCCCTTACCTTGACCTGGCCCTTCAAGAGCGGGAGGAGGTTGAACCTCACCTTCAAGGCCTCGGCCTCGACAAAGGGCCGCTCGCCAAAGGCCGGCCGTTCGCTGATCTGGATGCCGCGGACCTCCACCCCCAGGGCGAAGGGGGAGAGCCGGATGGCCCCCACGCTTAAGGGCCGGCCCAGGGCCTTTCCCATCCGTTCCGCGATGGCGTCCCGGTACCGCTCCATGTTGACGAGGGCCGGGAGGAGGGCCAGGAAAAGAAAGAACAGGAGGAGGGTAGCTCCGATCCCGATCAGGATTTTCTGTCCTAGACCCATTATGACAAGTCGTAACCGGGGCACCCTCGACCTCGATCCGGGCAACGCCGGCAAGCCGTCAGGCGGTCGCCCAGAGCTGCGAGAGGACTTCCGCCTGCTCCAGCACCGTCTGTGTGGCTTTTTCCTGCCTGTCCGGAGGATAACCGGACCTCCGCAGAATGCGCTTGACCAGACGGCGTAAATTGGCCCGCCCATTCTCCCGCCGTGTCCAGTCTATGGTCACGTTGTTGCGGACCGTCTCGACCAGTTCGCGGGCGATGGTGCGCAGGGTCTCATCGCCCAGCACCGCAACCGCGCTGTCGTTCGTTTCCAGCGCATCGTAGAAAGCCAGCTCCTCCTCTGAGAGCCCCAGCGCCTCGCCCCACCGGTCGGTTTCGCGCATCTCTTTGGCGAGGGCGATCAGCTCCTCAAAGAGCCCGTCCGGCGCGATCTCGGGGCCGTGCTTGATTGCCCACCCGAGAGATTCCAGCCAGGACAAGGTGGCGGATTCGACGGTGGATTCGGTGACACCTCGCTCGCTCATCGAGCGACCTCAGCGGCGAGAGCCGACCACACTCCTCAGCTCCGACGGAAGAGCTGCCTACTTGAGCGGGGCCGCCGGGCCCACGCCCTCAAGCACGACCTGACGGAGCGTCTCCGCGTCTCCAAAGCGTTTGAGCGCATCGAGAATCTCGATGCCGGCGAGCCGTCCCTCGGCGTCGTAATCAGCGGCGATGCCTTCCGCCAGGTGCTTTGTAGTGACAGTCGTCTCGCGAAAAATGATGCTCAGGGCATCGACCTCGGGATCGTAAGCGATCTTCACAGTGAACTCCTTTCTCGAGCTGTTCAAAAATAGTACGTGTACACGGTCACTACCACAACCTCGTTCGGTTCCTCGACGAAAATGGGCCGGACCCGCTTGGTGGCGTACACAACTCCGTTCCAGACCTGACCGAACGGGAAATCTTTGTGGCATTCGAGACGGCCAAGCTCCGCAATTCTCCAGGGTGCGCTGCGAATAGCTTCCTCAACCTCTTCAATCGTGAATCCCCGCCGATCCATGTAACGCAGCGCATGGCCAGACAACCTTATGGGTTTCACCTACGGTTCCATAGGCTCTCGTCATCTGCGAGCGCTGGTGTCTAGGTCTGAGCCGATCCGTCCACCGTGTCCTGAAGCCGCTACATGAGCACCGCCTCTGAGTAGCTTTCCGTCTCCTTCTGGGAGAGGCCCAGGGTGAGGGTATCGCCCCCAGGGGATATGTCCGGCCCGTGTTTGACTGCCCAACCGAGGGAATCGAGCCAGGCGAGGGCGGCGGCTTCGACGGTGGATTCGGTCATGCCTACCATGGGTCCTCCGGTATACCGGTTGCTAATGGATTCTCGCGGTCCACGGGCCACCGTGCCGGATTGTCCACGATATATTGTCGGATGCGTTGCAAGGATTCGTCGTTTCGGATGATATGTTCGTAATAATTGCGCTGCCACAACCGCCCGGCAAAAGGCGGCCACCCGTAGGTCTTGACGCCTTGCACGTATTGAACGGTGGTCAACGATTTATACGCGCCGACGATGTCGCCCAGGGTAGGGGCAACCCTTGTGGTTGCCCTCTTGGTGGTTGCCCCGTTATGTTGGGCAGGCACAAGGCCTGCCCCTACAGGGGTGATGGCGACGATTTCGCCGAAGAGACAGACGCGGTCCTGGGTGACGACGGTAATAAAATACGCGCCAGCCTGGCTGTAATCGTAGTCCTCCAGGCGGATGGATCGGCGGTGGTGGCGCTCCGGGTCGTATCTCATAACCCCCGCTCCTTCAAAAACCGCTCGGCATCCTTCACCCGTAGCTCGCCGGAGATGAGCTTGGGTAGCAGCGCATCGCGCAGGGCGGCGAGGGTGCGGGATTCGCGCTCGTTTCTTTCGATCTGGTCATCCAGTGGCTTACACAGGGTCTCGAACCGTTCCACCAACATTGTCGGATGTATTTCAAGAAGATCAGCCCCAGGACGACGTGCTTGTACTCGGCGGCGTCCATGGAGCCGCGCAGCGCATCGGCCATGCGCCACAGCTCGGCTTCGTAACCAACGGTGGCGCCGGTGGTGTTTTTGAGCTTCTTGTTCGTCTTGTTTGCCCCCGGCATCCCTTACCACCACATCATCCGCCCCTACTCTCCCATCTCCTGGAGCTTCTCCCGGAGGAGGTCGTTGACCAGCTTCGGGTTCGCCTTCCCCTTGGTCGCCTTCATCACCTGCCCGACCAGGAAGGTGAAGCTCTTCTCCTTCCCCTTCTTGAAGTCCTCCACAGGTCCGGGGTTCTCTTGAAGAACTTGGTCAACGATCCGGGCCAGCTCTTCGAGATCGGAGATCTGGACCAGGCCCTTCGCCTTCACGATCTCCGAAGGGGCCCTCCCCGTCTGATACATCTCCTCGAAGACCTCCTTGGCGATCCTCCCGCTGATGATCCCCTGGTCCAGAAGGGAGAGCAGCTCGGCCAGCGCCTTGGGAGGGATGGGGCTCTCCGTGATCTCTTTCCCCTCTTTATTCAGGTAGCCCAGGAGCTCCACCATCACCCAGTTGCTCACCGTCTTCGCAGATCCCCCGTAGAGGCGGATGACCTCCTCGAAGTAGTCCGCCAGCGCCCGTGAGGAGGTGAGGAGGGAGGCGTCGTAGTCCGGGATGCCGTAGATCTGGACGAAGCGGGTCCGCTTCGCCTCGGGGAGCTCGGGGAGGGTTTTCCTGATCTCCTCGATCCACTCCTGGGGGATCTGGAGAGGGACCAGGTCCGGCTCGGGAAAGTAGCGGTAGTCGTGGGCGTATTCTTTCGTCCGCATCGAGAGGGTGATCTCCTTGTCGGCGTCCCAGAGCCTGGTCTCCTGGACGATCCGTCCCCCTTCTTCAAGGATCCGCACCTGGCGCTTGATCTCGTACTCCAAGGCCTTCTGGACGGCCTTGAAGGAGTTCATGTTCTTGACCTCGGTCTTCACCCCCAGCTCCTTCGATCCCGAAGGCCGCACGGAGATGTTGGCATCGCAGCGGAGGCTCCCCTCCTCCATGTTCCCATCGCAGACCTCCAGGTAGACCAGGATCTGGCGGAGCTTCCGAAGGTATTCAGCCGCCTCCTCCGGGGTCCTGATGTCCGGACGGCTCACGATCTCCATCAAAGGCACGCCGGAGCGGTTGAAGTCCACGAAGCTGACCTCGGCCTCGTAAAAGACGCCGGCGTGGAGGAGCTTCCCCACATCCTCCTCCAGGTGCAGACGCTGGATGCCGACCCGCCTGGTCTGGCCGTTTAGGGAGAACTCCAGAAAGCCCCGCTCGGCCAGGGGAAGCTCATACTGGGAGATCTGGTAGTTCTTGGGCATGTCAGGGTAGAAGTAGTGCTTGCGGGCGAAGAGGCAGCGGGGGGCGATCTGGCAGTTCAGGGCGAGGGCTGTCCTGATGGCGAACTCCACCGCCTTCTTGTTGATGACGGGGAGGACCCCTGGCATCCCCAAGCAGATGGGGCAGGTCTGGGAGTTGGGAGGGGCCCCAAAGGTCGTCGGGCACCCGCAGAAGATCTTGGATCGGGTCAGAAGTTGCGCGTGGACCTCCAATCCTATGACGGCTTCGTAGTCCATGGTGCTGCTCCTCTTAGCCAGCCGATCTGATGGACTCCAGAAAGGCGATGTACGCCTCGGAGAGGTTATGCTCCTCGGCCCCCTGGATGAGGAGGTTCAGATACCGCCTTGAGGGGGGCTGCTCCCCCCGGGGGTTGACGACGGTATAGGCCAGAGCCTGGACCTTCTTCCCATCGGGCGTCTCCACCACAACCGTCCTCCGGATATACTCCTCCGGATACCCCTCGTACTTGTCCAGGGCCTTCAAATCCTGTTCCGCGATCTCCCACAGGATCCCCTCCACGACCTTCCCCTTGGCCGGCTTAAGATCGGCCACCCCACTCGTCGCCGAAGGGGATGATCGGACAAAGGTCAGCTCGTGATCGGCGAGCTTGGCCGTGGAGACAAAGCGGCTCCCCGGGCAGCGCCGCCTCATCTGGAACCGTTCCATGTTAGAACCGTAGGCGAAGTAGAGCATGGTCCTCCTTTACAGGGCAGGCCGCCGCTTGTGCCATTCGGTGGCCTGCTCGTACGCGTAGGCCACCTTGAGCACCGTCCCCTCGTCGAAGGGCTTCCCCAGGATCTGGAGGCCGATGGGGAGCCCCCGGCCGGTGAAGCCGCAGGGGATCGAGATCCCGGGGAGGCCGGCCAGGTTACAGGGGATGGTGAAGATATCGGAGAGGTACATCTGGAGGGGGTCCTCGGTCTTCTCCCCGAACCGGAAGGCGGCCGTCGGCGAGGTCGGGGTCACGATCACGTCGAAATGCTTGAAGGCCTCGTCGAAGTCCCGCCTGATCAGGGTCCTGACCTTCAAGGCCTTGAGATAGTAGGCGTCGTAATAGCCGGCGGAAAGGGCGTAGGTCCCCAGCATGATCCGGCGCTTCACCTCAGGCCCGAAGCCCTCCCGCCGGGTTTTCTGGTACATCTCCAGGATGTCATGGCCCCGGGCCGTCCGGTACCCGTATTTGACCCCGTCGTACCGGGCCAGGTTCGAGCTGGCCTCGGCCGGGGCGATCAGGTAGTATGTCGCCACCGCGTACTCGGTGTGGGGGAGGGAGACCTTCTCGGAGGTGGCCCCCAACGATTCCAAGACCCGGATCGCCTCCCAGATCGCCCCCTCGATCTCCGGATCCATCCCCTCGACGAAATACTCCGAGGGGATGCCGATCCTGATCCCTTTGACATCCCCGGTCAGGAAGGCCGTGTAGTCAGGGACGGGGATGTCGGCGGAGGTGGAATCCAGCGGGTCGTGGCCGGCAATGACCTTGAGCAGGATGGCGCAATCCCTGACATCCTTCGCCAGGGGACCGATCTGATCTAAGGAGGAGGCGAAGGCGACCAGGCCGTAGCGGGAGACCCTCCCGTAGGTCGGCTTCAACCCGGCGATGCCGCAGAGGGCGCCCGGCTGGCGGATGGAGCCTCCCGTATCGGACCCCAGGGCCCCGGCGCAGAGATCCGCCGCCACGGCCGCCGCCGAGCCACCGCTGGAGCCACCCGGGACATACTCCAGGTGCCAGGGGTTCCTCGTCTTGAAGTAGGCCGAGTTCTCCGTGGAAGAGCCCATGGCAAACTCATCCATGTTGGTCTTTCCCAGGAAGATGGCATCCTGGGCCTTCAGCCGTTCGATGACCGTGGCATCATAGGGCGGGATGAAGTTTTCCAAGATCTTCGAGGAGCAGGTCGTCCGAACCCCCTTCGTACAGATCACATCCTTGATGGCCAGGGGAACCCCACCCAGGAGGCCCACAGGCTCTCCTCCCGCAAGCCTCCGGTCCACACGAGCCGCCTGGGCCAGGGCCTCCTCAGCCGTCACGGTCACATAAGCCCTGACCTTGGGCTCCACCGCTTCGATCCGCTGGAGGTAAGAGCGGACCACCTCGGTGGCGCTTACCTCCCGCCTCCGCAAGAGTTCCTGCAGTTCATGAATGGTCAGGCGATAGGGCTCCAAGGTTTCCTCCCCTTCGCACCCCTACTCGATGATCCGCGGCACGCGGAAGAAGACATCCTGGCGGTCAGGGGCATTGGCCAACGCCTCCTCCTGAGGGAGGGAGGGCCGTAGCTCATCCTCCCGCATCACGTTCACCAGGGGGATGACATGGGATGTTGGCTCCACGGCCGTCGTGTCCAGCTCGTTCAGTTTCTCCATGTACTGAAGGATCGAATCGAGCTGGGCCCGCATCCGCTCCTTTTCTTCCTCCGTCAACTCCAGCCGGGCCAGCCGGGCGACATGCTCCACCTCTTCTCTGGTGATCTTCATAAGGTTCCCTCTCCCCTCACACCTGCTCCAGGTTCGCGTACCGGGCCAGCAGCTTCTTCGTCCCGAGGCCGGGGAAGGCGACGGTGACCTTCAGATCCTCCCCCTGGCCGATCCGCTCCCGGATGATGCCGATCCCCCACTCGGGGTGACGGACCCGCATCCCCGGCCTGAGGTGATCCACAAAGGGTTCGGGGTCTGGGGTGGAGGGCTCATAGGGAGATTCTGACCAGGAACCCCGAACCTGAAACGCTGAACCAACCGGGCTGACCCGCTCGATCAAGGCCGGGGGGATCTCCTCCAGGAAGCGGGAGGGGAGGCTCCGGCCCACCTCCTTGTACAGCCGCCGTCTGGCGGCCAGCGTGAGATGGAGGCACTCCTTGGCCCGGGTCATCCCCACGTAACAGAGGCGTCGTTCCTCCTCCAGCTCCCCCTCGTTGGTCATGGAGCGGAGGTGGGGGAAGATCCCCTCCTCCATCCCGCAGATGAAGACGATGGGAAACTCCAACCCCTTCGCCATGTGGAGGGTCATCAAGGTGACGGCCCCCTGCCCCTCCCGGTACTCATCGGCATCGGAGAGGAGGGCCACGCTGTCCAGGTAGGCCTGAAGGCTCTTGTCCTCGCTTTCCTCGTCGAAGGCCTGGGCGGCGGCGACCAGCTCCCGGAGGTTCTCCACCCGGGCCTGGGCCTCAGGGGTCCCCTCGGCCATCAGGTGATCTAGATAGCCTGTCTCCTTCATGAGGCCTACGAGGAGGTCTGGGACGGAAGGGGGGATGGGGAGTTGAAGCTGTTCTCGATAATGTTCAAGAAGCTGGTAGAGCGCCCCAAGGGCCTTCTGGGATCTCTTCGGGATCAGCTTCTCCTCGACGGCCTTCCGGCACGCCTCAAAGAGGGAGATCCGCTCGGTCCTGGCGATCCCCGAAAGGTGCTCCAGGGTACCCTCCCCGATCCCCCGGGGCGGGACGTTGATGATCCGTCGGAGGCTGGCCTCATCCCCGGGGTTGGCAATCAGGCGGAGATAGGCCAGCATGTCCTTGATCTCCTTCCGCTCGTAGAACCTTAGGCCCCCGACGATGACGTAGGGGATCTGGAAGCGTCGAAACGCCTCCTCCAGGGCCCGGGACTGGGCATTCACCCGGTAAAAGACCGCCATCTCATCGTAGCCTCGCCCAAAGACGGCGGAAAGGGTCTTGATCCGCTCGGCGATGAAGCGGGCCTCGTCCTCCTCGTCCGCCGCCTGGTACACGAGGATCCGCTCCCCCTCGCCGTTTGCCGTCCAGAGCCGCTTCCCCTTCCTCCCCAGGTTGTGGGCGATGACCGAGCCCGCCGCGTCCAGGATCCGCTGGGTTGAACGGTAGTTCTGCTCCAGCCGGATCACCTTGCACCCCGGATAGTCCCGCTCGAAGTCCAGGATGTTGGAGAGATCGGCCCCCCTGAAGCCGTAGATAGCCTGGTCGTCATCCCCCACCACGCAGAGGTTCCGGTGGGCCCCGGCCAGGAGATGGATCAGGCGGTACTGGGCGGGGTTCGTGTCCTGGTACTCGTCCACCATCAGGTACCGCCAGAGGGCCTGGTAGGTGCGTAAGACCTCGGGCCGCTCCTCCAAGAGGAGGGCCGTCGTCATCAGGAGGTCGTCAAAGTCCAGGGCGTGGAGCCTCTGGAGCTTCTCCTGGTAGAGGCGGTAGACCTTGGCCACCCGCTCCTCCAGAAAGTCGTTGGCGACCAGGGCATACTCGGAGGGGCCCAGGAGATCCGCCTTGGCCCGGCTGATCCGGGAGGCGATCATCCGGGGGTTTAAGGCCCTCTCCGAGAGGTCCAGCTCCTTCAGGCACTCCCGGAGCAGGGCCAGTTGATCCCCCTCGTCGTAGATGAGGAACGAGTTGGGGAGGCCGATTTCGGGGGCGTGTCTCCTTAAGATCCTGACACAGGTGGCGTGGAAGGTCCCGATCCAGACCCCAGACCCCAGACCCCAGACCCCAGACCCCAGTTGGAGGAGGGCCGCAACCCGCCGCTTCATCTCCCCGGCCGCCTTGTTCGTGAAGGTGACGGCGAGGATCTGTCCGGGGCTCACCCCTTTCCGCCCGATGAGGTAGGCGATCCTCCGGGTGATGACCCGGGTCTTCCCCGACCCGGCCCCGGCCAGGACCAGCAGGGGGCCTTCGGTCGAGAGGACCGCCTCCAACTGCTCGGGGTTCAGATCGGAAAGAATGGGATCGCTGGTCATGCACCGTCCTCTTTCCGCCGGAGCTTCTCCCGGAGGACGTGGTTGAATGATCAAACCATTATACTCGAAGCGATCGGCCCTGTTCAAAGGAAAACCTCTCCCTGAAGGAACCCGTTGTGGCCGGCTCCCTCAAAGGAGAGGAAAGGCGGGAAAACGCTCAGCAAGGGGGGGCTTCACAAGCCCCTGACCCTTTGCAGCCCTTCAGGGCCCCGATTTTGCCAGGCTGAGCAGCTCCTCATCCACCGTTGACAGCCCATGCCGGATAGTGCGAGAATGGGTTTGGTTCTGAGGCTTTGGTGCAGGAGGAGGTAGATGAAAACAGTGACGTTCAAAGTCGTGATCCCGGCTGATCGGCAGCTTCACATTGTGGTGCCAGAAGAAATCCCACCAGGAGAGGCGGAGGTTGTCGTCACTACGATGGAGGCTACTCCGGCAAAAGGCAAGACGGCAGGGGACCTGCTCCGATCACCCCTCTTTGGCCTCTGGAAGGATCGGACGGACATCGGCGATAGCATAGAGTTTGCCCGGAAGCTGCGGGCTGAGGCGGAGCGGCGCCAGCGTGCGTGAGGTTTGAACAGTTTCACCTGAGCCATGGCATCGGCATTATGGACTGCCTTATCGCCGCTGTTGCTCTCCGTGTCGGGAAACCGTTTTACACATTCAATTTGAAACATTTCCAAGTGATCCCTGGCCTTGATGCCAGGGTCCCCTATGAGCGACCGGCGGTGCCGATGGCATAAGAGATAACATCGCCGTCCAGAGAGAGGTGTCAATAGTTCTTTTGGCGATTCTCAACGAACAGACCGTGGATCTTCATGGGGGTTTGGGCGGCCTTTTATGGCCAGGTCGTGAAGCTCTGTCAGGATGAGGAGGGCTTCCAGCGGGGTGATCCGGAGGGGATCGAGGGCCAGAAGCTTCGCCTCGATGGTTGAGGCGTAGGTCCCTCCCTCCTTTGACGTTTCTCCTTTCAGGTCCGGCGAGGGCAGGGTCGCCCTCTCTTCCTCCAGGGCTTTCAGGAGCGTTTTGGCCCGCTCGAGGACTGTGTCGGGGAGGCCGGCCAGCTTTGCCACGTGGAGGCCGTAGCTCTTCTGGGCGGCGCCCGGGACGACTTTATACAGGAAGGTCACCTCCCCCTGATCTTCCCGAACCTCCAGCCGGGCGTTGACCACCCCGGGAAGGGCCCCGGCCAGGGTGGTCAGCTCGTGGTGGTGGGTCGTGAAGAGGGTCCTGGCCTTGACCTTCTCCGCGAGAAACTCCACCACCGCCTGGGCGATGGCCAGGCCATCCAGGGTCCCGGTCCCCCGTCCCACCTCGTCCAGGATCACCAGGCTTTTGGGCGTGGCCTGGTTTAAGATCGTTGCCGTCTCCAGCATCTCGACCATGAAGGTGGAGAGGCCCTTGGCGAGGAAGTCTAAAGCCCCGATCCTGGTGAAGATCCGATCCACGAGGCCGATCCTGGCCCGTTCGGCCGGGATGAAGCTCCCAACCTGCGCGAGGAGGACCAGGAGGGCCGCCTGCCGCACAAAGGTGGATTTCCCCGAGGCGTTCGGACCGGTCAGGATGATCACCCTCCTGCCCTCGTCCAGGGAAAGATTGTTTGGGACGAAGCCGTGCGAGAAGGCCTCCACCACGGGATGGCGGCCCTCGATGATCTGGATCGAAGGGCCCTCATCCACCTCAGGCTTGACCCACCGCTTCCGGGCGGCCACCTCGGCCAAGGAGACGAGGGCATCCAGCCTCCCCAACCCATCAGCGGCCCTCCGCAGGCGATCGGCCCTCGCGGCGATAAAACCTCTTAGCTCGCAGAACAGCTCGTACTCCAGTTGGTTCCCCCGCTCGGCCGCGGAGAGGATCCGGTTCTCGAACTCCCGAAGCTCCCGGGTGATAAACCGCTCGGCGTTGACCAGGGTCTGCCGTCGGATGTAGTCCTTCGGGACAAGCTTAAGATTCGCCTTCGTGACCTCGATGTAGTACCCGAAGACCTTGTTGAAGCCGACCCGGAGGTTTGGGATCCCGGTCCGCTCCCGCTCCCCTTGCTCGAAGGTCGAAAGCCACTCATGGCCTTTGGTCTGGATGGCCCGGAGCTCGTCCAGCTCTTTTGAGACCCCCTCCCTGATGAGTCCCCCTTCCTTGAGGTGGGGCGAAGGCTCGTCCAGAAGGACCCGCTGGATCTCTTGATAGACATCCTCCAGGGGATCCAGGCCATGGGCGAGCTCAACCAGGAGGGGGGCCTTCGCCGTCAGGAGGAGCCCCCGGAGTGTTGGGAGGGGGAGGAGGGAGGCCTTCAACGAGATGAGGTCCCGGGGCTTCGCCACCTCGGAGGTGATCCGTGAGGTGAGCCGCTCGATGTCCAGGATCCTGGCCAGGAGGTCCCGAAGCCCGGACTTAAGATCCTGGCGGCCGATCAGCTCCTCCACAGCGTCCTGCCTTCGCCGGATCTCTTTGACCGACAGGAGGGGGTGGAGGACCCACTCTTTCAACCGGCGACGGCCCATCCCGGTCAGCGTCAGATCCAGGATCGAAAGGAGGGACCCCTCCCCCGAGCCCTCAAAGAGGGTCTCCACGAGCTCCAGGTTCCGTTGGGTGTGGGGGTCTAGGCCCATGAACTCCCGGCCCCGGTACGGCCTCGGGGCCTTCACGTGGGGGAGGAACGCCCGCTGGGTGACCGAGGCGTAGCGGAGGAGGGCCCCGGCGGCCAGGAGGCCTAAGTCCCCTTTGGGGAAGTCACCCCCCCACCTGTCGGAGGGGGGGCCAAAGTGGGCAAGGAGGGAAGAGAGGGCCTGGTCCTCCGAGAACTCCTCCTTCGGGCGCGGGGTCACGAAAGGGGCCTTGACCACCTGGGGAACGAAGGCCTCTGCCCACCGCTCCATCCCTTCCGGGAGGAGGAGTTCTTTCGCCTGAAACTTGGCGAAGAGGGAGGGGAGCTCGTCGGGATCCACGGAGGCGGCGAAGAAATCCCCGGTGGAAAGCGCTAGGAAGGCGATCCCTATCTTCCCCTCCCCCGGGAGGAGGGCGGCTAAGTACCGCTCCTCTTCGCCTTCAAAGAAGGTCCCCGGGGTGACCACCCGGATCACATCCCGCCGGATGAGCCGCTTCCCCTTCTGGGGGCCTTCCAATTGCTCGCAGATCGCGACCTTGTACCCCTTCGCCACGAGCCTGGCCAGATACGTTTCCAGCCGATGATGGGGGATGCCGCACATCGGGACCCGGGCCTTCCCCTTCCCCTGGGGGCGGGAGGTCAGGACCAGTTGAAGCTCCCGGGCCCCGACCTCGGCATCTTCAAAAAACATCTCGTAGAAGTCCCCGAAGCGGTAGAAGAGGAGGGCATCGGGGTACCGCCGCTTGATCCGACGGTACTGGTCCATCACATCCTGCGGCAGGGGATCGGGCGCTATGACCATCGTTTTACCTCAGCTTCATGAGGGAAGCCGCCATCCGCTCCAAGGCCTTTTCCAGCTTCGCTTCGGAGGTCGCGTAGGAGATCCGCAGATACCCTTCCCCGTACCGGCCGAAAGCCGTCCCGGGGAGGAGGGCGACGCCGGCATCATTGAGGAGGTGGTCGGCGACCTCTTGAGAGGAGCGGTTGAAGGCCCTGATGTTGGGGAAAACGTAAAAGGCCCCTTGAGGGACAGGGCAGCGGAGACCGGGGATCCGGTTCAGGCCTTTGACCAGGAGATCCCGTCGCCGCTTGAAGGCCTGGACCATCGCCAGGGATTCGGTCTGGTCCCCCTCCAGGGCGGCGATCCCGGCCAGCTGCGTGAAGGTGGCCGTGCAGGAGTTAGAGTTCACCATGAGGCGCGCCATCCGCTCGGCCACGGGGACCGGCATGACACCATAGCCCAGCCTCCACCCGGTCATCGCATAGGATTTCGAGAACCCGTCCAGCAGGATGGTCAGGTTCTTCATCCCCGGAAGCGAGGCGATGCTCACGTGCTCCCCCTCGTAGAGGAAGCGGTGGTACACCTCATCGGAGAGGACGACGATCTTGGAGGTCCTGGCGATCTCGGCGATCCGCTCCAGGTCCTCCCGGGGGATGACCCCTCCGGTGGGATTCTGGGGGGAGTTCAGGATGATCAGTTTCGTCCGGGGGCCGACCCGTTTCTCCAGCTCGTCCAGATCAAGGCTGAAGCCCCGCTCCTCCAGGAGGGGGATCGGGATGGCCTTCCCGCCTGCAAACTCGATGACCGACTCGTAGATCGGGAAGCCCGGATCGGGGTAGATGACCTCGTCCCCCTCCCCGACCAGGGCGAGGATGGCGAAGAACAGGACCGGCTTCGCCCCGGGGGTGACGATGACCTCGTCGGGGTGCACCGGGATACCCCTGGTCTTTTCCACATGGCGGGCGATGGCCGCCCGAAGCTCGGGGAGGCCGGCCGGCGGGCTGTACCGGGTGTAGCCGTCCTCCAGGGCCTTCTTCGCCGCCTCAACGATAGGCCTTGGGGTGGGAAAGTCTGGCTCGCCGATCTCCAAGTGGATGACCTCCCGCCCCTCCCGCTCCAGCGCCCGGGCCTTCACCAGGACATCAAAGGCCCCCTCCGTCCGAAGTTTTCCCATCCGCTCAGCGAGCTCCATAGATCACTCCTCAAATTTAACCGCAGACATGTGGCTTCTCCCTTGGCTTAGCGTTTCGACTCACCGCAACCCAACGCCTCCAAGAGGGGTTGCTTCCCGAAGGTCAAGGAGCCACCTTCAAGTTTTCCAGTGAGACACCCTGTTCTTTGAGATGAGGAATCAGATCGCTGGCGTCCAAAATTTCAATGGCCACAATGCGTTCGCCAGGACCGACATCAATCGCCACCTGGTCATTCAACCGAATAACCTCACACTCCACGCGCTCTTCTACCAAGCGGATAGTCAGGGCATCTACGGTCGGATCATAGACGATTCGCATGTCTATCACCTCCATCAGAAATAGAAAACAAACACGGTTACCACAATCAGTCGGTCAGCCTCTTCAGCGATCACAGGGGCGACTTGTTTGACCGCATAATGCTTTCCCCGCCAAGGACGATTGTAGGTGAAATTCTTGCGAAACATAAGCCGTCCTTTCCGTGCCGGCTCAGGATTCCCTGGGCGGATAGCCGCTTCAACTTCGCTTTCCGTAACCCCACGGTCTAACATTTTCTCCAGAGCATGGGGGCTAAACTCAATCGGTTTTGACAGGTCCATGATCCTGAATGTGAGAAGGTTATGAAACAGTTTCTAGTGCTTCGTTTCAACGAACATCTGTTCCTTTTCGGTCGTGCCATAAAGCTGATAGACCAGCTTGTCGATTTCGCGGTCGGTCTTTTCGATTTGGCGGTGAAGCTGCTCCTGCTCAGCACCGACGGCCTGCTGGAGACGCCGGTGGAGGGCGAGCATCACATCCACCAAGGCGACGAGGTCGTCGTGCAGCTTCTTTTCGGCAGGGTTGCTGAAGTCGATCAGGCGGATGGGGAGGTGCTTGATGAAGCGGGCTTCATAGGAGAAATAGCCGCCCCGGAAGGTCGTGCTGATCTGATGGAGGAACCAATCGAGCAGGCGGCTGTTCAGGAGGCCGAGGAGGTATTTAGGATTAACCTGTTCTTTAGGAATAATCCCGTAGCCGCCCGCTGCGCCTCCGGTGAAATAGTAAGTCCCTTCAGCATCGTAGCAATAAGAGGCGGACAAGGCGAAGTCTGGTGTGATGATTTTTGGAAGGTGAATAACGTCGAGGGCTTGGTTTCTGCCATAGCGATACCATCCCTCACCTTTCATCTTCCCACCTTCGCGGTTTTCCAAGTCTCGCTTGTTCGCAAGGAGGTATTCCCAGCATTTGGGATACCGATCCTGGAACTCCTTCTTCGGGATCAGCTCCATCCCGCGATAGGGGAAGATGATCACCTTTTTGGGTTCCTCAATGAGATAACGGCGCATCTGGCCGCCTTTGATAAGCGGCTTCGCGATTTCTGATTCTAACTCGACCTCCTCCTCAAGAGCTTTGGAGTAGGCTTTGACGATTTTCTTCCTCCGTTCGATCAGATCGAGGATGTACACATCATCGGCACTTGTCTTGAGCCCCTGGAAGATCCTTTCGGTAACCTCTTCCAATGGCTTGCCTTTCTCCCTCAACCGTTCCAAGAGGTCAGCCGGTTGACCTAGGCGGAAATGCCAGGGCTCCTCGGTTACTCCTGTGAGCAGGACTTTGCCAATTCGGGTCTCTTGATCAGCATACTCCTCATGATCGCCGACGATCTGCAACTGCTTAGCCGGATCGGTCAGCCTTAAGACCTCAGCATACTTGAAGGCTTTCTTCGCCAGACCCTTCTGCAAAAAGAGGAGGCACGTGTAGGTGCTGGAGCCTTCGAAGATCTGGTTGTCGCGGAAGTTGACGATCTCCAGGAGGCACTTTTGATCGGCGATGAGCTTCCTGAGGCCTTTCCCGTAAGCGGCCTGGAAGAACTTGTGGGGGAGGATGAAGCCCAGTATGCCACCGGGCTTGAGAAGCTTCAGCGCCTGTTCGACGAAGAGGACGTAGATGTCATAGTTGCCTGTAGCCGAAGCGTAGTGCTGGTTGAAGAAGGCCACTTGATCTCTGGGAAGAGTCTGGATCCTGACGTAAGGGGGATTGCCGATGATGACATCGAAGCCACCCTCTTCCATAATCGTTCGGAAGTGGACCTCCCAATCAAAGGGTTTGGTCTTGATCCAGTCTTCTTTAAAGAAGCTCTGGAGGTTCAGGACATCACCGGAGATGAGGGAGTTCCCACACTGGATGTTGTGATCGAGGGCAGGGAGGACAGCCCTTCCTGGAACGATACCGTATTCATCTTCGAGCATCTTCAGCATCAAAGAGAGGCGGGCGACCTCACAGGCCTGGGGGTCAATGTCCACGCCAAAGAGATGATCAAGGACCATCTGCCGCTTTTCCATGAGGGTGAGGCGAGCTGAGACCTCTTCCTCCTCTTGAGAGAGAGGGAAGGCGAACTGGTCGAGGCGGGCCTTCTTCAGGGTCTCGGCCCTTCGCTTGAGGGCTTCTGCTTTGAGGGTCTCGTAGTGGCGGGAAAGCTCGTCGTAGGCCCGGATCAGGAAGGAGCCTGAGCCGCACGCCATATCGAGGACCCGAAAGGGGAGGGTCTTACGCCTTGAAGTTGGGTTTTTGCCCCTCTCTTGAAGAACCCTGCCGAGGGTGTTCTTGACAATGTAATCAACGATGTATTCAGGCGTGTAATAGACGCCGCCCGCCTTCCGTACCTCGGGCTTCAGCTCGTACTTGACCCGCTTCCCGGTCAGGTTGATCGTGTAGCCGAGGTATTGCTCATAGATGGAACCTAACAGATGGACGCCGATCACGTCGAAGAGGTACGGCTCATAGGTCTCCAGGATGATCGCTTTCAGGACGGTGAAATCAACGGCCAGATCCTCGGAGAAGTGGGGGGCGAAGAGGTCAGAGTTAAAGTCCCGATCATACCGACGGAAGAGACCTTTCAACACCAGGCCAAAGTCAGCCCCGATCTCCTCCCGGCGCTGGAGGACCAGATCCCGGAGGCTTTCGACATGGGTCAGCTTCCGGTCCTCGCAGGAGCGGATGAAGATGATCCGGTCCAGGATCCGCTGCGTCGCTTCCCGGAGACGCTCGGCATCTAAGCTGGAGTTTGAGCGCTTGTAGAGGTCTTTGGCGAGGATCTCCTGCCAGCGTTTCAGGTCTTCGAGGATCGCCTGATCCACGGGGAGGCGATCCCGTTCAGCCTTCTTCGTGAGGAGGACCCGGTCCAGCTCGCCCCTTTCCACAGAAGGCTTAGACAGGAGCCAGAGCTGATCGAAGCGGTCCAGATAGTCGGTGTAACGGAGCTGAAGGCGGAGGCCCCGCTCGAGATTTCGAGAGCTCGGCTTCAAGGTCACATCGAAGAGGCGAAGCTCCTGGAAGTCCGTCAGAAGGACCCATTTGACAGCCTTCGTGTTGTAGCCATAGGTGACGGCCTGAGTGACGATGTCGGGTTTGGCCAGATCAGCCTTCAGGGGTTTGGCCTCCACATAGATCCTGGGTGTGCCATAGAGCTTCAAGGAATAATCGACCCGGCCCCCCGAGACCTTCGTTTCAAAGCCGACCTCGTTTCGATCCTGGGTGTTCCAGCCGAGGGCCTGAAGCAGGGGCTCGATGAAGCCGGCCTTGGTCTCCGACTCGTTATACTCGAAGACGGTGCCAGCCGTTCTCTCCCGCTCGAACTTTTCGATGAGCTGTCGGATCTTCTGTCTAGCGTCGTCCATCTTCGAGCTTTTCCACGTCAGGCATCGGGTAGTGCCTGCGGTTCATGGTCCACAGGGCAAGGTCTCGAAGGGAGGCCGCAGCCGCCACCAGGGCGTCTCCTGGCTCAACACCATGGCTCTTCCCATAGGTCCGGAGATACTCCCCTGCCTTCTTTGCAACCTCGTCATCAATCGGGGTTGACTCCAAGGCGGCGAAGAAGGCTTCGATCTCCTTCTCCTCACCAGGCCTCATCCCTGCGTGGATTTCCGCGATCGAGACCGGCGTGTAAGCGAGGCGGACCCCTTGAGCCATCAAGCCTCGCAATTGTCCTCGGATCCTCTGATTCCCCCTGAGGAATTCAATGATCACATCGCTGTCAAGGAGAACGTCCTTCACCCTTTCCACCTTTTCCGCCTCGTCTCTTTCCGAAGGGACCGCACATAGTCTTCTGTAGCTCCGAGGTCCTCCCTTCCCTTCCAGATCCCGAAGGCCCCATTGATGGCCGCTAGTCTCCGTGCCACATCATTTGTGCCGTAGACCTTTTTGAGGGCCTCCCTGACCAGTTCAGAGATCGTCTTCCGCCTCCGGGCTGCCACGTCCTTCAGGACCTTATAAAGGTCTTCATCCAGGTAAAGCTGAGTTCGGATCATCGTCCCCACCTCCAGATGCGATGTATATACATCATTCTCCTCCCAGCGTCAAGGAATTTGTGGAGCTTGAGAAGGGGTTTTCCGCCGGTGTTTACCGGATGCTCCGGTTGTGGTATCGTGGAAATGGGGAGGGGGGAGGATGAGCGGCCCGATGCCTCTTGTGGACATGCGGGGCATCACCAAGCGTTTCCCGGGGGTCCTGGCCAACGACCGGATTGATTTTCAGGTCTGGGCCGGAGAGGTCCACGCCCTGCTGGGCGAGAACGGCGCCGGCAAGACCACCCTCATGAAGATCCTCTACGGCTTCTACCGGCCCGACGCCGGCCGGGTGTGGATTGAGGGGAAGCCGGTGGAGGTGCGAGGGCCCCAGGAGGCGATTGCCCTTGGCATCGGCATGGTCTTCCAGCACTTCACCCTGGTCCCCTCCCTGACGGTGGCGGAGAACGTCATCCTGGGCCTCTCCTTGCCCCGGTTCTTTTTGAAGATCGGGGCTATTGAATCCCGCGTCGAGGAGCTGGCCTCCCGCTACAGCTTGAAGGTAGATCCCAGGGCCAAGGTCTGGCAGCTCTCCGTCGGCGAACAGCAGCAGGTGGAGATCCTGAAGCTCCTCTACCGGGGGGCCCGGATCCTGATCCTCGACGAGCCCACCTCGGTCCTCACCCCCCAGGAGACCCGGGAACTCTTCACGACCCTCCGGACGATGGCCGGGGAGGGACACGCCATTATCTTCATCACCCACAAGCTGGACGAGGTCATGGCCATCGCCGACCGGATCACCGTGCTCCGTCAGGGAGCCCGGGTGGCCACCCTGGACCGGAAGGAGGCAACCAAGGACCACCTGGTCAGGCTCATGGTGGGGAGGGAGACCCTGGTCCCGGTGGAGCGCCCTCCGACAACCCCGGGGGAGGTCATCCTCTCGATCACCGGCCTCTCGGCCAAAAACGACCGGGGTCTCCCGGCCCTGAAGGGCATCAGCCTGGAGGTCCGGGCGGGAGAGATCCTGGGGATCGCCGGGGTGGCGGGGAGCGGTCAGCGGGAGCTGGGGGAGGTGATTGCGGGCCTTCGTCCGGCGACAGCGGGACAGGTCAGGATCCGGGGCCGGGACATGACCAATGCCCCGCCCTGGGAGATCATTGCTCAGGGGGTGAGCTACCTCCCTGAGGACCGTCAGGGCACGGGGCTTGTCCCGGATGCCAGCATCCTGGACAACCTGCTCTTGAAGGCCTACCGAACCCCGCCGCTGGCCCGCGGCCCCCTGTTGGACGCCCGGGCGGCGGGGGGGTATGGGAGGCGGCTGCTGGAAGCCTTCCGGGTGGCGGCCCCCAGGCTTGATGCCCCCGCCCGTGTCCTCTCCGGCGGAAACCTCCAACGCCTCCTCCTGGCCCGGGAGCTTTCGACCGGACCGGCCCTCCTCCTCGCCTTCTACCCGACCAGGGGGCTGGATGTGGGGGCCCAGGAGGAGATCCGCCGCCTGCTCCTTTCCCAACGCCAGCGGGGAAGCGCGATCCTCCTCGTCTCGGAGGATCTGGACGAGCTCTTGAGCCTCTCTGACCGGATCGCCGTCATGTCCGAAGGGGAGCTTATGGGCATCGTCCCGCGGGAGGAGGCCGATCTGGAAACGATCGGGCTGATGATGGCCGGCATACGCCGGGAAGAAAAATCCTTTCCCCTGGAAGGGAGGCCATGAACCTCTCTTTGTCGCTGGAAAAGCGCCTGGAGCCCTCCCCTGTAGCGCCCTACCTCCTGCCTCTCCTGTCGGTGGCCCTGGCCCTCCCGGCCGGCGGGGTGATCCTGGCCCTGGCAGGTACCAACCCGTGGGAGGCGTACAAGGCGATGGCCCTGGGCGCCTTTGGGAGCTTCTACGGCCTCTCCGAGACCGTGGTCAAGGCCATCCCCCTCCTCCTGGCCGGGCTGGGGGTGGCGCTGGCGTTTCAGATGCGCTTCTGGAACATCGGCGCCGAGGGGCAGCTGCACCTCGGGGCCCTGGGGGCCACCTGGGTGGCTTTGAACGCCCCGGACCTTCCGGCCCCTCTCCTCCAGCCTTTGATGATCCTGGCCGCTTTTGCCGCCGGAGCGGCCTGGGGGCTGATCCCGGCGGCCCTCAAGGCGTACACCGGCGTGAACGAGATCATCACCACCCTCATGATGAACTACATCGCCATCCTCTGGCTGGACTTTCTGGTGTACGGGCCCTGGAAGGACCCCCACGGGTTCGGTTTCCCGCTCACGGCGCCCTTTTCGCCGGCCGCCCATCTCCCCCGGCTTCCGGGCAGCCGCATCCACCTGGGGCTGGCTTTGGGCCTCGTAGCCGCCTTCCTCCTGGCCTTCCTCCTCAGGCGGACACGCCTGGGGTACGAGATCCGGATCATCGGCTTGAACCCCAGGGCGGCGAGATACGCCGGCATCAACATCCCGAAGGTCACGCTCCTGGTGATGGCCCTCGGCGGGGGGCTGGCGGGGCTGGCCGGCCTCTCGGAGGTGGCAGGCATCCAGGGCCGCCTCAAGCCCGGCCTCTCCCCCGGCTACGGCTACACGGCCATCATCGTCGCCTGGCTCGCCCGCTTGCACCCCTGGGCCGTCGCGGCGGTCAGCCTTCTCCTGGGCGGGCTCCTGGTGGGAGGGGACATGCTCCAGATCGCCATGGGCCTCCCGGTCACGATGACCTATATCCTCCAGGGCCTCCTCCTCTTCTTCGTCTTAGGGATGGAGGTCCTCTCCGGCTACCGGCTGGTCCTGAGGACAGGGGGGGGTGAGGGAAAGTAAGGGTGGAGTCCTTATGGAGCTTTGGCCGCTTTTCCTTTTGACATTGGCCGCGGCGGTGCGGGCGGGCACCCCGATCCTGTTCGCCGCCCTGGGGGAGCTCCTGGCGGAGCGCTCCGGTGTCCTGAACCTCGGCGTGGAGGGGATGATGCTCGTCGGGGCCCTCATCGGCTTCATGACCGCCCAAAAGACCGGTGAGCCGTGGTTTGGCCTCCTGGCTGCCGGAGGGGCCGGGGGAGCGGTCGCCCTCATCCACGCCTTTCTCACCATCACCCTCCGCGCCAACCAGGTGGTCTCCGGCCTGGCCCTCACCATCTTCGGGACCGGGGTGAGCGGCTTTTGGGGGAAGCCTCTGATCGGCGTTCCCGCCGCGGGCTTCTCCCCCTTCAGGCTCCCTCTCTTGGCCGAGCTTCCCCTGGTCGGCCCCGTCTTCTTCCAGCACGATGCCATGGTGTATCTGACCTATCTCCTGATCCCGCTCTGCTGGGGCCTCCTGTACCGGACAAGGCCCGGGTTGAACATCCGGGCGGTGGGGGAGAGCCCGGAGAGTGCCGACGCCATGGGGGTCCGGGTGGCCCTGACCCGCTACCTGTGCGTGCTGGCCGGTGGCCTCTTGGCCGGGCTGGGAGGGGCCTACCTCTCGTTGGCCTACACCCACATGTGGATTGAAAACATGACGGCCGGCCGGGGGTGGATCGCCCTGGCCATCGTCATCTTCGGGACCTGGGACCCGATCCGGGTGGCTCTCGGGGCCTATCTCTTCGGCGGGGTCCAGGCCCTCCAGCTCCGCCTCCAGGCTGTGGGCGTGGGCCTCCCGGCCTACCTGTTGATGATGACCCCCTACGTCTTCACCATCCTGGTGCTGGTTTCGGCCACGAGGGAGACCGTGCGGCGGCGAATCGGCGCCCCCGCCGCCCTCGGTCTCCCTTACGCGCGAGGCGAGTGAGCGGAGTGAGGGTGGGAAGTGGTGCGACGTAACTCAGAAGAGGAGGGCTGGCGATGAGAGGGAAAGGGTTGGCAACCATCGTCGCTTTGCTCCTGATCCTGGGCTTGGGGCCAACGGGCAGAGCCCAGGAGGTGATGAAGGTGGGCTTCGTGTACATCGGGCCGGTGGGGGACTACGGCTGGACCTACGCCCACGACCAGGGGAGAAAGTACCTGGAGAAGACCCTGCCCTGGGTGAAGACGACGTATGTCGAGTCCGTCGCCGAGGGGGCGGATGCCGAGCGGGTCATCACCGAGCTGGCCCGCACCGGTCACAAGGTCATCTTCACGACCAGCTACGGCTACATGGATACCACCATCAAGGTCGCCGAGCGGTTCCCTAACGTGATCTTCCTCCACTGCTCGGGGTACAAGCGGCGGGAGAACGTAGGGACCTACTTTGGCCGGATGTACCAGGCCAGCTATTTAACCGGCCTGGTCGCGGGAAAGATGACCCGGAAGAACCTGATCGGGTATGTGGCCCCCATCCCGATCCCCGAGGTCATCCGGATCACCAACGCCTTCGCCCTGGGGGCGCGGGAGGTGAACCCCAAGGTCAAGGTCCATGTGGTCTGGACCAACGCCTGGTATGACCCGGCCACCGAGACCGAAGCGGCCAACAGCCTCCTGGACCTCGGGGCCGATGTCATCGCCACCCAGAGTGACTCCCCCGCCCCGGTGCAGGCGGCGGAGAAGCGGGGGGTCTACGGGGTGGGCTACAACTCCGACGCCAGCAAGTTTGCCCCCAAAGGGCACCTGGTCTCGGCCGTGTGGAACTGGGGTCCGTACTATGTGGAGACCGTCAAGGCGGTCAGGGCCGGCACCTGGAAGAGCGAGGATGTCTGGTGGCCGATCGGGACGGGCATCGTCGGCCTCTCCCCCTATGGCCCGGCGGTACCGCCCTCGGTCAAGGCCCTCGTGGAGAAGCGGAAGGAAGACCTGATCAAGGGACGCTTCGACGTCTTCTGGGGGCCCATCAGGGATCAAACCGGGAAGGTCCGGATCCCCAAGGGGCGAAAGGCAACGGACAAGGAGCTTCTCAGCATGAACTGGTTCGTGGAGGGCATCGTGGGCACCATCCCCCGGTGATCTTCACCCGAGGAGGGAAGAGATGGGGCCGTCTCTTTATCGGCGGGGATTCTTCGCGGGCCTGCTCGCCGGGGCCGGTCTGCTGGTCCTGATGGGGGCGGCCCGGTTCCTCCTCGGGACGCCCTTTGTCCCCGAGCTGGTGGCCGAGCTGACCTTTGCCTTCATCCCCATGGAGCTCTTCAGCGTTGGCATCCGCCTCCTGGGGAAGTCGGCGAAGGGGATCGCCTTCAGCCTCTCCATCCTCGGCTACCTCGGGTTCCTGGGGATGCTCGGGGCCCTCTTCGCCGGTGGGAGGGGTCGAGTCTATAAGTCGTTTTGGGCTCTCCTCTCCTTCTCGGGGCTGTTGGGGCTCGGGACCTCGGGGCTGACCCTGTGGCTGATCAGCCGGGGAACCGTGACCCCGCTTGAGGGGAGCAAAACGGTGGCCATCCTCTCCCTTCTCACCGCTCACCTCTTCTACGGCCTCCTCCTCGGGGGCCTCCTCAACCGGGGAGCCAGAGAGGTCAGCCAGCCCCGGCCTTTTAAGAGCGGGGGGGAGCGGCGGACCTTCTTGAAAGGCCTGGCCGGCCTCCTGGCCTTGGCCGCCCTGGGAAGGGTCTCCCGGCTCTTGAGGCCGGGAAAGGCCCGGGCGGTCCAGCGGCCTGCCCCGCTCTTTGACCAGGTGAAGGGGATCTCCCCGGAGGTGACGCCGAACGGCCAGTTCTACAAGATCTCCAAGAACCTCTTCGATCCCACGGTGGATCGGAAACGCTTCCGGCTGAAGATCGGAGGGCTGGTGGAGCGGCCCCTGGAGCTGACCCTGGAAGAGATCAGGCGGATGCCTGCCGTCGAGCAGTACGTGACGCTGGAGTGCATCAGCAACGAGGTGGGCGGGGATCTGATGGGGAACGCCCTCTGGAAGGGGGTCCCCTTCAAGCACATCCTGGAGTTGGCCGGGGTGAAACCCCAGGCCAGGAGGGTCGTCTTCCGATCCTACGACCGCTACTCCTCCAGCGTGCCCATTGCGCGGGCCCTTCAACAGCACCTGATGCTGGCGTACCTGATGAACGGCGAGGACCTCCCCGACGACCACGGCGGACCTTTGAGGGTCATCCTCCCCGGCCACTACGGGATGAAGTCGCCCAAGTGGTTGACCGAAATCGAGTTCGTGGACGCTCCGCACCGGGGCTACTGGGAGAGCCGGGGCTGGTCCGACGAGGCGGTCATCAAAACCACCTCCCGGATTGATACCCCCAGGTCCGGCCAGGTCCTGCGGGGAGGGGAGATTCTGGCCGGAGGGGTCGCCCTGGCCGGGGATCGGGGGATCAAAAGGGTTGAGGTCAGCGCCGACGGCGGGAGGACCTGGCAGGAGGCCCTGCTGAAAGCCCCCCTCTCGCCGTACACGTGGGTCCTCTGGGCGGCCAGGCTCCGGGTCCCGAAAGAGGGAAGGTCTCTTGTCCAGGTGAGGGCCACGGATCAGAAGGGGGTCCTCCAGGAGGAGAGGGAGGCCCCGCCGCTTCCCGACGGGGCTACCGGCTACCACACGATCCAGGTCCAGGTGAAGAAATAAAGCTGAAGGCTGATGGCAGAACTCCTTCTTTCAGGCCCAGCGGTTCTTGACCTGGATCAGCTCGTGGGAGGGGAGGACCAGGCAGGTGAGCTTCCCGCCGTACACGCAGCCTGTATCAATCCCGATCCGATCGGGAAGCATGAGGACCTCCTCCATCGGGGTGTGGCCGAAGACGATGGTCTTGGCGAACCGTCCCCGGTGGTGAATGAACTCGTCCCGGATCCAGAGGAGGTCCTCCGGGCTCTGCCGCTCAAGGGGGACCCCGGGCCTGATCCCTGCGTGGACGAAGAGGTACTCCTGGGCCTCGCAGGAGAGGTGAAGGCTCTCGAAGAACTTGAGGTGACTCTCGGGGACCATGGCGGCCCCGCCGTAGCTTCGTAACGTGGAGCCTCCCCCGTTGACCAGGTAGAGGAGCCTGTTCTTCCCCTTCAGATAGTCAAGGAACATCCGCTCGTGGTTGCCCATGAGGAACACGAGGTTCCCCTGGAGGGAGAGGAGGTACTCGACGACCCCCTTCGGGTCCGGGCCCCGGTCAATGTAGTCCCCCAGGAAGATCACCTGATCCCCTTCACCCGGGTTGATCAGGCCCATGAGCTGTTTCAGGGGCTCCAGGCAACCGTGGATGTCGCCGATGACGTAGATCATCGGAGGTATCGGGTCAGCTCCCGGATGTCGTCCAGGAGGAGCTCGGGACCGGCCCGGATCAGCTCCTCCCGCGGTCGAAAGCCGTAGGTCACGGCGCAGGTGAGGAGGCCCGCCTGTTTCCCCGCAAAAACGTCCAAAGGGCTGTCCCCCACCATCGCTGTCCTCTCCCTTTCGACCCCTAACGCCTCAAGGACCTTCTCCACCGGCCCGGGATGGGGTTTCCGGTTGGGGGTGCTGTCGCCGCCCAGGATCAACGCGAAATGGCCGGCGATCCCCAACCCCTCGGCGATCCTAACGGTGAACGCGTAGGATTTGTTGCTGAGGATGGCCTTCTTCTTCCCCCGGAAATGCTCCAGGACCTCCGGGACGCCCGGGTAGAGGCGGGTGGTATCCAGGAGGTGATCCCGGTGGTGCTTCGTAAAGAGGGCCACCGCTTCATCCAGCAGGGGTTCCCGGGCCGGGCCAAGGATCCGCGCCATGAGGGGGGTAATGCCTTCCCCGACGAAACCGATGATGGTGTCCACGGGAAGCTCGGGAAGGGAAAGCTCCCGGAGGGCATAGTTCACCGAGGCGGCCAGATCCGCCCTTGTGTCGGCCAGGGTGCCATCAAAGTCGAAGATGATGAGGTCAACCGGATAAGGATAACCCATAGAAACACTCAAAGGCTTGGGGGTTAGGGGTTAGGGGTTGGGGGAAGGAAAGCCCTGAGCCGTTTCAGGGCCTCCTGGATCTTCTCCAGGGCGTTGGCATAGGAGAACCGGAGATACCCCTCGGCGTTTGAGCCAAAGTCCACCCCCGGCGCCACCCCCACATGGGCCTTCTCCAGGAGCTCGAAGGCCAGCCTGTACGAGTCCCTCGAAAACCCTTTGGCGTTGGCCAGGATGTAGAAGGCCCCGGCCGGTTCGGAGGCGATCCCGAAGCCCAGTTCCTTTAAGCCTTTCAGGAGAAAGCGCCGCCTTTCGTCGTAGATCCGCCGCATCCGCTCCACGTCCTCCCCGGCTTCTTTCAAGGCCGCCACCCCCGCCGCCTGGACGAAATCGGAGGCCGAGATGAAAAAGTTCTGGTGCATCTTCTGAAGGGGACGGATGAGGGTTTCCGGGGCAATGACATAGCCCAACCGCCAGCCGGTCATGGCGTAGGCCTTGGAGAAGCCGTTTAAGACGATGGCCCGGTCGGTGAACTCCAGGATCGAGTGTTCCTCTCCTTCGTACACGAGGCCATGGTAGATCTCGTCGGAGATGATCCAGGGGCCAGAGGCGGCGATGGCAGCCAGCCGGTCCTCGGAGAGGAGGGCCCCGGTGGGATTCGCCGGGGAGTTGATGAGGATCGCCTTCGTCCGCGGGCTGACGGCAGTCCTAACGGCCTCAGGATCAAGCTGAAACCCCTCTTCCTCCCGGGTGTCAACGAAGACGGGCCTCCCCCCCGAGAAGCGGATGAAGTTCGGATAGCAGGCGTAGTGGGGGTTGCTTAAGATGACCTCTTCCCCCGGTTCCAGGAGGGCTGAAAAAACCAGCCACAGGGCGGGGGAGGTGCCGGCCGTCACCAGGACCTGGTCAGGGGAGACCTTGACGCCGTACTTTTGCTGGTAGTGCCAGGCGATGGCTTCCCGGAGCTCCAAGGTCCCCTGGCTGTGGGTGTATTTGGTCCTCCCTTCCCTCAGGGCCTTGAAGGCCGCCTCTTGGATACAAGGAGGGGTGGGGAAGTCCGGCTCCCCGACCTCGAGATGGATGATCTCGGCCCCCTGACGCTCCAGCGCCTTAGCCCGCTCCAGGATCTCCATGGCCAGGAAAGGTTTGATCGCTTCAGCCTGTTTGGTGATCATGCCGCCTCCTTTTGCCCAAGAACGATAGAGTCATCATAGCATACCTTGGTGAGCAGGCCAACGGGGTGCTCTCCCGGCCCTACCGGCGGTGCGGGCCCGGATTTGGCCGCCGGTTCGTGCATAAAGACCTGCTCAAGCAGGCGGCTTAAAGCAGGGAGTCGGGCACCGGGGGGCAAACAGGTGAAGCAGGTCAGGCGGGCTCGTCCAGAAGAAGACGTCAGTCCCGGTATTCAATGGGCCGGGTCCGTTCGAGGGTTCTGGTCAGAGGGTTGACGCTGAATTCGAGCAGCTCCAGGGTGGTATAGCCGATCAACGGTTGCTCATCGTCTTCAGAGACGGAGACGATCACGGGTCGTCGTACCCCTTCGATCTCAACCAGGGCAAGCCCCAGCTTTCTTCGCACCAGCCTTTTGTCGGCGAGTTCGATCTCGGTTTCGTATTCGAGTTGAAGTCCAACACCTTCAGCGACCGCTTTCGGGATTTTGGTATACGTGGCGCCGGTATCCACCGGCGCCTCCAGTTCCTGTGTCGCTGCTGGCCCGTGGATCTTGAGGTGGACAGACACCTCACCCATTGTCCTCTCCAACACGCCCCTGGCTATGCCTAAAATCATACTCCCGTAAAACGCGGATGACAAGGGCCAAATAACAGCGGTGGGGTGGCACGGTTCGTGCATAAAGACCTGCTCAAGCAGGCGGCTTAAAGCAGGGAGTCGGGCACCGGGGGGCAAACAGGTGGTGTCAGGAAAGCGTAGTAGTCCGAAGTCTGGAGGCTGGGGGCTTGACTCTGATCAGCTAGGCAGCCCTATTCTCTTTGGCTTAGCTGGGCTTCTTTTCGTCCTCCCCCTCCTCAATGGCGGCCGCTCCATCGAAGCCCGCACCCTGTTCATTGCTGTTGTCTCTCTTCTCTTCCTGGTTGTCCTCTTCCTGGAAGAGAGCCATCCGCCATCCGCTATCCGCCATGAGCTGTCAGCTATCAGCTATCCGCCACCCGGCCTCCCCTTCCGTGCCTTCCTCCTCCTGGCCTTGTTCCTTCTTTTCTCTTCTTCCCGATCCGTCTACTGGGATCTGAGCCTTCAAGAGTCCCTTCTTATGTTGGCCTATGTGATGGTCTTCTCCTTGGCCTCCGGGTTCGTTTCGGAGAAGGGCCGCGTGATCCTCATCGCTTCCCTGGGAGCGAGCGGCCTCCTCGCCGCTCTGGCGGCCTTTGCCATGTCGCTTTCTGCTAGGCCTGGGTCCTTTCAAGCCTTGGCCCTCATGGGGACCTTCCAGTACCCGAATGGGTTGGCCGGCTTCCTCCTCTTAGCTTTCTACCCCACCTTCGCCCTTTTCCTCCACGCGGAAGGGAGGAACGCTTGGCTCCTCGGCCTCTCCTCCGCCCTCCTCCTTTTGGCCCTCCTCCTCACCCGGTCCCGAGGGGGATGGCTCGTCTTCTTTCTTACCCTTCTCTTCTGGGCCTTTGAAGAGAGGGATCTTTTGGCAAGGAGGCGCCTCCGGATGGCCTCGGTCGGGCTTTTCGTGCTTGCTTTAGCCTGGGCCTCGGCCAAGGGGGGGCTTTCCACGTATGCTCACCACGCGGCCACATTGGCCTCCGGGACAGCCTCTTCAGCACAAGACCCCTCCTTCCACTACCGCCGGCACATCTGGGCCTGGGCGTTCAAGATTTTCCTCGACCATCCCCTCCTCGGGACGGGGCCTGGGACCTTTCCTTTGATGCTCGGGCGGTATCAGGAGATCCCGTACCTAAGCGGCCTGTACGCCCACAATCACTACCTTCAACTAGCCTCAGAGATGGGCCTCTTCGGCCTCCTCCTCCTTTTGGCCTTTCTGGGCTGGCTGTTCTGGAAGGGCTTCACGATTATGAAGGGTCTCCCCCCGTTCAGCGTTGAGCGGAGCCTGGCCTTAAGTCTCCTTGCCGCCCTTTCTGCCTCCGCCCTCCACGCCGGGATCGACTTCGACTGGAGCTACCCGGCCATCACTCTGGGGGTGGTCGTCGAGGCGGCCCTTCTTTTAAGCTATGGCAGCCGTCCGCCGTCCGCCCTCCGCCCTCAGCCCCTAAGCCCCCGACCCCCGACCCCCAACCTCCAACCCCTAACCCCCAACTCCCAACCCATAAGGGTCCTGGCGGCCGTCCTGGTCTTGTCCCTCGGTGTCCTCGCGTTTGTCCGGTTCTATGCCGAAGTCTCCCTCCGCTTTGGGAAGTGGGCCTTTCAGGAGGGTCTCCTCGGCGAGGCCGAGGCGGCCTTTCGGAAGGTCTCTCGCTTTTACCCCATCTCCTACGCCGCCCATTACTGGCTCTCCCTCACCTTCGCGGAACAGGGGAAGCCGGAGGAAGCCATCCGGGAGGCCGAGGCCGCCGTTCAACTGAACCCCGAGGACGGGGACGCTTACCATCACCTGGGGAGGATGTACTGGCGGATGGGGCGGCTTCAGGAGGCGGAGCAGGCCCTGGCTCAGGCGGTGAGAATCGAGCCGTCGTCAAACCTCCGGTTCTATGGAGACCTCGGGGCGCTTCTCCTGGCAAGAGGGCAGGCGGAGGAGGCGCTCCGCATCTTTCGGCAGGCCATGGAGGTCTTCAGGCCCGAGCTGGTGCTGAGCCCAAACGGTCGCTGCCTGGCCCCGGGGGACCGCTACCTGCTGGCGGGGATCGTCGAGAAGATCGACCCTCGAATGTCGAACAGCGACCCATCTTTGGCCAAGAAGCTTCGGGAGCCGGATCTTCGGGGGATCTGCCGGGAGGGGCTCAAAGCGGGGCTGACGTCGCCGGAGGCCACGATCCTTACCTATTGGAAGGCGGTGCGGGAAGGGCGGTCCGATCTCATGGTCGCCACCTTAGCCCTGGAGCTTCGGCAGAGGCTGAACGCCCATTTCAGCCCCCGGCCCCCGGCCCCCAGCCCCCAGCCCCCCGACTTAAGGATCGTCGAGCTGGTGGGAGGTGAGACCGAGGCCAGGGTGGTCTACGAGGTGACCGTAGGAGGGCGGAGGCTTAAGCTTCGGGATCGGCTGAAGCTGGAGGGTGACGGCTGGCGCTTGGTCCACCCCCGTCGGTAGGGGGCGGCGTGGGGGAGAAAGGTGACATTTTTTGTCATGATCCTGACAAATCTCGGCAGAAAAGGGTTCCAGAGGG
>CAZHST010000031.1:0-36592 GCA_964535215.1 uncultured bacterium
GAGGGAATGTCAGATGGCAGCGATGGGGATGATCCGGCGGACAGTGAACGATTTCATTGACGAGACCCTCTCCCGGATGCCGGAGCCGATGGTGGAGCACCTGGGGAACGCCCAGAAGGAGCTTCTCAGGGCCTTTCAGTCCCTCCTGGACGAGCAGGCCCGGTGGATTGATCGCCACCTCTCTTCGGCCAGGGAACGGCGCTTGAAGCGACGGGCCGCGAAAGAGGCTCCGCCTGAGGGGAGCCGTCGGAGGGAGCGAAGGCGAGGGTCTGCATAATTCGTGAGGATGTCTTATGGCCCACCACTCACCATCCCTGAAGGCGAAGGCAAAGGTCAAGCACCAGGTTTCCGCAGGAGGGGTCATTGTCCGGGAGAAGGACGGGACCTGGGAGGTGGCTCTGATCAGCCTCCGGGGGGGGTCCGTATGGGGGCTGCCAAAGGGGTTGGTGGAGGCCGGAGAGGATCCCCAGGCAACAGCCCTTCGGGAGGTCCGGGAGGAAACAGGTTTGGTCGGACAGCCCCTTGGGAAGCTGGGGGAGATCGAGTACTGGTTCTTCGACAAGGAAGAGCGGGTCCGCATCCACAAGACCGTCCATTTCTACCTTTTGGCGTACGTGGAGGGGAACCCCCGGGACCACGACTTCGAGGTGGAAGAGGTCCGGTGGTATCCGATCGAGGAAGCCCTTCGCCTAATGGCGTACAAGAACGAGCGTGAGATGGTGGGGAGGGCCCTTCAGATGCTCCGGGGAACATGCTCAGGGAAGGAGGCCCAGGGGGATGAGAACGTATAACGTCTTGCTTTTTGACCTCTTTGACACCCTCCTCCTGTTCCATCGGGACAAGCTCCCCTTGGTCTCTGTGGACGGTCAGGAGGTCCGGACTTCCAGTGTTGCCTCCTACAAGGTCATTGCCGAGGCCTATCCGCAGATCAGTTTCCCGGAGTTTTACCAGGCCTTTTTCGCCGGCTTCCAGGAGGCCGAGCGGCTCCGGGCCATTGATCACCGGGAGGTGACGGCCCGGGAACGCTTCCTCTTCACCTTTGAGCGCTTGGGTCTGCCCCTCACCCCTTCCGCCCGAGCGGTCTTCGAGCGGGCCCTCGTCGCCCACATGGAGGGCCTGGCAGAGGCCATGGAGTTTCCGGCCGAGAGCCTTCGGGTGTTGGAGTGGGCAAAGAAACGATACCGTGTCGGGATGGTCTCGAACTTTGACCACCCGCCGGCTGCCTATAAGGTGATGGAGGAGCAAGGGGTGAAGGGCTTCTTTGAGGAGATCATCATCTCGGGAGAGGTGGGGTGGCGGAAGCCTTCGCGGGAGATCTTCCGGATCGCCTTCGAGCGGATGGGGATCGGTCCGGCCGAGGCCATCTTTGTGGGTGACAACCTGGAGATCGACATCCTTGGGGCGAAGCAGGTTGGGATGGATGTGATCTGGTTGAACCGGAGGGGGGAGGTCTTGAGGGATGGCTTCCCTCGGCCGGACTATACCATCGAGCGCCTGGAAGAACTGATCGGACTCCTTGGAGACTAGGGGGTGGAGATGGAACGAAACGTGATCATCCTAGGGGCGGGGCCGGCAGGCTTGACGGCGGCCCTTTACGCGGCCCGGGGCAACCTTCAGCCTCTGGTCATCGAGGGGACCCAGGCCGGCGGGCAGCTCATGCTGACGACCATGGTAGAGAACTTCCCCGGATTTCCCGAGGGGATCCTGGGGCCGGACCTGATCCAGAACATGCGCAAGCAGGCGGAGCGATTCGGGACGGAGTTCCTGACGAAGGATGCGACCGCTGTGGATCTCAAGGAGCGCCCCTTCAAGGTCTTCGTGGAGGACGAGGTGTACCTGACGAAGGCCTTGATCATCGCTACGGGGGCCTCGGCCAAACTTCTGGGGTTGGAAGCGGAGCGGCAGCTCCTGGGGTATGGGGTCTCCACCTGTGCGACCTGTGACGGGTTCTTCTTTACGGGACAGGAGGTGGTGGTCGTTGGCGGGGGAGACTCGGCCATGGAGGAGGCCCTTTTCTTGACGAAGTATGCGACGGCCGTCACGGTCGTCCACCGACGGGACAGGCTCCGGGCCTCGAAGATCATGCAGGAGAAGGCCTTCAGGCACCCGAAGATCAGCTTCATCTGGAACAGCGTGGTGGAGGACATCTTGGATCCTTCCCAGAAGAGGGTGACGGCGGTGCGGCTGAAGAACGTCAAGACGGGGGAGGTCTCTGAGAAGACGTGTCATGGGGTCTTCATCGCCATCGGCCATACCCCAAACACCGACCTTTTCCGGGGCCAGCTAGAGCTGGACGAGAAGGGGTACCTTGTAACCAAGGGAGGGACTAGGACCAGCGTCCCAGGGGTCTTCGCGTGTGGGGATGTGGTGGATCATGTATACCGGCAGGCCATCACGGCCGCCGGTACCGGATGCCAGGCGGCTATGGACGCCGAGCGGTTCCTAGAGGACATGGCCCACTGACCCTTGTCCGATGGTGGATGTTCATTGGAGGCCTGGCTCTCCCTTTCTCCAACCTCCGATGGGAGGCTGGGCTTTTTGGCCGGTTCATGCAAGTTGCCCTGAGGAACGCGTTGGCTGAGCTTTTGCTTGAGAGCCTTCGCTTTCCAGCGAAGGCCGATGCGCTTCACCTCCTTATGGCCTATTGTACCGAGGCCGAGAAGGGGAATCCATGGGTGGTCCTGGACACCCTGGGGGTGGACAGTCATGAAGAGGCATTAAAGACCCTGGCCGACCTCGGCCTCCTCCAGATCACCGAAGGGGCCATCGGGCTTCCTCCCGAGTTCCAGGCCGATCGTTCAGCCCTTCGGGCCAAGGCCGGGATGTACGAGAGGGTTCTCGCTCAGATGATCCGGGAGGAAGGGGAGGGGGTAGGGCGGGCCCTGACGCAGGCTGCTGTCCTCTTCAATGAGGGACTCTACTTTGAGGTTCACGAGCTCCTGGAGGCCTTCTGGATGGCCGAGGAGGATCTCTTGAGAAAGCGGTTTCTGCAGGGGTTAATTCAGATCGCTGCCGGCTTTCACCACCTGTCGAACGGGAACTCTGAAGGGGCGGTCTCGCTCCTGAGGGAAGGGTCGGAAAAGCTCAAGGGGTACAGGCCAACCTACCTGGGGGTGGAGCTTGAAGGGGTCTTGGAAGGGATCGAGCAGTGCAGCGGGGCCTTAGAGCAACTGGGCCCCCATGGCCTCGCGGCCTTCGATCCTTCCCTGATTCCAAAGATGAAGATAAGCCTTCAGCCGTCAGGAGCTAGCCGTCAACTATCAGGTATCAGCCCCCAGCCATGAGGAATCAACCCTAAGGCGATGGTCAAGCGAACGCCGTTGTATGACCTCCATAAAGCCCTTGGGGCCTCCTTTGCCGAATACGCCGGCTGGGAGCTTCCCGAACGGTTTGGTGACCCTCTGGAAGAATACCAGGCGGTCCGGGGACGGGTCGGGATCCTTGATCTCTCCTTTCGGGGGAAGCTCCTCCTGGTCGGCCCTGACCGGGTCCGCTTCCTCCAGGGGATGGTGACCAATGATGTGAAGGGGCTCAAGGAAGGGGAGGGCTGCTATGCGGCCCTCTTGACCCCCCAGGGGAAGCTCCTGGCCGACCTGGTCATCTACGCCCTCCCCGAGGCCTTTCTCATGGATGTGGATGTCCGTCGGCGGGGGATCCTCCAGGATACCCTCTCCCGGTACCTGATCACCGACGAGGCCGAGATCCAGGATGTCAGTGAAGCGTACGGCTTTCTCTTGGTTCAAGGGCCGGGGGCGACGGCCCTTCTTGCCGAGGTCTTGGGTGAACCGCTTCCCCGCGAGGAACATCACCACGTCGGGCGATCCCTGGAAGGCATCTCCGTCCGCCTGATCCGCCGCACCTGGGACACAGGGGAGGAGGGGTACGGGTTGGTTCTCCCCTGGGATGGGACGGTCAGGGGTTGGGAGATCCTATGGGCCAGGGGGCAGGCCTTCGGGCTTCGGCCGGTGGGGATGGCAACCCTGGAGACCTTAAGGGTCGAGGCCGGTGTCCCTCGCTACGGGATTGATATGGATGAGGACACCCTGGCCCTGGAGGTCCTCTCCGAGAAGGCCATCAGTTATGCTAAAGGGTGTTATGTTGGGCAGGAGTCTGTCGCCCGGATCACGTACCGGGGGCATGTCAACCGGAAGCTGGTCGGGCTGAAGCTGGAAGGGGGGGATGTGCCCCGGCCGGGGGGAAAGCTCTTCGCCGGGGAGAAGGAGATCGGTTGGATCACCAGCGCCGTTTCCTCCCCCAGCTTACGCTGCCCCATCGCGCTGGGCTATGTCCGCAGGGGGTATACCGACCCCGGCACCAGGCTCGTAGTCGAGGTGGGGAGTGGGTCCGTTGAAGCCGAGGTTGTCCCTCTCCCCTTCTATGAACGGAGGTGAAAATGAACGTCGTCCTTTCGACGGCGGAGCTGGAGGCCCTGAAAGCGCTTAGCAGTCCTACCGTTGCCAACGCCATCGAGACGTTTAATGTCAAGCCCCGGAACCAGGGTTTCATGGACTCGAGCATCCGGTGCCTCTTTCCCGACCTGGGTGTGATGGTGGGCTATGCGGTGACGGCAAAGATCGAGGCGAACCATCCAGCCGTCGAGGGGCATCGGGTTCCCATGGCAAGATGGTGGGAGGCCATCGAAGAGATCCCTGCCCCTCGGGTGCTGGTCATGCAGGATCTGGATACCCATCCGATTGGGGCCTTCTGGGGGGAGGTGATGGCGAATGTCCACAAGGCCCTGGGCTGTGTCGGCGTCGTGACCAACGGGGGTGCTCGAGACCTGGACGAGGTCAAGGCCTTAGGTTTTCATGTCTTTGCAGCCCACGTCCTGGTCTCCCACGCTTATGTCCACCTGGTCGAGGTGGGGGGCCCCGTGGAGGTGGGAGGCCTCGTGGTGAAGCCGGGGGATCTCCTCCATGCCGACAGGCATGGGGTGATCACGATTCCCCTTGAGATCGCCCGAGACCTTGTGAAGGTCGCCGAGAGGCTCGAGAAGGAGGAGCGGGAGATCATCGAGTATTGTCAGTCCCAGGAGTTCACGTTTGAGGGGTTCAAGGAGCTGTGGCGAAGGCTCCGCCCTTACTCGTAAAGGTCGGGAGCGAGCTTTGAAGATATCCGGAGGTGGTCACCCATGGCTGAGGAGGGACTCAGGGAACAGGCCATGGAATACTTCCAGAAAGCCTACGAGCTTCAAATGAAGGGGGACCTCGAAGGGGCCATCCTCTACTACACCAAGTCCCTTGAGCTGTACCCAACGGCCGAGGCCTATACCTTTCGCGGTTGGACCTACAGCTTCATGGGGAGGCTGGATGAGGCCATCGAAGAATGCTACAAGGCCATCGCCGTTGATCCCGATTTTGGAAACCCCTACAACGACATTGGTGCCTACCTCATCCAGCAGGGGAGGCTGGATGAAGCCATCCCCTGGCTGGAAAAGGCGATCAAGGCGAAGCGCTACGAGAGCCGGGCGTTTCCTCACATGAACCTGGGACGGATCTGGGAGCGGAAGGGTCTTTGGCAGAAGGCGATGGAGGAGTACCGGAAGGCGTTGGAGGCGAACCCGGATTACCGCCAGGCGCTCCAAGCCTTAAGACGGCTCCAGGCGATGATGAATTGACGGGAGCTCCCTCCGTTCCGCGGGCGCCGCGACGACCCGGCCTGCCAGGCTTGCGGGGGGTACTCCGCCGCTCTCGGCAGCGTCGCTTTATGAGGGAAGGAAGCCTGCTGACTGAGGCGGTAGAAGGGGAGGGAATGGCGCTGTTTCTCACCGAAGAAGAGGTTGGACAGCTCCTTTCGATGGAAGAGGCCCTGGAAGCCGTCGAGGAGGCCTTCAAGGCACTTGGGAGGGGGGAGGCCGTCAACCGGCCCAGGTCCCGGGTCGCCATGCCCGCAGGGATGCTCCACGTCATGCCGGCAGGGCTGTTGCCTCGACAGGCGATGGGGTTCAAGGCCTATACCGTCTCCAAGAACGGTGCCCGATTCCTCTTTCTGCTCTATGATGGGGAAGGTCGGCTGCTCTCGATCATGGAAGCTGACCGGTTAGGGCAGATCCGGACGGGCGCAGCCACCGGTGTTGCCACCAGGCATATGGCTCGTCCGGAAGCTTCCACCGTTGGCATCCTTGGCACGGGCTGGCAGGCGAGGGCTCAGCTCCAAGCCATCGCCCTCGTCCGCCCGATCCGGAGGGTGCGAGCCTACGGCCGGAACCCTGAGAGGCGCCGGACCTTCTGCCGGGAGATGGGTCGAACGTTAGGTATCGAAATCATCCCGGTCGAACGCCCCGAGGCGGTCATCGAGGATGCAGACATCGTTGTGACCATTACGACGGCCAAGGACCCGGTCTTAAAAGGGGACTGGCTTTTGCCTGGCGTTCACATCAACGCGGCCGGTTCCAACTTTGCCCACAAACGGGAGCTGGACGAGGAGGCCGTTCGGAAGGCGGCGTTCATTGCTGTCGATTCCAAAGAGCAGGCCCAGATCGAATCAGGGGACCTGCTGGTTCCTATCGAGAAGGGCCTGTTAGGATGGGAAGACGTGCACGAGCTGGGGGAGGTTGTGGCCGGCCTCGTTCCCGGGCGTCGCTCTCCTGACGAGATTACCCTCTTTAAATCCCACGGCATTGCCTTAGAAGATGTAGCCGTCGCCATTCGGGTCTACGAGCGGGCGAAAGCTGAGGGGGTCGGACGGGAGGTCCCCATTGGGTAGGGGGTCCCGCCGGGAGCCGTCAGCCATCAGCGAGTTAATTGGGGTTTTCAACAGGCAACGGTACCTGGAGGAGGTGGCGATGAATCAGCCGAGAATCGAAACCCTGGTGCAACGACTGGACTATCTGGAGCGGGAGAACCGCCGCTTGAAGTGGATAGGTGCCCTGGTGCTGATCGGGATCGCAGCCCTGGTGCTGATGGGCCAGGCTGGCCCTAGGCGTGTGTTCAAACATCTCCAGAGCGAGCAGTTTATCCTTCAGGATCCAAGTGGCCAGACCCGTGCCGTGCTAGGCACCTTGGCCGACGGCTCGTCGGGCTTGGTCCTCTACGACAAGAACGGGAAGGAGCGCGCCAAGCTGATCGTGTTGGCTGACGGTTCGTCGGTCCTGCACGCGCTCGATAGAGACGGGAGGCTCCGGGCCGGACTGGGTGTAGCGTCTGACGGCTCTCCAGGCCTGCTCCTCGGCGACAGGGAGGGGAGGCCCCGCGCTGGGCTAAGCGTTTTAGGGGACGGCATGCCAAGCTTTGGACTCTTCGACGCCAGCGGGAAGGTTCTCTTCAAGGCCCCCTAGGCTTCCTCGAAGGTGATGCGGTATCGAAGGTTCGGTCGGACGGGGTACCAGGTCTCCGAGATTGGCTTCGGCGCCTGGGGGATCGGGAAAGGATGGTGGGGGCCAACGGATGATACCCTTTCACTCCGCGCCCTCCTCAGGGCGATGGAGCTAGGGGTGAACTTTATCGACACCGCCTATGCCTATGGTAATGGGCATAGCGAGCGGGTGATCGCTCAAGCCTTTCGAGAATACGGCCGGAGGGTCTTCGTGGCGACCAAGGTCCCACCCAGGACCTCGGACTGGCCCCCCAGGCCTGGCACCAAAGCCAGGGAGGCATTCCCAGGACAATGGATCGTGGACCACACGGAGCGAAGCTTGAGGAACCTAGAAGCCGGGTGTCTTGATCTCCAACAGCTTCACACTTGGCGGGACGAGTGGCTGGAAGAGGACGAGTGGCTGGCAGTGATTCAACGTTTAAAGGAGCAAGGTAAGATCCGTTACTTCGGGGTCTCCATCATCGACCATCAGCCGGAGACGGCTCTGAGGATCGTCTCATCGGGGATCGTTGATACGATCCAGGTCATCTACAATATCTTTGACCCGTCGGCGGCTGACGAGCTCTTTCCCCTCTGCCGCCAGCATGACGTCGGGGTGATCGTCCGGGTCCCCTTTGATGAGGGGAGCTTGACGGGGACGCTCACGCCGGATATGAAGTTTGCCCCCGATTCCTTTCAGGGTTTCTATTTCAGAGGGAACCGCCTCCAGGAGACCTGCCGGCGGGTGGAGCCGCTGAAAAGTTTCCTTCGGGAAGGGGTCGAGACCCTACCGAAGCTCGCCCTAAAGTTTTGTTTAAGCCACCCGGCGGTCTCGACGGTCATCCCTGGGATGCGGCGACCGGAGCACGTGGAGGAAAACGTCGCTGCCTCGGACGGGAAGCTCCTTGGTGAAGAGGAGCTCCAAGCCTTGAAGGCTCATGCCTGGCTGAGGAATTTCTATCAATGAGTCCCATATTGCCCTATGGAGAGGCCTGTCTGGAGTATCTCCGGGAAGGGTATGCGGCTTGGCAGAACCCTTCGGGGACCGGTTGGGCCTTCGCCATCCGGGTGGAGCACCGGCTGGGGCTTGCTTTAAAAGAAGGGATCGCCTGCTTTGATCGTCTCACCCAGCTCAAGCTGATCCAGCCCTATCCAGGGCCAAACCTGATAGGGACCTATCGTCTGACCCCGAAGGGTGTCACCTTCATGGAAATGTTACCCTGGTTTGAGGAGAGGGTCCGCTCCCTGTTGGCAGCTATCGCTGCCGATCCGGACCTGGGAGATGAGGAGAAGGGGCAGGTCAGGGCAGGCTTGTGGTTGGAGGCCCTGGAGGCAGCCCTCAACCGGGGCATGGGGTGGGCTCTTGAGCATCTGCCTGACCTTTGGAAGGAGTGAAAGAGGTAAGGGGGGCAAAACGGAGGGGCTTTCATAGAGGAGAGGCTCTTAAAAAATGAGATGTGAAAAAAGGAACAAGTTTGGGCGAAGGTTAAGACACCTGGATCTTCCCCGATGTCTCCCGCGCCCGAAGGGGGGGAATGGGCTCCCACCGGCCGGCCTCCCAATACCCGCACTTAAAGCATCGCCAGGTCTTTCTCGTCTTGAGGAGTCGCTGGTGCCCAAACCGCGCCTGCTCCTGCCGCCCGAAGAGGGGTGTCTTATCATGCGGACAGATCTTGGTCATGCCTGTAAACCTCCTCTGCCAAAAAAGGGTTAGAGCCGAGACATCCTTTTTCCTTTAAATATACTTGATGGTGGGGCTTGTGTCAAGTTTCACGAACTCCTCACCCCGATCGGCGCGGAGGGCCTGGGCCGGGGAAAGACCAAAGGAGACTCTCCAGGCGATGTTCCCATGGCTATCTGAACAGGAGCTTCGCCGGCAACTGAAACGGGAGCTTGCCTTCTTCCTCCTTTTCCTGCTTCTGCTGACGCTTGTAATCTTGGCGACGGGGCTTGTGGAAGGCTTGACGGGGTGCGTCCCTTTAATCCCCTGACCTGGGGAGCCTTCTTTCGCAGCCATCCAATTTGCCTTGCGGGGGCATGCCATCTGCGGTACAATTTTTTATTGATCGAGAGGTCTGACGGGCAGGGTTCCGGATCGGAAAGGAGAGATGCCATGAAGGGAACGCTGGTATCCTCGGTGCTGGCACTCCTGGTGTTTTTCTCGGGTTGTGCCACCATGCCGTCTCAGGGACTTACCACGATGCCTACCACGACGACGTCAAAAGAGGTCAATCCGGGCTCCTTGGGCCACCCCTTCAGGTACGCAGCCTTCTTGCTCCATCCTGTAGGAGTGGTGACGGACTACCTCCTTTTCAGGCCGGCGATGTTCCTCTTTTCCAAAGCCCCCGGGGTCTTCGGCTGGACCCAAGAGGATGCCGAGGCCTACGCAAAACATGTGGGGAGCCAGTAGCGTTTCCTGGTAGGAAGCAGGTCATCTATGGCTCGGTCGGTCGGCATGGAGAAAGACTACTACGCGATCCTTGGCGTTCATGAGACGGCAAAGCCCGAGGAGATCAAACGGGCCTACCGTCGCCTTGCCCTCCAGTACCATCCTGACCGGAACCCCGGGGATCCAAAGGCTGCGGAACGGTTCAAAGAAATCACGGAGGCCTATGGGGTCCTGATTGATGAGGAGAAGCGGCGACACTATGACCGCCTCCGGAGGGAGAGGAGATGGCGTCCCTCGGATCAAGGGTATACCCCTGAGGAGATCTTCCGGGACCTCTTCACCGGCCGGGGAGCCGCCTCCATCTTTGCAGAGCTCCAGCAGGAGTTCAAACGGTCAGGTCTCCGCTTTGACGAGGCCTTCGTGAACCATCTCTTCTTTGGAGGCCGGGGCTTCGTGTTTGGGGTGGCCTTCTTCGGTTTTCCCTTTGGGCTGTTCCGGTTGTCCTGGCCCAAGGCCGATCAAGAGACCGGTGTTGCCTTTGAGGGCCGGCCCCGTTTGGGCGAAAGGCTGAAAGGCCTTTTCAGCCAGGCTCGGGTCCTAGCCAGGACCCTCTTCGACCCGGGGTGGAGCCGAACTTTGGCCGGATCAAACCCCCTGGACGTCTACGACGAGCTCCCCTTGACCCGGTGGGAGGCCGAGTCGGGGACCCGGAAACGGGTTGTCTTGAAACGGGGAGGGAGGGTCGAAGAGGTTGTGGTAAAGGTCCCGGCAGGGGTGAAGTCCGGGACGAAGCTTCGGTTGAGAGGGAAGGGGCTGAGCGACGGAAGGGGGAGGGCTGGCGATCTTTACCTCACGGTCACGATCGAGCCTTGATAGACCTTCCCCTTATCCAGACTGGATACGGCCTTCCATCTCCAGCAGGACGAGGAGGCCGCCCTCGCCGGCCTTCCCCCGGATGCTGCTGAAGCGGAGTGTGAGGCGTCTTCCACCGTTCTCCAGGGTGATGCTCCTCTTTTCTGATTCGTGGGAGGCCAGGAGGTGGTTCACGATCCCTTCGACCCCGGCCCGGGCCTGGGGATCAAAGGCCGAGGCGAGCTTCGCTCCGATAAGATCCTTCTCGTTCTTCTTCAGCATCTGAAGAGCCGCTGGGTTCGCATAGACGATCCTCCCTTCCTCGTCGGCCTCCAAGACTCCTTCGCTCATGTTCCAGAGTAACAGCTCGTGGTGATGCTTCAGGGCGATCAGTTCAGTGACGAGCTGCCTGGCCCGGAAGCCCTCGTAGCCGAAGACGGCCTGATGCAAGGGGGCGTTTCGACCATTGGCTTCCAGGTGGCGGAGGGCGGCCAGGATGTTCTCGACGACCAGGTCCAAGGGTCCCTTGGCGACATACGCATCCACCTCCAGGTCTGGCATCCCTGTGATGTCCCGCGCTGCCAGCCCGGAGAAGACAATGATGGGGATCTCACGAAAGCGGGAGTCCTCCCGGAGGTAGCGGCAGACCCGGGCCCCGTCCACCTTGGGCATAATGAGATCCAGGAGGATGAAATCCGGCCGCTCGCGCTCGACCTGCTTTAAGGCCTCAAGCCCGTCGGTGGCTTTTCTCACCCGGTAGCCTTGCTGCTCGAGGAATTCGCCCACCGCTTCCCGGAAGAAGCGATCGTTATCGACAACCAGGACGCTCTTTGAAGCCGTTGAGGCCGTCATCATCTTCCCCCTCCTTGACCTTGATGCAGGAGGTACCCGATCACCTTTTCTAACCTCGGCCCAAGCTGCTCGGGACGGCTGTCCGTACCTTTGTTCAGGTAGAGGGCCGGCTGACAGCGGGCGATGAGCCGCCGGAGGGTGTCGTCAGAACGGACGGCGGAGAGGAAGAGGACAGGGGTCGGTCTCCCTTGAAACCCTTTCTCAACGGCCCGCAGGGAGAGGGCCGTCGCGATGCCGTCTAGGGGGATCATCACGATATCCAAGATGGCGAACCGGATCGGGAGCCCCTTCCGGAACTGTTCGGTGGCAAAGGTCAGAAGCTCCTGGCCGCTCTCGCAGAGGATGGGGTTGGAGAAGCCGAGTTCTCCTAGGAGGTCGGCCAGGAGGGTGCGGAAGAACCGGTCGTCATCAGCGATCATGATCGAGCCTGTTTCCTGGGAGGGTTTGGTGGGCTCGAAGTCGAGGGGGAAACCACAGGCGGCGCAGCGGATCTCGATTCCTCCTTCAAGCTGGACACTGTACATAGCGGTTCCCTCCCCGCAGCCCGGGCAATACTTCGTGCGAGGGTTTAAGGTCATTTCCTTCCCCATCGGTTACGCCCTTCGGTGAGCATGCTTAAGGAGGTAAGCCATCACCTTTTCTAACCTCGGCCCAAGCTGCTCGGGACGGCTGTCCGTACCTTTGTTCAGGTAGAGGGCCGGCTGACAGCGGGCGATGAGCCGCCGGAGGGTGTCGTCAGAACGGACGGCGGAGAGGAAGAGGACAGGGGTCGGCTGGCGCACGTTCAGCCCTTTCTCCAGGGCCCTCAAGGCAAGGGCGGCGGCCGGGCCATCTAAAGGATACATCATAATATCCAGGATGGCGAGCTTGATCGAAAGCTCCTGGCGGAACCGCTCCGAGGCCACGGTGAGGAACTCTTGGCCACTTTCACAAGGGATAACGTTCATGCTGAAGCCCCGTTCCAGCAGGAGTTCCGCGAGAACAGAACGGAAGAGCTTGTCATCATCGGCGATGACGATGCAATCTAATCCCTGGATGGCAGGGCTGGGTTCAAACTCCAAAGGGAAGCCGCAGCCAGCGCACCGGACCTCTACCCCCTCCTCCTTCTGGACTGAGTAGGTGTAAACCTCCTCGCCGCAGCTTGGACAATACCGGAACGGTGACTTCCTGGCAGCCATGTTGGAGACCCCCAGCTTAGGAAAGCAAACTCCATGCCATGTCGGGGTGTCCGGGGACACAAGCCAGCTTTGCCTTTGGGGAGGACTCTAGGGGCAATCTTCAAGATGTTTCGAAAGGTAACAAACAGGGCAGATTGGTTCTCTGCTTGAAGAAGGTTGAAACTCCTCTTGGAGATATGGTATAGTAAAGCCGTGATTAGCCCAAAGAACGTTTCCTCCCTTGATCCGTTGGACGCCCTCCTTGACGCCTTTCGACGCCGTTACCCCTTTTCCCTCGATCCCTTTCAAGAAGAGGCGATCCGGCTCATCGCCCAAGGGAGCTCCGTCATCGTCTCCGCGCCCACGGGGGCCGGGAAGACCCTGATCGCCGAGTTTGCCATCTTTAGGGCCTTAGAGGAGGATCGTCGGATCGCCTACACCACCCCTCTTAAGGCCTTGAGTAACCAGAAATACGCTGATTTCTGCCGGCAGTTCGGTGAAGAGCGGGTCGGGATCTTGACAGGCGATGTGAAGGTGAACCCCGGGGCCTCCATCCTCGTCATGACCACGGAGATCCTCCGGAACATGTTCTACCTGGAGCCGCCTGAGAACTTGGCGTACGTTGTCCTGGACGAGTGCCACTACATGGGGGATGAGGGGCGAGGGACGGTATGGGAGGAGATCATCATCAACTGCCCCAAGGAGATCCAGCTTATCGCCCTTTCGGCCACCGTCTCGAACATCGGGGAGATCGCCGACTGGATCGGGAGGACCCATCGCCCCATCGCGGCCATCCATCACCCGATCCGCCCCATCCCGCTCCAGTATCTCCTGACCGACCCGGATGGGAAGATCTTCCCGCTGAACGAACTCCCCAGGTGGATGAAAAACCGGCGCGGCTTTGCCCCTCCCCATCGTCCCTTCAGGAGACGCCCCCCCGACCCCAACCGCCTTATCCTAGAGCTTCATGAACGACGGTGGCTTCCCGCCATCTATTTCATCTTCAGCCGCTCGGGCTGTGAGCGGGCCCTGGAGCAGTTCCTGGAGCATGATCTCGACCTCCTGGAGCCCTCCCGCCGTCACGAGGTGGAGGAGATGATCCAGCAGACCTTGTTGGACTATCCAAGCCTCGTCCCCGAGAGTCCGCTGAATAGCCTCCTCCTGGAAGGATTGCGACACGGGGCTGGGGTGCACCATGCCGGCATCCTCCCTGCCTTGAAGCGCCTGACGGAGGTCCTGTTCGAGCGGGGCTTGGTCAAGGTCGTCTTCGCCACGGAGACGATGAGCCTAGGGATCCATATGCCAGCCAAGAGCGTCGTCATCCAGGGGCTTCGCAAGCGGAGCGAGTACGGCTTCAGGACCCTGACCGTCAGCGAGCTCACCCAGATGGCCGGGCGGGCCGGGCGGCGAGGGATTGACCCGGAGGGAAAGTGCGTGGTCGCTTTGGAATCGGTCGAGACCCTGGACGAGGTCCTCCGGTTAATCCGGGGCCGGCCGGAACCTATCGAGAGCCGGTTCAGAATCGGCTACAGTTCGGCCGCCCTCCTCCTGGCCAAGTTCTCTGACCCTGAGGCCATCCGGGGGACCATCGAGAAGAGCTTCGGCCAGTTCCAGAACCAGCGGTTGATCCGGCGGCTCGAATCGGAGCGGGAGGAGCTCCTCGCCCGGCTTGCCTCCGCCGATAGCTTGACCCCTCCATGCTGTGACCTCCCCGACCTGATCGCCTACCAGGAAAAGCGGACCCTCCTCCAGATGGAGCGGAGACGGCTTCAGTCAGAGGCCAGGCCCCGGCGGAGGAAACAGGGGGAGCAGACTTTCCCCTGGAGCGAGACCCTCCATGAGGCGAGGGCCAAAGTGGAGCGGCTGGCTTTGGAGCTTTCAGAGATGCCTTGTCATCGCTGCCCGGAGCGACCCCATTTGGAAAAGCGGCTGAAACATTCCCGGCGTCTCCAGGCCGCCCTGGAGCAACGGAAGGATCGCCTCAGACAGGTTCAAGCCACCTATTGGGACCAGTTCCTCCGGGTGGCGAGGATCCTCGAGCATTTCGGCTATCTCAGGGAAGGCTCCCTCTCGCTGGAGGGACGCTTGATCGCCTCCCTTCGCCACGACAACGAGCTGTTGGTGGCCCGGGTCCTTTTCGGGGGAACGCTTGACCGCTTAAAGCCCCATGAGATCGCTGCCCTTCTTTCCTGCCTGATCGAGGAACCAAGGGAGACTGAGACCTTCTTCTCCCGCTTGTTCCTGAAAAAGTACTCCCACCTTCGCAGGAAGGTTCAGGTCATGCAGCATCTGGCCGAGGAGGTCGAAAGGGTGCAGAGGGCGTACCAGGTGGCCCTTCCTGTTTCCATGCATACCAGCTACCTCCCCGCCGCCTACCACTGGACCGCCGGGGAGGAGGATTGGCTGAAGCTGGTCCAGGAGTCCTACGGCGGCCATGAAGGGGATCTCATCCGGGCCTTCAGGCGCTTGATTGACCTCTGCCGCCAGCTCGAGGACTTCCCGGAGCTTGACCCAACCTTACGGCAGCGGTTGCACGAGGCCATCCTGGGCCTGGATCGCGGCATCGTCCTCGAATCCGCGCTGATCTAAGACAGCGTTCAGCCATCGGCCGTTACCTGAAGCTTACAAACAAGAAAGGCCGCCTACCTATAGGCGGCCAAGAAACTTCGTAATCCTCAGAAGCCAAAGGGGCGGGGCCGACGAGACTCGAACTCGCGACCTCCGGCGTGACAGGCCGGCGTTCTGACCAACTGAACTACGACCCCATCCCCTGGCTATTTTTTACCATGCCGGTCCACCGGTGTCAACTGGTTTGTCGAATCCCCCCATCCGGAAGACCTCCAGGGAAACAATCACCTGTTCTCCGGGACTTCACCCGGCTGGAGGCGGGAGGTGAAAGGATGTTCGAAGAGTGGGAAGAGTTCATTCGGATCGGGCCCTTCGGGATCGGTTTTGGCAGCCTAGGTCGGTCCATCAAGTACACCAGGACGGAAACGTCCCACATCCTTAGGATCCGGATCGACCCGGAGGTGAAGAAGGAGGAGATCAGGGCCCGGCTGGTCAGGCCAGGCCTCCTGGAGATCGAGTGGCCCCGGAGGAAAGGCGAGGAGATCCCGATCGAGTGAGGTATTCGCGAATGTCGTGAATCAGACTTTAGGACTCAGCATTGTTGGCCCTGAGGCGGGGAACCGGGACAGGAGACTCACAATTTGCCGAGGTCGTACCTACGGTCAAGGCGCTAGGGAATTGGCAGAGCGGTTACGAGCTTACCGAAGTTTAGAACTTTTTGCCCGATGAGCATGGGGTACCAAAAACAGAGAGCGTTCTCAGCCCCCTCCGTCAAAAAGTGGGGGCAAGCGGTGCTTCGGCCTGGGTGCCTCTCCCGACCCGACCGATAAGAACCCTGGAGCCGCCTAACGCCGCGTGCTGGGCCACTGCTGGGTCGTGTTGGCCCGGCTCGGGGAGTACACAGCTGGCCGGTGGGTCGGGTTTCCCCTGAGGGTGTTGCTGTTCGTACCCTTGGCCACCGGCCCCGAGGGCTGGCCGTTTCAGACCAAGATCGCGTTGGCGGCGCTGCTGCTCCACCGGCTCCGCTGGCCCGCCCAGCGCCTGATCCTGGTGGTCGACAACCTCTCTGCCAAAGCCACCCTGGCGTCTCTGGCCCTCGACCACGAGCGCTATGTCCTGGTCAGTCGCCTCCGCTCTACTGACGTCACGATGGAGCCCGTCCGACTCCTAGACTGGAGTGGGCTGTGGCGGCCGGAGCCACCTACCTGGTGACGGGAGGCGAAACCCACCTGCTGCCGTTGAAACGCTTTCGCGGGAGCGAGATCGTCAGCCCAGGGGAATTCTTGCGCCTCTTTGAGCGGTGGCCGATGCCCAGATCCAGCGGAGGTGGGCGAGGCGGACGGGCAAGGATCTCGAAGCGATCGAGCGAGGGGAACGGAACCCTTCCTTAAGGGAGCTTCTGAAGATTGCCTAGGTCCTGGGGGGTGAGGTGTCGGCACCTCCTAAACGCCTGCATCCAAGCAGCTAAGGGCTTGAAATCATGGTGGGCGAAAGAGGACTTGAACCTCTGACCCCCTGCTTGTAAGGCAGGTGCTCTCCCTCTGAGCTATTCGCCCCCCAGGGAAATCTGTAGCTAGGATAGATACGGCGGCCTGTTCTTGTCAAGCGCAAAAATCACCGGTCGAGCCATACCGGTCTTTCCGGAATCGTCTGCGGCTGAAGTCAAACCCTTGCCAATCCCCTATGATTCTGGTACTAATCAGATAGGGACAAGCTTTCAGCCATCAGCAGGCCTTATGAAGGGGAGGGGAATGGCAGAGCGGGATGAGAGAACAAAGGTGAGGGAGCGGATCGAGGAGCTCCGGCGTCTGATCCACTACCACGACTATCGCTATTATGTCCTGAATCAGCCGGAGATCTCCGACGCCGAGTACGACCGGCTCTTCCGGGAACTCCGGGCGTTGGAGGAGAAGTATCCCGAACTGATCACCCCTGACTCTCCCACCCAGCGGGTCGGGGGGAAAGTTGCCGAGGGCTTTGCTTCGGTCGAGCACAAGGTCGCAATGCTCAGCTTAGACAACGCCTACTCGGCCGAGGACCTTCGGGAGTTCGAGCAGAGGATCAGGCGGCTCCTCCCTGGGGAGGCCATCGAGTATGTGACGGAGCCAAAGATTGATGGCCTGGGGGTGGCCCTCCTCTATGAAAAAGGTGTCCTGGTCCGAGGGGCGACCCGGGGGGATGGGCGGGTCGGGGAGGATGTGACGAACAATCTGAAGACCATCCGGACGATCCCCCTGGTCCTCCGGGGAGGGCTGAAAGGGTTAAAGGTCCTGGAGGTCCGGGGGGAGGTGTACATGGGCCGGAAGGCCTTCGAGCGTTTGAACCGCCAGCTCGAGGAGGCTGGGGAGCCGACCTTTGCCAACCCGAGGAACGCCGCCGCCGGGAGCGTCCGCCAGAAGGATTCGTCCATCACGGCCAGGCGGCCTCTGGACATCTTCATCTACCAGGTGAGCTATGCGGAGCCTTTCCCCTTCAGGACCCACTGGGAGTCCCTTTTGGAGCTGAAGGAGGGGGGCTTCAAGGTCAACCCCCTGGCCCGCCTCTGCCGGGATATGGAAGCGGTGATCCAATCCTGCCGGGAGCTGGAGGTGAAACGGGAAACCCTGGACTACGACGCCGATGGCGTCGTTGTCAAGGTAAACGACCTGGATCAGCAGAGGCGGCTGGGGGCAACAACCCATCACCCCCGCTGGGCCATTGCCTACAAGTTCCCCGCCCGGCAGGCCATCACGAAGGTCCTGAGCATCGAGGTTCAGGTGGGGAAGACCGGGGCCCTGACCCCGGTGGCGCACCTTCAGCCTGTCGAGGTGGGCGGGGTGACGGTCAGTCGGGCCAGCCTCCACAACGAGGACGAGGTCCTCCGGAAGGATGTCCGGATCGGGGACTGGGTCGTCGTGGAGCGGGCCGGTGATGTGATCCCCCAGGTCGTCCAGGTGATCCTCGAAAGGCGGTCCCCCGACGTGAAAAAGTTCGTCATGCCGAGGACCTGTCCCGCCTGTGGGGCGGCCGCCTTCCGCCCGGAGGGGGAGGCGGTCACCCGATGCACCAATGCCTCCTGCCCGGCCCAGTTGAAAGAACGACTCCTCCATTTTGGCTCCCGGAGGGCGATGGACATCGAGCACCTGGGGGAGGCCATTGTGGAGCAGCTGGTGGAGAAGGGCTTGGTCCGGGACCTCGCCGACCTCTACCACCTGGATGTGGAGACTTTGGCCGGCCTGGAGCGGATGGCGGAGAAGTCGGCCCAAAACCTCTATCAGGCCATCCAGGGGAGCAAGGGGAAGGGGTTCAGCCGTCTCCTCTATGCCCTGGGGATCCGCTACATCGGTGAGAAGGCAGCCCGGGTGTTGGCCCAGCACTACAGGAGCATGGACCGCCTGCTGAAGGCTGACGAGGCGGAGATCGCCGGGATCTATGGGATCGGCCCGACCATCGCCAGCAGCCTCAGGCAGTGGCTGACCCAGAAGGAGAATCTCAGGCTCCTTGACCGTCTGAGAGAGGTCGGCGTCAAGATGGAGGAGGAAGAGGGGCTCGGGGAGAGGATCCTCGCCGGAAAGACCTTCGTCTTCACCGGGGCCCTTGAGGGCTTCACCCGGGACGAGGCCCAGGAGCTGGTCATGCGCTTAGGGGGAAGGGTCACCTCGTCCGTCAGCAAAAAGACCGACTATCTCGTCGTGGGAAAGGACCCAGGGTCGAAGTACGATGAGGCCAAAAGGCTTGGCGTGAAGATCCTGGACGAAGAGGGCTTCAAGAAGCTGGTCGGCCTCTAAATGAAAGAACAGATGCCGATCAACGTGCCGGAACTGATCCAGCAAGGGTTGGAAGAGGCCTTCGCGCAAACCCTTCAGCAGGTCATCAGGGAAGAGGCGGCGAGGATCCTTAAAGAGGCGTTCGCCGATGAGGGCCCTTTGCGCTTAAGGATCCGAGAGGAACTCCAGAAAGGATTCGCTGCGATGCTGGAGGGCATCCAGTGGGAGGCGAGAGGGCCTGGGTTCCATCCTTAGCCGGCTGGTGAGGACCTGGCTTCGAAAGGAGGCCTAAGGTGGCTCCTTCTCTAAAGATCATCGAGTTTTCCGATTATGTGTGACCTTGGTGTTACCCGGCGGCGGTCCGCCTCCGAAAACTCCAGGAACGGTTCGGCAGTCAGATCGAGATCCACTGGCACCCCTTCGCGCTGCGCCCTGTTCCCGATTCGACGGTGAGGTGGAAAGGGACCTACCGGGAGGAGGGGTGGAAGCGAGCCGCGGCGAACGCCAGGAGCGTTGGGATCCTGTACAAGATGTGGGAGCGGGATGACTACGCAACCTGGAGCCTCCCGGCCCTGGAGGCCGGCTACTCAGCCCTCCTCCAGGGGAAAGAGGCCTTTGAGGAGCTTCACTTTAAGCTTTTTGACGCCTTCTTTTCGAAGGGGGTGAACATTGGGAGACGGGAGGAGGTCCTGGAGGTGGCAAGGCAGGCGGAGAAGCTTGACCTGGACCGCTTCCTGAAGGACTACGGGGACGAGAAGATCCGGGACGAGGTGCTTTTGAAGTGCGACGAGGCTATGAGGACCTATCAGGTGACGGCCATCCCCACCGTGCTCTTTGATGGGGGGAGGCGGATCGTGGGGGCTGTTCCCCTGGAGGAGTACCTGAAGGTGCTGAACGAGCTCGGCATCGGCTCCTGAACCTGCCATGTTTTTCATCGCCTGGAAGAACCTGATCAAGGAGCGGACCCGGCTGGTCCTGACCCTTTTGGGGGTCACCTTTGCCGTGGTGTTGATGTTCTTTGACCTGGGGGCCTATCTGGGCTTCGTCAGGGCCTCTTCCCTCCTGATTGATCACTCCGATGCCGACATCTGGATCACCGCCGAGAACAACGTGAACTTTGACTCCGCCCGCCCCTTCCCTGAGCGGAAGCTTTGGAAGATCAGGCAGGTCAAGGGGGTGGAATGGGCGGAGATGATCGTCATGGGCTGGGGGCTGGTCAAGCTGAAAGACGGAGCGACCGAGACGGTTCAGATCGTCGGCTTCGACCCCGACAAAGGGATCGGGGGTCCCTGGAAGCTCAAGGAGGGGAGCATCAAGGATTTGAAGGTCGATGATACCATCATCGTGGACGAATCCTCCTTAAGGAAGCTGGGCGGCTTGAAAGTCGGGGACAAGGTGGAGATCTTTGACACCCAGGTAAAGGTCGTGGGCATTTCCCAGGGGGTGCGATCCTTCACCACCTATCCTGTTGCCTTCACCAACTACGAATCCGCGAAGAGGCTGACCGGCATCTACCGCCTGACGAACCGGGACCAGACGACCTTCATCCTGGCCAAGGTAACCCCCGGGGTCCCCGTCAAGGAGGTTGTGGAGCGCCTCCGGGGGATCAAGGGGGTGGATGTTTACACCAAGGGGGCCTTCGCGTGGAAGACGAGGAAGTACTGGATCGTCCAGACGGGGATGGGGGTCGGCTTCGGCATCACCGCCCTCCTGGGGTTTCTGGTGGGGATGGTCATTGTGGGGCAGACGATCTACGCCTCCACCCTGGAGCACCTGCGGGAGTTCGGGACCCTGAAAGCCATCGGGGCGACCAACCGTGATCTCCTCTGCATCATCGTCTATCAGGCCCTCGTCAACGCCCTCGCAGGGTATCTCATCGGGCTGGCCATCGCTATGGGGATGCGGCAGGGGTATGAACAACTCGGCCTGAACCTCACCATCACCACCGGTCTGGAACTGGCCATGTTCGGCATCACCCTGGCCATGTGCCTTTCTTCTTCCTTCCTCTCCATCCGAAGGGCCTTGCGGATTGATCCCGTGATCGTTTTCAGGGCGTAGAGATGGGACGGCATGACTTCCGGATCGAGGCCTCAGGCCTCCACAAGGTCTACGAGGAGGGGCCGGTGAAGGTCCATGCCGTCCGGGGTGTGGATCTAAAGGTCCGGGCTGGGTCCTTCGTTCTCCTCATGGGGCCCTCGGGAAGCGGGAAGACCACCCTCCTCTCCATGCTGGGCTGTATCTTGAAACCCACCCAGGGCGAGGTCCGGATCATGGGGGAGCTCGTTGCCTGGGAGGAGCGTTCCCTTCCCTTCATCCGGCGGCGTCATATCGGGTTTATCTTCCAGCACTTCAACCTCTTCTCGGCATTAACCGCCGCTGAGAACGTGGAGGTGGCGCTCCGGCTTCGGGGGGTTCGGGGAAGGGAGGTGGAGGGGAAGGCCAGGGCCCTTCTGGAGGCCGTTGGCCTTGCCGATCGTTGGAACTTCATGCCCAGGGACTTAAGCGGTGGGGAGAAGCAGCGGGTCGCCATCGCCAGGGCCTTCGCCGGCGATCCCCCGATCCTCCTGGCCGACGAACCGACGGGGAACCTGGACTCCCGCAGTGGCCGGGTGGTCATCGAGCTTTTGAAGCAGGCCGCCGTCCATGAGAACCGGTCGGTGGTCGTCGTCTCCCACGACATGAGGATCACGGAGTTTGCCGACGAGGTCTTCTTCATGGAAGATGGCAGCCTGGTCACGTATCAAGAGGCGCTCCACGGACAAGGCACCGAGCGTCTGGCGCCGGTGATCCCCTTGGGAGGGGTCGGATGAGGCGGCCTTGGATCATCGCCGGGGCCTTGGTCTTCCTCGCCCTGTCGATCCTTGGGGTGCTCTCCTTCTCCAGAAACTCCGCTCCCAAGGAGTTCCAGGTCAGGAGGGGGAGCATCCATTTGATCGTTGCCGGGCGAGGGAAGGTGGAGCCGTACGCCGAGATTCAGATAGGGGCCAAGACCACCGCGCGGATCAAGGCCATCCTGGTGAAGGAGGGGGATCTGGTGGAGAAGGGACAGGTCATCGCCCTGCTGGACGATGAGGAACTCCGGGCCCAGTTAGAGGAGGCAAAGGCCCGGCTGGAGGAGGCAAAGGCCCGGCTCCAGGAGGTCGAGGCTGGCCCTAGGGAACAGGAGCTGGAGGCAGCCCGGGCGAGGCAAAACGAGGCCAAAGCGGTCCTGGATGAGGCCAAGGCCACGGTGGAACGCTACCGGGAGCTTCTCCAGGAGGGGGCGATCGCCCAGGCCCAGTTTGACGAGGCCGACCGGCGCTACTGGGTGGCGGTTGCCCAGTACCGGTCCGCCCAGGAGCAGCTCAGTCTCTTAGAGGCGGGGGCGAGGGAGGAGGCGAAACGGATGGCCCGGGCCCAGGTCAGACGGGCTGAGGCGGATCTCCGGTACGTCCAGGCGATGCTTCAGAATACGATGATCAGGGCCCCCGTCGCAGGGAAGATCCTGAAGAAGCATATGGACGTGGGGGAGGTCACCTTCTTCCTGGATCCCCGGCCCATTGTGACCCTGGCCGATATGAGCCGGGTTCAGGTGAGGGCGGAGATTGACGAGACCGATGTCCGGAAGGTGAAGGTGGGGCAGGAAGCGATCATCACCTCGGATGCCTATCCGGGCCAGGAGTTTCGGGGGCGGGTGGTCGAGATCGGGGCCATGGTGGGGAAGAAGAGCATCCGGTCTGAGAACCCGGCCGAGATGCTGGACCTTAAGGTCCTGGAGGTGAAGATCGAGCTTCCCCGGGACACCCCCTTAAAGCTCGGCCTCACGGTGGATGTGGAGATCCTGGCGGTCAAGAAGGACGGTGTCCTGGTTGTCCCCCGGCAGGCGATAGCCGAGGAGGGGGGAGAGCGTTTCGTCACGGTCAGGGCCGGTGGCTCATATGCGTTAAGGAAGGTCATCACGGGGGTTGAGGATGATGAGCTCGTCGAGATCCTTTCAGGTCTGAGGGAGGGGGAGGTCGTGGTTGTCCAGCAGGAGTCTGGGCGGAAAACTTCTTGACAAGGATAGGCCGATAGGGTAAGAACAGAGCCGAATTCCTTAAAAAATCATAGGGGTTTAGGGCCTTGAAGCTTGGGGTTGTTGCCGATGATCTGACGGGGGGATGCGATACCGGTGTTCAGTTCGCCCGGAAAGGTTTAAGGGTTGTCGTCCTGTTCTCCCCTGAAGGGGTGAAGGGGGCCCTTCAAACGGTGGACATCCTGGTTCTGGATACCGACAGCCGGGCCATCCCGGCGGAGGATGCCTATCGTCGAACGGTGGAAGCGTGCCTGGCCTTAAAGAGAGAGGGGGTCGAAAGCCTCTACAAAAAACTGGACTCCACCTTAAGGGGAAATGTCGGGGCAGAGCTGGAGGCGGCGATGGATGCCCTTCACGTTCGGCAGGCCGTTGTGGCTCCCGCCTTTCCCCTTCAGGGAAGGACCTTTCAAGGGGGGCGCCTCCTGATTCATGGGGCTGTCCCGGAAGATCCCGCCCTGGGAGGGACCACTCTCCCGGCCCTCCTTCAAGCCCAGATGCGTCGGAGCATTGGTCATCTTCCCCTGGACGTGGTGAGGAGCGGGCCTACCTCGTTGAAAGCGAAGATGGAGGCAGCTTGGGGGGAGGGGAAGGAGGTATTGGCCCTTGATGCGGCTGAGCGGGATGATCTTAAGATTATCGCCGCGACCCTCATGCCCCTCTCCCCGGATCGGGTGGTGGCTGGCTCGGCCGGCTTGGCGATGGAGCTGGCGGAGATGGGAGGGCTTCATGGAGCCGCCGAGGCCTGCCCCAGGCTTCAAGCGGCGCGGGTGCTCATCATCGCCGGGAGCCCCAACCCTGTCACGGCCTCCCAGGTTGCGTCTTTAAGCCAGGTCCTGGGGGTGAAGGTTGTGGGCCTTCGCCTTTCCAGGCTGTTCCGCGACGAGGCGGATGAGATCAGCAGGGTGGCGAAGGAGGCCACCCTGATCCTGCGGGGAGGCGGTGACCTCGTGGTCAGGCCCGAAGGATCGGCTCCTCAAGGGGGGGTGGATGGGGCCATGATCATTGCCCGGGCCCTCGGGAGGATCGCCAGGGCCGTCGTCGAAGCCGATCCGGCTATCGGCCTGATCCTGACGGGTGGCGAGACGGCTCGGGCTGTCTGTTTGGCGTTGGGGGCGACGGGGATCGAGCTGGTGGAGGAGGTCCTTCCGGGCATCCCCGCCGGTCGGCTTCGAGAGGGCCCCTTCGAGGGGCTTCTCCTGGTCACCAAGGCTGGGGGGTTTGGGAGCGCGGATGCTCTAATTTATGCTGTACAGGTGATAAAAAGGGGTCTGTAAGAGGGAGGGGGATTTCATGGGTGTATCTGAGATTGGTAAGGACCAGCTCCTCCAGATGTACCGGAAGATGGTAGAGATCCGGGTCTTCGAGGAGACGGCGGCGGATCTCTTCATGAAGGGGAGGCTCCCCGGCTTCCTCCACTCCTCGGTGGGCCAGGAGGCGTCCTCCGTCGGGGCCTGCGCCGCCCTTCGGCCGGACGACTACATGACCAGCACCCACCGGGGGCACGGTGACATTATTGCGAAAGGGGCGACCCTCGACCGGATGATGGCAGAGCTGTTCGCTAAGAAGACAGGCTACTGCAAGGGGAAGGGCGGGTCCATGCACATCGCCGACCTCGATCTCGGCATCCTGGGGGCGACGGGGATCGTCGGGGCCGGGCTCCCCTATGCCGTTGGGGCGGCCTTGGGCTTCAAAATGAAGGGGACCGATCAGGTGGTCCTTGCCTTCTTCGGCGACGGCGGCTCGAACACCGGGGCCTTCCACGAGGCGCTGAACCTGGCCGCCGTCTGGAACCTCCCGGTCATCTTCTTCTGCCACAACAATCAATACGCTGAGACAACCCCCCAGTGGGTCCACCAGAAGATCAAAGACATCGCCGTCCGGGCTCAGGCCTATGGGATCCCTGGGGTTGTCGTGGATGGGATGGATGTCCTGGCCGTCTACGAGACGACCAAGGCCGCCGTCGAGCGGGCGAGGGGCGGGCAGGGCCCCACCCTGATCGAGTCGAAGACCTACCGGTTCATGGGGCACTTTGTCGGTGACCCGGGCGTGGGGATCTACCGGACGAGGGAGGAGGTCGAGGAGTGGAAGAAGCGGGATCCGATCCCCAGCTTTCGGAAGGTTCTCATCGAGGCCGGGGTGGCCACCGAGGCGGAGCTGAACAGGATTGACGAGGATGTGGCCAGGGAGATGGAGGAGGCGATTCGCTTCGCCGAGGAGAGCCCTGAGCCCGAGCTGGAGGAGGCCCTTCAGGACATTTTTGTAGAATCATGAGGTGAGGCGATGCGGGAGATCACCTATCGAGAAGCGGTCAGGGAGGCGCTCCGGGAGGAGATGCGGCGGGATCCTTCGGTGTTCCTTCTGGGAGAGGACATCGCCGAGTTCGGCGGGAGCTACAAGGTCACCCAGGGGCTCCTGGAGGAGTTCGGCCACGAGCGGGTCCGGAACACCCCTATCTCCGAGGCGGCCATCGTGGGGGCGGCTCTGGGGGCAGCCCTGGTGGGGATGCGCCCGGTGGCTGAGATCATGTACGTAGATTTCATGGGCATTGCCATGGACCAGATCGTGAACCAGATGGCCAAGATCCGGTACATGTTCGGAGGGAAGGCCAGGGCCCCCGTCGTGATCCGGACCCAGCAGGGGACGGGACGTTCTTCAGCCGCCCAGCATGCTCAGAGCCTCGAGGCCTGGTTCGTCCACGTGCCGGGCTTAAAAGTCGTTCAACCCTCCACCCCCTACGATGCGAAGGGTCTCCTGAAGGCCTCCATCCGGGATGACAATCCGGTCATCTTCCTGGAGCATAAGCTCCTGTACGCTGAGAAGGGGCCTGTTCCCGAGGAGGAGTATGTGATCCCCCTGGGGAAGGCAGATGTGAAAAGGCCGGGGAGGGATGTGACGGTGGTGGCCACCTCCCGGATGGTCCTGAAGGCCTTGAATGCCGCGAAGGACCTGGAGCAGGAAGGGATTGACATCGAGGTTGTTGACCCCAGGACCCTCTCACCCCTGGATGAGGACACGATCCTGGAGTCGGTCAAGAAGACGGGGAAGCTGGTGGTCGTCCACGAGGCCGTGAGACGATGCGGCGTCGGGGCCGAGATCGCGGCGACGGTGGCCGAGAAGGCCTTTGATTATCTGGATGCGCCGATCAAGCGGGTGACGGCCCTGGACACCCCGATGCCCTTTAACCCGAAGCTGGAGGCCTTCGTCGTCCCTGACGAGGACAAGATCAAACGGGCCGTCCGGGAGCTAGTGGGTTAACGTTTAAGGAGGGACGGGTGGCGACGCGGATTGATATGCCCCAGCTGGGGCAGACGATGGAGGAGGGGACGATCCTCCGCTGGCTGAAGCAGGAAGGGGACCTGGTGAAGAAAGGGGAGCCGGTCGTCCTCCTTCAAACGGAAAAGGTGGAGTACGAGCTGGAGGCCCCCGCCTCGGGCCAACTGGTGAAGATTCTGGCCTTAGAGGGGACCTCTGTTCGGGTGGGGGGGGCAATGGGGATCATCGCCGAAGCGGGGGAGGATATCTCGCCTCTTTTAGCCTCCCTGGCTGTTCCGACTCCAGCGGTTAAGGCCCCGGCTGCTCCAGCGGCCGGGCCGGGAGAGAAGGTGGCTGCCCCATCCCGGGAGAAGATCAAAATTACCCCAAGGGCTCGCCGTTTGGCCGAGCAGCACGGGGTAAGGATCGAGGCCTTGGTCGGGACCGGTCCCGAGGGGCGGATCGTCGAGGAGGATGTCCAGCGGGCCATCGAGGCGATGAAAGCGGGGGTCCCTCCGCCTGAGGCTGTCCCGGAGCTCATCCCCTTGACCGGGATGCGGAAGGTGATCTTCGACCGCCTGGGGGAGAGCTGGCGGAGTGCCGCAAGGGTCACCTTGTTTGCTGAAGCCGACGTGACCCGCCTCGTGGCGTTAAGGGAAGAGCGGCTTCCTCGCTGGGAGGCCGAGTCTGGGCTGAAGATCAGCTATAACGACCTCATCCTGAAAGGGGTTGCCGTCGCCCTTCAGGAGCGACCCCGGATCAACTGCACCTTGACCCGGGAGGGGATCCGGGTCCACCGGGAGGTTCACTTGGGGTTTGCCGTGGATCTGGGGGAGGGGCTGGTCGCCCCGGTCATCCGGGATGCCCACAAGAAGTCCCTTTTGGAGATGGCCAAAGAAGCCCGGGTCCTGGCCGAGAAGGCCCGCTCCGGCCGCCTGGCTCCTCAGGATCTGGAAGGGGGGACCTTCACCGTGACCAACCTGGGGGGCTTGGGGGTGGAGTTGTTCACCCCCATCATCAACCCGCCGCAAGGGGCCATCCTGGGGGTGGGGAAGATCGTCGAGAAGCCTGTCGTCTTACACGGCGGGATCCACATCCGGGCCATGATGGGCCTCTCGCTGGTTTTCGACCACCGCTTAATTGACGGGGCCCCGGCGGCCCAATTCTTGGCCAGGCTGAAGGAGCTTTTCGAGCAACCGGAGGGGTGGATCGGATAGGAGGAGGGGGGAGCGATGGAGTGGATTGATTGGGTCATCCTGGTTGCGACCGTTTTGATCGTGGTGGCAACCGGGATGATGTTTTTCTTCAAAGGCTACATCAAGACCGTCCGGGACTTCCTCTTGGCCGGCCGGACCCAGAAGTGGTACATCATCGGCCCTGACTGCCAGGCCACCCAGTCCGACGTCGCTGACTACTTGGGGTGTGCCGGCATGACCTATCAGCACGGGGGCTTAGGTCTGGCCGTCTACACCGCCTATCTCCCGTTGAGCTGGCTCTTCGGGAGCCTGACGATCATCCCCCAGATGTACCGGGCCGGGGTCTATACCCCTGCAGAATTTTTGGAGCTCCGGTTCAACTATCCGGCCCGCTTCTGGGGAGGACTCCTGATCTGGATCCAGCGGGTCTACGTCATGGGGGCGATCCTGAGCCTTATGGGCATTGTTATGGAGATCGCCGTCGGGACCAAGTTCCTGACCGGGATGATCATCATCGGCCTCCTCTGTCTGGGTTACACCATCCTGGGCGGCCTCTCGGCGGCGATGGTGACGGGGACGGCCCAGATGGCCCTGATGACCCTGACCTCCTGGGTCCTGTTCATCATCGGCCTCTACAAGGTGGGGGGATGGTCGGCCATGCTGGAGAAGACCGCCGCCGGAGTTGTCAAGAACATTGCCACTGGGGAGATCGTCCAGTCCAGCTTCTACAGCTTCGGCCACATCCCCTCTGCCCCCTGGATGCCAACGGGCCTGGCCTTCCTCGGCATGCTCTTCGCCATCGGCTCCTACGCCATGATCCAGGCGGAGCAGATCTCCCGACCGTTAGGGGCCCGGACGGAGATGGATGCGAGGCTTGGCTACCTCTTCGCCGGCCCCATCGCCATGATCCACCAGTTCTCCATCGTCTGGGTCGGGGTCTTCGGCATCATCCTCTACGGCTACATGGCCCCGCAATTCAACCCGGCCGCGGGAGGGCGCCCCGATGCCGTCTACGTCCAGGTGATGAAGGATTTAGCCCCCCCGGGCATCCTGGGGCTGCTCCTGGCCGGGATCTTCGCCGCCACCCTCTCCACGGTCCCCTCCAACGCCCAGAGCTGCTCCGGCATCCTGACCCGGGATATCTATGCGCGGGTCATCAAGCGCGAGGCCTCTGAGGAGCATTACCTCCGGGTGGCGCGGATCCTGACCGGTGTGAACTTTGTCCTGGGCCTCCTCTTCATCCCCATCATCCAGCGGGGAGGAGGCTACATCGTCGTCTGGACGAAGCTGACCGGGGCCCTGATCTCCCCCCTCCTCACCGTGATGGTCTGCGCTACCCTCTCCCGGTTCTTCAGCCGCTGGTCGGCGTTCCTTTCGATGATCGGGGGCGGGATCTTCGGGATGTGGCTGACAGGGGTCTTCCCCTGGTTTGCCATGCCGAAGGACTTCCTGGGGTTGACCCCCACGGGCTACAAGATCGCCACCCACTTCACGACGGTTCCCCTCTGGAACTTCCTCTTCACCCTGGTCCTGATGGTGGTTATCAGCCTGATCGAGAACGCGATCAGGGGTCCCATCCCGGAGAAGGAGATCGAGGGCTACATCCTCGGCACCTTCCCACCTCAGGTGAAGCCGTACCTCCACCGGCGGGTAGGGATCGTGAATGAGAAGGGGGTGGTAGAGGAGGCGGGGGATCCCATCTACGGCACCGAAGGACTTCCCTGGTACAAACAGCCCCGCACCTGGACCCTCGTCATGTTCGCGGTTCTGGCGATCTGGATCTGGACGTGGTGGTAATCAACAAGAGGAGGAGGAAGAATGGTGCAAGAAGGAAGGGAGCGGCAGGAGACCCGGTGGATCGAACACATGGCCGTCGAGCCGGCCGAGCTGTTATACAGCCTGAGGGTGGAACACACCTCCCGCCTGGTCCTGGCCTGGATCTTCATCTTCTACGCCGTCTGCACCCTGATCGCGATGGTCAGGATCCCGGAGACCGATCCAGACTTCTTCGAGTTCATGGAAGGGGTCACGGCCTTCTTCCTCTTCCTCTTCGCTGCCGGGGCCTACTGGCTGGCCCGGCGGGCGAAGATCCATATCAGGCAGGTCGAGGTGCAGCTTCGGTCTGAGCGGCGATGAGTCGGGTGGAGGTCTTCAGTTGCGAGGGGGGCCTTTCGGAGGCAGCCCTCCGGTCCCTTGCCCCAGGGCTGACGAAGAATGGGCTTCTTCGGCCGAGGCGCGCGATCCTGGCCCAGGAGCTCCTCTACCTCCCCTATTACTTCTTCGTTCACGGGAACCCGAACCTGGCTGATCAGATGCTGCTCTACCCGGTCCTGGTGGACGGGGTCGTGGGATTTTGCGATTTCATCAAAGGCCTCCCGCCGTTGAAGCCGGTTGAGGTCGAGCAAGAGCAGTGCCTGGAAAAGGCTGTCCTGAAGGAGGAGGCGGGGGAGAAGGCCAGGGCTTGGGTGGAGGATTATATCCTCCGGAAGCAACCCTGGAAGGTCAGGAGGATCGCGGTGGAGCTTTTCGAAGAGGCCGAGTTCCACTACCCCTATTGGGTTGTCTACCTCCAGAGCCGTCAGGGCCTGGAGCTTCGCGCCCTGGATGCCCTTTCGGGAAGGCGGGCAACCCCCAGGACGGAGCGGGCGTTGGAGGTAGGAATCGCCCGCCATGAATGGTTGAAGGACGTGCGAAAAGAGGTTTCGCAGGAGAGGAGATGATCATGCCGTACCCAAAGATGGTTCGCATCAAACAGCTCTTCGAGGTCCCCCCGCCTCTCGAGGACATCCCCGGAGCGGTGCGGCAGGCCCTCGCACCGCTGAACCTGGCCTCGAGGATCAAGCCGGGGGAGACGGTGGCCATCACGGCGGGGAGCCGCGGGGTGGCCAACATTGCCACGATCACCAGGACGGTCATCGAGGAGCTGAAGGCGTTGGGGGCCCGTCCCTTCATCGTCCCCACGATGGGGAGCCACGGAGGGGCCACCCCGGAGGGGCAGGTGGATGTCCTCCGGCACTACGGGATCACCGAGGAGAGGATGGGGGTGCCGATCAAATCCTCCATGGAGGTGATCCAGATCGGTGAGACGTTAGGGTTCCCGGTTTACCTGGACAAGTACGCCTCGGAGGCGGATCACATCGCCGTCGTGGCCCGGGTGAAGCCCCACACCGATTTCAAGGCCGAGATCGAAAGCGGTTTCTACAAGATGATGGCGATTGGCCTGGGGAAACACAAGGGGGCTGCCACGTACCACCGGGCCAACGCCCATTACGGGTATGCCAAGGTCATCCTGCACGTGGGGCGGGAGGTCCTGAAGAAGGCGAGGATCGCTTTTGGGGTGGGGATCGTGGAGAACGCCTACGACCAGACGGCCAAGATCGCCGCGGTCCTCCCCGAGGAGATGGAGGAGAAGGAGAAGGAGCTCCTCCGCCTGGCCAAGGCCTGGATGATGAAGCTCCCCTTTGACGAGATTGATGTCCTGATCGTGGACGAGATGGGGAAGAACATCAGCGGCGCCGGTATGGACACGAACGTCATCGGCCGCCTGACCCACCGCTTCGACCAACCTTTTGGACCGAAGATCACCAGGATCGTCGTCCTCGATCTCACCCCGGAGACCTACGGGAACGCCATTGGGATCGGGATGGCCGATTTCACGACGAGGCGATTGGTGGAGAAGATTGATCGGCATGCCACCTACGTGAACGCCTTCACCGCCATCGCCCCGGAGGCGGCCAAGATCCCCCCCTATCTGGATACGGACCGGGAGGCCATCGAGACCGCCCTGGATAGCATCGGGTTGATCCAACCCCATGAGGCCAAGGTAGTGCGGATCAAGAATACCCTTCTGCTCGGTGAGGTTGAGATCTCCGAGGCGTACCTCCCGTTGCTGAAGGAGAGGAAGGACCTGATCCAGCTGAGCGAGCCTCGGGAGCTTCAGTTCGACCCCCATGGGAATCTGTTGCCCTTTGAGCCCTTCGAGGCTCACCCCGTTGGACATCCGGTCCCTTCAGGAGCCCTGACCGATCCTGCTTAACACCACTAGAAGAGGAGGTGACGCATGTACTTTGTTGATCTGATGAACGCCAAGGAGAAGGAGATCGCCCCAGGGGTGACGATCAGGACCGCCTGGGGGGACAAGGTGATGCTCTCGCTGGTCCGGTTCTCGCCGGGCTCGACGGTTCCCATGCATTCCCATCCCCACGAGCAGGCGGGGATCATCTTGGAAGGGGAGTTGAACTTTACCATTGGGGGGGAGACGAGGCGTGTAAAGGCCGGTGATACCTATATCATCCCCGGTGGCGTGGAACATGGCTCGACGGCCGATCAGCCCTGTCTCTGCCTTGACATCTTCCACCCCATCCGTGACGAGTACAAGTAGGGCAGGGATCTGGCCTGCTTGGGGCAGGCCTCCTCTGCCTGCCGGGGAGGGAGGGATGCGACGGAGGACGGCCCTCGCCGTCGGGGTCTCGGTCGGGCTTTTTTGCCTCCTGGCCTCGTTGGCCGAGGCCAGGATCGTCAAGCTTAAGACTGACCGGAAGGAGTTCTACGGGACCTTCGAACGGGGGGACTACGTCCGGATCCAGGGGATGGCCTTTGGCGAGGTCTCAAGGGAGGAGCCCATCGCCCTCCTGGACCTTGCCCCGACCAACGAGCGGGGAAAGGTTGAATACGCCACCCCTTTCACCCTCGTCATCCCCGCCGACCTTGCCAGAAGCAACCGACGGCTCCTCTTCGATGTCCAAAACCGGGGGAGGAACATCACCCCGGTCATGTTCAACGATGTGCCGGTCGGTCAGGGCTCCCCTTCCTACACGAAGATCGGAAACGGTTTCCTTATGGAGCAAGGGTTCCTGGTCATCACCGCCGCCTGGGAGGATGGCCATGGCATCCAGCTTCCGAAGGTCGTCAAGGGGGGGAGGGAGAAGCCGGTCCCGGGGATCGGGTTTCTGGCCGTTCGGGACCTGGTGGCGTTCTTTCGCTATGCAGAGCGGGATGAGACCGGCGCCCCGAACCCCCTCTTCGGGTTCGTGGAGAAAGCCTACGGGATCGGCTACTCCCAGACCGGGCGCTTCCTCCGGGATTTTATCTACCAGGGTTTTAACGTCTCGGAAGAGGGGAAGAAGGTCTTCGACGGCGTCTTCATCCACCTGCCTGGCGCTGGACGGATTGATTTAAACTACGAGGATGCCCTCCCTACCCGCTTCCCCACCTACAGGAACCCGGATGTCCCTCACGTGGACATCCCCCCGTTTTCCTACGATAAGCTCCTCATCCGTCCTGATTCAGATCCGTACGTGATCCACACGAACACGAGCAGTGATTACTGGTCCCGCCGGGCCTCTCTGGTCCGGACGGAGGGCTCGATCCCACCGAACGTGAGGATCTACGACTTCGCCAGCGCCCCCCACGTGGTGTGGGATGAGCTGAAAGGATGCGAGCTCCCCATCGGGGTCCTGGACTGGCGACCGGTGGCCCGGGCCTTGTTACTGGCATTGGACCGGTGGGTCACCCACGGGACCCCTCCCCCTGAGAGCAAGCTTTCCCCCCTGGTGGCGACCGATGACCCTAAGCTCCTGGGCCTCCCCGGCTACCGGCTCCTGGTGCCGGCCCGGGACGAGGACGGAAATGAACTGGGCGGGGTAAGGCTCCCGGACCTAGAGGCCCCTCTCGGCACCCATGGAGGGATCAACCTGCCCCTCTCCAACATGGTCTGCGTCCAGGCGGGGAGCTTCATCCCCTTCGCCAAGACCAGGACCGAAGGGCAGCGGGCCCAGGACAACCGCCTCTCGTTGGAGGAGCGGTACAAAGACCATCAGGACTACGTCAAACGGATCATCCAGGCGACGGAAGCCTTGGTAAAAGAGGGGCTCCTCCTCCCGGGGGACGCCAGGGCGATCATCAACCGGGCAGCGGCCGGCGACATCCTCCGTTAAGCCCAAGCGATCAGCCCTCAACCCTCAACCAACCGGAAGCCGAGTCTCGAAAATTAGCGGCCATTCTGTTCACAGGCATGGTGGGTTACCGCTCAGGAGGTGCCCTGGGGCCGGCAGTAGGCCCCAGGATCAGGGAGGAGAGACCATTAGAGATGATCGAGAACCCGTTGAAGTGGGCCTTGAAACGGGGGGAAACGGTTTGGGGGACAATGGTGATGGAGTTTGGCGCTCCCTCGGTGGTCCGCATCCTAAAAAAAGCTGGTTGGGACTACATCCTCCCCGACCTGGAGCACACGGCCTTTAGCCTGGAGACCATCGGCTCGATGATCCAGGTGGCCAAAGGGGTGGGCCTCCCGGTCATCGTCCGTGTCCCGGATATCGAGCGCTCCTGGATCTCCAGGGTCCTGGATGCCGGGGCCCTGGGGGTCATGATCCCTCGGGTGGAAACCAAGGAGCAGGTTGAGGAGGCTATCACCTACGCTAAATACGAGCCTCAAGGGACGAGGGGGGTGGCCATCGGGATCGCCCACACCGACTACCAGCTGGTGGATGGGCAGACGTACATCAGAAAGGCGAACGAGGAAACGATGATCGTCGTCCAGATCGAATCGGGGAAGGCCATCGAGAACCTGGACGCCATCCTCTCGGTCCCCGGGGTGGATGTGGCCTTCGTTGGCATTGCCGATCTCGCCACTTCCCTGGGCATCCCCATCCAGTTCACCCATAAGAAGTTCGTCGCCGCCGTCGAGCGGGTGATCGAGCGCTGCCAGGTCTATAAGGTGGTGCCTGGGATGTGGGTGGGGAGCGTGGAGGAGGCTGTAAGGTGGCAGGCGAAGGGGATGCGGATGATGATGTATGGAACCGAGTTCTTCCTGATCCTGGAGCGGAGCCAGGAAGTCCTGGGGAAGGTTGGGAGGTCGTGGGGAGCGAGAGCTTGAACGACTTGGTCATGGGTCCTTGCTGGAAGCCGGGTGAGGTGAACTCTAAATCTGGTTTTAGGCTTGGTCAAGGCGTTGGTGGCTTATTTTTCCGAAAAGCTGACGGCTGATCGCTGAACGCTTACGATACCTGAAAGGGGGTGGAGGATGGGCCTCCCCAGGATGTATAAGATCAGGCAAAAGATTGATCAGCCGACCGTCGTTGACATCCCGAAGGCTGTTACCAAAGCGATCGAGAGGCTTCCCCTTAACGGCCGTATCAAACCTGGGATGCGGGTGGCTGTGACCGCTGGGAGCCGCGGGATCGCTGGGATCGCCATGATCACCCGGGCGGTGGTGGACACGCTGAAAGAGCGAGGGGCCTCCCCCTTCATCGTCCCCGCTATGGGGAGTCATGGAGGGGCGACGGCTGAAGGGCAGGCGAAGATCCTGGCCTCTTACGGGATCACCGAGGAAACGATGGGCGTCCCTATCTGCTCTTCCATGGAGGTGGTGGAGGTGGGAAGGATGCCCTGGGGCCTCCCCGTTGCCGTGGACCGCCATGCCTTCTTAGCTGATGGGATCGTTGTCGTGAACCGGATCAAGCCCCATACAAGCTTCAGTGGAACCTTCGGGAGCGGCCTCATGAAGATGCTGGTCATCGGCCTGGGGAAGCATAAGGGGGCAAGTCTCGCCCACAAGGCGGCGGTGGAGATTGGCTACCAGCGGATGATCCCCGAGATCGCCCGGTATCTGTTACAGAGGCTCCCCATCCTCTTTGGTGTCGGCATTTTGGAGAACAGCCGCCATCAGGTGGCCAAGGTCGAGGCGGTCCTCCCCGAGGAGCTGGAGGCTGCCGAGAGCCGGCTCTTTCAAGAGGCGAAGGGCTTGGTCGCCAGGATCCCCTTCGAGTTCCTCCACCTCCTGATCGTGGATGAGATCGGGAAGGAGATCAGCGGGACAGGGTTGGACCCGAACGTCATCGGCCGGATGTACATGCCGGGGGAGGAGGAGCCGAAGGGTCCCAGGTACCTTCGGATCCTGATCAGGGATCTCACGGCGAAGAGTGGTGGAAACGCTGTCGGCATGGGCTTTGCCGATTTCGCCACCCGGCGTTTCGCCGACAAGGTGGATTTCCAAGTGACTTATACGAACGTCCTGACGAGCTTCTCGGTCATCCGAGGGAAGCTCCCCATCATCCTGGAGACGGACCGGGAGGCGATCGAGATCGCCCTGGACAGTATCGGGCTGACCGCGCCCGAAGCGGCAAAGGTGGCCCGGATCAAGAACACCCTGGAACTGGAAGAGCTGTACGCCTCCGAGGCCCTCTTAACCGAGGTCGAGGCCGATCCCCGTCTGGAGATCGTGGGAGGGCCTCGCTTGATGGCCTTCGACGATGCCGGGGGACTGATAGAGTGAGGCTGCCAGGAGCCTACCCCAGGGGTTTTCAGGAGAACCTCTTCCCTTCTTGGTGTCGGTGGAGAGCAGGTGGGGGGAGGGGGTGTAGACGATAACACCGCTTCCATATTAGACCACGGTACAGGAGCAAAGGATGGAGCAGCAGATCTCGCTCTTTGTGGCGTTCCTGGGGGGGCTGGCCTCTTTCCTCTCCCCTTGCGTCCTTCCCCTAATCCCTTCTTACCTTTCCTACATCACCGGCCTGTCCATTGATGACCTGTTAGAGTCAGGTCAGAAGGCCAGGAACCGGCGGCAGGTGGTGTCCCATTCCCTCCTCTTCATCGCCGGCTTCTCTACAGGGTTTGTCAGCTTAGGGGCGTCCTTTAGCTACCTTGGTCAGCTCTTCTTCGATTACCGGGAGACCATCAGGATTGGCGGTGGCATCCTGCTCATCGTCTTCGGCCTCTACATCACCGGCCTCCTGAAGATCCCTTTCATGGGCCGCTACAGGCAACTCCAGCTCAAGGCCAAGCCCGCCGGTTATCTGGGGTCCTACGTGGTCGGACTCGTCTTCTCCGCCGCCTGGACCCCTTGCGTTGGCCCTATCTTGGGTTCGATCCTGGCCCTGGCCTCCACCACGGCCAGCATGAAATCGGGGATTGTCCTGCTCCTCTCCTACTCGGCCGGGTTGGCCGTCCCCTTTTTCGCAAGCGCTGTGGGCGTGAATGCCTTCCTGGGCTTCTCCAAACGGTTCACCCGCTACTTCACCCTGGTCAAATGGGTGAGCGGCACGCTCATCATCGCCATCGGCATCCTGATGGTCACCAACTACTTCACCATCCTGAACTCCTGGTTCATCAGCATCACCCCTGCGTGGCTCTTGAAGCTCCTCTAAGGTGACAAAGCGGCGCGGCGTTAGGCAGTCCCGTTGGAGCCGATCCCCCGCCGCAAGGCTTGCTTGACCTGGTGCCAGGAGCGACGC
>CAZHST010000032.1:0-34924 GCA_964535215.1 uncultured bacterium
CACGGGTTCATCGCACCGATCAAAAGGACACGGGCTGGATACGTGAGAGAGCTTAAGGCGCGCGAGATAGTGACCCGGCCATCCTCCAGGGGTTGCCGGAGAACCTCGAGGACGCTCCGGTGAAACTCCGGCAGCTCGTCCAGGAAGAGGACACCGTTATGGGCGAGGGAGACCTCACCGGGCCGGGGGATCGTCCCCCCGCCGATCAGGCCGGCATCGGAGATCGTGTGGTGAGGGGCTCGAAAGGGCCTCGTGGCCAGGAGGGCTGTCCCGGGAGGGAGGAGGCCGGCCACACTCCAGATCTTGGTCGTGACGATGGCCTCCTCCAACGTGAGAGGGGGAAGGATGGTGGGAAGGCGCTTGGCCAGCATCGTCTTGCCGGCGCCGGGCGGGCCGATGAGGAGAACGTTGTGGCCTCCCGCTGCGGCAACTTCGAGGGCCCGCTTGGCATGCTCCTGTCCCTTCACCTCGGCGAAGTCCACGTCGTACTGGGCCGCCTCGGTAAAGGCCCCTTCCAGATCCACCCGGGTCGGGGGAAGCTTCAGCTCGCCGTTCAAAAACCCAATGACCTGGGGGAGGGTCTCCACCCCGTAGACCTCGATCCCCTCCACGACCCCGGCCTCCTTGGCATTCCCAACCGGCAGGAGGAGGCCGGTCAACCCCGCCTCCTTCACCGCCACGGCAATCGGGAGGGCCCCCCGGATCGGGCGGATCGTCCCATCCAGGGCCAGCTCGCCCAGGATGGCATAGCGGGGGAGGTGGTCGGGTTGAACGTTCCCAACGGCGGCCAGGATGCCAATGGCGATGGGCAGATCAAAGGCCGCCCCTTCCTTCTTCACGTCGGCGGGGGCCAGGTTCACCGTAATCCGCCGGCTGGGGAACTCGAAGCCAACGTTCTTGATGGCGGCCCTGACCCGGTCCCGGCTCTCCCTGACCGCCACGTCTGGAAGCCCCACCGTGTTAAAGGATGGAAGACCAAGGGCGAGGTCCACCTCCACCTCGACCAGGTAGGCGTCAATCCCAAGGACGGCGGCCGAGAGGACCTTGGCCAACATGACATCCTCTGCTAAGGGATCAGGACGAGCTTCCCAAAATGCCTCCGCTCCTCCATCAAGCGATGGGCCTCCCGGGCTTCTTGCAAGGGAAGCGTCCGGTCCACGACCGCCCGAAGCCTCCCTTGCGGGAAGAACCGTAAAAGTTCCAGAAGCTCCCCCTTGCTCCCCATGTAGGACCCGAGGAGGCTGAGCTGCCGGCTGAAGAGGTACCGGATGTCCGTCCTCCCCTCGTAGCCGCTGGTGGCCCCGCAGGTGACGAGCCTCCCCCCGTGGGCGAGGCTCACAAGGCACTTCTCCCACACGGCCGAGCCCACATGCTCGAAGATGATATCCACACCCCGCTTGTCCGTCAGGCGCCTCACCTCCTGGGCGAGGTCCTGGGTAGTGTGGTTGATAACCTCGTCGGCCCCGAGGGCCTTGGCCTTGGCAAGCTTTTCATCCGATCCTGCCGTGGCGATGACCCTGGCCCCGAAGAGCTTGGCGATCTGGATGGCGGCGGAGCCCACCCCGCTCCCCGCAGCGATGACCAGCACCTCATCCCCCGGCCTGATCCCTGCGCGCGTTACCAGCATGTGCCAGGCGGTCAAGAAGACCAAGGGGATGGCCGCCGCCTCCTCGAAGCTCAAAGACCCCGGGATCGGGATGACGTTCACCTCAGGGATCTTGACGTACTCGGCGTACCCTCCATCGGTCCGGGAGCCGATGATGGTGTACTGGCGACAGAGGTTATCACGCCCGGAAAGACAGGGGAGACACTGACCGCAACTTAAGCCTGGGGCGATGAGGACCCGCTCCCCTCCCTTCACCCGGGTCACCAGGTCCCCAACCTGGGCCACCTCCCCCGCGATGTCACTCCCCAGGATGTGGGGCAGAGGGATCTTCACCCCCGGGATGCCATTTCTGACCCAGATGTCCAGGTGGTTTAGGGCACAGGCCCTGACCCGGACCAGCACCTCGTCTCCCCGGATGGATGGGTCCGGGGCCTCCTCGTAGATTAAGTTCTCAACCCCCCCGTGCGCGTGGAACCGAACGGCTTTCATACCAATTCCTCAAGAACCAGGGTCTAAGGGTTAGGGTGGAGGGTTCCAGGGGAAACGAGAAGCGATCGCCGTCTCGGAGGAAACCTTGACCCCTGGCATTGATTAATTGAGGGACTTGATCAGCTTCTCAGCCGGTTTGAACCGGGCCACGTTCTTCGCCCCCACCTGGATGGTCGCACCGGTCCTGGGATTCCTGGCGCTCCGGGGTTTCCGGGTCGCCTTGTAGAAGGTGCCGAACCCCGCCAGGGTCGCCCGATCGCCCCGCTGGAGGGTCGCGATGACCGACTTGATGAAGGAGTTGAGCGCCCGACTGGCCGCCGCCCGTGTGATCCTGCCATCGGCTGCCATCTTCTCGATGAACTCTCCTTTGTTCATCCCCAGCCCTCCCTTTGGTTGAAGGTTACCCGTTCTGAACCGGAAACCCACCCCCGATCCCCAAGCGCCGGCCCATTCCAAGGCCGCCGGACCCTTAGATCGTCGCGGTAAACCATGGCCATCCCTCCTGGTCTTCGTTCGGGGCCAGAAGGAGGAGGCTGAGGTTCGAGCTCCCTTCTAACCCCCTTTGGACAGCCCGGATGATAAGATCCACATCCTCAGGCCTCGCATCGAGGAATTCCAAGCCGGTCTGGTAGACCAGGCGACTCTTCCCTCCCGGGAGCGGCTGGGAGCCGGAGACAACGCTCCGAACCGCCTTTGCCTGAAAGGTCACATCCCTCGGTCCCAGGTGGAAGGTCACCTCGTAGCGCTGATCAATAACAATAGGATGGGTGTGCTCGACCAGGGCCCCAAGGGTGCTGACGTTGAGCAAGGAGGCTTCGATAACCTGTTTGATCTTCCCCTGGGTCCTCCCGCCCACCTCGACCCGAGGGGCCCGTCTCCGCTCCGACCCTTTGGCGCTCATAGCAGCTTCGAGGGGCCGACGATGGCCGCGCAGACGTTGGAAAGCTCCGTGATAAGGAGGACGAGGATGTCATCTACCGAGATCAGCCCCTTCACCCTCCCCTCCTCGTCCACAACCGGAAGCCTCCGGACCGAGGCCTCGGCCATCCGCTTCGCGACCCGCAACAGGATCTCACCCCTGGAGGCGGTGAGGACCCGGGGGGTCATGACCTCCTCCAGCTTCGTGGTCATCGGATCCAGCCCTACGGCCACCACGGAGACTACAATGTCGCGATCGGTCAAGATGCCAAGGGGTTTCTTCCCCCTGTCCAGGACCAGGATACACCCCACCCCCTTCTCCCGCATAAGCCGGGCCGCCTGGGCGACGGTATCCTGAGGCCGCAAGGCCACTACCTTCTTTGTCATGATCTGGTCAATCGTCAGCGAACCCTCCTCCTTCCCCTCCGGGCTTAAAACCCACCAAAGGCCTGACGGGGTAAGCTGCTTGTACCACCCCCGCCAAGGGATGTCAAACGTTTTTCGAACTCGTGTCAGAAGGCCCGGGCGATGGAGAAAACGGTCACCAACCGGTCACTGGTCTCCCGGAGTCGGCGCGAGAGAACCCGGCAGAAGTCCTGGAGGACCCGGCAGGCTATCTCATAATCCGAACTCAGAAAATCCCGGAAGTCACCCTTACCGATCCTCAGGAGCCGACAACCGGTGTGGGCGATGGCCGTGGCTGAGCGGGGATGGTCATCAATTAAGGCCATCTCACCGAAATACTCGCCCTTCTCCAGGAAAGCCATGGCCTCTTCTCCCGCTCCGGGCACGAATTTGCTGATCCTGACCACCCCCTCTATCACGATGTAAAGGGCCCCGCCGGGGTCCTCCTCTCGAAAGATCACCTCCCCCGAGGGGTACTCCTCCACGCGGCTTATACCGGCAAGCCGCTCCAAATCCTTTTCTGAAAGGCCCTGGAACAGGGGCGTTTCTCGCAAAAACCCGATGACCCGCATGATCGCCCCGGAGAGAAGGGGGGAGGGTTAGGGACGTCGAGGACGAATCGGCCCCTCCGCTACCCAAAAGGCATCTTTGATCAGGGTAATCCGAGGGGTCCACTCCTCCGGGAAGAAAGTGACCGTTACCACATCAAAGCGACACGCCGCCTCCCTCACCCCTGCCTCCAAAAGGTACCGCTCGGCCGCTCGGATGATCTGGCGCTGCTTCCAGGGGGTCACCGCCGCCTCAGGGGGGCCATACTCAACGGAGCTTCTTGTCTTCACCTCCACGAAGACAAGAACCTTCCCGTCCCTGGCCACGAGATCCACCTCCCCGGCCGGGGTCGTATAGTTTTCCCGGAGGATCTGATACCCGAGGCTCTGAAGGTAGGCCTTGGCTACCTCCTCCCCCCTTCCCCCGAGTCCGCGGCCCCTTTTCACCTAAGCTCCTTTGCCCTCACCCTCCGGAAGGTCATGCGGTGGATGGAGGTCGGCCCATACCGCGCTAAGGCCTCCAGGTGTTCTCTCGTCCCATACCCTTTGTGTCGAGCGAACCCGTACTGAGGGAACTGGAGGTGATAGCCATCCATGATCCGGTCTCGGAAGACTTTGGCGATGATCGAAGCGGCAGAGATGGAGGGACAGAGGGAATCGCCGTGGGGCAGGACCCTGTGAGGGAGGGAGGTCTGCGGGGCATCCCTCCCATCAATTAACAGAAACTCCGGCAGGAAGGGTAGGGAGCCAATGGCCTGGTCCATGGCAAGGAGGGTTGCCTTCAGGATGTTCAGGGTATCGATGACGTTCGGCCCGACGATCCCGACCCCGATTCCCAAGGCCTTCTCCTGGATCGCTTGGCAGAGGGCTTCCCGTCGCCGGGGGGGTAGCAGCTTTGAATCCTTCAACCCTTCGAGCTTTAATCCAGGAGGGAGGATCACCGCCGCCGCCACCACGGGGCCAGCAAGGGCCCCCCGGCCGGCCTCGTCCACACCGGCCACCAAGGTGTACCCCTCCGCCTCCATTCAGTAGAGTTTTTTCCTCTTGACCCTGGCCGCCTTCCCCTTCAGCGACCGAAGGTAGTACAGCTTTGCCCGACGAACGCTGCCCTTTCTCACCACCACGATCCGCTCGATGAAGGGGGAATGGAGGGGGAATGTCCGTTCCACACCGACCCCATAGCTGACCTTCCGCACGGTGAAGGTCGAGCGGGTCCCTCCCCCCCGACGTCGGATCACTACCCCTTCAAAGACCTGGAGGCGTTCCCTGTCCCCCTCCTGGACCTTGAGGGAGACCCTTACCGTGTCCCCAGGGGAGAACTCCGGGAGCTCCTTTTTGAGGTAAGGTTCTTCAACGACCCTGACGAGATCCACCATCTTATCTCTCCATCATCAGCCCTCAGCTTCCATCAGGACCCTTCTTCGGCTTCGAGTTCGGCCAGCAACTCCAGATCCTCTTTGCTCAGAGAAGCCTTCGAGAGAAGATCAGGCCTTAAATCCCTGGTCCTCCGGAGGGCTTCCTTCCTACGCCATCTCCTGATCCGCTCATGGTCCCCTGACAGGAGGACCGGAGGGACACTGAAACCCCGGAAGGAAGCCGGCCTTGTATACTGGGGGTAATCCAAGAGGCCTTGCGAGAACGAATCCTCAATGGCCGACGCCTCATCGCCGAGGACGCCTGGGAGGAGCCGGGTGATCGCATCAATCACGACCAGGGCGGGAAGCTCCCCCCCGGTGAGGACGTAATCCCCGATGGAGATCTCATCGGGCTTCAGGATGAGCCTCACCCGCTCGTCAAAGCCCTCGTACCGCCCACAGAGAAAGAGGAGGTGCTCCTCCCTAGAAAGCTCTTTGGCCACTTCGTGCCTGAAGCGACGTCCTTGGGGGCTCAGGAGGATGAGGTGCGTCTTCGGCCCCCTGAGGGCCTCGACGGCCTCCACCACGGGCTCGACCTTGAGCACCATCCCTGCCCCGCCGCCGTAGGGCTCATCGTCCACCGTTCGATGCCGATCGTGGGTCCAGTTTCGGAGATCGTGGACGACGATCGCCACAATCCCCTTCTCCTGAGCCCGCTTCAGGATGCTCTCCTGGAGGGGGCCTTGGAAGATCCCAGGAAAGATCGTGAGAATGTCATACCGCTTCAGACTCGATCAACCCCTCCACCGGCCTGATGAGGAGGTGCCCTCCCTCCACGTCCACCTGGACGATGAACTCCTTGACTGCGGGGAGGAGCCACTCCCCCTTCTTCCCTTTCACAACATAGACATCGTTGGCCGGGGTCGGCAGAATGTCCACAACCTCCCCCAGCTCCTTTCCGTCTTCGCTTATCACGGTCAAGCCGATGATATCGTAGTAATAATAGCTCCCCGGGGGAAGAGGGGGGGCCTCCTCCCGAGGAACACAGACCTCAAAGCCTACCAGCTTCCTCGCCTCCTCGGGAGACTCCACCCCTCGAAGCTTGAGGAAAAGAAAGGAGCCCTTGCACCTGATCCTTTCCAAAGGGTAATAGTGAGGGGTCCCTTCCCGTCCCTTCAGGTACACCCCTTTGAGCCGCCGGACCAGCTCTTCCGAATCGCAGGTGGCGAAGGCCTTTACCTCCCCATGGAGCCCCCGGGCCTTGAGGATCCTGCCGAGGACCAAGAGGCCAGACTTCGGCATCAGCCCTTCACTCCAAGATCTCCAAGACGGCCCGACGCTTCGACTTGGCGGCCGAGGCATGGAGCAACGTCCGCATAGCCCTGGCCGTCCGGCCCTGCTTGCCGATCACCCTTCCTAGATCGGTTGGGGCGACCTTCAGCTTCAAAACCGTCATCTTATCGTCCTCGATGGCATCCACGCTGACCGCATCAGGATTGTCCACCAATGCCTTGGCCAGATACTCCACCAGATCTTTCAGCACCTTTGCCTCCTCACACGGTTCGTGGTTCAGGTTGTGCACGAGGGACACGTCAGCCATCCCCATCCGAAGAGGAACCCCGGATCAGGCCATCGGCATTAGCCCTCCTGTCCCTGGGCCACCGATTCGGCGGGACGCTGAATCACCCCGGCTCTGATGAGAAGCTCATGCACCGTGTCCGTGGGCTGGGCCCCCCTGTTCAGCCAGGCGATGGCCTTTTCCCGATCAACCTTGACGGCGGCCGTCCCCGGATCGTAAGTCCCGATGCTCTCGAGGAGCCTCCCATCCCGAGGGCTTCTCTGGTCGGCCACCACCAGGCGATAGAAAGATTTCTTCCTGGCACCCATCCTTCGGAGTCTGATCCGAACTGCCATCTTTACCTCCCAGCTTTATCAGAATCCCGGAAGAGGCAGTCCCCTGCCAACCCGCCCCTTTTTCCCCAATCGGGTCAACTGCTTCACCAACCGTTGGAGCTCCCCGAACTGCTTGAGTAACCGGTTGACCTCGGCAACGCTGGTCCCGCTTCCCAAGGCGATCCTCCTCCGGCGGCTCCCGTCAATGATCGAAGGATACCGACGCTCCTCGGGCGTCATGGAATCAATGATCGCCGCCAGGCGCTTGAGCTCCTTCTCCTCCGGTTTCAAACCCTGCACCCGGGAGAGGCCTGGGATCATCTGGAGGAGCTGCTCGAAGGGTCCCATGCTCTGAAGCTGGACGAGCTGCTCCCGGAAATCCTCCAGGGTGAAGCTCGCATCCCTGATCTTCCGCTCCAGGGCCTCCGCCTTCTTCCGATCGAAGGCGACCTGGGCCTTTTCCACCAGGGTAAGGATGTCTCCCATCCCCAGGATCCGGGAGGCCATCCGATCAGGGTAGAAGGGCTCTAAGGCCTCCAGTTTCTCCCCCACCCCTATGAACTTGATGGGCTTCCCCGTGACAGCCCTGATGGAGAGGGCAGCCCCGCCCCGGGCATCCCCGTCCAGCTTCGTGAGGATAATCCCTGTTAACGAGAGCTCCCCATCAAAGCGGGAGGCCGATGCCACGGCATCCTGACCAGTCATCGCGTCAACGACCAAGAGCACCTCGGAGGGAAGGGTGGCCTCCTTCAGAGCCTTCAGCTCCGCCATGAGGGGCTCATCAATGTGGAGCCGCCCTGCCGTATCGAGGATCACGACATCATGGCCCTTCATCTTGGCCTCCACCAGGGCCTCCTGACAGACCTTCAGGGGGGAAGCCCCCCAGGGGTCGGAGAAGACAGGAACCCCGATCCTTCCCCCGAGGACCTTCAACTGTTCCACGGCCGCCGGCCGCTTTTGGTCTGCGGCCACAAGAAGGGGATGGCGACCCTCGGAGGCCAGACGGGACGCCAGCTTGGCCGCCGTGGTCGTCTTCCCCGAGCCCTGGAGGCCGACCAGCATGAGGACCGATGGAGGGGAGGAGGCAAATTTCAGCCGGCTGTCTCGTCCCCCCAGAAGCTCGACCAGCTCCTCGTAGACAATCTTGATGACCTGCTGCGCCGGGGTAAGGCTCTCCAGGACCTCCTTCCCAACAGCCCGGACCTTGACCCGCTCGACAAAGTCTTTGACGACCTTGTAATGGACATCGGCCTCTAGGAGCGCGAGGCGGACCTCCCGGATGGCCTCGGTGACATCCCGCTCCGTCAAGTGGCCATGCCCCCGAAGCTTCTTGAAAATCTGGCCTAATCGTTCGGTAAGGGTTTCAAACATCCCAAATCCTGTTTTGCAAAAAAGCTAATCTAATAGGTCATGAGCCCTTTGTCAAGCAAAAAGGCAGCCCTCTTCTGCCATGGGAATCCCCAGACCGTCCCCCTTCACTCGCCGACCAGGATGAGCCGGATGTCCATCACGTTCGTGTTGGTGGGGCCGGTGATGACCAGGTCCCCAAGGGCCTGAAAGAAATGGTATGAATCGTTTTCGTCAAGGAAACGGGTGGGGTCCAATCTCAAGGCCCTTGCCCGCGCAAGGGTTTCCCCATCGGCCAAAGCCCCAGCGGCATCGGTGGGGCCATCGGTGCCGTCGGTGCCGCAGCTTAAGACCACCACCTTTGAAAGCCCTTCGATCTCCAGGGCTGCGGCCAGGACAAACTCCTGGTTCCGCCCCCCCTTCCCTTTCCCCTTGAGGGTCACCGTGGTCTCCCCTCCCGAGACAAGGCAAGCAGGGGGCGGGATGGGATGGCCCGTCCCCCTTATCTCCCTGGCCATGGCCCCGTGGACCTTGGCCACCTCCCTTGTCTCCCCTTCGATGGAGGAGGAAAGGATCAAGGTTCGGAGGCCGAGCTCCTCCGCCCGGGCCTTCGCGGCCAGGAGGGCCAGGAGGTTGCTCCCCACGATGACGTTGGCAACCCCCTCAAACAAGGGATCGTTGGCCTTGGGCGTCTCAGCGATCCTCCCCTCCAAGCCTGCTTCCAGGTGCTTGAGGATCGAGGGCGGAACCTGGTCCAGCAGTCTATAGGATCTCAGGATCTCGAAGGCGGTGGTAAAGGTCGTGGGATCCGGGGCTGTCGGTCCCGAGGCGATGGCATCGAGAGGGTCGCCAACGACATCGGAGAGGATCAGGGCCAGGACCTTGGCGGGAAAAGCAACCTGGGCCAGCCTCCCGCCCTTGATCCGGGAGAGGTGCTTCCGGACGGCGTTGATCTCCTTGATGGTGGCCCCACAGGCTAAGAGGAGCCCCGTAAGTTTCTGTTTCTCCTCGAGGGTTACCCCTTCAACGGGAGAGGGGAGGAGGGCGGAGCCTCCACCCGAGAGCAAAACGATGACCAGGTCTCCTTCCCCTGCCCTCTCGACCAGGTCGAGGATGGCCCGGGCCGCCTGGAGCCCCGCCTCGTCGGGAACGGGGTGACCAGCTTCCAAGAGCCTGACCCTTCTCACCGGTCCCAGGTGTCCATACTTGGTGACCAGGAGACCCTCGGCGATGCGATCCTGTAAAATCTCCTCCAGAGCCGCCACCATGGGGGCGCTGGCTTTCCCTGCCCCCACCACGAAGATGTTCCCGATCTGGGAAAGGTCGAAGGTGTAGGACCCTGCCTTGAGGAAGGAACCCTCCAGGTGGACATGCCGTCGGATCGCTTCGGCAGGATCTACCGCCTTCAAGGCCGCGCCGAAGATGTCCAATGCCGCCTTTCGGAGCTCTTGGACGTTCCTCACAGCTCCCCTCAGCTTGAGAGGGGGAAGGTCTCGAGAAGGGTGTAGATGGAGCCACCAGGATAAAGCTGGCTCCTCATCAAGTCCACCTGCTCCAAGACCATCTCCCCCAAAGGGTCCCCGGGCCAGGCCCTCACCGCCTCGATAACGGGCTGGAGACCCCTGGACGAGCGGACCCTCCCCAGGGTGAGATGAGGCGTGAAAGGTCTGGTCTCCCGGGGGAAACCGATGCCATGAAAACCCTCCTCCAGGTTCGCCTGAAGGAACGAGAGCCTTTCAAACCCCTCCCTCACCCCGACCCAGATCACCCTGGGAGCGCGAAGGTTGGGAAACGTCCCCAGGCCAGCGAAGGACAGGAGAACAGGACCGCAGCCGGCGATGGAGGAGGCGATGACCCCCTTTACCGCTTCGAGCCTCCCCCCCTCCACCTCCCCGAGAAACTTGAGGGTGATGTGGAGATTTTCCGGTTTGACCCAGCTCACATCACCGCCCAAGGCCCGGAGGGCATGCTGCACCTTGGCAAGGGCTTCTCTGACCGCCCCGGTGAGATTGGCCGCCACAAACAACCGCATCCTTCGCCCCTACAGCTCGACACCCATCAGGTGGCGCCGCAACAGGTCCAGGGCCATCTGGGCCGCCCACCATTTGTTCATCTCCCGGTCAAAGGGGAAACGGTACTCCTTGGAGGCCACCCCCTCTCCCCATGAAAGGGCAATGTGCACGAGGCCGACCGGCTTCTCCGGGGTCCCGCCGGAAGGTCCGGCGATCCCCGTAATCCCCAGGCCATAATCGGCCCCGCTCCCCTTCCGGACCCCTTCCGCCATTGCCTCGGCCACCTCCCGGCTCACGGTCCCATACTGACGGAGAAGGGAGGCAGGGACGCCGACGGCGGTCCGTTTCGCTTCCTCGCTGTAAGCGACCACCCCCCGCTCGAAGTAGAGGGAGCTGCCCGGGACATTAGTTAAGCGGTGGGCGACCAAGCCTCCCGTGCAGGACTCGGCGACAGCCACCGTCTTCCGGCGCTCCCGGAGGAGCCGGCCCACCACATCCTCCAGCCGTTCACGATCCGTTCCGTACAGAAAGACCCCCAGCCTCCGGCGGATCTCCCCCTCGACACCGCCGAGGAGCGCCGTAAGCTCCTCCTCCGTCCCGGCCATCGCCTGAAGGACGAGATGGATCTCCCCCGCATGGGCCAGGATGGTGACGGCGGGGTTTGTATCCTGACGGATGAGATCCCCGATCACCTCGTCCACCTTCGACTCGCTTAAGCCAGTCACCTTGAGGACCCGCGTCCCGCCCCGTCTTCGAAGCCCGAAGAGCTCCCGGAGCCTAGGGAGGGCCCGCTCCTCCAGCATCGGCAGCATCTCCCTTGGGACACCCGGCATGAGAAGGACCGCCTGCCCCTCCCCGACCCGGATGAGGAGACCCGGGGCCGTCCCATGGGGATTCTCCAAAACCAAAGCCCCTTCCGGCACCAGGGCCTGCTTTTCGTTGTTCCTGGGCATGGACATCCCCCGCCGGGCGAAGCGTTGGCGGATCCTCTCCAGGATCCCCTCGTCCAGCTTCAAAGGCCTGCCCAGGACGGCCGAGACGGCCTCCCGGGTCAGATCGTCCTCCGTCGGACCCAAGCCCCCGGTCGCCACCACGAGGTCTGCCCTGGCGAGGGCGAGCCGGAAGGCCTCTTCGATCCGCTCCAACTCATCCCCGACCGTTGTGGCGAAGGCCACCTGGATCCCTTCCAGAGAAAGCCGCTCGGCGATGGTGGCCACGTTGGTGTTTACAACCCGCCCCAGGAGAAGTTCGCTCCCGATCGTCAGGATCTCGGCGATCATGTCAGGCCCCCTATGATGACTGGGCCAGGCAGACCCGGTTCCGCCCTTCCGCCTTGGCCCGGTACAAGGCCTGGTCGGCCATCAAGACCAACTCCTCACCCCGTTCCTTTCCCTTGCCGAAGGCCGCCACCCCGAGGCTCACGGTGAACCGGTCCCTGAACCGGTGCTCTTCCACTGCCGCCCGGATCCGCTCGGCATGGATCGCGGCCTGCTGGAGGGTCGTCTCGGGGAGGATGATGGCAAACTCCTCCCCGCCGTAGCGGGCGACCACGTCCACATCCCGGGTGTTGCGTTTGAGGATCTCCGCCAGCCTCCGGAGGGCCTCATCCCCGACCAGGTGGCCGAAGCGGTCATTGTACTGTTTGAAATGATCAATATCCAGCAGGATGAGGGAGAGATTCCGGCGGTACCGGAGGGCGCGGCTCACCTCTGCCTGGAGGACCTGGTAGAAGTGACGGTGGTTGTACAAACCGGTCAGTTCATCGGTGATGGCCAACCGGGAGTGTTCCTCGAAGAGGCGGGCGTTCTCGATGGCGACCCCCACCTGATGACCGATGGCGGTCAGGAACGGGAGCGTCTGCCCCTGGAACCGTCCCAGGGTCCGGCTCAGGACACAAAGGGTCCCGACCGTCCGATCCCGGGAGCGGAGGGCGATTCCAAGGTAGGATCGGTACCCTTCGGCCCGGGCAAGCTGCAGGGAAGGGTCCTCGACGCCAGAGAGGTCATCCAGGATCAAGACCCCCCCTTTCTCCCGGAGGGGGGCGAGGGAATGCTCCTCCCACCTGGCCCTGGCCTTTTTGGCGACGAACTCTGGCGAGTGGCCCCGATGCACCGCCAGGACCAGCTCCCCCGTCCTCTCATCCACCAGCCGGATCTGTCCCCCCTCCGCCTCCAGAACCTCCAGGACCTTGTCCAAGGCATCGTTTAAGATCCTGTTCAGATCCAAAGGCTGATTGACAGCCGTGGCGATGGCGTTCAGGGCTGAAAGCTCTTCGTTGCGCTGGCGGAGCTCGGCCCCCATCTGGCTGATCCGAAGCTGCACCCGGATCCTGGCCAGGAGCTCTTCATTGTTGAAGGGCTTCGTGATGTAGTCGTCTGCCCCGAGCCTTAAGCCCTCCACCTTGTCCTTCAACCCATCCTTCGCCGTCACCAGGATAACGGGCAGGTGCCGAAGCTCCTGGCGACCCTTGATCCACTTCAGGACCTGATGCCCGTCGAAGCCGGGCATCATAATGTCCAGGAGGACCAGGTCCACGGGATAGGAGCCTAACAGCTCCAGGGCCGCCCGGCCTGAATGGGCGACGAGGGTGGAAAAGCCCCGGCTTTCCAAGAGCACCTGGAGCATCCGGGCGATTCCCTCCTCGTCGTCCACAACGAGGATCCGACCTCTCTCACCAACTCCTGCACCTTTCATGCTTGACGCTCACCGAAAGCCTGTCCCTCCAGATCCCGGGCTTTCGAGCTGGGGACCTCCATGCCGCCTCCTCACCCCCCTAGCAGCCGGGATCGCTTTGGACGGGCCTATGATACACAATTCTCTTACAGAGGACAAAGAAAAAAAGGGAACGGACCATGCGCCGTTCCCCTCCTACAAGCACCCCGGGTGGGCTCCCGGAAGGGTTAGACCCTTTCGTGGCGGGGGAGGGTAAAGCCGAACCGGCTCCCCCTCTCGCTACTCTCCGCCCAGATCCGCCCGCCGTGCTCCTCCACAATCGCCTTTGAGATATAGAGCCCAAGGCCTGAGCCAACCCGACGACCCTGCGGGACCTCCACCTGGTAGAAGCGATCGAAGATCCTTGGAAGCTCGTCGGCAGGGATGCCGGGTCCCTGATCCGCGACCACCACCTGCACCTCCTCCGGGCTCACGGTGACTTCCACATCAATCCGGCCCTCGGGGGAGGAGAACTTGATGGCATTCTCCAGGAAGTTGGTGAGGACGCTTAACAACCGCTCCTCATCCGCCCACACCGGGGCCATCCCCTCAGGATAGGAAAGCTGGATCTGGAGCCCCTTCTCCCTGGCCGCTTGGCGGAGCATCCCGGCGGCGCTCTTCACCAGCTCGACCAGGTCCACCGCCCGTCGCTCAAGGCCGAGCTGCCCCGCCTCCAGCCTGGTCAGGTCCATGAGGTTCGTCACAAGCCGAAACATCCGGTCGGCGTTTTGCTGGGCGATCTCCAAGAGCTCCCGTTTGGGGCCGGGGAGCTCCTCCTCCAACACCAGGCTCAAGGCGCCCTTAAGGGCGGTCAGGGGCGTTCGGAGTTCATGGGAGATGGTCGCCACAAAGTCCGTCTTCAGGTGATCCTGCCTCCGCAGCTCTTCCTGCCCCCGGAGGAGCTCCTGATTCCGGCGGTTGAGCTCTGCCACCGTTTGACTCAACTCCCGGTGAGACCCCAACAGATGCCGGTGATCCTCTTGAAGCTCCCGGAGGCGGGCCTCGAGGGCAGCGTTGGCTGCCGACAGCGTCTCCACCTGCTGGCTCAAGTGCCGGGACAGGAGCTGGAACGAACCTGCCATCTTCTCAAAGGCCGCCACCAGTTGCTGGAGGATGTCTTCCATTGACCGAATCCTTGCCCCTCAACCTTTGGGGAGGGTGAAGTGAAAGCGACTCCCGGCCCCGATCTGGCTCTCCACCCAGATCCGCCCGCCATGCTCCTGGATGATCGCCTGACAGATGGCTAGGCCGAGTCCTGTCCCCTCAACCCGCTCACCCTCGATGGGGATCCGGTAGAACTTCTCGAAGATCCTCGACCGATGCTCCTCCGGGATGCCGATGCCTGTGTCGGCAACGATGACCTCCACCTCCCCCGACCGATCGAAGACCTCCACCGTGATCGCCCCTCCTGGAGGGGTAAACTTGACGGCATTCGAGAGGAGGTTGAGGAAGACCTGCTCCATCCTGAGAGGATCGGCAGGGAGGAGGGGGATCGCTCCATGAAGGGAGAGGTCCAGGGAAAGGGATTTTTCGACGGCCAGGGGCCTGAGACGCTCCACCGTCCCTTGAAGCGCCAGGGCAAGATCGAACGGTTCCTTGTGAACCTCCAACCTCCCCGCCTCCACCCTGACCAGATCCAGGATGTTGCTCACCATCCGGAAGAGGCGTTCGGTATTCTCTCTAGCGATGAGGAGCAGCTCCTCTTTCAGCTCCGGACCAATCTCCTCCTCCAGGACGACATCCAAGGAGCCTTTGATGGCCGTTAAGGGTGTGTGGAGGTCGTGGGAGAGCATCCCAAGAAAATCCGACGGGAACTGATCCAACCCTCCAGGCTTGTCGCTCCCCGTTCCGCGCTCCCGACCCCTCCTCGCCAGGGGCGTGGCGTCCTGGATAATGGTGAAGAAACCGGAGGTCTCCCCGTCCTCGCCGGTGCAGGCAAAGCGGAAGTGGAGGATCCGACCCCCTAGAGAGACAGTGACCACCCCCTGCGGGGGGCGGCCCCGTTGGAGTCCAGCCAGGATCGCTCCGAGACGGGGGCGATCCTCCTCCCCGAGCAGGGAGACCAGGGGCCTTCCGATCAGTTCTCGTTTCGGCCTTGCAACGATCTCCAGGGCCGCCTGGTTAAGGAAGATGATCCTCCCTTCCCGGTTGACCTCGACCACCCCCTCCCCTATGGCTTCTAACAGGATCTCCTGCTGACGGCGGAACATGTCAAGCTTTTTCCAAAGCTCCCCAGAAGACTGCCCAGCTCCTGTCCCAATGGCCTTCGGTCCCATGACCCTGTCCTTTTCTGATCGTTCAGGGACCTGGACTGCAATATTTATGCCTTGCACGGTCATGGTGGGAAAAGCGAGATATGACAAGGAGTTGCAGCCTCCTCCCGTTCCCCTTGGAGGGGGGGTGCAGCGAAATCCACCAGGGCCATGGAATCCCGGGGGGGCCTCCTCGCTCACGGCCTGAAGACTTTCGGCGGTCTCACGACCTCGACGCCTTTGGGGGGGGTAAAGACAAACAGGGAATCGGGGAGAGGGAGGTTGAGCTTCACCCCCTCGAAGGTGATGACGGTCGTGTTCGCGTAGTGGTCGAAGAGGCTAACCTTCTGGACCGTGAAGTCTTTCTGATCCACCTGGAGGATCATCCGGGCAAAGGCTGCTTCGGGCCGCTTGGGCGAAAGCTCGAGAAGATAGGAGCTTAATCCCGCCGTCCCGGCATGCTGAACGGGGCGGATCTTGAAATCTCGCCGCAGGTCTCCTTTCCCGGCGAGGAAGTGGAGCGAGACCAGGGAAAAGGACTCCGAGACCTCCTGGACGATCACCTGGCGGTCCCTCGGCGTGTAGATCCAGAGGGTCTTCCCATCGGAGACGATGAGCTGGGGTTCAGGACTCTCGTACTCCCACCGCATTTTGCCCGGCTTCTTCATGGCCACCTTGCCTGAGCCCTCAAGGGTCTGACCCAGGGATCGGTTAGTGGTGCTCTGGAGAAAGCTCGCCTGAAACGAGTGGATCCCCCGGTAAACGGCCTGGAGCCGCTCCGCCACCTCTTCCACCGTCAAGGCAAGGCCGGTGGTTCGCGGGATCAGGGCGAGAAGGAAGGCGAGACAGCCGGGCACCCTCAATCGTTGCATCAAACAGGACTACTCCTTTCGCTCAATGAGCACCTCACGGGGTTTGGACCCTTCCACAGGGCTCACGATCCCTTCAGCCTCCATCCGCTCGATCAAACGGGCTGCCCGGTTAAACCCCACCCGGAGCCTCCGTTGAAGGAGGGAGATGGAGGCCTGCCTCGTCTGGACCACGATCTCCACCGCCTGGTGGTACAGCTGATCGTCCGGCTCCTCCTCCGACGGGGTCTTCACCTCCTCGGGGAGGAGGGACCACGGAAAGGGATCGGCCTCCCCTTGCCCCTTGAGAAAGTCCACAACCCGACGGATCTCCGGCTCGGAGACATAGCAGCCGTGGATCCTGATCGGCTTTGAGCTCCCGGGCGGGATGAAGAGCATATCGCCATACCCTAGCAGTTGCTCAGCCCCGTTCATGTCCAAGATGGTCCTGGAATCCACCTTGGAAGAGACCTGGAAGGAAAGGCGGGCCGGGAAGTTGGCCTTGATGATCCCGGTGATGACATCCACCGAAGGGCGTTGGGTGGCCACGATCAAGTGGATCCCCACTGCCCGGGCCATCTGGGCAAGCCTTGCGACGGCGCCTTCCACCTCGGAGGTGGCCATAAGCATAAGATCGGCCAGCTCATCCACGATCACCACCAGATACGGAAGCGATTTAGGCCGTCCCTCCCCATCCGGCTTCCCCAGCCGATTGTAGGCCCCGATGTTTCTGGCCCCCACCTCGGCGAAGAGTTTATAGCGCTCCTCCATATGCCTGACAACCCTGGAGAGCTTCTTGGCCGCCTCTTTGGCGTCGAAGACCACATGATCGGCCAGGTGGGGCAGGCCATCGTAGATGGACAGCTCCACCCGTTTCGGATCGATCAACAGGAACCGAACCTCTTGCGGGGTGGACTTGGCCAGGATGCTTAAGATCAAGGTGTGCAGGCAGATGGACTTCCCGCTCCCCGTAGCCCCGGCCACCAAAAGGTGGGGCATCTGGAGGAGGTCGGTCACGTACGGTTCCCCATCAATCCCCACGCCGAGGGCTAGGGGGAGGACCGAGGGGGAGTCCTGAAAGGCCTGGGAGGAGAGGACCTCCCGGAGGGAGACCGTGGCCCGGTTCCGGTTCGGGATCTCGATCCCCACAACGGCCTTCCCCGGGATCGGCGCGACGACCCGAACGCTCAAGGCCCTCAAGGCCAAAGCAAGGTCATCGGCCAAAGCGACGATCCGGTTGATCTTGATCCCCGGAGCCGGTTCGATCTCATAGCGGGTGATGACCGGGCCCGGCTGGATTGAGGCCACCCGCCCTTCGAGACCAAAGTCTCGGAGCTTCTGTTCTAAGATCTCGGCGTTCTGCTGCAGTTCCTCCTCCGAGATCCCGCCCCGCTGGGGGGGAGGAGGTTCCAAGAGGGAGAGGGGAGGAACCTGGAACCCTTCCTTCGGCCGTTCCCCGCCCCCTCTAGGGCCCGTCAACTCCGGCGGCGTCTCGAACCCTTCCCGGCCAGGTTCGCCGCTGGGCGTCCCGGCGATCGCCGTCCCACGGTCGGTGTCCCAGGTGTCCGGCTTTGAAGGGAGCCCGGGCGACGGGCGACGGGCGACGGGCGACTTCTCGGCACCCTTGGTCGGAAGAGGTTTCGTCCGCCTCAGCCGGCCTTTCCCCTTGAAGGATCCAAAGAGCAGCCTGGTCTCGGACCAGAGGGTGGCAAGGGACAGGAGGGGCCGAGAGGATAAAAGGACCAGGGCCAGGAGGAGAAAGGTGACGGTCACCAGGTACAACCCGAACCGGCCGACAAAGGGGGAGAGACGCCGGTACAGCTCGTCCCCCAAGAACCCCCCGGGCCGGTCGAAGATGGAGAGGACCAGGAGGCCCTGCTCGTTCAAGAGGGTGGAGAGGAGGCCCAAGCTGAGGATGAGGAGAACAAGGGCGGTGAGGTGAAACCAGGACGGGAAGGTTCGACCGCTTAACGCCCTGAAGCCCAGGAAGAAGAGAAAGGGGGGAAAGAGGAGAGCAGACAGGCCCAAGACCTCAAAAAGATCCCCGGCCAGTTCCGCCCCCAGCCTCCCAGCGTAGTTGTTGACCGACCGCCCGACGACGCGGCCCGAGCTGAAGAAGGAGGGATCCAAAGGATCGTAGGAGAGGAGGCTGACCAGCAGGAACACGGAACAGGCGATGATCAGGATGCCTAGGGCCTCTTGGGCCTTGGAGTGGCGCAGGGAATGCCCTGACCTGCCCGAACTGTGCCTCTCTTCTTCTCCCATACCAGTCCTTGACGGCTGAAAGCTGAACGCTACCCTCCCTAGAGGGGGATGACCAGGGGCACGATGGCAGGCCACCGGTTGACCCGCTTCCGGAAGAACCGGCGGAGGGTCTGCTGGATCGTCTGCTCGATCAATGTCCGTTCGGCCCGCTCCTCCTGGCTTAAACTTTCCAGGGTTGCCCGGATGAGCTCCCTCGCCTCCTGGAGAAGATCCCCCTGGAGGAAGCCGCGGGAGGAGAGCTCGGGTCCATAGAGGAACTTCCCCGTCCCCTCTTCGACGCCGATGACCACCATCACCATCCCCCCTTGGGCGAGATGGCGGCGATCCTTCAAGACAGGATCTTCCACCTCCCGGTGGCCGTCAACGAAGATCCGACCGGCTTTCACCTTCCCGACAAACCTCGCCGATGAAGGTGTCAGCTCCAGCCGATCGCCATCCTCCATCAGGAAGATCCGCTCCTTCGGAAGCCCAACGGCCTCGGCCAGTTTGGTGTGGAGGTACAGGTGCCGGTACTCGCCGTGGATGGGGATGAAGAAGCGGGGACGGGTCAAGGCCAACATCAGCTTCAGCTCCTCCTGGGCGGCGTGGCCCGAGACATGAACGCCCGCCTCTTCCTGGGCGATGACCTCTGCCCCTCGCTTCAACAGTTGGTTGATGGTCCTGGCGATGGCTTTCTCGTTTCCGGGGATGACCCTAGCTGAGAAGATGACCAGATCCCCGGGCTGGACTTGAACCTGCTTGTGCTCCCCGGAGGCCATCCGGGCGATGGCGGAAAGGGGCTCTCCCTGGCTTCCCGTGGTGAGGATCACCCCCTGGTGGGGGGGGAGGTGCTTCAGGTCATCCAAGCTGATCAGCGTCCCCTCCGGGACGGTCAGGTAGCCAAGCTCCATGGCAACCTTCACGTTGCCCACCATGCTCTTCCCGGTCACCGCCACCTTCCGACCAAGCTTGGCTGAAACATCAAAGACCTGCTGAATCCGGTGGATGTTCGAGGCAAAACAGACGAGGATGACCCGACCCTTCACCTTGGGAAAGAGGGTTTCGAAGGCGATCCCGACGGTCTGCTCCGAAGGGGTGAACCCCGGGCGGTTCGCATTGGTCGAATCGGAGAGAAGGGCCAGCACCCCCTCCTCACCCAGCTCCGCAAAACGATCGTAATCGACCCCACGACCGTCAATAGGGGAGGTATCGAATTTGAAGTCGCCTGTGTGCAGGATGAGACCGGCCGGTGTCCGGGCCGCCACCGCCACCCCATCGGGGATGCTGTGGCAGACCTGGATGAACTCGACCTCCAGGGAGCCGAACCAGACCCGCTCCCTCGGGAGGACAGGCCGAAGCTCCACCTGGTGCAGGAGGCCGAACTCCTTCAACTTCTCCCTGACGAGACCCAGGGAGAGTCTGGTCCCGTAAATCGGGACCTGGAGATGGCGGATGAGGAACGGAAGGGCACCGGTATGATCCTCATGGCCGTGGGTCAGGAGAATGCCCCGGACCTTCTCCCGATGCTCAAGCAGATAGGAGAAGTCGGGGATCACCGCATCAATGCCGTAGAAGTCCTCCTCCGGGAACATGAGGCCGACATCCACCACCAGGAGATCCTTTTCCCCCTCCAGGAGGAGGCAGTTCATCCCGATCTCGCCCAGGCCCCCCAAAGGAGTGATCTTCACCCTTGGTTCAGGGGGCATCTCCCCTTTCAGCTTTGTCATCCCCTCCCACTTGGATCCGAAACCTGGCCACCGGCCCTATCATCAGGCACGGGCCACCGGCCTCCCTAGCTCCCCAACCTTCGGCAGGGTCTTTCCGGCCTTTAGCTTCCGGAGCAGGGCCTCCTCAAGGACCCGGTCCATGTGCTCGACAAAGACGAACTCCATCCCCTGCGTGATGTTCTGCGGGAGCTCCTTCACATCCTTGTCGTTCTTGGCCGGGATGATGAGCCTTTTGAGCCCGATCCTCCTGGCCGCCAAGACCTTCTCCTTGATGCCACCGACGGGAAGGACCTTTCCCCGGAGGGTAATCTCTCCTGTCATGGCGACATCCCTCCGGACAGGGATCCTGGTCAGGGCCGAGACCAGGGCCGTCGCCATGGTAATCCCGGCCGAGGGACCGTCCTTTGGGATCGCCCCCGCCGGGACATGGATGTGGAGGTCGGTCTTGGGGAAGAGGGATTCCCCGATGCCGAGGATTGCCGACCTGGAGCGGGCATAGGAGAGGGCGGCCTGGGCCGATTCCTTCATCACCTCCCCCAGGTGTCCGGTCAGCTGCAGGTTCCCCTTCCCCTTCATCACGGTGCACTCAACGTAGATGACCTCCCCCCCCATCGCGGTCCAGGCGAGGCCGGTCGCGACACCGACCTCGTCCACCTCCTGTTCGGGCTCAGGCAGGAACTTGGGGGGACCCAGGTACCGGGAGAGGTTGGACGGGGTGATCTGGGTCTGGACCCTCTTCCCTTCTGCCACCTCCCTCGCGACCTTCCGACAGATGGTGGCGATCTCCCGCTCCAGGTTCCGAAGCCCTGCCTCCCTGGTGTACTGGGTGATGATCTCCATGAGGGCGTCGTCAGAGAAGGTGAGGTGCTTTGCCTCCAGGCCGTGCTCGTGGAGCTGCCGCGGGATGAGGTACCGTTTGGCGATCTCCTGCTTCTCCTCCTCGGTATACCCGGAGATGGAGATGATCTCCATCCGGTCCTTTAGGGCGGGGGGGATAGGATCGGCCAGGTTCCCCGTGCAGATGAACATGACGTTGGAGAGGTCGAAGGGGACGCCCAGGTAGTGGTCACTGAAGCTGACGTTCTGCTCAGGGTCAAGGACCTCCAGGAGGGCCGAGGATGGATCCCCCCGAAAGTCCATCCCGATCTTGTCCACCTCATCAATCATGAAGACCGGGTTGTTCGATCCGGCCTGCTTAATCCCCTGGATGATCCGGCCCGGGAGGGCACCGATATAGGTCCGACGATGGCCCCGAATCTCCGCTTCGTCCCGGACCCCCCCCAGAGAGATCCGGATGAATTCTCTCCCAAGGGCCCTGGCAATGGACTTCCCCAGGGATGTTTTTCCCACGCCAGGCGGCCCCACGAAGCAGAGGATCGGCCCCTTCATCTTCTTCTTCAGTTTCCGAACGGCGAGATACTCCAGGATCCGCTCCTTCACCTTCTCCAGGCCATAGTGGTCCCGATCGAGGATCTCCTGGGCCTTCTTGATGTCCAGCTTATCCCTGGTCTGCTTGGACCAGGGCAGCTCGATGAGCCAATCCAGATAGGTGCGGATCACCGAGGCCTCTGCCGCATCAGGATGCATCCGGGCAAGGCGACCGAGCTGGGTCCTGGCCTCCGCCTCGACCTCCTTTGGCATCTTGGCCGCCTTGATCCTCTCCTCCAGCTCTTGAAGCTCCTGGCCTCGCTCATCGGCCTCCCCCAGCTCCCGCTGGATCGCCTTGAGCTGCTCCCGGAGGTAGTATTCCCGATGGGTCCTGTCCATCTCCTCCTTGGCCTGGGTTTGGATCCGCTGCTGGACCTCCAGGACCTCCAGCTCCCGGTTCAGGAGCTCACCCACCCTCCTCAAGCGCTCGATCGGATCGAAGATCTCCAGGACCGCCTGGGCCTCCTCAATCTTCAGATCGAGGTTCGACCCCACCAGATCAGCCAGGCGCCCCGGGTGCTCGAGGTTGGTGATCACGGCCAGGACATCAGGGGGAAGGGGCTTCCCCAGGCTTACGGCCCGGTTTGTCTGTTCCTTCACCGTGCGGATGAGGGCTTCAATCTCCAGACTTGCCCCCACCTCCGGCTCCCGGATCTCGGCAATCCGCGCCTCGAAATAGGGCTCCGTTCTGGTGAACTCCACCACCATCGCCCGGCCGCTCCCCTGGACGAGGATCTTCACCCGGCCGTCGGGCATCTTCAGGGTCCGCATGATGGACCCGACGGTCCCCACGGCGTAAAGTTCGTCGAGGCGGGGATCCTCGGCCTCGGCGTCTTTCTGGGCGACAAAGAGGATCATCCGGTCTCGAGCGAGGGCCTCCTCGACCGCCCGGATGGACTTCTCCCTCCCCACGAAGAGTGGGACAATCATGTAAGGATAGATCACCACATCCCGAACAGGGAGGAGCGGGATCACCGCCGGCACCTGCCGTTCCTGCTCCTCGGTCTCCTTCAGCTCCTCCTCCAGCTTTTTCACGTCGCTTCAGCTCCCTCACCGATGCGAGATAGGATTGGAAAGTGGAAGGATGGATTTACGATGGGCGTTTCTGTTTGCCAACCCCCCGCCATCCCTTGGGACCTCCGTCGCGTTTCGGCTTTTTCCTCCGGATCTTCTCCTCCTTGAGGTAATCCTCATCATCCCAAACATCCTCGAAGAACCCCTCGTCGGGCTCGTCCTCGAAGCGAAGGCCCTCCGGAAGATCCGTCGGCCGAGCCTGATCCATCTCCCCTCTCCCTCCTTCGGTTCAGGCCTCCCCCTTTGGGAAGGCGTCAAGATCCAACCCCTTCAGATACTCAACAAAGGCTGGGGCAATATCCGGGCGTTTCAAGGCATATTCCACCGTGGCCTTCAAGAAGCCCAGCTTGCTCCCCGCGTCGTACCGTTTTCCCTGAAACTCCAGGGCGTAAACCACCTGGTGTTTTAACAAGCCCCGGAGGGCATCCGTCAACTGAATCTCCCCCCCTTGATCCGGCGGTGTCTCCTGCAGGACGGGGAAGATCTCAGGGGTCAAGATATAGCGGCCGATGATGGCAAGATCCGAGGGTGCCTCCCAAGGTTTCGGCTTCTCCACCAGATCGGTGATCTGGTAGAGGTGGTCCTCGATCTTCTTTGCCTCGATGATGCCGTAGCTTTCGATCTCCTCCGGGGAGACCCGCTGGACGCCGATGACAGAGCAACGGTACCGTTCGTACACCTCCAGGAGCTGCTTTAAGCAGGGAACCTCCGCATCAATCAGGTCATCCCCCAGGAGGACGGCAAAGGGTTCTTCCCCAACCAGGTCCCGGGCCACCAGGATGGCATGGCCCAAGCCCAGGGGTTCTTTTTGCCGGATGTAGGCGACGGAGATCAGCTCGGAGATCCTCCGGACCTCCTCCAGGAGGTCCAGCTTCCCCTTCTTCTCGAGGATGAACTCCAGCTCCTGGGAACGATCGAAGTGATCCTCAATGGCGTTCTTCCCTCGACCCGTCACGATGAGGATGTCCCTGATCCCTGAAGCAACAGCCTCCTCCACCACATACTGGATAGTCGGCTTATCCACAACAGGGAGCATCTCCTTAGGCTGCGCCTTCGTCGCCGGGAGGAACCGGGTCCCCCACCCCGCCGCTGGAAAAACCGCTTTCCGGATTGGCATCGCCCTTCCCCCCTTTGTTAACGATAAAGAAACCAGGTTGCTTCCTGTTATAGCACGTCTGGGGAAAAAGTCAACCCCGAACGTCCGACCCCAGAGAGCATCCCTGGCTTCCAACCCTACCAAAGTCGCACCTTCGAATTTCATTTGACATAAGCCTGCCCTTTGGGATAGCGTGTAATACTGGTTCCCATCCCGTTCCCTGTACGAAGGCGAGAACACCCAGGCCCCCTTAGAGGGGAGGGCCTCTCTTTAAGGAGCTGAGGATGAAGAAGATCGTGTTCGTCGAGCCAAAGTCTTCTCACCTGCACGTCTACAGCCGGTTCACCATCCCCCGCCTGGGCTCAGTCCTCCTGGGGACCATCATGCGGAACTTAGGCTATGAGGTGAAGGTCTACATCGAGGACATCGCTGCGATTGACATGGAGGAGGTGCTAAGCGCCGACCTGGTCGGGATCTCCACCCTGACCTCTACCGCCCCTCAATCCTACCACCTGGCCCAGAAGGTCAGGGAGGCCGGTATCCCCACGGTGATCGGCGGTACCCATGTGACCTTCCTCCCCGATGAGGCCCTCCGGTATGCCGATTACGTCATCCGGGGGGAGGGGGAGCTGGCCTTCGTGGAGCTGGTCGAGGCCCTCGAGAAGGGAAAAGGCTTCGAGAGGATCCTGAACCTCTCCTACCGGGATGGGGACAGGACGGTGCATAACCCTGAACGCCCGAAGATCGCCAACCTGGACATCAACCCTATCCCCGACTTCTCCCTCGTGGAGGGTTGGAAGGAAGGGGGGATCGTCTCCATCGCCACCTCCCGGGGCTGTCCCTACAGCTGCACCTTCTGCTCCGTCCCCGGGATGTACGGCCATGCCTTCAGGACCCACTCCATCGGCAGGATCCTGGAGGAGCTGAAGCTCCACAGGGACTCAAGCTATATCTTCTTCGCCGATGACATCTTCAACGCCAACCCCAAACGGATGAAGGAGCTTCTCCGGGGGATGATCGCGGAAGGGTTGACTCCCCCCTGGGGCGCCCAGATGCGGACGGAGGCCGCCAATGACGACGAGATGCTGGACCTGATGCAAAAGTCCAACTGTTTCAATGTCTATGTCGGCTTCGAGTCCATCAACCCGAAGACCCTGAAGCTCTTCAACAAGAAGCAGGACCTGGCCAAGATCGAGCGGAGCATCGAGCGGTTCCACCAGTACGGGATCAGGATCCATGGGATGTTCGTGGTGGGATCGGATGAGGACGATCTGGAGACGATCTGGGCCACGGCCGAGTTCGCCAAGAAGCGGGACATCGAGTCGGTCCAGTTCATGATCCTCACCCCCATCCCCGGTTCTCCCGACTGGGACCACATCTACGCCAGGGGGCACAAGGATATCCTCACCGCCGACTGGAGCCTCTACGATGGCCATCATGTCGTCCATCAGCCGAAACGGATCTCCCCCTACGAGCTTCAGATGGCGGCCATGCAGGCCATGGAGAAATTCTACTCGTGGGGCGGGATCTTGAAGAAGGCCCTCCAGCGGGATCACTGGACCGCCGGGATCAGGTACTACGGGAAACGGCTTATCAAGGACTGGTGGAAGGATCAGGAGAATCGGGCCTATGTCGAGAAATTGAAGAGCAGTCTCTACGACGCTCTCCCCCAGCGGATCAAGGGGAGGACGGTCGGGATCCCCGAAGCCTTCGTCCAGGACGGGATGGGGGCCCTGCTTCGGCGCTTCCTCAGGGAGCTGGGGGTCCAGGTCATCCCCTTCGCCGCGGAGTCGAAGGAGGACGATCCCTCCACTCCTCCCGAGATCCTCCACCGTTTCCGTCAGACGGCCGACTGCCTAATCCTGCCCGTGATGAAGAAGGCGAAGCAGGGGAAGGAAGAACTCCACCGGCGGCTGAATGCCCTCAACACCTTCCTCCAGGTTCACAGGGAGAAGCTTCCACGGATCATCCATTTCCCCGTGAACGACGAGCAGGGACCTGTCTTTGAGAACTTCGCCAAGGTCGGGTTCGCCTTCACCGGAAACTTGAAGAAGATCCGGAAGGCCTTTCAGGAGGCTCTGAACGCCCTGGAAACGGGGAACGTCGAAGGCCAGATGGCATAGCAAAATGGTCGGTCAAGGCATGATCAAACGGTGCGAGCGCTGCGGCCGTTCTATCCGGCTGAAGGAGACCTATACCCAGCAAGGCTACCCCGATTTCTACCGGATCTCCATGCTCTGCCGCGCCTGCTACATCGAGGTGTCCAGGGAGATTAGGAAAAAGGTCGCCGCGGAGCGAAAGCGGAGCGCCTGATCACCCCTTGGCTCAGGGACCGGTGGCTAGTGGGGAGTACGGGATTCATGATCGAGGAGGACCACGGCCTCGATATGATACGTCTGGGGGAAGAGATCAAGGGCCTGAACCTGAAGGGGGCGGTACCCTCCCTGGACGAGCCCTGCCAGGTCCCTGGCCAGGGTGCTAGGGTCGCAGGAGAGGTAGATGATCCTTCTGGGGGCCAGCCTGAGGAGACCCTCCAGGGCCCGGGGGCTTAAGCCCTGACGCGGAGGATCCAGGAGGACGAGATCCCAGGGGTCCTCGGCTGTCAGGTCAAAAAGGGCATCCTCCACGGACGCCCGGATGATCCGGCCGTTCGAGATCCCGTTCCGCCTGACGTTGTGGATGGCATCCCTGACGGCATGGGGATTTCCCTCCACCCCGATAACCTGTCCAGCCCTTTTCGCCACCGGAATGGTGAAGGTCCCGACCCCACAGTAAAGGTCCAGCACCCTTTCCTCCCCTCGAAGGTCTGCAAGGGAGAGCACCCGCTCCAAAAGGGCCTCGGCCGCCTCGGCTGAGACCTGGAAGAAAGAGAGAGCACCGACCCGGAACGTCATGCCCGCGATCTCCTCAAAGTAGAACGGGCGGCCCTGCCAGTCGGCCAGGATCGGGTCCCGCCCCGGATCCCCTTGAGCACGGACAACCCCAACGACACCTGGGACCTTCCCCTGCAAGGCGTGGAAAAGGTGGCGAAGGGCCTGGCGTTCTCCTCTGAATGAGCGGAAGAGGACGAGGACCTCCCCCGTCCGTTCCCCAACCCCGATCCGGATCTCCGAGAGATCCGGGAAGAGGCGGGCCAGGGAAGGATACCGGAGGGTTCTGAGAACCTGAAGGGTTTGATCCAGGGAAGGGTGAAGGAGAGGGCAGGCCTCGACATCCACCACCCTCTTGGAGTCCCGCTGGAAGAACCCGAGAAGACACCGGTCCCCTTGGACCCGGACCTTGAGCTGAGCCCTGGTCCGGTACCGCCACTGGCGCGTGAGGGCAACGGGAGGCGCTTGGACGATGCCTGGAAGCTTTCCGATCCGGGCCAAGAGATCCTGAAGGATCCTCCCCTTCCACTCAAGCTGGGCGGGGTACGAGAGGTGCTGCCACTGACAACCCCCGCAGAGTCCAAAATACGGACATGGAGGAACCACCCGGTCGGGAGAGGCCTCAATGATCTCCAGAAGGGCCCCCTGGAGATAGTCGGCTTTTCCCGCCTTGATCCAGGCCCGGATCTGCTCCCCAGGGGCAGCGTAGGGGATAAAAACAACCTGACCCTCTGACGTCCTCCCCAGGCCATCCCCCCGAAAGATCAGCTTCTCGATCACCAGGGGGACACTGATGCCTTGCCCTTCCTGCTGGGACGTGGGGCGGGTCACAGATCCTTCTCGTAGATCCGGTACCGTTTGGTGGGGCGAGCCCCCCAGCGCTCTGCCGCTCGGCGACTGGGGAGGTTATCCTCTAAAATCCAGGACCCCTCAACCCTCTTATACCTCCCCCGGGCATACTTGAAGCTCTCCACGTAGAAAAGGGCATCAATCCCTTTCCGACGGTACCCGGGGAGGATGCCAAAGGCAATGAGGCGGAGTTCCTCGATTTTCCTCTTGTAATAGAAAAATTTCAATAGGCCTAACGGGAAGAGTCGGCCGTTCAGGTGGGCAAGGACGTAGTTGTAGTCGGGGAGAAAAAGGATGAAGCCAACGGGCTTCCCCCGATCCTCGGCAATCAAGGCAAGCTCCGGGACAACCAGGGGTTTCAGGCTCTTGGCCATAAAGAGGATCTCCTGCTCGCTAAAGGGGATGAAGCCCCAGTTGTGCCGCCACGCGATATTGTAGATCTCCCGGATAATGAACACCTCCTCGGTAAAGCGCTTCAAGTTCACCGGCCGGACCGTGATCCCCGCCCGCCTCGCCGCCTCAGCCCCCTTCAGGACCCGCTCCGGGAGATCACCCTCGGGGACCTCGATGTCATAGGCAAATAGGTCCTTCGCCTTCCGCATCCCACACCGCTCCAGAAGCCTCCCGTAATAGGGTGGGTTATACGGCATCATGAGGCGGGGACGCTCATGGAAGTCTTCGATCAGGAGGCCAATCTCATCATTGGTGGAGAAGTTCATCGGCCCCCTGATTAAAACCATCCCCTGGCTTTTCAGCCACGAAGAGGCTGCACCGATCAGGGAAGAGCCTACCTCGGGATCATCAATGGATTCGAAGAGGCCAAAGAACCCGGCCTTCTCGTTCTGGACCTCGACGTGAACATCGTTCCGGATAGCGGCGATCCGTCCCACCACCTCCCCGTTCCGTCTAGCCACAAACAGCTCGATCCTTGCCCGCTCAAAGAAGGGGTTCTTCGGGGAGAGACGTTGCCTCAAATCTAGGAGCAAAGGAGGGACCCAGTAGGGGTCACCCTGGTACACCTTCCATGGAAAGAGGAGGAACTCTCGAAGCCCCCACCGATCCTTTACCGGTTCGACCGTCGTTCCCACCCGGTCACCCCCCTACCAGCCATCAGCCTTCCCCACAACCCCCAACCAGGTGCCTGTCCAGAAGCGGGTGGTGCCTTGGCTGGCCGACCACTGATTACCCACCAAGGCCTGTCTTTAGATGAGGGCCAGCTTCTTCCCCACCTTGTAGAAGACCTCCAGGACACAGTCGAGCTGCTCCGTCGTATGGGTGGCCATATAGCTCGTCCGGATCAGGGCCCTCCCCTTCGGGACAGCAGGACTGACGGCCGGGTTGGCGAAGATGTCATTCTCGTGTAGAAGCCTCCACAGCTCGAAGGCCTTCCGGTCATCTCCAACGATGACAGGGATAATAGGGGTCTCGCTTTTTCCCGTGTCGTAGCCCATGCTCCTCAAGCCCTCCCGCATCTTGGTCGCATGGGCCCAGAGGCGCTCCCGTCGTTCCGGCTCCTCCTGGATAATGTCCAGGGCAGCACTGATGGCGGCAATGGCAGGAGGGGGAAGGGAGGCGCTGAAGATCATGGAGCGGGCATAATGCTTGAGGTAGTGGATCACCACCTCCTTGCCGGCGATGAAACCCCCGATGGAGGCCAGGGCCTTGGAGCAGGTCCCCATGATGAGGTCCACTTCGTCCTCCAGTCCAAAGTGTTCAGCGGTCCCCCGACCGTTGGGCCCTAACACCCCCGTCGCATGGGCATCGTCCACCATGATCCTGGCCCCGTACTTCTTCGCCAGCTCGACGATAGCCGGGAGATTGGCCAAGTCCCCCTCCATGCTGAAGACCCCATCAACCACAATGAGCTTTCCCTTGGCTTGGGTGGAGGCAAGGACACGTTCAAGGTCCTCCATGTCGTTGTGCCGGAACCGCTGCGTCCTCCCGTAGGAGAGGCGGCAGCCATCCAAGATGCTGGCGTGATCCCACCGGTCGGTGATCACGACATCCCCTTTCCCCACCAGAGCGGAGATCACCCCGAGGTTCGTCTGAAACCCTGTGGAGAAGACCAGGGCAGCCTCCTTCCTCTTGAAGGCAGCGATCTTCCTCTCCAGCTCCTCGTGGAGGTCCAGCGTGCCATTCAAGAAGCGGGAGCCGGCACAGCTCGTGCCGTATCGATCCAGGGCCTTGCGGGCCGCCTCTTTCACTTTGGGATGGGTGGCCAGACCCAGGTAGTTGTTGGAGCCGATCATGATCATCTTCCGACCGTCGACGATCACCTCAGGCTCTTGGGCGGATTCGATCCTTCGAAAGTAGGGGTAGTAGCCCGCCGCTTGGAGCTGGTGGGCAGCCGTGAATCGCCGGCATTTCTCGTAAAGGTCCATTCTCCACCTCCTTCCTAGAGCCACCCTTCCTTCCGGTACCACTGGATCGTGCGTTCGATCCCCTCCTTGATGTCAAACCGGGGAGCGAAGGAAAGCTCCCTCTTCGCCTTGGAGATGTCCAGGACCCAGGACCTCGCCATCGCGGTCACCAGGCCACGATCGAGAAGGGCCGGCTTGCCGCTTAAGCGGCCCCACACCTCCAAGAGAGGGGCCAGGAAGGCAAGGAGACGGTGGGGCACCTGTACCCGCCGGGCCTTGACCCCCAGGGCCGCGGCTGCAACCTTCCCCACCTCTTCCCAGGTGTAAGCCCCCTCAGAGGCAATGTGGTAGATCCGGCCCGAAGGTCCTTGGCTTTCCCCAGCCAAGAGCAGACCCTGGACCAGATCCTCCACATAGCAGAAACTGAAGCGACGCTCAGCCTTTCCAACGATAGGGCAGAACCCATGCTGGACAAGACGGAACAAAGGCAACAACGCTCGATCCCTCGGGCCATAGACGATAGGAGGCCTCACCACCACCACATCGAGCCGATCCTTGCGGGAGAGGACTTCTCGCTCTCCTTGAAGCTTGCTTTCACCGTAAGGATAGATGGGACAAGGCTCCTTCTCCTCGCCGACCGGGAGACCACCGTCACTCGGGCCCACCGCCGCCTGGCTGCTCACGTGCACAAACCGGGAGGGGGGATGCTTGGCACGAAGGCAGGCCTCGATCAGGTTCCTGGTACCCACCTGGTTCACCACCTGGAACAGACGAGGGTGGGAGGCCCTCACGACACCGGCCACATGGTAGAGACAATCGAAGCCCTCGATGGCCCCCTCCAGGGAGTCAGGCCTCGTAAGGTCGCCAACAGCCGTCTCGACGGGAAGGCCCCTGAGCCATCGGAGATGCCCTTCCTGACGGACCAGACAGACCACGTGGGCATCCTTCTGAAGGAGCATCTCCACGAGATGACTCCCGATGAACCCTGTCCCCCCCGTCACCAAAACCCGCACCGAAGCCTGCCCCCCCAAGTCTCTGGCCGGCCATCAACCCCCCGACCCGCTCCTTAAGGCCCCCAGCCAGAGGTGGCTAATGACTTTTACATCGGAAGGCTGCCGATTTCAAGTGAAAAGTCCCCACTGACCGGTGTCTACCGCTTCCTCTCCCCTTTGAAGCGCGTGAGGTACTGGGTGATGGCCTCCCGGATCAACTCGGCAACCGCTACCCGACGCCCGGTCTGGGCGGAGCGCTGGCCCGCCAGGGTGGCAAGACGCTGCCACATGTCCAGTGGGAGGCGGAGCAAGATGGCCTTTAAGCTCGCTCCGGCGAAGGAACGTAAACGAGAGCGGAAACGAAGGCGATCTCCCGCGTGGAGCTGCTGAACCCGTGACTTGATCATCGTCCTCCCCCTTTCCCGGCGGGACCCATCTCCAGCTCTGTAGTTATCAAATATATACTCGATATCTTCCCTTGTCGAGAGAAAAAAACGGATCGGTGATGAGGGCTTCCCCTTTCAGGCGAGGCCGAAAAAGGGAAGGCCCCCTGCCAGGGAAAAACCTCGCAGAGGGCCTCGGGCACCGTTCAGAGGAAAAACCAAGGACTCCGGCAGAGGGGTGCCGCTTCGCCTACCAGTACCGTTCCTCCCGCCAGGGGTCGGCGTTGTTGTTGTAGCCCCGAACTTCCCAGAAACCTGGTCGGTCCTCGGCCATGAACTCGACCCCCCGGACCCATTTGGCGCTCTTCCAGGCGTAGCGCTTCGGGACAACCAACCGGAGGGGGTAACCGTGCTCCGGCGTCAAGGGCCTCCCGTTATGGGCATAGGCAAAGAGGCAGTCATCGTCGAGAAAGACCTCCAAGGGGAGGTTGGTGGTGTAGCCATATTCGGCATGAACCATGACGAAGCGGGCTTCAGGCTTGAGCCTCGTCAGCTTGAGGATCTCCCGGGTGCTCACCCCTTCCCACTCGTTGTCGAAGGTACTCCAGGTGGTGACACAGTGCATATCGGCCCTGACCCTGACCTTGGGGAGGGCCATGAACGCTTCGTAGGTGAGCCGGACCGGCTCCTCGACCAAACCGAAGAGCTTAAAGTCCCACACCTTCGGATCGAAGGGAGGGATCGGACCCACATGGAGGACCGGCCACTTGCCTGTGGCGTACTGGCCGGGAGGGAGACGATCCTTCAGAAGCGCCCGTTCCTGCTTTAGTTCCTTGGCCATGAGCGTTTTGCTCCTTTCTCCAGGCAGTGATTGATCGTAAGCCTTCAACCGGTAACGGTCAGCCTTCAGCTTCAAAAGCGTTCAAGATTCAACGTTGAACCTCGCACGTTTTTGGCCGATCGCTGATAACTGATGGCTGATGGCTTCCTTCACAAGAGACCGGCCCTCTTGGCGATCAGGAGCTTTCGCTCCTCCAGCTTGATAACGGCCTCATCCACCAGTTGATCATCTACCACGATGGCACCGATCCGTTCCTCCTCGCAGGCCTTCCGGTAGGCCTCGATGATCCGCTGGGCCCTGGCGATCTCCTCCGCCGAAGGAGAAAAGATCTCGTTGACAGGGCCGATCTGGTCTGGATGGATCACCCACTTGCCGTCAAACCCCATGGCCGCCGCCATCCTCGTATCGAAAATCAAGGTCTCCCGGTCCCGGACGTTCAAGGTGATACCGTCAATGGCATCCAGCCCAGCGGCTTTGGCGGCTGCCAGGAGATGGGCCCTCGGATAATGAAAGAAGAAGGGGTCTTTGACCACCTCCCGGGCTCCGATGCTGGCGGCGTAGTCGAGGGGGCCGAAGATCAGCGCGGACATCCGCGGCGAGCACCGGGCGATCTGCTCGGCCTGTAGCAGGGCGGAGGCGGTTTCGATCAAGACCTCCAGCCTCACCGGGTTGTGAAGCCCCTTCGCGGCCTCGATCTGGTTTAAGAGTCGATCGACGAAGAGGACATCCTCCGGCCCTTCGCTCTTCGGGATGATGAGGCAATCCACCACCTCGCCGGCCGCCTCGATGACCTCGATGATATCCCGGTAGGCATATTTGGTCTTCACACCGTTCATCCGGTACGCGACCACCTTCCCCCGGAAGTCGAGGGTCCTCAGGGCCTCGATCAGGAGCCGGCGGGCCTCCTCCTTCATCCCCGGGGCAACGGCATCCTCCAGATCGAAGATGACCTCATCGGCCTCCGAAGAGGCGGCCTTGGCCATCATCTTCAGGCTGTGAGCTGGGGTGACGAGCTCCGTCCGGCGGACGAAGGGTTGCCTCTCCATCTGTTCCTCCCCCGGGTGGTAAGCCAGCGTTCCGTTATCAGCCGTTAGCCTTCAGCCCATTGGACGGTGGACGTCAGATGTTGGATGTCGGACATGGCTGGTGGCTGACGGCTGGACACCTTAAGGCAGCGAAGAGACCTGGGGACGCACCATCCCGGGTACCTTCCCGTTGTCCGGGATGAGCTGCGGAAGGGGAATGGCCCCGAAGGCGTTCTTTGCACAGGAAAGGCAGAAGATCACCCCTTCCGGGCAATAGGCGCAGGACGGGCAACACTGGGCGCCGCATGATAAACACCCCCAATCCTCGTACCGGAAGTTGATTCGTCGTCCACACCGACATATCGTAGCCATGCCGAGAACCCTCCTCTTGATCCTTGGGGGGAGCAGAGGGTCCTCAGCCTTCAAAACACGAAGAGCCACAGGGGCTTCCGGCATCCCTCTGCCCCCGTGGCTCCAACGCTTGGAACGGCTCCCCGTAGAGACGTTACGGGCGGCCTGCCCGAGGGCAGACGCCACATACGTCTACTACGTAGGAGGATAATAACTGCATCACGAAACCTTGCTTCATGGTATGGCTTATACCATTGCTTCCTTCCTAGTGTCAAGAAAAATTTCGGGGCCTACCGAAACTCTAATTGGTAGAGGTACTGGAACCCGTAGCGGTCATCCGTCGTCTCAGCGGTGTCGAGGCGCCGCTTACAAATACCTGGTGCACCAGGACCCATCACGGCAAAGTGGGTCGGATGCGACCCAAAAGCTAGATTCACAAATTGGGTGAGGTCCTTGAGTTTTAGCCAATGGCCAAACTCGTGCAGCATCACGCTCTGGAGGTCAATGGCGTCAGCCGGGATGCCCGTGCACGTGGCTCCTGTATACCACTTGATGGACGGATCGCTGTTAAACTGGGTATCCATATCGATGAGTTTCCCCATTGTGGAGGGGTTGTTGATGCCGGATGGTGTTGTGATTTGCCTCAAGTCGTATTGAGTGAAAGTTTGTGCAAGTGGTGGCTTTAGCTGATTGAACGGTCCCTTGAAATCATATTAAACTGATCGTTAGCGCGTCCTCGTTCTGCATCCGTGGCTGCGGGCACAAACTGGAACTGGGGCGGCAAGGCGGTCCAGGTCGCAGCCGCCGCATCAATCCGTGGCCGCCAATCTGCCGGAAGATGGACGTGCTTGGTAGAGATGACGGTAACATCGTTATTGGCAGCCTTCGGATCGCAGCGGTCCCCCGGGGGTTGCCCCCCTCCCCCGCCTGGCGCACACCATCGGAATTCTGTATCGGTATGCTCAACCGTCCCGTGGGGCGCATTGAGGAGCTGAAAGGCCTCTACGCTGGTGCCTATGAGGAGGAGAACAAAAAACGCTGTGAGGATGAAGCGGTCCATGGTCAGCCTCCTTTTCTTCAAGAACTACCTGTCAGGGCGTGAGGGCGGCCTGGATCTGGGCAATGAATGCCTGAAGCGGGACAGCAGCCCCACGACCATACAGCCAATCTAAATTCATCCCACGCACCTGATCGTCTTTGATCCAGTACGTATCCAGGAGCCCGCCATTCATATCAACCGGTGTGGACAGGTCACGCTCTAGTAAAAAGAGCAACACCCGGTCATTTGGCGAAAAGCGA